>JAWLDG010000018.1:0-112189 GCA_041686775.1 Luteolibacter sp. | reverse complement strand
CGCCCGCTTGATCCACCGCTCATGTGGCGTGAGCAATCTCGACTACCTTTTTCTCAAGCTCAGAGCTCAATCCCTCCAGCAAAACTGACGGAGAGCCTTGAAAATTGGGGGCCGACCGCTGCCTGTGGCAGCGGTCGGCCGTTCCATCTGCTTTGTAACTTGCCTTGCCTGGCGTGTTCGAGGACTCACTCCGAGGTGACCTCGACCATCACGAAGAGCCGCGCCACCGGAGTGCCGGTGACCGTGGCGGTCACGGTGGTCATGCCGGTTTCGGGGGTGTTCGCCTGGGTGGTGAAGCTCACCGTGGTGCCCGCGTCCGCCTCGCCGTGGCCGCGGAAGGTGGCGAGATCGGCGGACCAGCGGTAGGCTGCAACGAGGTCGTCAGCCAAAGTGCCTTGCGGGTGGGTGAAGGTGAAGGTGTTGCCGCTTGCGGCACCTGCGACCATGCCTTGGGAAAACACTCCGGGCGCGGTGCCGAAGAAGTTTTCCACGCCGTTGTCGATGCCGTCGCCATCGGGATCCTGATCGACGCCGGTCTGGCCATTGACTCCGGGCTTGCCGGCGATCCAGTCGGCGAAGGTGTTGTCGCCGGGAGGCGTGACATTTCCTTGCAACTCGACCATCGCGCGGCCGAGGGCGTCGCCGGCGAGCATGTAGGTTTCGGCGTTCCAGTTGTAGTGGAAACCTTGGTTGCCCGGTGACTCGCTGACATCGCGCCAGAAGCCGCGGGCCTCGATGGTTTTCACGTTGGGAACATCACCGGCGACGTCGAGCTGGGCCTGGGCCACTTTGGCCGCTCCCGCACTGGGATTGTTCCAGCCGCCATCGGCGGCGAGGGTGGCGAGCACGAAGGGCGCGTTCGGGTTGGTCTGCGCCGGATAGCGGTTTTCGTAGTAGGCGCGGATCTGGGTGATGAAGCGGGCCATGTTTTCCCGGTAAAGCGTGGCGGCCGGTTCTCCCTGGTCGCCGTAACCCTGCCACCAGACGTAGCCGGCGATTTCGAATCCCTGTGAGGCCCACTGCGGATATTCGGAGGCGAAGTCGTCAAGCACGTCGGCGGCGTTGAAGA
This sequence comes from Luteolibacter sp., assembly GCA_041686775.1. Lineage (GTDB taxonomy): Bacteria > Verrucomicrobiota > Verrucomicrobiia > Verrucomicrobiales > Akkermansiaceae > Luteolibacter. The sequence goes on along the minus strand of JAWLDG010000018.1, from coordinate 111,120 downwards.
CCGAATAAACGCTCCAATAAGTCTGCCATTCGGCACCGACACCGGGCTCGGATTCCGGGGCCGAGATGTGGGTGACCTTGGCGAGGTATTCGACGCCGTTGTGGCGGACCTGGGAACCGATGTTGCCACCACGCTGGTATTCCAGGCCGGTCTGCCAGGTGAGCAGGCCCATGTCGCTTTCCTTCTTGAAGCAATCGTCGAACTGCTTGCCGGCATACCAGATGAAGGGCGAGGGCGCGCCGCTCGCGGTGAGCCAGCGGTTGGGTGCCTGGCCGTATCCGGCGTAGGTGTAGCCATCGGTGTAGTCGAACGACGGCGTGGTGGGTGCGGCGAAGTCCCACAGCAGGCTGCGGTTGCCGACCGATGTCTTGATGAGCAGTACCGGCTCGTCGAGAGACCAGCCCATAACCTGGCCGAAGCCGAGTTCGGGTCCGATGCTGCTTCCGGCGACATCGGCGCGGAGCGGGCCGTTGCCTTCGTCGCTGACCACGCCGCGGTAATAGACGTCGTTGCGGGTGGACCAATCGGATCCGTTCAGCAGGTTGGGGAACTTGTTTTCGGTTCTGGTGATGGTTTGGAGGGTGCCGGGCTTGGTGCCGCCGATCTGGCCGAACCCGACCATGTTCGACTGGCCGGACATGATGAAGACCTTGACCGGCTTGTTGGTGACGCCGGTGTCCGCGGGGTTGGGTGCGGGCAGCGGGTAGGGGATGTTCGGCTGGAGCGCGGGGTCGTTCGGAGAGTTGGGCGGATTTCCGAGGGCCGGATTCTTCTCGATGATGGCGACTTCATACCAGTCGTCCGCGTTGTCGCCGTCGCTGTTCGGATTGAGCGGGCTGGTGCCGGTGTCGGTGGCGCTCACATAAACGCCCGTGTTGGTTTCAACACTGTCGCTGAGTCCATCGGCGTCGGTATCGGGATTGGTGGGGTCGGTGCCGGGATCGGCGGCGCTGACCCAGACACCGGTGTTGGATTCCGCAAGATCGCTCAAGCCGTCGCCGTCGGTGTCGGGATTGAGCGGGTCGGTTGGCGGCCGGTTGCCGGCACCGGCGACTTCGGGGCCGTCGTCGAGTCCGTCGCCATCGGTATCGGCCAGCAGCGGATTGGTGCCGAGTTGGTATTCCTGCAGGTTGGTCAGGCCATCGCCAAGACCGCCATTTTCGGGATCGCCGTTCGGATCGAGCGCGGTGGCGGACGGCGGAGTGGTGTAGGCCAGCTCGAAATCGTCGGGCATGCCGTCGCCATCGCTGTCCAGCGGGGCGGCGGTGACCGCGATTTCATCGAAACCGACGCGTCCGCCACCGGCGGAATCGCCCTGGTTGGAGAGGATTTCGATGGCGAGGTAGCGGGCGGAAACGCCGGGGAGGTTGATGGCGGTGACGTCAGCGATGTTGGCGTTCAGGGGGCCGGAGGTGTTGAACAAGGTCCAGCCGCCGCCGCTGAAATCGTAGTCGCCCTGCGGACTGAGGCCGGTGGTCGAGTAGGTGCCCTTGGCCGGCTGCGCGGGCAGGGCGACGGCAGGCGAATCGGCATAGTAGAGGTTGAACTGGTCGGTGCCGGAAACGCCGCCCGAGTAGTTGGTGTTGAACAGATAGAGATACCCGAGCGGGGTCTTCGAGCCGAAATCGAGACAGGCCCACGCGACCTTGCCATTGAGCCCCGGAGTGACCGTGCCGCTGACTTTGAGGTAGGTGGCCATCCATTCGTCCTGATAGCCGCTGCCATTGAAGGTCCAAGTGGACGGATCGCCGGGATCGGCCTTGGTGATGCCCGAACCGTTGGTCAGGGAAACCATGCCGTTGGCGTATTGGTCGCCGCCGTGGGAACCGGTGAGGCCGACGATTTCCAAGACCGCGGAGCCGCTGCCGATCTGCACGGTGAGGATCGTGTCGTCGAGGAGCGCCGGATCGTTGTCGAGCGGAAGACCCGCCGCATCGGTGATCGAGGCGGTCGTTGGAATCTGCAGTTGCAGCGTGCCCTCGTCGGACGGGGTGACTTCGACGGTGAACACGCCCGGGGAGATCTCGGCGATCGCACCGATGGTGATGTTGGAGGTTCCCGCGTTGCTGAAATCGTCGGAACTCACCGTGGAGGCGTCGATGTCCTCGCTGAAGGTGACGGTGTAGATCACGATGCTGCCGACATTGACCGGCCCGCCGCCCTGGTCATCGACGATACTCGTGAGGGTTGGTGCGGTGACGTCCGCGGTGACGTTGATCGTTTCGTCGTCGAGGATGGCGGGATCGTTGTCGAGCGGGTTGCCGGCGAGGTCGGTCATCGAGGCGGTGGTCGGCACTCGCAGCCGGAGCGTGCCGGTCGTGGTCGGCGTGACCTTGACGGTGAACACGCCGGGGGAGGTTTCGGTGATGGCTCCGAACTCGATGGAGGATGTTCCGGCGTTGTCGAAGTCGATGGACGTGACCGTGCTCGCGTTCATGTCCTCGCTGAAGGTCACGGTGTAGGTGACGCGGGTTCCAACCTCCACGGAGCCGCCGGCTTGGTCATCGGAGATGTCCACCAGTGTCGGCGGGTCGTTGTCGGCCGTGGCCTGGGTCACGGCGAACTCGGAGAATCCGACACGGGTCGTATCGCCGGCGTTCGTGATGATTTCGATGCCGATATAGCGGGCGGTCGAGCCTCCGAGGTTGATTGCCTGCTTGCCGCGGTAAGTACCCACCAACCCGGTGGCGGTGGAGGTCCAGCCGCCGCTGGCAAAATCGTAATCGACCGAGCTGTTGCCGGTCGGGCTGGCGGGGATGGAGGCGGTTGGCGTTTCGGCCAAGTAGATATTGTAGTTGGTGGCGACGCGCGCCGAGTTCTCGCGGAGGTGCCAGACGTGGAGCTTGTCCAAGCCGGCCTGGGACGAACCAAGATCGAGGATCGCCCAGCCGATCTTGCCGTTGGTGGGGTTTTCGGCACCCGCAAGCAGGTCGCCGGACTGCCATTCGTCGCGGTAGGAAGTGCTGTCGTTGGTCCAAGTCGCAGGGTCGGTCGCGGGCGGCCACGAAATCTGGTCGTTCGGGTAAACCACGCCGTTCATGCCGGAGCCGTTGATCAGGTCCTGCATGTTGCCGCCGAAGTTGTCCTTGTTGTTGTGGGTGGAAACCGCGGTGATCGGAAGCGTGCCGGCGCTGGCGACGAGCGTGAGGCCGGCAAGCGCGGCGAGGATGGTGGGGAGGGATTTCATGATTTGTGGAAAAGGGGATGTGGTGAGGTGTTTCCTGTCTGTCAGGCGTTAAAAAATAGCGACGGTTACAAACCGCCGCTACAATTCATCCGCATGGGTTGGAAATAGAGTGTCCGGATGCTCAGCGGCGGCGGCGTAGCAGGGCGAGCAGGCCGAGGCCGCTGAGAAGCGCGGCGCGGGGTTCGGGGACGGCGGTGATGCCGATTTCAGCGAAGCCGACACGATTGGCATCTCCGCTGTTGGTGAGAATCTCGATGCCAATGTAGCGGCCGGCGACTTCACCGAGGTCGATGACGGAAGATCCGCGATATGAACCAGTTTCGCTGGTGATCAACGTCCATCCACCGCTTGAGAAATCGTAATCGATGGCCGTGCTGGTGTTGTCGGGTCCATGGCTCAGGGAGACAGTCGGAGTCGATGCGACATAAACATTGTATGTTGCGGCCACACGTCCGGTGTTTTCCCGGATGTGCCAAATATAAAGCTCATCCAAGCCGGTTGTAACGCTGCCGAGATCAAATGCGGCCCAGCCGATCTTCGAGTTGGTCGCGCCACTCAACAGTTTGCCGCTCTGCCACTCGGATTGATACTGGCTGCTGGTTGTTGTCCAACCGGATGGATGACCGCCGATGGCTGGCCAACCGGCATCTCCTGCCTCGCCGATCGTGACGGGTCCTGTGCCCGGATCATAGGTCATTCCCGACCCGTTGATCATGTCATCCTCACCCTGGGTGAAGTTCGAGTATTCGTTGTGCGCGTAAACTTCGGTGATCGGCACAACCGTCGCAGCGTGGGCGGAAAGTGACAGACCGGCGAAGATGGCTGTCGCGGCAAATCGGGCGGAAACAGGGGTTTTCATGATCTCGTTACGGGAGATGGGATATGCGCATCCAAGATCCTTGGGTGGCACAAGCTGGCAAGCGGATTTTTTCATTCTACTGTTACTTTCGGAGTCTCAGTTTGTGCCATGAAACCGCATCGTGTGTGCGGGCCGGCGCACCGGCCGCCTCACTCCGGCTTGACCTCGACGATGACGAAGAGTCGCTCCAGCGGGTTGCCGGTGACCGTGGCGGTGACGGTGGTCATGCCGGTTTCCGGAGTGTCGGTCTGGGTGGAGAAACTCACGGTGGTTCCCGCGTCCGCCTCGCCGTGGCCATGGAAACCGGCGAGGTCGGCGGACCAGCGGTAGGCCGCGACGAGGTCGTCGGCCAGAGTGCTCTGCGGGTGGGTGAAGGTGAAGGTGTTGCCGCTGGCGGCGACCGCGACGAGACCGCGGGAGAAGACCCCCGGTTCGGTACCGAAGAAGTTCTCGACGCCGTTGCCGTTGCCGTCGCCGTCAGGGTCGTCCCCGACACCGGTCTGGCCATCGACACCGGTTTTGCCGTCGATCCAGTTGGAAAACGTGTTCGCCGGGGCGGTGTAGTCGCCATGGACGATCACTTCATCGATGTTCCAGCCGCAGGAATCGTCGTTGAGCGAACTGTTGGTCCTGCCCATGCCCCATCGGATATAAACGGTGGATTGGCCGTCGGCCACGGCGGAGATGTCGTATTCCACCTCCACCCAGGCGGCCGTGTTGGCCCGCGAGTTGGTGTTGTGCCAGACCGGAGTCCAGGTCGTGCCGTTATTTGACACTTCGATGTAAGCATTGTCCCCGGTGCTTCCGCCGTAAACGGTTGAACCATAGTATACGCCCAGCCAGCGCTGAAAACGCAGGCGAACATTTTCATAATTGGAACAATCCATGGCGGGGGTGGTGGCCCAGCGGGTGGAGGTGATGCCGCGCTCGTAGTCGCCGTTGAGGTTGTAGCCGATCACATTGGCTCCGTTGTAGCCGGAGGTTGGATCGACGATTCCGTAGGGGCCGTATCCGGTTCCACCCGTCGGTTGCCCCCAGGCCCAACCATCGGTCGGGTTGTTGTCGCTGAAGGTCCAGCCCGGGTCGGTGTCCATGTTGTCGTAGCGGATCAGCGGCGGGTTGACGTGGAAGGTCGCGGTGTAGTGGTCTTCGATGGTTTCGCCCGTGGTGCCATCGCCGTCCTGGTCCATCTTGTTGCCCGCCGTGTCTTCGATGTCCGGGCCGATCGCCATTTGATAGCTGCCTTGCAGCGAAGGCGGGGTGAACTGAATCGTCAGCACCGTGTCGCCCGCCGACCAGGAGGCACCGGTGATCGTGCCGAGTAGCGAAGTGCCCTGTGGGTTGATGAAGGAGACGATATCCGCGCCCGCATCGAAGGTGGCCGGGTTCATCGGCACATTGAAGGTAAGCATCAGACTGGAGACCTGGCCGATGTCCGCAGGGACGGCGGGTGCGGATGCCGCATCAACGTGAGGCAGATTGCTGAAAATCTCGAAGATGCCACTGTCGGCAAAGAGCGTGCTGCCATTGCGGTTGAGCTCGACTCGGATCATGTAGTCGGTGCCGTCCGGCAGGCCGAAAGGAATTTCCCAGGCAAAGTTCCGGTGGGTGGCGGGGTTTGTGTCGCTGGCCAGGGTCGTGTGCGGCACGCCGCCCTTGTAGAGATGGATCGCGGCCAAGTCATCCATGTCGCCACCGTTGAAGGAAATCGTCTGGGTGGTGCCTTTTTCCCATTGGGCGGAAGCGGCGGGCGCCAGGATCTCAAAGTCGGTGCGGGTGCCCCGGTTGGCGGCGACCGTGGCACCATAGGTGACATTGCCTTCACCCGTATCAATGGTGCTGGCGTTATCGGCCCCACGGGTCAGGACAGAGCCATCATAGCCCGGCTTCAACGCCGGATCGACCGTCGGATCGTTGGTGGCGTCGTAACCGGCCACAGCTCCGGTGGGCACATTGCCATCCGGGTGAAGCAAATTGGGATTGGAGAAGTAGGGAATACGCCCCCCCCAACTGGAAATATTGTAGGCCATGATGGTGGTGTATCTCGTGCCACTGGTGCCCTGAAACCGCCAACCCATGTTGGATCCGGTATTTCCTTCCGAGGTGTCGCCCCAGGCGTGGGCGCAGCCGAGGTTGTGCCCCAGCTCGTGCTCAAAGGTCATTTGACCCGAGGTCATTTGTGATCGGGCGTTGGCCGAACTCCAGCTTCCGGAGGTCGCGACTCCGGCCACTCCTCCGGTTTGGGCTGAAGAGACAATGATACTGGCCAAGTCGCTCCCGAGCTGATGATGGAAGTCGGTGACGGTTTCCAGGTGCCCGTCCGTCAGATTTCTGAGTTTGGAATGGGCATCGAATACTTTCGTCGATTCATGTTCCACGAAATCCGGATCTTCAATCGTGCCGAGCAGCATGAGTTCGGTATCCGTGATGGCACTGTTGGCGAAGGCCAGCGTCATCCGGTCCACCGAGGCGATGATGCGTGCCTCGATCTGCGAGTGGCCGCCATCGGCGAGACGGGCCTCGATCGTGTAGCCGACGGTCACGTCGATGGTCCGCCATCCGGAAGTGTCATTGGCAACCGGACCGTCCGACTCGCTGGCGAAGTCATACTTGTCGACGCCACCGACAGATGACTCATCCACCACATCCGCCATGATTTCGCCCGAGCAGGTGCCGCAACCGCCCGTCATGGTCGAGTGGTCCAGTTGCCGCACCATCATGTGTCCGTCGGCGAGGATGCGGTATTCGAATTCCTCGTTTTTGTCATAACGCATCACGGTGCCGTGCAGGATTCCGTCGTGATAGACGATTTGGACGAGGCTGGTGGCTTCCTCACCGGCGACATTTCCTTGCAGCGTGTGGGTGGTGGCGGTGCGGGTTTTGATGTTCTGGAAATCCAGCGTCAGCACTTCATCCGTGAGAGTGGGGGCGAGCAGGCGCGAAGTGGTGCCGTCCACGATGCGATCGAGAGAGGTGGGATCAAACACCATGCGCGCGGCGGCGAGCGTGTGCTCATCGATTTCCTCCGGCAGCAGGTGGAGGCGGCCGTCTTCCGGCGACTTCGCAAGAATCGATGGGCTGCGTGACGAGAGATCCGGTTCGATGTTGCGGTTCACGGGTTCCGGATATCTCCGTGTGGCGTTCATGCCGCGTGGAAACACGCGTGACGGCGCGGGTGCCCCGGCTTTGGCAAATACCTCCGGCGGTCGCCAGGAAAGGGGGGTGGGGCGACCGGGCCGGTGTGTTTCGGGCCGTCCATCTGACAGGCGCTGCCTGTCTTCGGAATCGGCCGCTGTGGCGTGGTTGGCGATATTGGGCTTGGAGGAAACCCGTTCCGGGATATTGAGTGAAATGGATGCGATAGCGGAGAGCAACACCAGGGTCACGAGGACCGGAGCGGATTTTTTCATGGGCAATGCACAAGTCGGGTTTGTGGAACGGGAAAAGGATGGCGGAACACGGCTTGCTCAGACTCCCACCACCTCGCGCCACTTGTTGGCCATGATGGAGTGTCCGGCGGCGGTTGGATGAATGCCGTCCCACAGCCAGAATTCGGCGGGAGCGGACTTCACCGCCTCGTCGAACAGCGACTGGAATGGGACGAAGGTGAGGTTCATCTCATCGGCCAGCTTTCCGGCCCGCGCGCGGTAGGGGTCGAACTCCGGCCAGTCGCGCAGGGTGAAAGGCTCGCAAATCACGATCCGGACACCGGGAATCTCCTTTTGCGAGCGCTCGATCAGGGCGCGGTAGCCGGATTCGTAGTCATCGATGGTGCCCTTGTATTTGCTGCCAAATGCAACGGTATGCCAGAGATCGTTGATGCCGACCAGGATGCTCAGGATGTCCGGTTTCAAGGTCACCGCATCCTGCTCCCAACGCTCTGCCAGATCGGGGATCTTGTTGCCGCTGATGCCGCGGTTGTAGAACTTCAACTCCATGCCGGGGTTCGCAAGCAGGACTTGTCCGGAAATCATCGCGGCATAGCCGCGGCCGAGCGCCTTGTTGTCGTTGGCCTCAAGGACTTCCTTTTTGCGACCGTCGTCGGTGATGGAATCCCCTTGAAAGAGAATCACCGCCTCTTTTTCGAGTGTGGGCTTGTTTCGGGATGGCGCTTCGGCACGGGCCAGCGAGCCGACGGCGCCGAGAGCACCGAGTGACGCGGCGGCATGCAGGATGTTGCGGCGTGAAATGGATGAAGGTCTTGATGGATTCATGACTGCTCGTTTCTGTTTTACTTCTTTTGCATCTCCACCATCGCCTTGCCCATCGCCTCGCCGACCAGCATGTAGGTCTCGGCATTGCCGTGGTAGTGGAAGCCCTGGTTGCGCGGGGAGACCTCGGGGGCGCGGTAAAACGGGCGGGTATCGACCGACTTGACCGTGCCGGCGAAGTCCGGATGCTTGGCGGGATCGCCGACATTCATCTGTGCCTTGAAGATGGTGTCCGCGCTGCTGCCGGGTTCCCAGCCTTCGCCGCCGTTGAAGCCGCAGGTGGCGACCACGAAGGGAGCATTGGGCGCGTTGAATTCCTTGCGCAGCGTATTGATCAGGTAGGCCAGGTTGTGTTCGTAGCGCACGGCATGGGCACCTGCGCTGCCCTTGCCCTGTTCGCCGCCGTCCTTGTGTCCCTGCCACCAGCCGAATCCGGCGATTTCATAACCCCGGCCTTTCCAGTGCGGGAACTTCCCTTCGAAATCGGCCAGCACTTCCTTTGCCGCGTTGAAGCAGTCGTCGTATTGTTTTCCGGCATACCATTCGATCGGTTTCGGCTCTTCTCCCTTTTTCCAACGGTCCGGCGACTGTTTGTATCCGGCATACACCCATGTCACGCCTTCCGCGTCGGTGTGCTCGAAGCTCTCCGATCCCGGAGGCAGGAAGTCCCAGCTCAACGAGCGGTTGCCCTGGCTGGCCTTGAGGATGAGCACGGGTTCGTCGTGGAGATTGCCGACCATGTGGCCGAAGCCCAGTTCCGGTCCGATGCTGTTAGGAGACGCGCCGCAGCCGATGTCGAGCCACTTGTCGGCGGTGGCGGTGACCACGCCTTTGTACCAGACATCGTCGCGCGGCACGAACCCGCCCTTGTCATCGACGAGGTATTTGAACTTGCCGTCGTGATTGACCAGCGTCTTGAGCGTGCCGGGAATGTCCATGCGGGCATACCAACCGAGGGCGTTGCCCTTGTCGTTCAGATGGACGACTTTGAACGGCACTTTTTTCCCGGCTTCCAACTTGATGGCTTTGCGGACTGCCTGTTTGCCGGGTTCCTTGCGATGGACCTCTGTTCCATCAACCCACATGACGCACTCTTCCGACGCGCCATAGCCCGGACGGAATTCAAAAATGCCCGTCACCGGCATCTCGACCTGGCCGCGAACGACCGCAACGCCGTCATTCGGATACGGCTCGGCATTCACTCCTCCAAAGTTCTCGAGCGAAACGGTTTTCACCGGCTTCATCTTGTCATGGTCGGCGGCCGCGTCCGGTGTGCCTTCATACAACGAAAGCACCGCGTCGGTGAATTCCTTGCCCCAGCGGACTCCGCCGCCATCCACCTGGCCGATGCCGACCATGTTCGACTGGCCGGCGAGGATGTAAACCTTGACGGGCTTGTCGGCGGCGGTGGCCGGAAGGATGGCCATGAGTGAGGCCAGTGGAATGACGCAAAGGCGCGGAATGTGGGAGCGGATTGGGTTCATATATTGGGCGGAAAGACTGTTGGGTGTTCACTGTTACGGATTTTCCGCGCGCAGGCGGCCGAAGAGTTTGCCATCGACCGCCTTGCCAAGCGGGATCGTGGCTTCCACATCGAGCGTGCCGCTGCCTTCGATGTCAAAAACCACGTCGTTGACGGTGTTGTCCGAGTCGGGCACCGAAGCCGCTTCCCACGGATCGCCGATGCCGAGGTCGCCGCTGTGCTCGACACTGAGTGCTGCCGTGCCGCGGCTGGCGGAATCCAGCATGCTGAAGGTCATGACCAGACCGCCAGCAGTTTCGGTGACGGCGGGCAGAAGGCCGAGGGCGTTCTCGTTCGGCCCCGAAGCGCCGAGCAGGAAGGCGAGGCCGTTGCTCACACCGTCGCCGTTGGCATCGTCGCCGAAGAGTTCGCCGCCGTTGGCCCAGATGTCGTAGGGGTCGGTGGGGCCGCCGCTGATCCCGCTGACTTGCAGCACGAGGTTGTTGCCGCTGATCGCAATGGTTCCCGTACCGGTGCCCACGGTTCCGGTCAGATTCGCGGGTGTGGTATCCAGCGAGGTCGTCAGCGACGAACTGCTGATGAGCGTGTAGGTTCCGTTTTCCAGGCCGGTTAGCGGACTGAAGGTGAAGTCGCTGAAACGCAGCAGTTCGGTGCCGATGTCCAGCGCGCCGATCACGTTGACCCTGTCGCTGGAGCCAATCGGTCCGAGTTCGAAAACGAGCGCGCCCGTCTCGTCTCCGGCCACGCCCGAAATGTCGAGGTCGCCACCGATGGTCAGCACTCCGGCCGATGCACCCGGGGCCAGGCCGCCGGAGTTCACCGTCACGCCGCCACCGACGGTGCCGGTGCCGCCGAGGGTGCCGCCATTCACATTGACCGTGCTGCTGGCGGTGGTGCTGCCGTTTACCAGGAGCGTTCCAGCCGTGACCGTGGTGGCACCCGTGTAGGTGTTGTTACTCGATAGGGTCCATGTGCCGGAACCTGTCTTCTCAAGCGAAGTCAAGCCAACAGGAGGATCGCCGCTGAGAACTCCGTCGGGGATGACGCCGGCAATCGTGTTGTCGCCCTCGTTGATTCCTCCCAGCACCAGCTTCCGGTTGGTCGTGCTGGTGATGGATAGGTCCTTGTCGATGGTCACCGTGTTGTTGGCATCGGCATTGGCGTTCTCGATGACGTGACTTCTGGTCTGGTTTCCGGAAAGGATCACTTGCCGGTCATTGAGGACGAGAGCCGAGTTCGCCCCGTCGCCCCAGATGAATTTGGTGTCTCCTTTGTTGGAGACCCTGAGGTCAAGGGAGTTGACGCTGTCGGCCAGGCTGTTGACCGTGAGGGTGGGTGTGGCGTCACCCCCGACCTTGATCGCGCCTGTGAAGGTGTTGGCCGTGCTGGACAGGGTCACGGACTGAGAGCCGAATCCCGAAGGGTTCATGTCGATCCCGCCGGTTCCCGTTACCGCGCCGCTGATGGTCGAGGCGACACTTGCCCTGAAGGTCAACGTGGTGCCGCTGTTCAGCAACACGTCCCGGGCCATCGTCATGTTGTTCGCAAGGTTGAGCGTGGAGTTGCCGGAGATAGTCATGTCATTGCCTGCAGCACCCAAGGCTCCATCCGAGGCAACCTCCAGGGTTCCGGCGGCCAGTTCGATCCCGCCGCTGAAGCTGTTGGCGGCATTGTTGAGAATAAGGGTGTGTGAGCCGTTCTTCCTTAAACCGGCCGAACCGACGACCGCGTTTTCCATGCGCAGGATGGTCCCGTTGCCTCCGTTGACGGTGATCGTGGGCGTCGTGCCGGCCAGGGTGATGGTGTGTCCGCTGTTGATCGTGAAATCCTTGCTGCCGAATCCTTGCAGGCTGGTGGTCCATACTTCGAAGGTGCGATTCGCTCCCAGATCCAGCAACGTCGCGGCGGTCATCGTCAGATTCGCCTGGATGGTGTCTCCGGCCACCGGGTCCGGAATGCTGCCGCCTGACCAGTTGGCCGCGTCTTCCCAAAGCTGGGCGCCGCCGGCATTCTGCGTGTACGAATAAGTGGTTTGCGCGATGGCGGCGGATGATAAAATCAGGGCCGCGGCAGGAATGGCAACCAGCATGCGGATGGGTGACTGACGTTCGGCAAGATTCGGCGAGGTGATGGAATGGATCTGTTTTTTGTTCATGAGCTGAGGTTATGGCTTGGGGTTAGGGATGGCGTCAGAGCGGGTTCCTGCCGCCGGCGGACATGAGTGGTCGGCAGGCGCAGGGAATTCTCCGGAATTGCAATTTGGGACCAATGCCTGTGGTCTGACATGGGGTCACCATGCCGCGAAATAGTCGATTGAAGGGGTGGCCATGGGTTTCCGGGCTCAGCGGCGGCGGCGCAAGAGCATCAGAAGACCGATGCCGCCGAGCAGCGCGGCGCGGGGCTCGGGAACGACGGTGAAGGCGATCTGGTTGATGCCGGCGCGGCTGTTTTGGCCGGTGGCCGTGCCGAAGGGATTGGTGCCATTATCATTGAAAGAGTTCAGGCCTCTGATGCCGATATAACGCGCCGACGTGATTCCGCTGATGTCGATCGCCGTGGCGGGTTGCGGTTGCGTCCCGAATGCGTCGTTGGCATCGATCAGCGTGAATGTGGATCCCAGCTTGGTCCAGCCTCCCGCAGTGAAGTCGTAATCCACCACATTTGCCGCGCCATCCGTCAATCCACTGATGCTCGCCCAGGTGCCGACCGTGTTCGATGAAATGTCGGTGGAGAAATAGATCTCGATGTCCTTGAAACCACGATTCGCTTCGGCATTGGTGATTATGTAGGCCACATCCAAAGTTGTGTAGGTGGCACCCAAATCGTACACGATCCATGGCTTTCCTGTGAGGGAATCCACGTCTTGGCCCTGGAAGTCACCAGGCCACCCCTCGGTGCTGTTTGTCCATACAGCCGGATTGTCCGGCTGGCTGTTTTTATTCAGATCCACCTCAAGCGTGGTGGTTTGGAGCAGGCCACCGTTGCCCGTGCCATTGGCGCCTCCGGCTCCGCGGTCCCAAGCAGCCGCATCAACCGGGATGAGCACGGATGCCGATGCCGTTGTGGCAGCGCCCACAAGCAATAAAAGCGCCGGAGCGGAATAATGCCGAAATTTCGATTTCATAATGGATCAGGGTTTGTGACGGAGCTCAGGAAATTGACATCCGCTTGATCGACACTGGCCCGTGGGTCCGCAAACCTTTTTTTGCTTGCTGCTGTTACTCCCGGAGTCTCAAAATTTTTCCTGATGAAACCGTTTCAACACTTGTCCGCGGTCGAGCAGTTGGCGGCTCATCTCCGCGCGGAAATCCGCAGCGGCGGGTTGGCGGGAGAAATGCCGGGAGTGGCACGGCTGGTGCGGGATCTGGGCGTCGGGACCAAGACGGTGGTGGCGGCGCTGGAGAGCTTGAAGCGGGAGGGTGTTCTCGAAGCGCATGGCGAGCGGCGGAGAAACCGGATCGTGGCGGCGGATTCTAGGAAAAGGACGGGGCTGCGGATCCGCATCCTGCTGTATGAGGAGAATGACACGCACGACGAGCATACCTTGGAACTGCGGCACCGGCTTGAGGAGCGGGGACACCACGTCGAGTTCGCGGGCAAGACGTTGACGGAGCTTGGCTTCGATGTGAACCGGGTGGCCCGCATGGTGCAAAAGTGCGGCGGGGACGCCTGGGTGATCCGCGCCGGATCGCGACCGGTGCTCGAATGGTTTGCCGCGAGCGCGGTGCCTGCTTTCGCCATGTTCGGCAGACAATACGGGATAGCCATGGCGAGTCTGGCGATCATGAAATCGCCGGCGGTGACGGAAGCCCTGCGGCGATTGGTGGATCTCGGCCACCACCGCATCGTGATGCTGGCGCGCGAGGAGCGGAGGAAACCGACGCCGGGGCTGATGGAGCAGAGGTTTATGGAGGAACTCGAACGGCTAGGCATCGAAGTGGGAGCCTACAACCTGCCGGATTGGGAAAACGACCGATGGGGCTTCCATCGCTGTCTCGATTCGCTGTTCCGCCACACTCCGCCCACCGCGCTGTTATTGAGCGAATCCGCGCTTTTTTTCGCGACGCAGCAGTTTCTAGTCGGGAACGGCCTCGTGGTGCCGCGGGATGTATCGCTGGTGTCGCTCGACGACCATCCGGCATTCGAATGGTTCGAGCCGGAGGTCACCCGCATCCACACCGACACCCGGCGCTGGGTGCCGCGGGTGGTGCGGTGGGCGGAAAACGTGGCGAACGGCCGGGAAGACCGCCGCGAGATGCTCATCCGGTCGGAATTCGTCGAAGGCGGGACGATCGGGCCGGTGGCGGCGTGGTGAGCGGGATGAGCGGGATTTGATCCGCCTCTTGAGTGCTTCGTTTCTGCGCAGGTTCATCTCTCCTCAAAACCACATAACCCCACACACTCTCAAAGTGAAAGAGTGGTGGCTCGAGCCGGGATCGAACCAGCGACACGCGGATTTTCAATCCGCTGCTCTACCAACTGAGCTATCGAGCCTTGTCACGCACACCCCTTTTGGCGGGCGGGCGGGAAGTAAGAGCGGAGCGGCGGATTTTGACAACCGGAAAAACGGTGGGTTTCTTAAAAATGCAAATCGCATGTGCCCGCAGCGAATTGACGCTTGTGATGGCGGATTCCATTTGCTAGGTGTTTCCCGTTCGCACGCCCGATGGCGGGTGTGTCCGGACCCAATGCCTCGGTAGCTCAGTTGGTAGAGCAGTTGACTCTTAATCAATTGGTCCTTGGTTCGAATCCAAGCCGGGGTACCACTCTCAATATCAACAACTTGGGGAGTCCAATGGCTCCTTTTTCGCCGACCTCGCGAGAACACCTCCCAGCGGCTTCCCGCCTGTTTTGAATTTTCCCCACTTGGTCCGGGACTCATTTCAGATCCCCGGCCGCCTGCGTGGCGGGAACTATACACTTGGCGGCCCTCGGGACCTTGGCCATGTGCGACCGGTATCGAGGGTTCCGTAAATTCCGGTCACAGGATTTGATCCATTCAGGCGGGTGCGTTTCTTTCGCATAGGGACGCCAGCGGGGTGGGGGAGCAAAAAATGCGGAAAATTGCCGGTTGACTCGGATTTTGGATGTCAGTAGAAAGCATATGCTATGAAAACCCTATCCCTACTGCTGCTCAGCATGTCCGTGCCAGTTTTCGCTGGCACATCCGCCAAGGAAGTGGTTCCGCCGCCACCTGCACCCGATCCTTGCCTTTTCACTTGGTTTGCCGGTGGATCCGTCGGCTATCTGACGGAATTCGAGGAGCCTATGTACACCCTGCACGTCGGCACCGACACCTGCTGGAATCTCGGCGGCTGGGATGTCGCCCTGTTTCTGGAAATCGGTTACACCGAGAAGGACGACTCTTGGAGCAACCGGGGCGGCAACACGACCCTGCCGCCCAATTTGAATGACTTCGATGGTGATTTGGATGACATCGAGGATTTTCTGGATGATTTCGCCGCGGCCGGATTCGGCAGTTCGGGCTATGATCTGGACATCATGCCGATCACCTTCAATGCGAAGCTTGAAAGGCCGCTTGCCGGAAATCTCAGCGCCTATTTCGGAGGTGGTCTTGGAATGGCGTTGGTTGACTTCAGTGCCGATGCCGGGCCTTTCGATTTCGATGACAGCGACTGGGTTTTCGTCGGTCAGCTATTCGCGGGCTTGAACTACAATTTCACGCCGTCGTGTGAGATGTATGGAGGTGTCCGCTGGATTTACTTCGACGACGCGGATCTGAGTGACGGAGGAACGGATCTCGATCTTGATCTCGATGATGATTTCCTGTTCGAACTCGGCGTCCGCTACAATTTCTGAGAAGCGAATTCCCCGTCTTCGTATCCAGCCGCCCGGAGCGATCCGGGCGGCTTTTTTGCGCCTCACCGCCACCGGCGGACATTGCGCATTTTACTGACATGGAGCGCGTGGGATCGCGGATTTACCTTCTCTCCCGGTTTCTGATAGGCAGGCAGCACCATGAAAACGATTCCACTGCTGTTGTTGAGCATGAGCATGCCCGTTTTCGCCGGCACGTCCGCCAAGGAGGCCGTGGCTCCCGCCTCGGCACCCGAGCCTTGCCTGTTTACCTGGTTCACCGGTGCGTCCGTCGGTTATCTGACGGAACTCGAGGAGCCAATGTATCATTTCCACATCGGCACCGACACCTGCTGGAACCTGGGTGGCTGGGATGTCTCACTGTTCGCCGAAATCGGATACACCGAGAAGGATGATTCGTGGTCGAACCGAACGCCGAATCCAACTCCGCAGGAAATCTCGGTCATCCTGCCACCCTTGCCGCCTCCGCCATCAAGTTTCGATCTTGGGGAGCTTGAAAGCGGGCTGTCCACAGTGGCCTCGCGGGGCGGCGGCGGCACCGGCTACGATCTGGACATCATGCCGATTACGCTCAACGTGAAACTGGAACGGCCGCTCACCGGCAATCTCAACGTTTACTTGGGTGCCGGCGTGGGTGCCGCCCTGGTCGATCTCAGCGTCGATGGCGGAGGATGGGGCGATATTTCCGATGACGACTGGGTTTTTGTCGGCCAGTTGTTTGCCGGTATGAACTACAATTTCAATCCGAACTTCGAAGTTTATGGCGGAGCCCGCTGGATCTACTACGACGACGCCAGCCTCAGCGACGGCGGCGTGAGCGTTGATTTTGAAATGGACGACGATTTTCTCTTCGAACTCGGTGCCCGCATCAATTTCTGACTTTGCGGTCCACCGGTTTTCGATTGCTGGCCGCCCGGTTCACGCCGGGCGGCTTTTTTCGGATCGACGCCGGGGCGGGGATTTCAAGAATCCGGCCATGGCCGCGCGCGAGGATCTCAAGAACCTGTCATTGCTGGGAAAACCGGACAGCCGTCTGCCCGCCTCTCCGGAGGAGGCGAGGCTGGAGGTGTTTCCCAACCAACGGCCCGGTCGACGCTATTGGGTGACGCTGAATTGCCCGGAATTCTCGTCGCTGTGCCCGGTGACCGGCCAGCCGGACAGCGCGCGCATCGTGATCCGCTACGTGCCTGGCGAGACGATCGTCGAGACCAAGAGCCTCAAGTTCTACCTCGCCTCGTTCCGCAACCAACCGGCGTTCAACGAGGAAATCGTCAACCGCATCCTCGACGATCTCGTCGCAGCGCTGAAACCACAGGAGTTGATCGTCCGCGGTGAGTTCGCGCCGCGCGGCGGCATCCAGTTGACGTCCGAGGCGACCTATCCGGAAAAAGCATGAAGGTCTGCGTGCTTCTCAGCGGCGGGATGGATTCGGTGGTCGCGTTTCACGACACGCTGCGCCTTCACGAGGTTGTGGCCTGCCTGTCGTTCGACTACGGCTCGAAGCACAACGTCCGCGAGATTCCCTTTGCGCAACTTCATGCAGAGCGGCATCGCATCGCACATCAGACGATTCGTCTCGATTTCATTGACCGGCTGTTCGAGTCCGATCTGCTGCGGTCAGGCGGCGGAATTCCCGACGGCCACTACGCCGAGGAATCGATGAAGCAAACCGTCGTGCCGTTCCGCAACGGCATCATGCTCTCGATCGCCACTGGATTCGCCGAAAGTATCGGAGCGGAGGCGGTGGTCATCGCCGCGCACTCGGGCGACCACGCGATTTACCCCGACTGCCGCGAGCCGTTCATGGAATCGATGGCCGCCGCGATGGAGCGCGGGACCTACGCCGGCATTTGTCTGCTGCGGCCGTTCATCGCCATGGACAAGACCGCCATCGTCCGCCGCGGCGCCGAACTCGGCGTCGATTTCGCCGAAACCTGGTCGTGCTACAAGGGCGGCGAAATCCACTGCGGCACCTGTGGCACCTGCGTCGAACGCCGCGAGGCGTTTCAGCTCGCCGGAGTGGATGATCCGACCGTTTATCGTCAAACCCCGCCGCTGCCTGCGCTCAGAGACCAGAAACCAGAGACCAGAGACCAGACGAAGAATTGAGCATGCTTGGAGGGGAGCGCTTTTCATGCGCTCTTCTCTGGGCTCTGGACTCTGGTCTCTGGCTTCGCCACCTTCCCACCCATGTTCCGCATCTGCAAATCGCTTGAAATCGAGAACGGCCACATGCTCTCGAAGCATCCGGACAAGTGCCGGTTTCCGCACGGCCACACGCGCAAGGTCGAATTCGTGCTGGAGGCCGAAGCGCTCGATGAAAACGACATGGTCTGCGATTTCAAGATCGTCAAGGAGGCGGTGGGCGAGTGGCTGGACACCTTCGATCACGCGATGTGCATGAACACCGCGGATGCCGCCTATCAGGATTTCAAACTTCGCTACGGCGAGCGTGTCATCGGCTTTCAGAACCAGGACCCCACCACCGAAGTGATGGCCCGGACGATCTTCGATCATACCGCGAACGCGCTCGCCGCCCACGCCGCGCGCGGCGATGCCCGTTATCCGCTTGCCGCCGCTGTGCGGCTCGTCCGCGTGCGGGTGTGGGAAACCACCTCGTCGTGGGCCGAATACGAAACTTCCCGTTGAACCATGTCCCAGTCACCGCTTCCCGACATCCAGGCCACATCCGACACCCGCGGCATCGCCATCGACCAGGTGGGCGTTTCCGATTTGCGCTATCCGATCCACGTCACCGACCGCGACGGCAGGCCGTTCCCGACGGTCGCCACGATCTCGATGTCGGTGCATCTGCCGCACCATTTCAAGGGCACGCACATGAGCCGTTTCCTCGAAGTGCTGAGCAAGCACGAGGGCGAGGTGACTTCGCAGACGCTGCCCGAAATCCTGCACGATCTGAAAGACCAGCTCGATGCCGAGGAGGCGCACATCGAGGTGGCGTTCACTTATTTCGTCAGCAAGAAGGCACCCGTCACCGGTGCGGCGGCCAAGGTCGGCTGCGATTGCGTTTTCAAGGGCACGTCGAACGGCACGCATGATGAACTCGTACTTTGCGTGACCGTGCCGGTCACCACCTTGTGTCCGTGCAGCAAGGAGATCAGCGATTATGGGGCGCACAACCAGCGCGGGTATCTCACGCTGGAAGTGAGGCCGAAGCGCAAGGGCGGCGGCTGGCATTTCATCCTGATCGAAGATCTGATAGAGATCGCCGAGAAATCCGGATCTGCGCCGGTTTACGCCTTGTTGAAGCGCCCGGACGAGCGGCATGTGACGATGCAGGCCTATGACAATCCGGTGTTCGTCGAGGATGTGGTGCGCAATGCCGCCGCCCTGTTGCGCGCCGACGATCGCGTCGCCTCGTTCATGGTGAAGGCGGTGAACCAGGAAAGCATTCACGATCACAACGCCTTCGCCGTGGTTTCCGGCAGGGCCGCGGATTCATGAAACGCATCCATCCGGGAGTGCTGCTCGACGCCTATGCGCGCGGGATTTTCCCGATGGCGCACGATGGCGAAATCCTGTGGTTTTCCCCGGAGAAACGCGGACTGATTCCGCTAGACGACCGTTTCCACATTCCACACGGACTCAAGCGGACGCTGAGGCGCAAACCCTTCGAGGTGCGTCGCGACACCGCCTTTCGCGAGGTGATGCTCGCCTGTGCGGAACGCGAGGAGACATGGATCGACGATGTGATATTGGAGAGTTTCTGCCACCTGCACGCGCTGGGTTACGCCCATTCCGTCGAGTGCTGGGACGCGGAGGGTCTGCAAGGCGGTCTTTACGGCGTGGAACTGCCGGGCGTGTTCTTCGGCGAGAGCATGTTTTCCCGGAAGACGGATGCCTCGAAGGTCGCGCTTGTCGCGCTCGTCGATGACCTCCGCGAGCGGAATTTCAAGCTGCTCGACACGCAATGGATGACACCGCACTTGCAGCAGTTCGGTTGCTACGAGATGAGTCGTAATGATTACCTCGGTCTCTTGCAAAGTGTCCTGCGGCAGGCGAACGGCTGACGGAATCGTCACGATAGGGAGACGATGAGATATCATGTATTGTCACATGGCGAAATTGTCGCCATGGCGGCATTTGCAGCGGCCCGGTTCGCTTCAAGTTGCCGCCGCCTATGAAACCACACCCCCTCAATCAATGGATCGGGCTGTTGGCGATGACTTCGGTCTGTGCCGGCAACCTCCAAGCCTTCACCCTGCAACTGCTCCACGCCGCCGACCAGGAAGCGGGAGCCGCCGCAGTGGACGACGCCCCGCGGTTTTCCGCGGTCCTCAACGCCCTGCGCAACCAGTTGCCGGCGAACACGCTCACCCTCTCGTCCGGCGATGCCATCATCCCGGGCCTGTTCTTCGACGCCTCCGGACCGGTCTATGGCACCGGCGGCGTGGCCGACATCGAAATCCAGAACCGCCTCGGTTTCCAGGCGATCACGCTGGGCAACCATGAGTTCGACTTCGGCACTTCGGTGCTCGCCGGCTTGATCGACGGCTCCGCCAGCAACGCGCTCATCGGCGGCTCGCCATTCGCGGGTGCCAATTTCCCATATCTCTCCGCCAATCTCGGTTTCGCGACGGACGCCAACATGGCTCCGCTCGAAGTGCCGGGTGCCGCCGCCCCGCAAGCGAACTCGGTGACTTCTTCGGTCGTGCTCGAAGTGAATGGCGAACTCGTCGGCGTGGTGGGTGCCACTACTCCCACGCTTGCCACTATTTCCAGCCCCGGCTCCATCACGGTGAACCCCAGCCCCTTCGGCGGTGTGCCATCACCTGCCGAACTCGACGCGCTGGCCGCCGAGATCCAGACAGCGGTGGACGCGTTGCTCGCCGCCAACCCAGGCATGAACAAAGTGATCCTGCTCGCCCACATGCAGCAGATCGCCATCGAGCAGGCGCTCGCCGAGCGGCTGCGCAACGTGGACATCATCGTCGCCGGCGGTTCCAACACCCGCCTGTTCGATGAAAACGACCGTCCCCGCGACGGCGACAGCGTGCAGGGCACCTATCCGATTTGGAAAACCGACCTCGACGGCAACGACGTGCCGGTGGTCAACACCGACGGTTCCTACAAGTACGTCGGACGCCTTGTCATCGACTTCGATCCGCAAGGACGCGTGATCAAGAATTCCTATGACTCCGCGGTTTCCGGTGCCTTCGCAACCGACGCGCAAGGCGTGACCGACCTCGGTGCGGCAGCGCTGGTCGATCCGGTCATCCAGGAAATCGCCGATGCGATCCGCGACCAGATCATCGCCACCGACGGCAATTTCTTCGGCGTCACCACCGAATACCTCAATGGCAACCGCGGTCCGGGCATGCTCGACGGCGTGCGCACCCAGGAAACCAACCTCGGCAATCTGACCGCCGACGCCAACCTGTTCGTCGCGAAGCAATACGATCCGGGCACGATCGTCTCGATCAAGAACGGCGGCGGCATCCGCGCGTCGATCGGAGAGGTCGTCGTTCCGGCCGGCGAGGTCGAAGCGGTGCGCATTCCGCCCGCGGCCAACCCGCTCAGCGGACGTCCCGAGGGTGGCATCAGCCAGAATGCGATCCAGACGTCGCTGGCTTTCAACAACGGCCTCTCGCTGCTCACACTCACCCGCGCCGAGCTGCGTGCCGTGCTCGAACACGGCGTCGCCGCCTCCGGTGCGCAAGGTCGCTTCCCGCAGGTGTCCGGCTTGCGCTTCACCTTCGACGAATCGTTGCCAGCCGGCAGCCGCATCGTTTCCGCCTCCCTGGTGGATGAGGAAAGTGGCGAGACGATTTCACCGCTGGTGGAAAACGGCGAAGTGGTCGGCGATCCCGCCGACACGATCCGCATCGTGACGCTCAACTTCCTCGCGGGCGGCGGCGACGGTTACCCGTTTCCTGCCGGCCCGGCGGTGAACCGTGTGGATTTGGTGGTGCCCGGTTCCACCCCCACCGGCGTGGCTGACTTCGCGCCGGATGGCTCCGAGCAGGATGCGCTGGCTGAATTCCTGGCGGCGAATTTCCCGGATGAAACGACGGCTTATAACAAAGCCGACCTCATTCAAGGTTACGACGCGCGCATCCAGAACCTGACCTTCCGCAGCGACACCGCGAACTTCCCGCCAGCTCCGGCGGCCGCCATCCGGCTGAAGAAGATCGGCGACTACTCGACGGGCGTGTTCGACGCGAGCGCGGCGGAAATCTCCGCCTTCGATCCGGCCACGAAGCGCATCTTCTTCACCAACGCCAACTCCGAAAGCGTCACCATACTCGACGCGGCCGATCCGTCGAATCCCGTCCTCATCCAGGAAATCGACTTCGCGGCGATGTTCGGCGATGGCGACATCGAGGCCAGCCCCAACAGCGTGGCGATTGCCGACGGCCTGGTCGCCGTGGCCGTGGCCCGAGTCCGTACCAGCACCGACGAACCGCTCCGCGGACTGGTCGTCTTCATGGACACCAACGGCGGGATGATCGGCAGCGAAACCGTTGGCTTCCTGCCCGACAACATCGCCTTCAGTCCGAACGGGAAGAAACTCGTCATCGCCAACGAAGGCGAACCGAACAGCGATTACTCGATCGATCCGGAAGGCTCGGTCAGCGTGATCGATGTCTCCAAACACCCGCGCTTCGGCTGGCGGTTCCGCCATCGCGAGGCCGACTTCCGCAAGTTCAGCAAGGAACAGTTGATCGCCGCCGGTGTCCGCATCTTCGGCCCCGGTGCTACTGCCGCACAGGACATCGAACCGGAATACTGCACCATCAGCAAGGACAGCCGCACCGCCTATGTCTCGCTGCAGGAAAACAACGCCATCGCCGTGGTGGATCTCAACAGCGCCAAGGTCCGCTCGGTCAGCCCGCTCGGCCGCATCAACCATGCCATCGAGTCGGCCATCGACGCCAGCGACCGCGACGACGCCGTCAACATCGAGAACTGGCCGGTTTATGGCATGTTCCTTCCGGACGCCATCGCTTCCTATGAGGTGGACGGAGTGACCTATCTGGTCACCGCCAATGAAGGCGACGCCCGCGACTACGACGGTTTCTCCGAAGAGGTGCGCCTGCGCAACCTGCCACTGGATCCGGACGTGTTCCCGAACGCCTCGGTGCTCAGGGACAACGCCGCGCTCGGCCGCCTCACCGTGACCACGGTGGACGGAGACATCGATGGCGACGGCCTCTATGAGGAAATCCATGCCTTCGGCACCCGCTCGTTCTCGATCTTCAAGGTCGGCAAGAAGGGCGATCTCACCCGGGTTTACGACAGCGGCGCGGATTTCGAGAAAATCACCGCCTCGCTGCTGCCCGCGGACTTCAACGCGAACAATGACGAGAACGACAGCCTGGAAAGTCGCAGCGACAACAAAGGTCCCGAGCCCGAGGGAGTGGCCGTCGGTGAGGTCAACGGCCGCACTTTCGCCTTCGTCGGTCTCGAGCGCGTCGGCGGCGTGATGGTCTATGACATCAGCGATCCGGAAGCTCCCGCCTACGTCCAATATATCAATCCGCGCGACTTCACGGTGGCCGCGGAGGACGCCGGCGACCTCGGCGCCGAAGGAATCGAGTTCGTCCCGGCCGACAAGAGCCCGAACGGCAAGCCCCTGCTCATCGTCGCCAACGAGGTGAGCGGCAATGTCTCGCTGTTCGAGATCGCCGAATAAGTTCCCCCCCTGAAATCCCCCCGATATCACGAACCCGCGGAGGTCATCCTCCGCGGGTTTCATGTTTCCTGCGGCGATTGGCTTCGTGGGTCTCCTGCGGGCAAATTCCTATGAACGGAGCTTCGGACCCGAGGCGCGGGAAGCGGAGGGCTGCGAGGAGGATGTAGTCGCCTTTGCGGTGGAGCATGAGCCGCTGGCTCACATCCGGCAGTCCCGTCCAGGCATTTGGGTTTTTCCGCGGCTACGGCAAACGGCGAAGCATTCTCCATCAGTTTCGATGGCGGATCAAATCACCAGGAGATGGGAGGACTTCGTCATGGCCACGGCGTTGAGGGGGATGTGCCGATCGAAGGTGACGAGGCAGCCGTGGTTTTCGACGGCGAGGGCGAGCAGGTAGAGGTCGGCGAGGTGTTTGGAATTGAGGATGGAGCCGTGCAGGAAATGGCGCGCATCGCGGATGCTCAGTGAGTCGGGCCAGAAAGCGTGATCGGAGTTGTTGGTGAAAGCGGTCAGCCTTGCGGCGATGTCTGCCACAGTGAAACAGGTGGCTTTGCTGTAGGCTGCGGATGCCATGATGCGCAGCAATCCGTTTTCCGTAAGCGGGCACGATGCCCAGGCATGACCTTGTTCATCCCACCAGGCGTGCGCGCGCTGGTGGAACGCGTGGTCCGGGTCCAACAAGGCGATGAGGACGTTGATGTCGAGCAGATGACGCATGGTGGTCAGATTCCTTCTTCTTCCATGATCCGTTGGATGTGGTCGGTGGTCACCACTTCACCGCGCGAGGGTAGGATGGGGATGCCGTTTTTCAGCGCATAGGGCTGACCGGGTTTCACAGGAGCCGGACTTGAAACGCCGGCCTGGATCCCGCGTCGGAAGAATTCGGACAGGATTTTTCCTGCGGTTTTGCGCTCCTTGGCGGCAAGTTCCTTCGCGGCGAAGAGCACGTCGTCGTCGATGTCCAAGGTGGTTCTCATGCGGATGATGCTAGCGCATCAGATGCGGGATGCAAGCAGGTAAACCTACAAGCTCCTCAGCATTTCGAGGACTTCCGCGAGTTTTCCTGGTGCGCTGGCAGCTTTGAGCCGGGGAAAACGCCGCTCTTCGAGCAGGATGTAGTCGCCGCCGCGGTGGAGCATGAGGTGCCGACCGGATGCCCACATTTCGCATTGTCGAATTGGATAAAATGGATAAAAAGCGGGTGTCCAATGACGCAAGCCCCGCCGATCACCCCGGAGATACTGCACCTCATCGCCCAGCTTGATGAGGCGAAGGGACAGTGGCAGGCGTTGAAGACGCTGGCACCGGAGCGGCTGCTGGCCCTCCGGCACAGCGCCACGATCGAGAGTATCGGCTCCTCGACGCGCATCGAGGGGGTGAAGCTGTCCAACGTCGAGGTCGAGCGGCTTCTGGCCAGCTTGAACCAGACATCATTCGCCACCCGCGACGAACAGGAGGTGGCAGGCTACGCCCGGGTGATGGAGCGGGTGTTCGAAAGCTGGGCCGATCTCGCGCTGAACGAAAACCACCTGATGCAGCTTCACGCGGAACTCCTCCAGTTCAGCGACAAGGACACGCGCCACAGAGGTGAATACAAGACCCACCCGAACCACGTGGTCGCCTTCGGACCGGACGGCAAAATGCTCGGCATCGTATTCGAGACGAGCTCCCCTTTCGACACGCCGTTCGAGATGAGGAAGCTGTTGGATTGGCATCGAGAGGCGGAGTCGATGCCGGATCAATGGCACCCGTTGCTGCGCATCGGAGTGTTCATCGTCCGCTTTCTGGCAGTACACCCGTTCCAGGATGGCAACGGCCGACTGTCCCGGGTGCTGACGACGTTGCTGCTGATGCAAGCCGGCTACGCCTACGTTCCGTATTCCAGTCTGGAAAGCGTGATCGAGGCTAACAAGGAGGCCTACTATCTGGCACTGCGCCAAACCCAGACGACGCTCAAGAAGCCGGAGCCCGCGTGGCACCCCTGGTTGTTGTTTTTCCTGAAAGCTCTCAAGACTCAGAAGGACCGCCTCCTCAGCCGCCTGGATGCAGAGCAGCAAGCGCTCGCCACGCTCACTCCGCTGGCCCGTTCTATCAGCGAACTGCTCGCCAGCCAGCCGCGCGTGTCAGTGGCAACCATCGTGGCGGCGACAGGTGCCAGCCGCAACACGGTCAAGGCCACGCTCTCCCGGATGTTGCAAACGGGCTTGCTGGTCCGCCATGGTTCCGGGCGTGCGGTTCACTATACCAAGCGCTAACAAGTTTCAGATTGCCGAAATTGAAGCGAAGATGAATAAGGGAGATCTGAATCTCCGGATTCCCTCCGTATGTGGGAACTCCATCGTTCCGTCACCCCACCGGCGCGAAGTTGTCGAGCACCAGCACCGCCGAGCCGGCGGTGTCGCAGCGGTCGAGTTCGATGACGAAGCGGAGCGACCAGTCGTTCAACTCCTCCGGGTCCACCACGATCTGCTCGCAGGTCCAGCGGCGCGGGCTGTCCTCGGAGATGCGCGTGTGCTTTGCCGCGCGGGCCTCGGGGTCCAGGCGGATGCGCTCGTGGCCGGCGAGATAGTCGTCGAGCAGGGCCACGATGCGCGGGCGCGTCCATGGCTGCGCGTCGGGATCCTCGGGCTCGATTTGTTCGAGAACCTTCGGCACATCATTTTGTGAGAGCGCCTTGACGACACCGAACACCGCATTTCTAACAGACCGGAGGAATAACGGCCGCTGCCGCGTGAATGCCACGGCTTTCCTGACGGGCGCGGCGTCGGTTTTTCCTGGCGTGTATTCCGGGTCGCGCAGCTTCTCCCACTCATCGAGCAGGCTGGAGTCCACGTTGCGGACGATCGCTTCGAGGAAATGTTCGGCCTCGATGAGTTCCTCGTTTTTCGCCGCGGGCGGCACGGTTTGGGAAAGCACCTTGTAAACATCCGACAGATGGCGCAACAGCACCGCCTCGCTGCGCTCCAATCCATAAGTCTTGATGTAATCCTCGAACGACTGCCAGTGCTCGAACATCTCGCGGGCGATGGATTTCGGCCGGATCGCCGCTTCCTTCATCCAGGGGCGCCGGGCGACGAAGGTGTTATAGCAATCGTAAATGAACTCCTTGCCGGGCTTCGGCCACTCGACTTCCTCCAGCCGTTCCATGCGTTCCTCGAATTCGACGCCCTCGCTCTTCAGGCGCGCGACCAGCTCGCCTTTGAGCAGATCGACCTGTCGGCGCAGGATGACGTCCGGGTTTTCGAGGATCGCCTCGATCAGGGAAAGCGCATTGAGCGCGTAGTCCGGCGATTCGAAGTCCAACTGCGGGAGCGTGTCCAGCAACCACAGCCCGAGCGCCTGGTTCATCGAGAAATCGTCCTGCAGTTCGATGTTGAGCGCCACCTTCGCCGGGCCGCTGCGAAGGTCTTTGGGTATGATGCGCAGGATGTCGCCCTCGACCAGGCCGCGGAACAACTGGAACGCGCGCCGGCGCAACGCCTTTTTCCTCGCCGCGGTCTCATGGCAGTCGCGGATGAGCTTGCGCAGCGCCTCGCAGCCATCCTCGTGTTCGCGGCCGAGCAGGTTGAGCAGCAGCGAATGCCGGATCTGGAAACTGGAGCCGAGCTTTTCCGGCGGGGACTCGATCAGGCGGCGGAAGCTGTTCTCGTCCCAGTTGACGAAACCCTTCTCCGGCGGCTTGCGTTTCACATAACTCTTCCTGCCCGATGACGACGCCTTTTTCTCCAAACGCAGGTTTTCGACCACATGTTCCGGCGCCTGGCAGACCACGGTGCCGGTCGAGTCGAAACCGCGGCGTCCGGCGCGCCCGGCGATCTGCTTGAAGTCCCGCACCGTGAGCGTTTTGGTGCTGTTGCCATCGTATTTGAATAGCTGGGTGAACATCACCGTGCGGATCGGCACGTTCACGCCCACGCCCAGCGTGTCCGTGCCGCAAACGACCTTGAGCAGTCCGCGCTGCGTGAGCTTCTCGACCAGCACGCGGTATTTCGGCAGCAGCCCCGCATGGTGGATGCCGATGCCGTGGCGCAGCAGCTTGGCGATCTCCTTGCCATAGGGACTGCGGAAATCGGCGTCGTGCAGCATCTCCGCGATGACTTGTTTCTCCTCCTTCGAACAGAAATTCGAACTCATCAGATTCTGTGCGGTCCCGGCACAGGCGAGCTGGGTGAAATGGACCAGATAGATCGGCGCTTTGCCCGTTTCCACCAGCTCCGCCACCTTTTCCTGAAGTGATGTCTCGCTGTATTCGAACTCCAGCGGCACCGGCCGTTGTTCGGATTTCACGAGCACCGTCAGCGATCCTGTTAGTTCCGTAATCGACTTTTCGAAAAACGCCGTCTCGCCCAGTGTGGCGGACATCAGCAGGAACCGCGCCTGCGGCAGCGTGAGCAGCGGCACCTGCCAGGCAAAACCGCGCTGCGCGTCCGAGTAATAATGGAACTCGTCCATGATCACATCGTCCACCCGCGCCCTCGCGCCTTCGCGCAGCGCCATGTTTGCCAGGATTTCCGCGGTGCAGCAAATCACCGGCGCGCCGGGATTCACCGTGGCATCGCCGGTGATCATGCCGACGTTTTCCGGCCCGAATTCCCGGCACAAGGAGAGGAACTTCTCATTGGCCAGCGCCTTGATCGGCACGGTGTAATACGAGCGCCGTTTCTGGCAGATCGCCCGGAAATGCAGCGCCAGCGCCACCAATGATTTCCCCGAGCCCGTCGGCGTGTTGAGGATGACGTTGTTGCCCGAGAACAACTCGAGGATCGCCTGCTCCTGGTGATCGTACGGCTCGATCCCGGATTCTATCAGATAATCGAGAAACGCGCTCAGGATCGCGTCGCTTGCCGACGGGTTAGGGACACGGGTGGGACTAAGCGGGGGCATGGTGGGATCAATCCCTGTCCGCTACGAACAAGGTGTGAGTGAAACGTTTCGCCTGCGGATAGGCTTTCGCGCCGATGCATTCGACTTTCTTGAAAACCCGCTCCAACGATCGCGCGAAACCTTGATCCCGATTCGCCGACCAGAACACCACGCGCCCGCCGGGGTGCAGCGCGGCTTTCGTGCGGGCGATGCCGCCGCGGCTGTAGAGGCGCGCGTTGCCCTTCTGTACGAGCGGATCCGGGCTGTTGTCCACATCCAGCAGGATCGCGTGGTAGCGGTCCTTGCCGGCGCGGTCGATCAGCTCGCAGACGTCCCGGATGTGGATGCGCACCCGCGGGTCATCGACCAGTTGGCCGTTCACATCCGGGAGAAACCTGCGATTCCAATCGACGATCTCCGGCAGCAGTTCCGCGACGTCCACGACCGCATCGGGCGGGCCGAGTTCAAGGACCCGCCGCAGCGTGAAACCGAAACCGAGGCCGCCGATGAGAATGCGCGGGCGCTGCGGCAGATTGGCGCAGGCGATATCCGCCATCTGTCGCTCGGACGAGGATGCGGTGGTGCTCATGAGCTGCACGCCATCGACCTTGAGGTAATGCTGTCCGTCGTGCTCCAGAAGCAAGAGCCGTCCGCCGTCGGGCGTTTCGCAGGAGGCGAGCGTGGTGGTGATTTTCATGAGTGAAACGAAAACGGCGGACCCGTCGCGGGGTCCGCCGTCCGGAAGCGATGGATGGATGGCTTACTTGAGCACCTTCATCTTGTGCACGCCATAGACGGCGTCGTCACCGAGTTCCTCCTCGATGCGGAGGAGTTGGTTGTATTTGGCGATCCTGTCCGAGCGGCTCATCGAGCCGGTCTTGATCTGGCCGCAGTTGGTGGCGACGGCGATGTCGGCGATGGTAGAGTCCTCGGTCTCGCCGGAGCGGTGGCTGAGCACGGAGGTGTAGCTGTTTTCCTTGGCGAGTTCGACGGCGTCGAAGGTCTCGGTGAGCGAGCCGATCTGGTTCACCTTGACGAGGATCGAGTTGGCGACACCGGTATCGATGCCCTTCTTGAGGAACTTGGTGTTGGTGACGAACAGGTCGTCACCGACGAGCTGGGTCTTGGCGCCGAGCTTGTCGGTGAGCACCTTCCAGCCGGCCCAGTCGTTTTCGTCGCAACCGTCCTCGATCGAGATGATCGGGTATTTCTTCTGCAGCTTGGCGTAGTAGGCGACGAGTTCCTCGGCGGATTTCTCCGACTTGTCGGACTTCTTGAAGACATACTTTTTCTTCTTCTTGTCGAAGAACTCGGAGGATGCGACGTCGAGCGCGATGGCGACCTGGTCGCCGACCTTGTAGCCGGCGAGTTCGATGGCCTTGCAGATCACGCCCAGCGCGTCGTCGGCGCTCTTGAGGGTGGGGGCGAAGCCGCCCTCGTCACCGACGGCGGTGGAGAGGCCGCGGTCGTGGAGGACTTTCTTGAGCGCGTGGAAGACTTCCGCGCCGTAGCGCAGGCCTTCGCTGAAGGTGGGCGCGCCGACGGGCATGATCATGAATTCCTGGAAATCGATGGGAGCGTCCGAGTGCGCGCCGCCGTTGATGATGTTCATCATCGGCACGGGCAGCACTTTGGCGTTCGGGCCGCCGAGGTATTTGTAGAGCGGCAGGCCGAGCTGCGCGGCGGCGGCCTTGGCGACGGCCATGGAAACGCCGAGAATGGCGTTTGCACCGAGCGCTTTCTTGGTGGCGGTTCCGTCGAGCGCGAGCATCGCGGCGTCGATGGCGGCCTGTTCGGTGGCGTCGAAGCCGAGCAGGGCGGGGGCGATCTTGTTGTTCACGTTGTCCACCGCCTTGAGCACGCCCTTGCCGCCGAAGCGCTTCTTGTCGCCGTCGCGCAGTTCGACGGCTTCGTTGACGCCGGTCGATGCGCCCGAGGGCACCGAGGCGCGGCCGATGGCGCCGCCATCGAGGTGGACGTCAACTTCGACGGTGGGATTGCCGCGCGAGTCGATGACCTGGCGGCCGCGGATTTCAATAATGGTGGTGTAGTCCATGGGGTGTGTTTCTTTTGTGGAGAGAGGGAGGAGACTCAAGACTGCAAGACGCAAGACTCAAGAGAAGAGAATGAAACGGGTGGTCTTTGAGAAAATCCGACCATACGGAAGATGCGCGAGGCGGTGAAATACTTATGGCGAGGCATTTCTATCTTGCGTCTTGAAGTCTTGGATCTTGGGTCTTCTACGGATTATAGGGCCGGATGGCCTGGATCGTGAGTGTTTGGAGTTCCTCGGTGACGGGGTCGCGCACTTCGACGGTTTCGCCGGTTTTGCGGCCGACGAGCGCTTTGCCGACTTCCGAGAGGTAGGAGACGAGTTTTTTCTCGGGGTCAGAATCCCAAGCGCCGAGCACGGTGATTTCCTCGCTGGTGCCGTTCGAGTCGTGGAGTGTGACGATTGTGCCGATGTTCACCTTGGTGGCGTCCGAACCTTTGAAATCGGTGCCGCGGGCGCGGGCGATATCGCGTTCCAGCTCGTTTTTGCGGTGGCCGAGGTAGCGCTGGAGGTCCTTGGCGGATTTGTATTCGAAATTCTCGCGGAGGTCGCCGTAGGAACGGGCGATCGAGATGTCCTTGGTGTTTTGGGGAATGCGGACGCGGACCAGTTCATCGAGTTCGGCCTTTTTCTTTTCGAGGCTTTCCCATGAGACGAGGAGGGCCTCCTCGCGCCGCTGGCCGCCGCCGCTGACGAGTTCGCCGGTTTCCGGACGGGTTTTGATGATGCGGGCCATCAGCGATTTTTTCTCGAGATCGCCGAAGACCGGGCAATCGAGCATGCGGCGGGCGAAGTTGCGCGCCTCGTTGGGGTCCATCGCGGCCACGAGGTCCGTGAGCAGCGTCTTGTCGTCACCGAGCAGGCTTTGCAGACGGTTGGTCTTGCGCGGTCCGTCGGAGAGGTGGTCGTTTTCCAGCAGGTTGAGGATGGCGGCTCCGACGTCCGAACTGAAAACCTCGGCGGCCGCTCCCTTGCGTTCGCGGCAGACCCAGATCAGGGCGTCGGCCCCGAGGTCGCGGCGGGCGATGGCACTGCGGAGATGTTCGACGAGTGCCGGCAAGGCAGCGCGGTCCGAAAGAATGCGGGCGATTTCAGTGACGCCGCGGGCACCGACGCGGTCGAAGACATGCACCATCTTGTCCACCCATTCGTCACCGAAGGCATCGGGAAACGCCTCGTAAACGGCACGCTGTCGGGCGGACGGCAGGCCGCTGGCCTCTTCGGCGAGCTTCACGGGTTCCGCGGTCAGGAGCAGATCCGCCAGACGCACCGCGGCGGGGTCGAGTTCGAGAGTCTTGGAGGAGCCGATGACTTCGTCGCGCGCGGCGACGAGTTGCATCGCCTGGCCGAGCTGGACTCGCGCGGCCTTTTTCGCGCCTTCGTCGATGTCGCCGAGCAGGCGCTTGAGGGCCTCGGGATCCTGGTCGAAGGCGGCGATGTCGGAGGCGATGGCTTCGAGCGCCTTGATCATGCCCTTGATGTCGCGGGAGGCCTCGAAGTCGGCGACGAGTGCCTCGGCGGGGCTTTGGCTGGCGTCGCGCAGGACGATGGCCTCGGTGCGTTTTTGCGGGACGATCGCCTTGCGGCTGTCGCGAAGCGTCTTTTTGGCGGAGTCCCACCATTTTTTGAATCCGGCTTCGGGGATGACCGCGCCGCAGAGTTCCTTCTCGAGCGCGTCGCCGGTCATGCTGCCGCCATGACTTTGGAGAAGATGGACGATGAGTTCCACGGGATTGGATTTCGAGAGTCCGCGGAGTTCTTCGAGTTCCTCGATTTTCTTGGCGCGGAAGTCGTCAGCGGGGATCCACTCGGTTTTCTTGATGGCGAACTGGAGATCCATTTCCTGATTCGCCGAGTTTTCGAAGTCGATGACCACGCGTTTGGCGGGCAGGTCCCATTCGATCACCTTGCCGGCGCCGAAGGATTTATGGATGCAGAAATTTCCGGGAGCGAGTTGGGAAAGACGCTCGCCGACGGCTTGGGGGATACGGCCGGCATCGACCAATTTCGCCACGTCAGGATGCATGGCGCGGAAGATGGTAACCGGCCCCGCAAAACGCAAGGCATTCCCGGGATTTCTTGCGCGCCTATGGGGTCAGCGGCTGTTCGATGCTGCCGGCGGCACAACGCGCGGGCGCGGCTGGCGCGGGGCGGCGAGGTGGCCGTCGAGCACATGGTCAAGGCCGCGGCAAAGCGCGCTGACGCGGCGGCGCCATTCGCGAGGAACCTGGTCGAGTTGATCGCGGCCGGTGATTTTTCCCTGATAGACCGGCTGGTTTTCGGAGTCGCTGATCGTGACGTGATAGATCGAGTTTTCGCGGCGGACCAGGACGCTGCCGTCTTCCGTGGTATAGCTGGCGGTTTTGTCGGCGGGGTTGACCACGCGCATCGGCCCGCCGCAGCCGCCGGGGAGAATGACGGAGTCCACCAATTCTCCGGGAAAGGGCGGGGTGGCGGCGGGAGCAGCACCGAGTTTCAGGGTGACGTCGAGCGGCTTGCCGGCACGGAAACCGGAGAACGTGATTTCGTCACCGGGCTTGTGCAGGCGGAGCAGCGCGGCGAGCTGGGCTTCGTTGACGAGCATCTGGTCGCCGAGTTTCCAGAGGATGTCGAACTCGCGCAGGCCGACGTCCTCGGCCGGGCCGCCTTTGTCGATCGAACGGACGATGAAACCGATACCCGGCGGCAAAGACGGCATCTGGGCGGTGAGGGTGGCGTCGGGTTTGGAGACGTGCAGGCCGAGCCATGCGCGCGACGCGGTTTCCACGTTCGGCACCGGGGTTTCCTCGGCGGCGCATGCGAGTGTGGTGGCCAGCAGGGCGATGAACGGGATGCGTTTCATGTCAGAACGCGCTCACGGGCATGAGCAGGATTTCCTCGCGGGGTTGAGAGATGTTCATGACGATGCCGGTCGATTCGTCGAGCAGACGGCTTTCCTCAACCACGCGGAGACGCAGCGTGCGCATGGTGTTGCCGTCGGGCGTGTCGCTCCAGCCTTCGTCGATCATGTCCTCGATGCGGCCGGTTTCGCTGACGAGGGTGAATTCATGGGCGCTTGCGGTGGAGATGCGCTCGGCGAGGCGCGGCAGGTCGCGGTTGATGGTTTGGATGGCGAAGAAACCGGCGGCGAGTGCGGCGGCGAGGCTGCCGGTCCAAACCATCAACCGGCGGGGCCGCTTGCCGGTGTCGCCGGCGAGGTCGTCGATCATGGATTCGATGCCGCGTTGGCCCTCGGCGGTGAGTCCGGGCGGCATCAGACGGGCGAGGATGTCCTCGATGTGGTGCGTGTCATGCATGGCGCACCTCCTTCCGGCGGCGAAGTTCCTGGGAGAGCTGTTCGAGCGCGTAGCGGTAGCGCGATGCGGCGGTGTTGGGCGAGATGGCGAGCGCTTCGGCGATCTGCTGGAAGGTGAGGCCACCCCAGAATTTCATGACGACGACTTCGCGCAGTTTCTGGCTGAGGCGCTGGACGGCATCGCGCATGAGAGAGGCGTCCTCGTCGTCCTCAAGCAAGGGATCGAGCCAGACGTCCTCGAAGTCGTTGAGGTAAATGACCGACTCCTCGCGCTTGCGGCGGCGTTTTTCGCTGCGGTGGTGGTTGAGCCCGCAGAAGCGGATGGTGGAGAAAACCAGCGGCAGGTCGGGCGGCAGGCGGCCCTTGTCGTCCTGATGGTGCCACATCCGAAGGATCGCCTCTTGGACAAGATCCTCGGCGTCCTCACGCGTTTGGGTCCAGCCTCGCGCGAAAAGCAGCAATCGCGGGCCGTTTTCGGCCAGCCATTGTTTCCAGGCGCTCGCGGGTGATTCCATCATGTGGAGAATGCCCCATGAAGGGGCTTTTGTCTGGAAAATCCTGCCGAAAAATCCGCCTTGGCCCGCTCGGGCAGACTGAAGTCCGCGCTCCTGCGTCAGTCGAGAAACTTGATTTTCCCGGCGGCGGGCAGGCGCCCGAGGGCCATCGCTTCGTGTTGCTCGTCGGTGCAGGCGGAGTCGATGGGGGCGTCGGGCGTGGCGTCGCTGGCTTCGAGGTGGCCGTTGGCGATCATCCATTGTTCGACCTCCTCGCCGCTGACGTCGGCGAGTATCTGGCCATCGATCTCGACGCAGGGCGAGAGCGGCTGGCCGCTGCGCTGCTCCATTTCCCAGCGGAACGCGGGGTTCTTGATGATGTCCTTTTCCTCATACTTGAGGTCGTATTTGCGCATGACGGCGCGGACGCCTTCGCTCCAGCCGCAGAAGGTTTTCAGATAGGCGGTGATTTTCGGGGTGGCTTTGCTCATGGGAAATCGGGTTGCGAGGCACAGCCATAAGCATGGATTCCCCGGTCCGCAAGCTTCCGGATGGACGGGAAACTAGTCTTGCGTGACGCGCCGCGAGCCGCCAACCATCCGCGCCGTGACGCAGCACCGCACCGACGACCTCCGCATCGCAGGCATCAATCCGCTGATTTCCCCGGCGGTTCTGGCTTATTATCTGCCGCTCAACGAGCAGGCATCCGAACTGGTGGCCGGCACCCGCGCCGAGGTGGATGCCATCCTGCGCCGCAAGGACGACCGCCTGCTCGCCATCGTGGGCCCCTGCTCGATTCACGATCCGGATGCCGCGCTGGAATACGCCGCCAAACTCAAGCAGGAGGCCGCGCGGCTCAAGGACGACGTCCTGATCGTCATGCGCGTCTATTTCGAGAAACCCCGCACCACGGTCGGCTGGAAGGGACTCATCAACGATCCGGGGCTCGACGATTCCTTCGACATCAACCGCGGCCTGCGCGTCGCTCGCGGGCTGCTGCTCGATCTTGCCAACATGGGCGTGCCGGCCGGCACCGAGTTCCTCGACACCATCTCGCCGCAATACATTGCCGACCTCATCGCCTGGGGCGCGATCGGCGCTCGCACCACCGAATCCCAGATCCACCGCGAACTCGCCTCCGGCCTCTCGATGGCCGTCGGTTTCAAAAACGGCACCGGCGGCTCGATCCAGATCGCGATCGACGCCATCCAGTCCGCCTCGCGTCCGCACCATTTTCTCTCGGTCACCAAGCAGGGAGTTTCGGCCATCGTTTCCACCTCCGGCAACGACTCGTGCCACCTCATCCTGCGCGGCGGAAAATCCGGGCCGAACTACGAGCAGCCCGCCATCGATGAGGCCGCCACCATGCTGCGCGAGCAGGGACTCATCGAGTCGGTGATGGTCGATTGCTCGCACGGCAACTCGCTCAAGGACTTCCGCAACCAGCCGCTGGTCGCCCGCAACATCGCCAATCAAATCTCCGCTGGCGGCCGCACCATCACTTCCGTGATGATCGAGTCCAACCTCGTCGAGGGAAACCAGAAGCTCGCCGGCGACCTCAAGTCGCTCACCTCCGGCCAGTCCGTCACCGACGCCTGCCTCGGCTGGGACGATACTGTTGCCACCCTCGATGTGCTCGCCGAGGCGGTGAGGAAACGCAGGGCAGGGGATTGAGTTCTGGATCCCCAAACAATAAAGAAACCTGAAAATTCTGGTTTCGCGGCTTGCCGTGGGGCTTCCAATGGGCATTCTACGACGGTCCGCACAGTGGCCCGCCCATGGATTCCAAGACCCTTCCTTCGCAGAGCGTCATCACCTGCCGCAACAGCCAGGGCACGGAGCTGACGGCGAATCTACTGCGGCTCCAGCGCTACTCGGTCGTCTTCGAGGTCTATAATCCCTACAGCATCCTCCAACTCTCCGAGGTGTTGTCCGACTTCCGGATCATGGCTTCGCGGCGGTTGCTTTACCATGGTCAGGCGGTGGTCAGCAACCTGCTCAACACCGGCATCGTGCTGGTCTGCGAGGCGATGCTCGACGAGGGCTGGGTGGAGCTGGATTTCCTCTCCGGCGTCACCGGCTCCGGGCCGGACCGCGGCACCGACCTGGCCACGCAGTTCGGCGGCTACATGGACGAGTGGAAATCCGCCAACCGCGTCCACGATCCCTACAAGCTGGTGGTCTCCGACCTCTCCAGCACGCTCAGCGGCGTGCGCCATTGGCTGGCCGGCATCGACGTCGGCATCCGGACCACGGTCACCCGCCGCCGCGACGATCTGGAGCAGGAAATTTTCTCCGGCATCCAGGACCGGGTGGTCAACGAGGTGCTGCCGTCGATGCAACGCTTCGAGGAGGTTTCCGCGGACATCGGCGAGACGGAGGTGGCGGTGCACAAGAGTTACGTGCGCCGCGAGTTGCACCCGATCGTGCTGTGCTCGCCTTTTCTTTACCGCACCTACACCAAGCCGCTCGGCTATGCGGGGGACTATGAAATGGTCAACATGATGCTGCGCGAGCCGCATGAAGGTTCCACCGCGTTCGCGAAACTGCTCAACTATGCGCTGCTCCGCACCGAGCCGGTCATCGCCCACCGCAACCGCATCGATTTCCTGGTGGAAAGACTCCGCAGTGAATGTGTCCGTCGCGCCGCCCGTGGCAGGACACGCATCTTCAACCTCGCCTGCGGACCGGCCGTCGAAGTGCAGCGTTTCCTGCGCGAGTTTCCCGAGAGCGACCTTGCCGAGATCGATTTGCTCGATTTCAACGCCGAGACGCTCGAATACACCCGCGAGTGCATCGACGAGGCGCGCGGGACCGGCGGCCGGAAAACCGCGTGCCGTTATTTCCAGCGCAGCGTCCACCAGCTCCTGCGCGCCGCCAGCCAGGGTGGCGAGGACGAGTTCACCGGCTACGATTTCGTCTATTGTGCCGGCCTCTTCGACTACCTCTCGCAACGCGTCTGCAAACGCATGGTCGAGCTTTTCCGCACGATGACCAAACCCGGCGGTGTCATCATTGTCACCAACGTCGCCACCCGCAACCCGCGCCGCGCATGGATGGAATACGTGATGGAATGGAACCTGATCTATCGCGATGAAAACGACATGATGGACCTGGTTCCGGAGGGGCTGAAACCGAAGAACGTCAAGGTCGGTGCCGACGCCACCGGCGTGAACCTGTTTCTCGAAATCGAACTCGCCGATGGCTGAAGCGTCCGCCATGCCGTTGATCACGGACGAGGAACTCCGCCGCGGATTCCGCGTTTACGAGAACGCCATCGCCCGGGAAAACGCCCGCCGCGCCGCCGCCATCGCCGCGCTCTTCATGCTTGCGGGCTGGTCGCTGGACATCGTCATTCTGCCTGAATACGCGTGGACTTTCCTGCTGGTCCGCGCGGCCAGCGCGATACTTCTGGGAACCATTTTCCTGCGGCTGCGGGCGGCGCGCGGTTTGGTCAGGGAAAGGATTCTCGCACAAGGCGTCGCGCTGCTGCCCATCATCGCCATCTGCATCATGATCGGCATGACCGAGGGCGGGAACTCCACCTACTACGCCGGCCTCAATCTGGTGCTGGTGGGCCTCGCATTGCTGCTACGCTGGAACCTCTGGAACTCGCTCTGCATGATCGCCGCCTGCTTCCTCTGCTATGTCGCCGCGGTCTTCATCTCGCCGGTGAGTTCCGAATTCCGCATTCTTTACGGAAACCTCTATTTCCTCTTCGTCACCTCGGTGTTCGTGGCGGTCGGAAGTTATTTCTACGAACGCCTGCGCTTCCGCGAATATTGCCTGCGCGAGCAGGTCGAGCAATCGCGCCAGCTGCTTGAATCACAGAACCAGCAGCTCAGCGAACTCGATGAAGCCAAAACCCGCTTTTTCGCCAATATCAGCCACG
This sequence comes from Luteolibacter sp., assembly GCA_041686775.1. Classification (GTDB taxonomy): domain Bacteria; phylum Verrucomicrobiota; class Verrucomicrobiia; order Verrucomicrobiales; family Akkermansiaceae; genus Luteolibacter. The sequence continues at coordinate 73,288 of JAWLDG010000018.1, read as the reverse complement.
AACTGCGCACCCCGCTCACCATCATGCTCGGCATCACCGAGCGCCTCCGCATCCTGCTCAGCCGCCAGGCGCAGGAACCCGCCATCGGTGAAATGACCGGCATGCTCGAACAGAACGGCCTGCGCCTGCTCAAGCTCATCGACGACCTGCTCGACCTCGTCCGCTTCGATACCGGCCACGGCGACATCAAGCGCCAGCCCACCGCTTTTCCCACGCACTTCGACGGCCTGCTGCGCTCGCTGCGCCACCTCGCCGAGCAGGACCGCGTGCTCCTGCTCTGGGAATGCGAGTGCGACCCCAAACACATCCAGCTCGACCGCGACAAGTTCGACAAAATCCTCCTCAACCTCGTCGTCAACGCGATCAAGTTCACTCCTTCCGGCGGCACCATCGAGGTCAAGGCGTGTGCCGCCGGGGGACACCTGCGTTTCAGCGTCGCGGACACCGGCGTCGGCATCGCCCCCGAGGTGCTGCCGCGCATCTTCGAGCGCTTCTGGCAGGTGGACACCTCATCCACCCGCAAGTTCCAGGGAGCCGGCATCGGCCTCGCGCTGGTGCGCAGCCTCACCGAGGCCATGGGAGGCACCATCGATGTCAAAAGCGCCATCAACCAGGGCACCACCTTCACCATCGATCTTCCAGCCGAAGCCGCTGAAGCCATCGAGGAAACCGATGACGCGCTCGAGGACGGCGGAAACATCGCCCAGCTCCACCGCAAGGCAGCCGTTTCCATGCCCGGAAAAATGGCCGGACACCCCATCAGCACCGTGGCTCAGTCGCAGCCGATGCCGCCGCCGGTCATCGGCCGCCCCAGCGGGACCCGCCCGCTCGTCCTCATCGCCGACGACGAACCGGACATCCGCCGTTTCCTGCGCATGCAGTTGGAAAACGTGGACGTCATCGAGGCCAGCGACGGCGCCGAGGCGCTCGAACTCGCCCGCCTGCGCCGACCGCAGCTCGCCCTGCTCGACCACATGATGCCCGAGATGGACGGCGGCGAAGTCTGCCGCGGCATCCGCTCCAATCACTCCACCCGCGCCATGGGTGTCATCATTCTAACAGCCCGTGCCGACGAGCAGACGAAGATGACCGCGCTCGAATCCGGCGCCAACGATTTCCTCACCAAGCCGTTCTCGACCGCGGAACTCGCACTGCGCCTCCAGAACCAGCTCGCCATGGCCCGCATCCGCCGCGAGATGACCGACCTCAACGCCGAGCTGCAGAACGCGCTCGAGCAAATCAAGGAGAACGAGATCCTGATGATCCGCAACGAGAAGCTCTCCGCCCTCGGCCGCATGAGCGCCGGCATCATCCACGAGATCAACAACCCGCTCAACTACGCCAATGTCGGCATCCACGCGCTCGAAACCTTCGCCCGCGACATCCCGGAAAAAGACCGCCAGGACTTCCTTGATGTCATCAAGGACATTCGCGAAGGCGTCGAGCGCGTCACCCAGATCGTCACCGACCTCCGCAAGTTCACCCGCGAGGACAGCATGACCACCGGCGATGCCGACCTGGTGGAAATCATTTCCCGCGCCCGCCGCATGATCAGCCACCAGATCGGCGAGAGCATCGCCATCCATCTGACGGTGCCCGACCACGCGCTCATCCGCGGCAACCCGAACCAACTCGCCCAGGTCTTCATCAACTTCTTCCAGAACAGCATCGATGCCATCGAGCAGCGGGCCGCCGAAATCCCCGAAAACGCCGAACCCGGGAAAATCGACGTGACCCTCGAACCCGCCGGCGAGGGCTGGCAGGCCACCATCCAGGACAACGGCATCGGCATCCCGCCAGAAAACCTGCCCAAGATCTTCGATCCCTTCTTCACCTCCAAGGACGTCGGCAAGGGCATGGGACTCGGCCTGTCCATCACCCATCAGATCCTCGACGCCCACAAGGCCCTCATCGAAGTGGACAGCCGCCCCGGCGCATTCACCCGCTTCCGAATTGTGTTCCCCAAGGCACGTGACGAATCCGCCACCGAGGACGCCCGCCACGCCGAATCCGCACTCGACCAACCCGCCTGACCCGGGTAATTTCCCGACCGTTCCCGAAATTCAGCGCATTTGAATCTCAACGCCCCACTGCCATGACCCAGGAAAACGAAGGATACGACTACCAGCGTTACGCCATCCTGTTCGTTGACGATGAAGCCAACACCCGCAAATACTTCCGCCGCCTCTTCGGCGAGAAGTTCCGCATCCTCGAGGCCGAGGACGGCGTGCAGGCGCTCGCCGTCTTCCGCCAGCACGCGGGAGAAATCGGCATCATCGTCACCGATCAGCGCATGCCCAACGAAACCGGCGTCGGTTTCCTCTCCAAGATTGCAAACGACTATCCGGACATCATCAAGATCCTGTCCACCGCCTACGCCGATATCGACGCGGCCATCGGTTCCGTGAACGAGGGTGGCATCTTCCGTTACATCACCAAACCGTGGGACATCCCGCAGCTTGAAGTCACGCTGCGCCGCTCGATGGAATTCTTCACCGTCAAGCGCGAGCGCGACGCGCTGCTCGCCGCCAAGATGCAGGCGATGGGCAACGTGCTGCTCGCCAGCCGCCTCGCCGCCTTCGCACTGGTCCCGCTCTGCACCCGCATCCCGTGCAAGCACGCCGCCGAGGCGATCGCCTCCTTCATCCTCGCCGGCGTCGCCGGTCCCAAGGACGACGACGATGAAACCAACTTCCGCAGCCCCAACTGGGCCACTCTCCACGAACGCCAGGTCGATCTCGCCTCCGCGCTCGAAACCCGCCTCCCCGAGGCGCTCAAGCCCGGCGATCTCGCCCACCGCTGCGCCGAACTCGCCCAGGCACTCGCCGCAGGCGGTGCCGAAAACCTCACCACCTCCACTGTATCCGACGCCACCCGCCTGAGCGCCGCCGCCGATCCGCTGCCGCGATACCTCAGCGCCCTGCTCGGCAGAAACGAGGACGAAACCACCACCCGCCACGCCGTCAACGTGCTGGCCACCTTCATGGCCGTTTACGACGCCGGCGGCACGATCCGCCGCATCCGTGGCGAAGGCCTCACCCTCGACGTCTCGCAAAACACCGCGCCCGCCACCGAATCCCGGCCCGGCATGGAAACCGCCAAGTGGCTCATCGACGACGACCTCCTCATCTCCGCGGCACTCGGGCTGTTGTAGGATTTTGGGATTGATGCCACGGTGCTGATTTCACAGCCTGCAAGCAACTCCCAACCCACCATCACCATGTCACGACCCGTCACACTTTTCACCGGCCAGTGGGCCGATCTGCCGCTGGAAAAACTCGCGCCGCTCGCCTACGAAATGGGCTACGACGGATTGGAACTCGCCTGCTGGGGCGACCACTTCGATGTCGATGCCGCCGCTTCCAACAAGAAATACGTGAAGGAAAAATGGGAGCTGCTCGGCGACCACGGACTCACCTGTTATGCCATTTCCAACCACCTCGTCGGCCAGGCCGTGTGCGACCTCATCGACGAACGCCACAAGGCGATCCTGCCCGCGGACGTCTGGGGCGACGGCGATCCCGAAGGCGTGCGCAAGCGCGCGGCGAAGAAGATGATCGTCAATGCAAAGGCGGCGCGCGCGTTCTTCGACGCCAAGCCCGGCCGCGGCAAGACCGACGATTTCCCCGCGGTGGTGAACGGTTTCACCGGTTCATCGATCTGGCACTCGATCTATGCTTTCCCGCCGACCTCGCAGGCCTATTACGAAAAAGGCTTCAAGGATTTCGCCAAGCGCTGGGTGCCGATCCTCGACGCCTTCGACAAGGCGAACGTGAACTTCGCGCTCGAAGTGCACCCCACCGAGATCGCCTTCGACATCGCTTCCGCCAAGCGCGCGCTCGCCGCCGTGGGCAACCACAAGCGCTTCGGCTTCAACTACGACCCCTCGCACCTCGGCTATCAGGGCGTCGATTATGTGAAGTTCATTCGTGAGTTCTCCGGCCGCATCTATCACGTCCACGTCAAGGACGCGTGGTGGGGCCATGGCGACGGCACCGTCGGCGTGTTCGGCGGCCACACCGATTTCGGCGACTGCCGCCGTTTCTGGGACTTCCGCTCGCCCGGCCGCGGCGACATCGAGTTCGAGGATGTCATCGTCGCGCTCAACGACATCGGCTACCGCGGACCGCTCTCCGTCGAGTGGGAGGACATCCGCATGGACCGCGTCCACGGCGGTGCCGAGGCCGCGAGCTTCGTCCGCAGCCTCGACTTCCCCGGCAGCGATGTCGCCTTCGACGCCGCCTTCGACAAGTCGAACCAATAACTCTTCCGCAAACCCCGATCTTGCGCAACCCCTTCGTTTGTGGTTGGGTGCGTGTGAATGAAAGAGTGGTCAGAATGCCATGAAGTGGAGCGCACCGCCGACAAGGTCAGCGGCGCATGGCTGTTCCGTGGGACGCGTGTGCCGGTCAGGGCGCTTTTCGAGAATCTGGAGGATGGCGCGACGGTGGACGAGTTCCTGGAATGGTTTCCCGGGGTATCAAGACATCAGGTCGAGGCGGTCCTGGATTTCACGGCCGCCAGCCTTGAACCGCTGGGGGCCACATGAAGATACTATTCGACCAAGGCACGCCGGTGCCTCTGCGCCGGTTCCTACAGCCGGGTGTGGTGAATACCGCGGCTGAACTTGGATGGTCGGAATTGGAAAATGGGAAACTGCCGGCGGCGGCGGAGGCGGCGGGTTTTGACCTCATGATCACCACCGATCAGAATTTGCGATATCCACAGAATCTGACTCATCGGAAACTTGGTATTGTGGTTCTCACGAGCACTTCCTGGCCGCGTATCCAGCAACGTGTGTCCGATGTCATTGTCGCGATAAACAGTCTGCCGGCTGGTGCTTGCGTCGAGGTAAAAATATAGCTTCCGAATATCCGGATCACTGACGGTGAGGGGCGGAAATTGCTGGAAAATCCGCGGGCGCATGGAATTTTGGCGCGTGTTCCGCCGGATCGTTGTCATCACCGCGCTGCTTGCCGCCGTGGCGCATGCGGTGGAAATCCGTGTCGCCACCTTCAACATCGGCGCGACCTTCGGCGAGACCTTCTTCATCTACAGCCTCGGCGATCCCGGCACGCCGGACCACGACACGGTGCGCGACATCCTCGCACGAATCGACGCGGACGTGGTGGCGTTGCAGGAAATCCATTCCGTGGATTTGCAGGGCAACCCCAACGACCTTGAAGCGCTGGCCGCCTCGCTGGGTTATCCCTATCTCAATGTCCCGCCCGTGACCGGCGTGTTCGACACGACCTTGCGGGTGGTCTTTCTCTCGCGGTTTCCATTTCTGGAAAGCACCAGCATCGCCTCTCCGGACGGTGCCAAGGAGATGACCCGCCGCCACGCGGTGGTGAAGGTGGACGTGCCGGGAACCGACAACGATCCGCTGCTCGTTTCACCCCACATGAAGGCCGGCACGCTTTTGGCCGACCGTTTCCGGCGGGCGGTCGAGATGCGGCGGCTGGTGAACGAACTTGCGGCCCGCGGCGTGTCCGACGACGACAACTTCGTGATCCTCGGCGACTTCAACCCGTCATCGATCCAGGCCACCTTCAACGAGGAACCATCCAATTTGCCCGGAACGTTCTCCTTGGGGAATGACATTGCTTTTCCCGTCACCTATTTCGTCAATCCGGTGGATTACTTCAGCGTCCCAGCCGCAGTGAGACTCGACGCCCGTCAACTCGACGGTTCGGCATCGACATTCGGCACCACTTTTTCCGGCGGTCCCGCCCTCGATCTCATTCTGGTGTCCCCGGCCATCGCCGGGCGGGAATTCGCCGTGGAAATCTATAACTCCGAGCTTGATGTTTCGAACGATGACGGCTTGCCGAAATCGGGCGGTCCCCTGGCTGCGGCCACCAGTTCCATCGCCTCCGACCACTACGCGGTGTTCGCCGATCTGGAACTCGATCCGCCGAATCCCTATGTGTTCCTGCAACCCGGCGATACGGTGAACGATCACTTCGACGGGTTCACCGGCGCGCGCGCTCCCTCGCCGTGGTACGCGACGGGTGGCGGCGGGTGGCTGGGAATCGACGACGGTTCGTCCGGTCAGCCCGGCTGGCGTGCCTATGGCGTGCCGGGCGACACGGCTCCCGGGTTTCTGACGAATGGTGAAACCGCACGACTGTCGGCCGTTTTCGAAAACCGTTCGTCGCAGCCGCTCACCGCCCTGGCCGTTTCTCTCGATGCCGAACAATGGCGCGCGGTCAAAGACGGGGCGGCGGACCGGATCGAGGTGGAGTTGGTGCTGGACGGGCAGACGATCCCGCTTGCCGGGCTCACCTTCACTGCGGACACCACGCTGGCTGGCGGTCCGCAGCCTGGTGGCATTCCCGTCGCTCTCAGCGCTCTCGCGAAATACCTGTGGGTGCAACCCGGCGAGTCATTCGAACTGCGTGTTTCCTTCCTGCCGGATGAGATGCAGGAGCCGCAGCCCGACGATGTATTCATCAACGAATTCCACTATGACAACACGGGCGGCGACACCGGCGAGTTTGTGGAGATCGTGGTTGGGCCCGGCTACAGCGGTGAGGTGGCGGATCTCTCGCTGCTGCTTTACAACGGCTCCAATGGCACGGTTTATGGCACACATCCGCTCGATACCTTCCAAAATTTCCAAGAACCGGAAATCGCTGCCTCGGGACATCGGATCTATCACAAAATGATCTCCGGCATCCAGAACGGCGATCCCGACGGCCTTGCGCTCGTCGCGGGTTCGTCGGTGCTGCAATTCATCTCCTACGAGGGTTCCTTCACCGCAGCCGATGGCCCGGCGGACGGCCTCGCATCCACCGATATCGGGGTGTCTCAAAACGGCAACGAACCGATCGGTGAGGCATCACTCGGTCTCACCGGCACGGGCGAAACCGCGGCGGATTTCACATGGACGAAGTTCAGCGGGATTCCGCATTCACCCGGCCAGCCGAACGACGGGCAATCGTTCACCAATCCAGCCAAGCCGCCGCAGGGTCTCGCGTTCGACCATCTCGCGGTGACCTTCCTGACAGACAACGATCTCGACGGCGATCCGGACTTCACCGACCCCGACGACGACAACGACGGCCAGAGCGACGAATACGAAATCGCCTTCGGCAGCGACCCATTCGACAGCAACTCGCGTTTCGAGCCGCAACTCATCCGCTCCGCCGCGGGCATCGAGTTATCATTTCACGGCGCGCAGGGAATCGATTACACGGTCGAGTCCAGCGAAACACTGGATGATTGGGACGAACTGACGACTGTCAGCGGAGCGGACGCAATGATCGCCGTTCCGCTGCCGATGGCGGAGCCGGCGATGTTTTTCCGGGTGCGGGCGGCCGGCCCCGGATCTTGAAGCGCGTGCCGCTTATTTCGCCTTTTTTACCCCTGATCGACAGGTGCTTGGTTTCAACCGACACGTTGCCGCTGGCATCGGTGGCCAGCACCTTTAGAGTGATCTTGTCGGTATTGAGGCGGAGTTGGTTCTGCTGGCCGATGATGTTGAGGCCGGCACCGTCGCCGATCTCCGTGCCCAACATCGATTCAACTTCGGGATCCGGATCGCAGGCGTCATCGACGTCGATTTTCACTGTCACGAAGCTCATGCCGTTGGCATCGATGGATTGCAGCGCGCGTCCGCTGCGGCGGTCCACGAAGCGCGCGTTGATGACCGGCGCGGTGGTGTCCACCACCTCGACCGTGCGCTCGCTGCGCAGTTCGTTGCCGTCCGCAAGGAACGCCACCGCATCAAGCTGGTGGATTCCCATCGGCAGGGTCACTTGCGAAACCCGCTCGGTCGAGATGGACGCGCCGTTGAGGAACAATTCGACGCTGGCGATTTCAAGGTCCTCGGGAGTCGGGGTGATTTCCACCTCGACGGTGTTTCCCTGCGGAGTGAGGCATTCTTGGAGTTCGCCGCCCTCGATCGACAGGAAGATGCTGCCGCTGGAATACTCGAAGGCACCGATATCGGTGGCGAAGACGCCATCGCCATTGCCATCGAAGGGCCGGCTTCCGCCATCGAAATCGACCGCCGGAGCCAGCAGGTTGCCGCCGGCATCGATGGCGGGCGAACCGACTCGCAGGCGGTAGTTTCCGGCGCCCGCATCCTCGAACAGCGGGTCGCCGTCAATGTTGCCATCGATGCCGGTCTGGTCGGAGACGTTCCTGTAGTTGGTGCCCTTGCCGGAGACCAGATTGTTCTGCCAGGTCGGCTTGTTGGCGGCGCTGCCGAATTCAGTTTCAAAGCCGATGGTGTTGCCGTGGATCAGGTTGTTCCGGTAGATCTGGTTGGCCGTAGGGATCCGGGTGTCCACCCGGACGCCAGCCCTGTTGCCGACCATGGTGTTGTTGATCACCACCGGTCTGGCATCCGTCGGAACCGTCACGTTGATGGCCCGGGCCGGGTTGTCGTAAAAGATATTGTTGGCGATGTAGGGGGATGAGCTGTTGACCATCGCGACCACTCCGGAGAGGAACTGGTTGTCGGCGCTGTTCCGGCGGAAGATATTGCCTTCGATGATCGGCGAGGCGGAGTTCATCCCGATGGCGGCGCCGAATCCGCCACCGCCTTGCGCGTTGTCCTCGAAGATGTTCCGGGTGATGCGGGAACCGCTGCCCCGGACCTCCATCCCGGCACCGAAACTGGCGCGCGCGTTGCGGACGGTGAATCCGCTGAACGATCCAGCAGGTCCGATTTTCACACCGGTATTCTGCGCCGCGTCGATGATGGTGGATTCGGCGCCGTCGGTGCTGACCAGTTCCACGTCCTTCTGCCGGTAGTCGAGATTCTCTTGATAAGTGCCCGGAGCGACCCGGATCACATCGCCGGCCGCCGCCGCGTCAATGGCGGCCTGAATGCTCGGGAAATCCGCGGGGACATTCCACTCGGCGGCGTTTGACTGGAGTGATGAGGAAAAGATCCAGGCGAATGCGCAGGATGCGAGGGTCGTGAAACGACGGGGGATTTTCAGATACATGATGATAATTTGGGGGGTGGGTTGCCCTCGGGGAAGGCGATGTGTTTTTATGTCCGGTCTCGGCATGGGTGACAAGCGGTCATTCGATCCATGGACAGCCGCGAGTCAGTCAAACCGGCTTCATGTGGTGGCCTCCCCATTGACGAGACTTGATTAGCCCCTCTGCCGGGTGATGCTCCGGTGCATGAGGGATTGGGATGCCTGCTATCGGAGCGACGACACGCCCTGGGACCGTGGCGGTCCCGCACCGCCGTTGTTGGAACTGATCGAGATGCAGGGAACTGCAATCTTCCAAGGCGGGCCGGTGTTGGTGCCGGGCTGTGGCAGCGGGCATGATGTCCGCGCGCTGGCGGAGTCGGGAATCCGGGCGCATGGCCTGGATATTTCCGCGACCGCGGTGGAGAAGGCGCGCGGGTTTTCCCCGCAGGCCGGGGTTTCGTATGGTGTCGGCGATTTTCTCGATCCGGCGTGGTGCGAGGGGAAATGTTTCCCGGCGATCTGGGAGCACACCTGCTTTTGTGCGATCGATCCGCGCCGACGCCGCGATTACGCGGCGTCCGCCGCCGCGGTGCTGCCGGAGGGCGGACACCTTACCGGCGTGTTCTATCTGCACCCGTGGGACCCGGACGAGGATGAGGAAGGACCGCCGTTCAAGGTGTCGGTGGAGGAATTGCTGGAAACCTTCTCGTCGTGGTTCGAGAAAATCGACGGCTGGGTGCCGGCGAGCGCCTATCCGGGTCGTGAGGGGCGCGAGTGGATCGGGATTTTCCGCCGGCTGGCGCACGCGCCGGTTGCCACCGGGCGGGCCGGCGTCTAGGGTGCGCGACAGATTTCCCATGATGAGACTATCCCAAGCATGGCTCGCGCTCGGATTCCTCGCCTGCACCGGCATCGCCGCGCAGGCGAGGTTGTATGTGAACGACAAGCGCGCCCCCGAGAACCTCAAGGACATCGCGGCCATTCAATCGGCATTGCAGGAGGCGCTGCCTTCGGCGCGCGCGGCCACGGTGGCGGTGGAACTCAAGCAGGGATCCGGCAGCGGCGTGATCGTTTCTCCCGACGGACTGATTCTAACGGCCGCCCACGTCAGCATGGGCGTGGGGAAAAAACTGAAGGTCGTGATGGAGGACGGCACGCGTCACGATGCGGTCACGCTCGGTCTGGTGGCGGACAGCGATGCGGCAATGATGCGCATTACCGAAGAGGGGACCTATCCGTTCGTGGAAGTGGACCGCGACAACACCACGCGGCTCGGCGACTGGGTGTTCTCGCTCGGCCATTCCGGCGGCTTCGACAAGGAGCGCGGACTGGTCTTGCGGCTTGGCCGGCTGGTGCGCATCGCCAACAACACCGTGCAGTCCGATTGCATGCTCATCGGCGGCGACTCCGGCGGACCGCTGTTCGATCTCGATGGCAAGCTCATCGCCATCCACTCGCGCGTGGGCACCAATCTGCAGGTGAACAACCACGTCCCGATGAGCGAATACGTCGAGCATTGGGATCAATTGCTGGCGGGCGAATTCGTCGGCGAGGGGCCGTTCGCGAAGAAGCCGGAGAAGGGGAAGGGGTTTCTCGGCGTGGCCACCGAGCCGCGCGATGGTGGCGGGTTGCTCGTCACCAAGGTGGGCGAGGAAACCGCCGCCAAGGAAGCCGGTCTTGCCGAAGGCGATGTGATCCTCACGCTGAATGGCGAGGCGCTCGATTCCAAGGAGCGCCTCAAGGAACTGCTCAAGGAAATGGCTCCCGGCGACGAGGTGGTTCTGGAAATCGATCGCTCCGGAGAAAAAGAAACCCTCACCTTCGAACTCGGTGAACGCTGAACGCATCCTCACATTCGCCCTGCTCGCCGCGGTTTCGCCGCTCGCCGCGCAACAGAGCCTGGAATACACCCACCGCACCACCGGCCCGGCCGTGACCGCCGCGTTTGAGAAACAGCGCGCGGTGCTCCAGACTTCCAGCGCCGTGATTTACGATGGCAGGCGCGAGGTGAACTACGGCGTGGTGATTTCGCCCGAGGGCCACATCCTGACCAAGGCCAGCGAGATCGAGGGCATCGAAAACCTGTCCGTCACCGTGGACCGCACGAATTATTCGGATGTCACGATCCTGGCCAGCGATCCGGCGTGGGATGTCGCATTGCTCAAGGTGGATGCCGAGGGGCTGGCGCCGGTCGAATTCGCGGAGACCAGCGCCGTGCCGCACGGCACCTGGGTGGTGGCCAATGGCGTGACCAGCCGGCTCCGCCGCCGCGCGCTGGCCGGAGTGATCAGCGCCAACAGCCGCCCGATTCCCGCCGAGGGCGGAGTGGCGCTCGGCGTGGTGATCGCCGCGGAAAAGGATGCCGTTACCGTGGGCGAAGTGGTTGAGGACGGTGCCGCTGCAAAAGCCGGCATCGAAGCCGGAGACGTGATTCTCTCCATCGACGGCCATGCGGTGAAGAAAATCGAGGACATCGCGGAAATCCTCGCGGAACGCGAAGCCGGCGATCTGGTGGAAGTGCTCTGCCGCCGTGGCGAGGAGGAAATGACCTTTCAAGTGACGCTTGCCGCCAAGAACGAGATGTTCTCGGATTCCATGAACCGCAACGACATGATGAGCGGCGACTTCTCGCGTCGCCGCAGCGGGTTCGCGCGCATCATCCAGCACGACATCCTCGGTGCCAGCCGCGTGACCGGCGGGCCCTTGCTCGACCTGCGGGGTCGCTGTGTCGGCATGAATATCGCCCGCGCCAACCGCGCCGAAAGTTTCGCCATCCCGGTGGAGGAACTTCGGGAAATCGCCGGGCGCCTGATGAAACCGTCCGCGGCGGAGCAGAAGTGATCTGTCCGCCCCGAACGCTTCTTTTCTCGCAAATTCCCGCGCGACCGGTGTAGTCTCGCCCATGGACGCATTGATTCATCATCTTGAGCAGGGGCAGGAATTGTCGTCACGTGAAGTGCGGGTGGCGGCCGAGTTGCTGTTGGACGGCAAGGTCACGGAAGCCAAGAAGGAACATTTGTTGGAAGCCTTGTCGAAAAAAGGCGAGACACCCGCCGAGATCGCGGGATTCGTGGAAACCTTCCTGGAGCATTCCGTGGACCCGCATGTCGCACTGTTGGACCCGGACGGCCCGACCATCGATGTCTGCGGCACCGGCGGCGACGAGCTCGACCTCTTCAATGTCTCCACCACTGCGATGTTCGTGGTGGCCGCAGCGGGTGGCGTGGTGGTGAAGCACGGCAACCGCGGCATCACCTCGCGCAGCGGCGGAGCCGACGTGCTGGAGGCGCTGGGCGTCCGCATCGACCTCGGGCCGGACGGCTTCTGCCGCTGTGTGGAGCAGGTGGGCGTCGGTTTCATGTTCGCTCCGCTCTATCATCCCGCATTCAAGGCGGTGGCCGGCGTAAGGAAAAACCTGGCCGCCCGCGGTGTGCGGACGATTTTCAACCTGATCGGCCCGCTGCTCAATCCGGCCCGCCCGCAATGCCAACTCGTCGGGGTGTTTTCACGCGAGCTTTGCCCGGCCTTTGCAGAGATCCTGCAGCGCCTCGGCCGCGAGAGCGCATGGGCGGTGTATGGCACCACCGGCGACGGCCGTTCGGTGGACGAAGTCAGCCTGATGGGCTCCACCCGCATCTGCAAGGCGGGGCTCTATCAGGACACCGTGGACGAGGAGGTGAGGCCGCGGGATTTCGGACTCAAACATGCCGAAGTGGAGGAACTGAAGGGCGGCGATGCGGCAACCAACGCCGCCATCCTCGAAGCGATTCTCAAGGGCGGGGAGACCGGCGCGAAGCGCGACATGGTCATGATGAACGCCGGTGCCGCCCTCGCCTGCGCGGGCCTCGCCGACGACATGGGGCAGGGGATCGAGATCGCCCGCGAGGCGATCGCCAGCGGTGCGGCGGCGGAACGCTTGCGCTTGCTGAAAGAGGTTTCCCGCTCCGTCTGACTCATAGTGGCGCGGGCATCCTGCCCGCCGGCAACCCAACAATGGTGGGAACGGGATCCAGCGTTTGTGCCGCGGATTGGAGGGTTTTCAGACCTCATCCTGTCGTTTGGACATGGCTACGGGCAGGATGCCCGGGCCACCGGCTCAGTCCATGTCCTTTTTCTCCAGCGCGTCGTCGAGATGCGCGAGGAAGTCGTCCACGGTCGGGTATTGGGAGGCGAAGAAACGGGTGAACTCCTCGCCCTTCGAGTCGAGCAGGATCACGGTCGGGAATCCCTCGATCTTGTATTTCTCGGCCAGCGGCTGGTTTTTCTCGGCGAGTTCCTTGTCCTTCTTCGGGAAATCGAGTTCCACCAGCACGAAGTTCTTCGAGGCCTTGTCGGTGAATTCCTTCTTGGAAAAGACGTTCTTGCGCATCGCGATGCAGGGCGGGCACCAGTCGGAACCGGTGAATTCGACCAGCACCGATTTGTTTTCCTTGCCGGCTTCGGCGATGGCCTTGTCGAGGTCGGTCATCCAGCCTTCCTTGGCGAACGATTGGGCGCTGAGAACGATGGCGATGGCGGGGGCGGCGGCGAGCCAGGTGATTGCTTTCATCATGCACATTAGCGTGGCCGGCGGACGGATTATTCAAAAAACTTGGCCGTACGGCGGAAATCGCCGAAGCCATGTCCATGTCCGAACGCCCGCGCCTGATCATCGCCACCCGCAACGCCCACAAGACCGCGGAAATCCGCGCGATGCTCGGCGCGAGCCACGAAGTCCTCGACATGTCCGCATTTCCCGAGGCCCCGGCGATCGAGGAAACCGGCGTCACGTTTCTCGAAAACGCGAGGCTCAAGGCGCTGGGCATCAGCCGCGTGATCGGCGGCATCGTGCTCTCGGACGACTCCGGCCTGGAGGTGGACGTGCTCAACGGCGCGCCCGGCGTGTGGTCGTCGAGCTACGGCGGCGTGGAAGGCGATCACGCGCGCAACAACGCGCGGCTGCTCAGGGAAATGGCGGGGAAAAACGACCGCCGCGCGCGCTTCCGCTGCACCATGGTATTGGCCGGAGGCGGCAGCGAACTGGCGTATTTCACCGGAGCCGTGGAAGGCCGGATCATCGGTGAACCGCGCGGCGCGGAGGGCTTCGGCTACGATCCCTTGTTCGTGCCCGATGGCCACGACCGCACCTTCGCCGAACTGGGCGACGACGTGAAAAACACCCTCAGCCACCGCGCCCGCGCCCTGGCGCAGGTGATCGAATGGCTGGACCGGCAGGGGAGCGCGGGCGTCCCGCCCGCATCATCATGAAGATCCCTGCGATCAGGCCTGCGCACCCGTCGGGACTTGCCATGCCCGGCGTGCCCGCTTGAATCGCGCGCATCATGAAAAAGGAAGACCGCGAGTTTCTCCACCGCCTGCTCGAAAGCCGCAGCCCCACCGGATTTGAAATGCCCGGCCAGATAGTGTGGGCGGATTGGGTCCGCCAGCATGCCGATCAGATCGAGTGCGATTCCTACGGCTCGACCTGGGCGCGGCTCGCCGGCAAGACCGACCAGGTCGTGATGCTGGAAGCGCACGCCGACGAGATCGGCTACATGGTCAAGCACATCGACGACAAGGGCTTCATCCGCCTCGACCGCGTCGGCGGATCGGACGCCGCCACCGCGCGTGGCCGACGTATCACCATCCTGGGCGACAAGGGCGATGTGCCCGGCATCATCGGCAACACCGCCATCCACCTGCGGCGCGACGACAAGGACCAGGAGAAAGCCCCCGCCGTGCACGACCTGTGGGTGGACGTCGGCGCGTCGAATCCCGCGGAGGTCGCGAAACTCGGTGTGCGCGTCGGTCACCCGGCGGTCTATCAGGACGGGCCGATGGAACTGGCCAACAAGCGCATCGTCGGCCGCGCCCTGGACAACCGCGTCGGCGGATTCATCATCGCGCAGGTGATGAAACGCATCGCCTCGGGCAAGAAGAAGCCCGCGTTCTCACTGCTCTGTCTGAATGCGATCCAGGAGGAAATCGGCGGCCACGGCGCGAAAATGGCGACCTATCGCCTGCGGCCGGATGTTTGCATCTGCCTCGATGTGACCCATGCCACGGACACCCCCGGCATCAGCCACGCCAAGCACGGCAGCGTGAAACTCGGCGGCGGCCCCACGCTCACCCACGGCACCGCCAACCACCCGCTTGTCGTGAAGCAGCTCATCGACGTCGCCCGCGATTCCAAAATCCCGATCCAGCACGAATCGAGCAGCCGCTTCAGCGGCACCGATACCGACAAGATCTTCCACAGCCGCCAGGGCATCCCCAGCGCGCTCGTCTCGCTGCCGCTGCGCTGCATGCACTCGGTCGTCGAAACCGCCCATCTCGACGACATCGCCCGCACCATCGACCTGCTCGCGGCATTCGTCCTCTCAATCAAGGACAAGGAGGCCTTTCACCAGAAGCTGGTGTGAGCCGGGCAAGGCCGCGGCTCAGGCGTTTTCCAAGGTCCGCATGTCGAGCAGCTTTTCGTAGTCGGCGAGGGTTCCGCCGGCGAGGCAGCACTCGATGATTTCGCGGGCCTTGGGGTCGAGGTCGGGGACGAGGAACTGCGGCAGTTCCTGGCGGAAGAAGTCATCGAGGATTTTCGCGCCTTGATCGTAGGCGGCGGCACCCACTTCGCGTTGCAGTTCCACCTCGAACAGCCAGGGGCTGATGGTGCGGCCTTCCATGACGATCTTGCCGGGCGTGTAGCCGAGCAGCGGGCAGCGCGAGACTTTCATCTGCTTTTCGGTGAAACGCGCGCCGCCGCGGCGGGCGAGGTATTCGCGGGTGATCCACTGCGGCATGAAGCCGACCTCCCAGACGCCAATGTGCTGGTTCGGAATGAGGACGTAGCGGACTGCCGGGGTGTCGATGATCTGCTTGAACAGCAGGTTGGCGTGATCGACGCGGCGGCCGGTGGCAAACGGCCAGTACGAGCCGACACCCTCCGACGACATGCCTTCGGTGGCGACGATGCTCGGGTTGGCATGACCGCGCGGCGCGACCAGCCGCCACAGCCAGGCGAGCGCCGGCGGCAGCAGGTGGAACATGCCGATGATGCCATAACTCGGGTTCTCCGCGCTGCACGGCGGGGTGCGCACGCCCATGCTGCGGATGTCCACCTCCACCGCGCCATCGACCACGCCGGGCACGATGCTGCGGGGGATGATGACGCGCGGATTGGGGCAGGGGGATCCGGGTTCGTCCTCGGTGTGTTCCCAGATCAGCGAGGTCGCGTCGGGCTGTCCCTGGATGTTGAGGAACAACAACGGTGCGCTGGGATGAACGGTCATTTTCTCCAGATGCGGATCGATGCCGTAGCGGTGGATGTGATTGACCCGCACGAACCACGCGTCCTCGGCATCCACCAGGCTGAGCTTGCCGTGGCGGTTCTCGAGCGTGGGATGGCACAGCGCCATGTCATCGGTCACCGGTCGCAGGTCGCAGCCGCGGGGCAGTGTGAGGTCGCGGCGGTCGTCGTTGAGGATGTTGCGGGCCATCAGCAGGGTGCCGTCGGCCTCGCGGTGCGCCTGTTCGAGCATCTCGCTCTTGCCGCCGCCGCTCGCGCCCTCGTGGGAAATGACGATCTTGTTGTCGTAGGGGGTGATCACCTTGACGGTGGAGCAGTGCATGGTGATCCAGTGCTCGTTCTCGCCGATGTTGAGCAGCACGCCGTAGATGCCTTTCTTGGCGCTGGGACCTGGATAGAGATTGTAGGAAAACAGCTCGTGGGCGTGTTCGAGACGGTTGTGCACGACGATCTGGCGGCCTTCGAAATGCGTGTGGCGGAACGGCGGGGCGACGTAGATCACGGCGCGCGGCGAGAAGTTATCCGGGATTTCCTCCAGCTTGAGGATGCCCTGCAGGAGGGCCAGTCCGAGCGCGAAGAATCCGGCGTTGGCGGGCGCGATGACCAGCGCGTCGGTGCCCTTGCCGGCCAGTCCGGCATGGAAGGCGAATACGGCGAGGTCCTGGGTCTTGAGCCACTCGAAGGTTTCCCCGCGCAGGTCGGAGAAATCCCGGCCGAAGCGCTCGCGGTAGGTTGGCTTGTCGGTCGGCAATTCGTCGCCGATGACCATGCAGTCCGGATCGCGGCGGCGCATGTAAGGTTCCAGGTAGTTGGCATTGATGCCGTTTTTGGCGCGGCAGACGCGGGCTTCCGCCACCCGTCCCTTGCCGGGCACCTCGTAGGCGACCTCGTGCCAGCCATCGACGGCGTCGCGCACCGCGAGTTCGACGAGTTGTGCGCTGTCCGTGGCCACGGTGACGGAGGGCGCGGCATCGAGCACCGCGGCGGCTTCGGGTGGGACGGGAAACGGCAGGGCCTGACAGCGGACGGGTGTAATCATGAGTGGATATGGATGATGGATGACGGCGGACGATCCCGCCGATGGCCGATGATCGCGAGGTTTTCGCGAAAGGCGCGGCATGCTATGGGGCAGCCCTCGCGACAGTCAATCGGGAGATGGAGTGACATGCGTGACACTTCGGACGCGATCGCATCGGTGTGTGAATTTTTGCGAATCCTGTGCGCCCCGCTCCGAGCGGTTGACAGGCGGGCGGGGTGGCGGACAGGTTTTTTCGCAAGCACGCTTTCACCCTTTCACCCGTTGCATTCATCTTGAGCACCTCCACCCATGCCGCGCCGCCGTCCTCCGCGGAACTCGACGCATTGATCCGTCTGCTGGACGATGAGACGCCCGAAGTCCGGCGGCGCGTGGCGGAGCGCATCGCGCTCTGCGGCGGCGATCTCAGCGACTGGCTGGCCGCTTCGTCGATCAAGCTGGGCGATGCCGAGCGCAAAACGCTGGCCGAATTGCTGCGTCCCGCGCGACGCGAGGCGCTGAGGCGCGACTGGGTGGTACCTACCGGCGGGGCGGATGCGATGCGCGACGACTGGGACCAACTCGAGGCGATGCTGCGGGTGATCTCGGATTACCTGCACGATGGCGTGACGATCCGCCAGCCGCTCTCGGACGCGCTCGACCTGCTCGCCGAGGAGGCCGAGGCGGAGGGCGTTTCCAATGCCCGCGAACTGCGCGGATTTCTTTTTGCCGACGGCCGGTTGTGCGCCAATCAGGAGGAATACGACAACCCGGACAATTCGGATCTCGCTTGGTGCATCGAAGTGGGACGCTCGAATCCGCTGGGCCTCGCGGTGATTTTCATCCTGGTGGCGAGGCGGCTCGACTTCGTGGTGGAGGGGGTGAATTTTCCCGGCCATTTCCTCACCCGGATCTATGAGGACGGCTACCCGATCATTGTCGATTGCTTCGATGGCGGGCAGTTGCATCTCCAGTCAACGCTGCTGGAAAGTCCGGAACTCAGCCGCGAGGAGCGCGATCATCTGCGCCGCGCCGCGACCACCGGGACCATCCTGCTGCGGTTGCTCAACAATCTGGTGGCGGCACTCGACGCGGCCAAGCGTCCGGAAGACACGCGGCTGGTGCGCGACCTGCGCGGGTTGTTACGGTGAATGGTCCGGCCAACGCTCCGGCACGCCGCCGCCCGGCCAGATCTTTTCGAAGCCGTTGTGCGGCTTTTCCGCCTGGCGGACCAGGCCGTCGGCGGTGAGTGCGAACCACGGCCGGTATTCGCCGCCGGCGGCTTCAAGCGCCTGCACCGTCCACACATTGCAGACGCGCGGGATGAAATAACGGTGGCGCGACTCGACCTGCACGCCGTGTCCCCAGCTCGACTCGCGGACCACGATCGGGCGGCCGTTTTCATCGGTGGTCGCGCAGGCGTTGAGGAATGCGGCCAGTGACGGGCCGCGGTCGCGAGGCACCCGCGCCTGCCAGATGCGGTGGCCCGGCAAAACCTCCGGCACGCTCCAGTTCACCGGGATGAGTTCCATCACCGAGCGCGTGGGCGTGAAGAGCACCCGGAACACTTTCCACGGATGATCGAATCCTTCCGCGGAATAGGCGTCGTCGTTGCCCCAACTCATCACGACGTAGCGCGGCGAGCCGAAGTTTTCCGGCGGCACATAGCCGGATTCCAGCAGCCAGCCGTAGGGCACCGCGATGCAGGTGTGATAGCGGTCCGCGGTGAGCCAAAGGTGGACGTCCGGTTCGCGCGTCGGCACCTCCGCCGGAGTTTCCGCGCGCAGGACCACGGGCGTGGTTTCCACCGGCAACCTCAGGCTACAGGAGGTGGCGGCACACGCCAACACGGCGGCGCATAGTGTCCGATACAGTGCCGGCGCGCGATTCGTCATTCGGCCAGAAACGAGCAGACATACTCGCAGACGCCCTCGTCCACCGCAATGGTGAAGCCGCTGTTGCCCGGCACCTCGAACGATTCGCCGGCCGTGAACGGGCGTTCCTCACCGGAGCCGATGAGCGTCACCCGGCAATCGCCGGCGACGATCTCCATGCGCTCCGGCGCGGCGGTGCCGAAATGATAACTCCCCGGATGGATCAGGCCGAGCGTCTTGCGCGAGCCGTCGGGAAAATGCACGGTGTGGGACATCACACGGCCGTCGAAATAGATGTTGGCCTTGGCATCGACGGTGACATTGGAAAACGAAGTCATGATATGGGATTGTTGGATGAAAAAATCATTCGGTCGGCAGTCCCGCATCGAGCCATGCGTTCCAGCCGCCGGAGAAAATGCTGGTGTCATGGCCGCGTCGCGCGATGCGCCGGGCCACGGTGCGGGCGTCCGCGCACAGGACGCCGGAACAATAGACGACAATGGTTTTGTTTTCCGCCAGGGCCTGTTTGATGGTGTCTGCCATCGAGTCGAGCGCTGTTTCGTCGGCTCCTTTGGGCAGGTTCAGCGCGCCCGGGATGTGGCCCTGTTGGTAGTGGAACGCGGGCCGTGAATCGATGACGAGCGCCCCGCCTTGCTGATGGAGCGCGAAGAAGTCGTCGAAGCCGATGGATGAGACCTCGCCGGGTCGCTTTGCGGGCGGTTTTTCCGCGGCGGGTTTTTCCGCCTCTGCGGGGGCGGGAGCGGCTTGGACATCATCGCGCGGCCCGGGAGCGCATGCGGCCGCAATGAGCCACATGCCGCATGCCAATCCGTGCCAGCGGACGCGTTTCATTTATTTGACGATCTCGAGCAGCTCGACGTCGAAGACGAGCATGCCACCGGGGCGGCCGCCGCCGGGGTTCTCGCCGTAGGCAAGGTCGGCGGGAATCCAGAAGCGGCGCTTCTCGCCCGCGACCATGAGTTGCAGTCCTTCGGTCCAGCCCTTGATCACGCCATTGAGCGGGAACTGCGCCGGCTCGCCGCGGGTCACCGAGCTGTCGAACAGCTTGCCGTCGGTGGTCCAGCCGGAGTAGTGGACCTTCACGGTGTCGGTGGCGGCGGGCTTGTCCTTGCCCTCGCCGGCCTTGATGACTTTGAAGGCCAGTCCGCTGGCGGTCTTTTCCGCATCGTCGGGCACGGCGGCCACATCCTCCGGCACCGGCGGCGCGGGCGGGGCTTCCTTGAAGGAAATCAACTCGACCTCGGCCACCAGATGACCGCCGGGAGCGCCGGCCTCGGGGATCCAGCAGCGGCGTTTTTCACCGGGCTTCATCGTGGCGAACACCTCGCCCAATGCGGGCGGTAGATTCTCGCTCGACGCGCTGGGTGCCTGCGGGCTGTTGCGGGTGTCCTGAATCGTCTGGCCGTCGAGCGTGCCGACCACCATGTGGAAGGTCATGATGTCGGCACCGCCGGGCGCCTCGCCCTTGCCTTCCTGCAGTACCTTGTAAGCGGTGCCGCCGGGGGTTTTCTCGGCGTCTTCCGGAACTTTTTCCAGTTCCTTGATGTCGAGCAGCTCGACGTCGAAGACGAGCATGCCGCCGGGGCGTCCGCCACCGGGGTTTTCGCCGTAGGCGAGATCGGCGGGGATCCAGAAACGGCGCTTCTCGCCCTCGACCATGAGTTGCAGGCCCTCGGTCCAGCCCTTGATCACGCCGTTGAGCGGGAAACTCGCCGGTTGGCCGCGCTGCACCGAGCTGTCGAACATTTCCCCGTCGGTGGTCCAACCGGAGTAGTGGACCGAGACGGTGTCGGTGGCGGCGGGTTTCTTATCGCCGGTGCCGGCTTTCAGGACTTTCGAGACGAGGCCGGAGGCGGTTTTGCTGGCATCGGCGGGCGGGGCTTTGACGTCTTCGGGAACAGTGGGCATGGCGGGTTCGGCGCGGGCGATGAGGCACAGGGCGGCGAGGAGCCCGGCCGCGTGCGGGATCATCTTGCGGTGGAGGTTCAGTGGCGAACGCATGTGCGCAGTGAAGCGGATTGCGGGGGGCTGTCAACTCCGGGGGGCGGCGGGACATGTCACGATCCGCCGCGCTCGCGGACTTCGAGCACGCTAGGCTCGCCGCAATACGGACAGCGGAAGCCGCCGGTGAACAGGACGCTCAGCGCCACCCGCAGCCGGTGGCTGCCAAGAAACCGCCGCGCGTGGCGGTGCCTCGCACAGCCTTTCGACATCATCACCGGCGTCACGCACAGCGGGCAGTTGGTCCGCGCCGCGAACAGCCACTGGGCGATCACCAGCAACACCGTGAAGAACACCAGCGCCAGCCCGGTGATGATCTTCGCATCGTCGTTTTGGATGAAACCATATAAAAAAACCGCGGCGGACAGCGGGGCCAGAAGACATTTCAAACAGATCAGGACGGCGGTGATCCGCATGCGGACGATGGCTTTCCTGGATGGCAGGCGATGCATGAAACGCAGGTTTTCGCTGGAGAAGATAATATGTGACACGCCGGTTCCGATATCCGGCTTTCTGCGGGTAATCTGATAGATATTGCCGAGGGTGCAACCGAAAATCCCGCTGGATTTTCAATCGGCCCGGCCGGTATCCGGAAACAGCAATTCCTGTGCCGGATTTTCGGCGATCCTCGTCACCGGCGTGGCCAGCAACGAATCGATCCGGGTGATCAGGTCGATGGTCGGCGGCTCGGTGCCGTCCAGCAGGGTTTCGAGTCGTGTGCGCCAGTGGCCGGCATCGCCGGCGGTTTCCGCGGCAAGCCGCACGGCGGCCTGGCTGATGCCGCCGCTGGCGGCGAGGCGCCGGCGCGTGCGCCTGAGCCATGACTGATAGGGGATGGACTGATGCTCCTTGCGGTTCACGCGCCGACACTTCCCGAAGGCGGGCGCGGCGTCGAGACATGACATGGCGGAATTTCCCGCTTGGAGCGCGGCGCATGCGGCGGTGGAATCCACGCATGGCCCGCGGCGGATTCGGATGGAAGGACAGCAAGGGCGTCGCGCGGGCGATTCTCCGCGACCGCGCCGCGCGCCGCAAGGTGATGGGGCGATTGTTGCTGGGCGTCTTGTTTTGGATCGCCGCCGGGCGCTGGCTGGTGGACGGCTGGCTGGCGGAAAGCGCGTGGCGGTTCCTCGCCTGGTGGGGTGCCTGCGCGCTGATGACGGTGGTCGTGATGATGTTCGCGCTCTACGACGCCCTCGCCGTGATCCGCGAGGAGCGGGACAAGTTCCGCTGAAAAATCCGCCGACATGTCGCGAATCGCGATCGGTTTAACGAAATCCGCCGATCCGGCACGATCGCTTGCGGAGGCCGGAAACAAGGGTGTTAGGATGGCCGCCAGCTCCCGAACCCACCCGCGAAATGAATGGAAAACCCCGCCTGAGTTTCTGGCAGATCTGGAACATGTCGTTCGGATTCCTCGGAATCCAGTTCGGCTGGGGACTGCAGATGGCGAACATGAGCGCCATCTATCAGTTTCTCGGCGCGGACGAATCGGACATCGCCTTCCTGTGGCTGGCCGCGCCGCTCACCGGCCTGCTGGTCCAGCCGGTGATCGGCTACATGAGCGACCGGACGTGGACCCGCCTGGGCCGCCGCCGGCCGTATTTCCTGGTGGGGGCGGTTTTCGCGAGCCTGGCGCTGATCGCGATGCCGAATTCCAGCACGCTGTGGATGGCCGCGGGGTTGTTGTGGATTCTCGATGCCTCGGTGAACGTGAGCATGGAGCCGTTCCGCGCCTTCGTGGGTGACCTGCTGCCGCCGGAGCAGCGCAAGACCGGCTTCGCCACCCAGAGCCTGCTGATCGGCGCGGGCGCGGTGCTGGCCTCCGCCTTGCCGTGGCTGCTGACGAATTGGGTCGGCATGCAGGGCACCAGCCCGGACGTGATCCTGGTGGCGGCCGATGCGGCGCGGCTGCCGGTGAGCCTTTCATCGGCCATTCCCGCCACGGTGCATCTGGCGTTTTACATCGGCGCGGCGATTTTCTTCGCGGCGGTGCTCTACACCATCCTGACCACCCGCGAGCATCCTCCGGCGGACATGGAGGCGTTCCGGCGGATGAAGGAACAAAGCTCGGGTGTCGGCGCGGTGTTCACCGAAATCATCGAGGGCATCCTGTCGATGCCGCGCACGATGAAACAATTGTCCGTGGTGCAGTTTTTCACCTGGTTCGGCCTGTTCTGCATGTGGATCTACTTCGTGCCGGCGGTGGGCAAGAAGGTCTTCGACGGCCAGCCGCTCGGTGCCGAGGGGCCCGCCGCGAAGCAGGTCGCCGACGATTCCAACCAGCACCTTCTCGCCGCCGCCAGGACGACGCTCGCCGAGGTCAGGGAAACCGGTTCCGCCGGGCCCGCGGAACTGACCCTCGATCTCTACTTCGCGCGTTTTCTGGAACTCGTCACGGAGCGTCCGGATGCGAGCGGGATGACGCCGTTGGAAAGACGCAATCCGCTCTACACCACCACCGCGGCGATTTTCCTGGAGGGCGGCGACCCGCAGGAAATGGCGGCCAAGCTGCGCGGGCGCCTCGAAGCGGCCGAGCGTTTCCAGCGCGGCACCGAGTGGGGCGGGCTCTGTTTCTCGATGTACAACCTGGTGGCGTTCTTTTTCTCATTCGCGCTGCTCGCGCTGGTGCGGCGCTTCAGCGCGCGCGGCATCCACATCGCCTGCCTGGCGCTGGGCGGCGTCGGGCTGGCGTCCGCGGCCTACGTCACCAGCGACAAGGGGTTGCTCGCCTCGATGTTCCTGCTGGGCATCGCCTGGGCCAGCATCCTCTCGATGCCCTACGCGATGCTCTCGAACGTGATCCCGGGCGAGAAAATGGGCTTCTACATGGGGGTCTTCAACTTCTTCATCGTCCTGCCCCAGATCCTCGCCTCGCTCGGCATGGGGCCGGTGGTCGGCAGGCTGCTCGGCGGCGAAGGCATGAACGCGGTGCTGCTCGGCGGCGTCTCGCTGCTCGCCGCCGCCGGGGCCTGCTTCATCGTCAGCCCCGAGGTGGAAACCGGAACCCAGGCGCAACCATGACTTGGCAAACCCTTGCGATCGCGGTTTTGATGGGTGCCGTAATGACCACGGATACACACGGTTCCGCCCCCCGCCCGGTGATCTATCAGATGCTGGTGCGCACCTTCGGCAACACCAACGAGACCCGGAAACTCCACGGCACGCTGGAGGAAAACGGCTGCGGCAGGTTCGCCGACATCAATGACGCCGCGCTCCGCTCGCTCAAGGAAATGGGATTCACCCACCTATGGCTCACCGGCGTGATCGAGCAGGCCAGCGGCACCGCATATCCGGACCGCCCGGCCGACGACCCGGACATTCTCAAGGGCAAGGCCGGCAGCCCGTATGCCATCCGCGATTACTTCGACGTCTGTCCGGACTACGCCGTGGATCCGGCGAACCGCCTCGCCGAATTCCGCGAGTTGCTCGACCGCTGCCACCGCCACGGTTTCAAGGTGCTGATCGACTTCGTGCCGAACCACGTGGCGCGATCCTATCAATCCGACGTCCGCCCCGACCTGTCGTTCGGCAATGACGACGACCGCTCGCTGTTTTTCCACCGCGACAATCATTTCTTCTATCTCAACGACGGCCACCCCGGTGGCGGCCCGCCGTTGCGGTTGCCCAACCACGAGGCTCCCGGTGCCGACGGCTTGTTTGCTCCCGAGACCGAATTCGGCCGCGTCACCGGCAACAACGCCGCCACCTGGCAGCCGTCGATCCACGATTGGTATGAGACGGTGAAACTGAACTACGGGCACGATTACACCACCGGCCGCGACACCTCGCACCTGCCCGCCCGCGACGCCGATCCGGCCGAGGTCCCGCGCACCTGGCGGACGATGGACGAAATCCTCGCCCACTGGCAGGAAATGGGCGTGGACGGCTTCCGCGTGGACATGGCCCACATGGTGCCGATGGAATTCTGGCGCTGGTCGATCCGCCGCTGCCGCGCGCGCGACGCCGAGGTGTTTTTCTGCGCCGAGGCCTACGACAACGACCCGGCGAAACTCACCGACGGCCATGTGCTCGATGAATTGCTCAAATCCGGCTTCGATGCGGTTTACGACGATCCCTCCTACGACGTGCTCGAGGGCATCTACGACGACGGCAAGTGGGCCAACGACCTCGACCCTCTCACCTTCACCGGCCGCCGTTTCCACCACTCGCTGCGCTACGCGGAAAACCACGACGAGGTGCGCCTCGCCAATCCGAAGGTGTGGGGCGGCCACGGCATGCACACCGGCAAGCCGGTCACGGCCGTGCTATTCGCCATGGGCCGCGGGCCGGTCATGATCTACCACGGTCAGGAAGTCGGCGAGCCCGCCATCGGCGCCGAGGGTTTCGGTGGCGACGACGCCCGCACCTCGATCTTCGATTACACCTCGATGCCCGAATTCACCAAGTGGGTGAACGGCCACCGCTACGACGGCGGCAAACTCTCGGACGACCAGCGCCGGCTTCGCGAGTGGTATGGAAAACTCATCCGCGCCGTTGACCGCCGCGCCTTCACCCACGGCGAGTTCTACGGCCTCAATCACGCCAACCGCGACAACCCGGACTTCGGCAGGGTGGGGGAGGAAACGCCTTCCGGTCACTGGCTGTACGCGTTTCTCCGCCGCGATGGCAAAACTGGCCAGGCCTTTCTCGTGGTCGCGAATTTTCACCCCGCCGAAACCCTGCGCGGGGTGAAGATCCGCATCCCGCAGGACGCCCGCATGTTCGTCGGCCGCACCGGCGACGCGCGCTGGTCCTTCGCCGACCGGCTCGACTCCGCATGGAGCACATCGCTCGACCAGCAGGATTTGGAAGATTCCGGGCTGCCCCTGCCGGAACTCGCGCCCAGCTCCGCGATGCTGCTCGAAATCGGTCCCGGGCAGTGATCGTTCGCCAAACCGTAATTTTCCAAACTTTCCCGTTGCCAACCTCTCCGGCGCTTTCCTAGCTTCTCCGCAGCATGAAAAAACTCCTGCTTGCAGCCACCTCCCTCGCCATTCTCGCCGGCAATGTTTCCGCGGACATCCACGCGCCTCCGGGTTCCACTTACACCTGGGAACGCAAACTCGGCCGCGCGATCAGCAACATTGTTTACGGCGTGATCGAGATCCCCGAGCAGATCGTCCGCAAGAACGACGACTACGGCCGCAAGGCGGCTTGGAGCTACGGTGCGGTGGACGGCACCAGCCGCGCCCTGCGCCGTCTCGGCTACGGTTTCTACGAACTCTTCACCTTCACCTGCCCGACCTACCGCGGCACCTTCCGTCCGCCCTACGAGCGCTGCGGCGAGGACAACCGGATCGAGATGAACGTGAAGGACGGTCTCTCCGAATTCCCGCCGGAACTCGGTTTCGAGACCTACTTTAAGCACACCCGCACCCAGAAATTCTGATACCGGGTTTCATTCCCTTTCATCACAAGAAGCGACGGATGTTCTCCGTCGCTTCTTTTTTACATCAGCGGCAGTTGCTCCTCGCCGCGCCGTCGCGCGGCATCGAGCCGCTCGCGGGCGACATCGAGGTAATGCGCGTCGAGTTCGATGCCGGTGAAGTCGTCGATGCCGAGGTTCTGCGCGGCGAGTGCGGCGCTGCCGATGCCGAGAAACGGGTCGATCATGCGGGTGTCGCCGCCCTTGCCGTGGATGCGCGCGCAGAGTTGCGCCAACTCCACCGGGAAGGTGGCGGGATGCGGCCGTTCCTTGTCGCGCGAGACGATGGTGTCGTAGGGGATGAACCAGGTGTTGCCGCGGCAGCGCAGGTCGGCGCCGCCGGTATGCCCCCAGCGCGCGATGTTCGACTTGTGGACGTAGGGCACGCCGGCCGCGCGGCGGTCGAGTTCCACGCCGCCGCTCTTGGTCAGGTGGAAGACGAATTCGTGGCAGTCGTTGACGAAGCGCTTCGAGTTGATCGGCTTGAAATGCCCGGCGCTGGTTTGCGTGCCGTCCGGCGTGCGGATGGTGATCGATTTGATCCAGTGAAACGTGTTCTGCAGCGCGAAGAGCGGCTCATCCCCGCCGGTGAGTTCCAGAATAAGCTGGTGGGGCATCAGCGGATTGGCCGGGGCGGAACCGACGTTGAGGAAAAACGATGCGTCGTCCGCCATCACCCGTCGCAACTCCGCGGCCCAGCGGTGGCACCACGCCAGGTATTCCTCGCGAGGTGCGGTGTCGCGGAAGCTCTTGTAGGCGATGCCGAGATTGTAGGGTGGCGAGGTCACCACGAGGTCGATGCTGCCGGCGTCGAGGGTGGGCAGCACCTCGAGGCAGTCGCCATGGATCAGTTTCATCGTGCGTGTGGCGGATGGAGGTTCATCGGGAAGGTTCGATTTTCGCCCCCTTGAGAAACGCGATCATGCGGTCGAGGTAATCGAGGTATTCCACCCGGTCGGACGGCGTGACGCCATCGGGCAGTTCGCCTCCGGCCATGCCGGCGCGGCGGCGGGCCTCGATGAATCCGGCCAGCGCCTCGGACGGCTGCCGCGCCGACCAGTCGGCCACCGCGGATTTACCGATCAGCAGCGCGGCGCGGTAGTGGACGCGCCGACCGCCGCGCAGGGCCGCGGCGAAATCGTAGGCCGCCAGCGCCCCTTCCGTATCAGCGGCCGCCTCGCGGGCGACTCCCAGGCTTTCGTGGACAATCAGCCGGGGCTCGTGCATGTCGCCGAGCACCCAGTGCATCTTCTCGACGGCTCTTTCCATTTCGATGGCGGCGATTTCCAGCGAGGCGAGTGCGTCCCCGGTTTTTCCGTTTTCTCCCGGCCGCAGGCTTTTTCGCAGATGGTGCCGGGCCAGCGAGAAGTGGCCGCGGAAGCCCGGTTCCATGCCGCCTTGCAGCCGGATGCCACGGGCGAACGCGGCCTCCGCCTCGTCGTCGCGGCCCAGCAGGCTGAGCAGGTTGCCGCGGTTCACCGGAAACGACGGTTCGAACGGATGCAGCCGCTCGGCCTCGACGTAATCCGCCACCGCCAGTTCCGCCGGCACCTTGAAACCGGGGGCGCCGGTCAGCGCAATGGCCGCCTGCTGGTGGAGCCGCGCGCGGTCGCCCAACAGCTCGGAGGTGGCATGGATCGAGATCGCCTCGTCCAGCGCGTCGAGCCGGTTTTCCGGCAGGGTATCGGGCGTCTTGCTGAAATACGAGGGCCATAGTATTTGGGTGGCCCGGCTGCCGGTCCAGCCCGCCGGCAGCAGGGCCGCGGCACACGCCAGGGCGGCCAGCGTGAACAGGACCCGCGTGCCCGCCGCCGCCGCGCCGGTGTGGGGGACCGTGCGTGACATCCGGCCCATGCACAGCCCGAGCAGGATGGCCCCGGGAATGAGGTGGAACACGAAACTGAAGCACGATTGCACCAGCATGCCCGCGGCGGCCGCCAGTCCGCCAACCCGCCAGGCGTCGCGCGAGTCCGCTTCCCGCGGGCGGTCCTCGAACAGCATCCGGAGCAGCACCACCATGACCAGCGCCGCCAACAGCAGGACCAACAAGCCGGCACCGATCAGGCCGTAGTCGCTGGCGGCCTGCATCAGTTCGTTGTGGACCATCTCCGGGCGGTAACCGCCTTGCTTGATTACGCGGGTGTCGATCAGGCCGAAGCTCTCCCAACTGAAGCTGCGGCTGCCGCCGCCGGTCAGCGGATGCAGGCCGATGCAGGACGCGGCGATGCCCAGCAGATAAAGCCGGATGTCGTTGTCGAGCAGCTTGTGGGTGTCGCCGCCGGAGCGCTGCTCCCAGCCGAAGATGAGAAACGCCGCCACGCCGGCACCGATCAGCGGCACCGCCACCACCGCCGGCGCGAACCAGCGCGAGCCGCTCCGTTTCGCCACCACCAGCGCGGCCGCCGCGAACACCGCGCAACCTGCCGTGGCCCCCAGAATGCCGCCGCGTGACTTGGTGAAATAGACTCCGGCGATGCCCGCCGCGGCCAGCACCAGCCAGACCACGCGGGTGGCCGTGGCGTGACGCCCCAGCAGCCCCGCCGCGCCCAGCACCAGCGAGGCCGCGATCAGGAAATTCGCCGCGTAGTTGTAGTGCGCGAAAAATCCGGTGACCATTTTCTCCGCCGGCCGCGATCCGAACAACGGTATGTAGGCCGGGTCCGCCACCTGCTTGCCCACCACCCACAGGCTCGCGGCCAGCAACAGCGCGAGCCCCCACAGGAACATCCGCCCGGCCGCCGCGTCACCGGCGATCGCCCGCATCGACAGAAAGCCCCCCACCGCACCGCACAGCAACAGCAGGTCGGCCTGGCCGAGTTCCGCCACCGGCGAAGTCCACGCCCGCCATGCGAACCAGCCGGCCGTCAGGGTGGCCAGCGCCATCAGCGGAAAGTCCGCCGTCCCGCGGCCGCGCCGCCAGAACACCGGCAGGGCCGCCAATACCGAAACTCCCAGTGCCAGCAAGGCCGGACCCCAGGTCCAGGCCCGGGTCTGCGGCCCGATCAACACCGCCAGCGCGAGCGAGATGACAAGAAAAAGCGCGGAAAGGACGGGCATGGTGGGGTAAAAGCTGAAAAGCTGAAATGCCGGGCGGCAGGTGCCCGAGGAAAGAACCGGATTCGAAGGCCTGATGGGAAGCAATTTCAGCGTCTCAGCATTTCAGCTTTTACTTCCGATCACTTCGCCCCGATACCGAAGACCACCGCAGGGATGGTGCGCAGGAGGATCTTGAAATCGAGCCACAGCGACCAGTTGTCGATGTAGCGGAGGTCCATGCGCACCCATTCCTCGAAGGTGTTGATCTTGTTGCGTCCGCCGGCCTGCCACTCGCAGGTGATGCCGGGTTTCACGCTGAGCCGGCGGCGGTGGGAGATTTCGCAGATGGCCTCCACTTCGTAGAGCGGCAGCGGCCGCGGCCCCACCAGGCTCATCTCGCCCTTCACGACGTTGAGAAGCTGCGGGAGTTCGTCGATGCTGAATTTTCGCAGCAGCGCGCCGAACGGGAAAATGCGCGGGTCGTCGTCGAGCTTGAAAACCGGCCCCTGCATTTCGTTGCCGTGGTCCTTCTTGATCTGATCGAGCATCTGCTCGGCATTGGCCACCATGGTGCGGAATTTCCACATCCGGAACGGCCGGCCGTAGCGCCCGGCCCGCATCTGCGAGAAAAACACCGGCGCGCCCGGACTTTTCAGCCGGATGCCGATCGCGGCGATAATCCACAACGGCAGGGTCGCCAGAATGATCAGCGAGGCGCCCACGCGGTCGATCAACTCCTTGAGCAGCAGCTCCCATGACAGCTCGGGAGTGGAGCGCAGCACCAGCATCGGGCGGTCGCCCACCGCGTCGAACACCGGCCGCGCGATCTGCGTGCGGATGAACGAGGCCGCGATCCACGCCTCCACCCCCTGCAGCTCGCAGGCTTCGACCGCCCGCGCCACTTTTTCGAACTCGGTTTCCTTGGCGGCGAAGATCACCCGCGAGACCGCTTCCTTTTTGAGCAGCTCGAACAAGTCCTCGACCGGCCGCGTGTTGAGGTCGAAGCGGTCCACCACCCTCCAGCCGTCGGTGATTTCCGGATCGAATTCGTTGAGCAGTTCGTCCATTTCCCCGCCGGACCCGGCCACGACCACCCGTTCGAGCGCCGCTTCGTGTTGGCTTTTGTTGCGCAGCCACAGTGCGGTGAAGCGGTCGCGCAGCAGCAGCACGATGAAGACCATGATGAAGCCGATGCCGAGCACCAGGCGGCGGGTGTCGAAGAGCTTGGCGAAGACCGCGAACATGCCGATCAGCAGCGCGATTACCACCAGCGCCTGCAGCACCTGCACGATCGCCCGGCCGGTGCTCTTCGCGCGGATCTGCCGGTAGTAGCCGAAGAACTCCAGAATCAGCGGTGTGAAGGGCACCGCGATGTAAAGCACCCAGTAGATCGAGTCGCGGTTCGCCGAGTCGTCCACGCCGAGGATCAGTTCGCGGGTGTCCCAAGCCAGCCAGAAGCAGGCCCATACCAGCAGCGCGTCCAACAGTTGCAGTGCTTGGATGCGGAAGGCTTCGTTGCGGCTGAGGGCCATGGGTTGAGAAACGATTGGACGGAGCGGGGGCGGCACAAAAAAGCGGAATCGGCACCGGCATGCAACCATCGAATGCCTTCGCTACGCGATCGCGTGCCAACCCGGATTTTTACCCTTCCTGCTTGGAATGTCGCGCGGCCGCTGTTGGTTTAGCGCGCGTGATCCGCCGCCTGTTTTTTTCCGCCGCCGCATTGCTTTCGCTGCTGGCGGCTTTGGTTTTGATGTGGGTCTTCCGTTTCGAAATCACACCCGGCGCTCGTGTCTGGACCCTCGCCGATCTGCGGGCCTCCTCGGTTCCCGTGGCCGGGGTGGAATGGACGGGCGCCACGGAGAAGCCTTTGTTGCGCCTGTGGGTGGACGAGTCGCACCCGCAGGTGGCCATGCGTCTGGCTTTGCCCGCAGCTCCGGCGGTCGAAATGCTCCATCTCCGCTACCGCCTGCACGCCCGGGGTCTCACGCAGGGCGAGGAAAAATGGCAGACCGGCCGCGTCATGATCGAGTGGCACCCGCCGGAAGGTTCCGGTGAGCCGGAAATCGATCCTGTTGGCGGCATCGTCGATGACAAATCCTCCAATGCCGATCCGATGGTTGCGGTCTCCGCGCGCGGCCCGGCCATTCCCGCGCTGCGTCTCGAACACCTCGGCCGGGCGGGGGAGTTCGCCCTTTCCGATCTCGAAATCATCCCGGTGCGCGAGCGCGAGCTGTGGAAAACCGGTCGCTGGTTCCTGGCCGCCGGATTTCTCGGCTGGCTCTACGGCTGCGTCCGGATGGGTTCGCCCAGCAGCCGCCCGAGGGCTATCGCCGCCGCGCTCGTCTGGTTGCTGATGGGGATCCAGTTCGTGGTGCCGGGGCCGTGGAAACTCCAACGACCTCTGCTGTTTTCCGAATTCCATCTGGGTGAAAGCGTTAAAGCCGGAAATCCGGCACAAGCTCCGCCCGTGGTGGACCCCGGTCGCGCGACGCCGCGTTCCGGCGAGGTTCCGCCCAGCGGCTACCTCCTGCCGCAGGGTTCCTTGGTGTTGCAGGTCAAGCTCCTGATTTCCCAGGCGCGTGTCCTGCTGCATGTGCTGCTGTTGCTCGCGCCCACCTTGCTGAGCGCCTGGCTGATCGGTCGGCGCACCACTCTATGGCTCGCCATCTTCTGCGCCGCCTCGATCGAACTGGCCCAAATGGCGTTCGGCTTCCGCTTCGATTGGCTCGACGCCCTTGACCTCGTCACCGATGCCGCCGGCCTCGCCGCGGGTCTGTGGCTGGCCACAAAGGTAGGGCGCAAAAAGGTAGCGCCCTCTCGATGAGAGGGCACGTGAATGAGCAGGGAATGAAAAAGTCTTTTCCTGACGGAACGCCCATCAATGGCCGCTCACTCGCCTTTCATTCGCATGCGCCCTCATCGAGGACGCGCTACCCTTTCCCCCGTCATTGACAGCCGGGCTGTGCCTCATATCGTCCCCACCATCCTGCCGCACATTCCCGCTCGGGAAAAATCCATGAATACCACCGATACCGCCCCCGTGTCTCCCGCGTCAGCGTATGAAGCTGCCACGGGAATGCGGATCTCGCCCGTTACCTGGCTTGCCGCAGCCGCTACCTTTGCGGTCATCGTGTGGTTCTACGCCTTGGACCCGCGCTTCGGGCCAAGTCATCACAAAAGCAGCCTCGGCTGGCTCTATGGCGCGTGGAACCCCGCCACCGATTACGAGCACGGCAAGCTCATCCCGTTCATCATCCTCGGGCTCATCTTCTACCGCTTCAAGGAACTGCGCGCCTCGCTTTCCGAGGGCAGCCTGTGGGGGCTGCTGTTCGTGCTGACCGGCTGCCTGTTCCACATCGCCGGTTACCGCACGCTGCAGCCGCGCATCTCGGTGGGCGGGCTGCCGTTCATCGTGTGGGGAGCGGTCTGGTTCCTGTGGGGCTGGCGCGCCGCCAAGCTCACGCTGTTCCCGCTGTTTTTCCTGTGGATCGCCATTCCGCTGCCGGCCTTCCAGCAGGCGACCACCCACCTCCAGCTCATCGCCACCTCGATGGCCCATCACGGCTCCGCGTTGTTCGGTGTGGAAACCTACACCCAGGGCACCACCGTGCTGCCGGTCGAGGGCGATTGGAAACCGCTCAGCATCGCCCACGGCTGCAGCGGCATCCGCTCGCTGATGGCGCTGTTGATGATCTCCGCCGCGTGGGCCTATGTCGCCCGCATGGCCCTGTGGAAACGGGTGCTGCTGTTCCTCAGCGCCGTGCCGCTGGCCATCATCGGCAACGCCCTGCGCGTGATTTCCATTTTCATCATCGCGGAATACGGCGATGCCGAGTGGGCCGCCGGCACCTGGCACGACTGGTCCGGCCTGCTGCTGTTCTATCCGTTCTCGCTGATGATGCTGCTGGCCATCAATACCGTGCTCGAAGGCGGGCTGCCATGGAACGCCGCCAAGCGCCGTCAGTTGCGCCGCGTCACCGTCACCGCCGCGCCGCAGGAAAACACCTCCGCCCAGCCATGAAGTTCCTCCCGTTCATCCTGCCCGCGCTCACCGCCGTCGCGCTGGCCACCGTCCACCTGCTGCCGGAAGCCGGTGAAATGGCCCCCTCCGCGGTGGAAATGGACATCCCCGGCAAACTCGGCGAATGGAGCACGCGAACCATCCCGGCCAGCGAGGAGGAAATCGCCACCCTTGCCAAAGACACCCGCTTTTCCAAAGCCATCTGCCTCAGCCCGCGGGACGGGGAGATCGACCTCGCCTCCGGCCTCGCCATCCCCGACCGCATCGACCTCTCGATCGTCCTCTCCGGCCACGATCTCAACAACTCGATCCACCGCCCCGAGCGTTGCATGCCCGCCCAGGGGCATGTCATCGGCAGTTCCACCGATGTGAAGATCGAACTGCCCAACGGCCGCACGCTCGACGCCCGCCGGCTGCTCTCCGTGCAGTCGCTGCCCACCGATGAGAGCCGCACCAAATATCTCAGCTTCAACTGCGTGACCTATTACTTCTTCGTCGGCAACCACAGCATCACCCACGACCACCTCGAGCGCACGCTCATCGACGTGAAGGACCGCCTGGTCCGCGGCATGGACCAGCGCTGGGCCTACGTCTCCGCCTCCATGTGGTATGGCAGGGTGCCGTGGATCGAGGAGGAGATCACCCAGGAGGAGGCCGAGGAGAAACTCCGCGCCTTCCTCACCGGATTCGCCGTCGATCAGATCGACTGGGAGATGATCACGCCTTGAAACGGGGCGCGGAATTCATTCCACCTGTCGCTGGATCCACTCGCCGACCGTGCATGAGTAGTTCCTGAAATCGTCGAGTCGGTTGTGAATGATATCGAATACACGCTGCCAATCCAAGCGGTCGTAGGAATGCACCGAAAGATTGCGGAAACCAACGGCTTTCCGAAGCAAGACCGCAGTCGCTTCGTCAATCACCGAGTGTTCGGCAAGCTGTACGAAAACCTCCCCCATGGTTTTGGGCGGCGGGGCTTCAAGGTCGGTCAGCACGTGTGCCCCGATATCGACGCATAGCTGAACCGCGCGCTCGATGTTTACACTCAGAATGTCCTGAAGATCGATGTCGGTATTGAGTTCTTCAATGGTGGCCGGCCGCTTGCATTCGATCCGGTGAATACAGCGGGCCAGCGAGTCGAGCTTGCGCAGGAGGATGTCACGGTCCATGGCAGGGGGCGTTGAATCGCTTCAAACGGGCGGCGAGCATGGCATCGAGCGTGGGTTCGAAATCCTCCTGCCATGCCAATAGTCGCTCGGTTAGGGTTCCGGGAATCCCCGGGCGCTTGGTGAAGATGATTTTTCCGTGTCGCAGGATTTGCCTGAGAAGACTGCCGTCCACCGTGGCCAGATCCACCAAATCCACGGCGCGTCCCGTAGCCATGGCGATTTGATCCGAGATCCGCTGCAGCGCCCGGTAATCCAGTGGCTGCTTGGCTTGAACGGCAACGTCGATGTCGCTGTCGGGCCGGGCGCGCCCGCTTGCGATCGAACCGAAGACAATGGCGAATTCAAGCAATGGTTCCCCGGCAAGGAATGCCAATTCGGAGCAGTATTCCGCCACGCTCCCGTTGGAGCGAGGCGGTTGATCTTTTTCCCTGGTCACGGCTCTCATGGGTTGCATGTTATGTGTAAGTGGATGAACTGGCAAACGGATTCATGGACTTGACCGGGGTTTGCCAAGTCCCACCCGCTCCAACAAGCGCCGCGTCGCGCCGCCATCGCGGTGTGTGTGGGAAAGTTCCAGCAGCCGTTGCCGTTTTTCGTTCAATGGATCCTCGCCGCGCAATACGGCCTCCAGCGCGGCTTTCAACTCCTCCGCATTCCGCGCCACCGGTCCGGCGAAAAAATCGTCGACCGGCTCCACCGTGAAGCCGCGCGAATCCCGATAGTCGTCCAGGTCCGCGAACGCATGGACCACCGGCCGGTCGAGCAGCAGATAGTCGATCACCACGCTGGAAACATCACTGATCAGGCAGTCGGCGGCTCCCAGAAGCTGATAGAGCGTCAGTTTCCGGTCCGCCAGCCAGTTGTCGTCGACGATCCACAGGTGGCTCAGCGATCCGCCGCCCGCCGCCGCCATCGGGTGCGGCTTCACCAGCAGAAACACATCGCGCTGCGCCAGCCAGGCGTTGAGTGCTTCCGGATCCACGTCCGGCATTTCGAACACATTGCCCGCCTCACCGCCATCGGTGCGAAGCAACCCGCGCACGCTTTTCCGATACGTCGGCAGCCAGGCAAAAAACCGACACTCGTCCGGCAGGCGGAGCGTTGCGAATACCGCTTCCCGCTTGCCGAACAGCCGGTCGTTGCGCGGCAGTCCGATGTCCGGCAGTTCGCCCCCCGGCTCCATCGCGCGCTGCATGATCTCCCCCCAGAACGGCGAGGTCACCGGCGTGATCGCGCATTCGATTCCCAGATCGCCCTCCAGCAGCCAGCCGATCTTCTTGACCGGCATGCCGTGCCATAGGTTCACCGAAACGACATCTCTGGGAAACTTCCGCGTGAAGCAGGGATGGGTGAAAAACACATATCTCGCGGTCAGGAACCACCACAGTCCGGCCGGCGAGTTTTTTCTCACCCGCAGCGTTTTCGATCCGCTGCCGCACGGCGCGGGGCTGGCCGGGTCGGTCATCAGTACCACCACCCGCCGCAGCGCCGTGTCCTGCAGCGCCATCTCCACCGCGATCCCCTGGTCCTCGTGATCCGGCCAGCCCCGGATCACCGCGTGGTTCAGCCGGGGAGCGAGGCGGTGGAGCAACCCGAACAGTTTGCGAAGCATGTGCAATCTCTCCATTCCTCCCGTTTCCATATCATTTCCTATTCGAAGAGTCCGAGGATTTCGTGCATTTCCTGGTGTTGCGCCATGACAGACGCCATCCGGCTTACGGGATGAGACGCCGCCGTAAAGGCTGACATGTGAAGTCCTGATAGAACAGCGATGCCACGGTGAACTGAAACGATAACGCATGCAGTGGAGCGCGTCGCAATCCATTGTCGACATAATGAAATCCGCGGGGACTTTGTGTCACATTCGCCACAGTGGCTTCCACTTCCGAGAAAAACCGGTCTCCCAGACCGCTGCCTCCCTCCGCGTCGTAGAATGCCAGCGCCGCCCGCAGATCCCGTTTGACCTGTCGATGGAAGATGACCCGCATCGCTTAACGGTCGAGGTCTTTGCGGATCTCTTCCCATGTGCATCCAGCAGCCGGATTTTGCTCCAGCTCGCGCGCCCGGCGCCGGGCCTCCGCGATTCCATCGTCGGGATCCACCAGTGTGATCGGCAGCGATCCGAGCAAATCCGCCGCCAGCCGTGCCCGTTCCCCGTCCGGCAAGCCCATCGCGCTCTTGTGCAGTTCTTCAGGTTTCATCAGTCATGATCCTTTCCGGAAGTGCACCATTGTCAAATTCCGAAATAATTCCGAAATCATTTCGAAAAACCCTCACCCGCATTCCACGTCCGAACTCCCGGTCAAACGAAGGTGGGCCTTGGTCTGGGTGGTGCTCACCCCCTCGGTCCGCGGCAGATAGACCACCTCGCAGAGTTCCTTCAGGTCATCGAACTTCCCGCGCCAGTCGTCGCCCATCACGAAGACGTCGATCCCGTGCTCGCGGATGTCGCGCGCCTTCTGTTCCCAGTCGTGCTCCGGGATCACCAGGTCCACATGTCGCACCGCCTCCAGCACCAGCTTGCGCTCCTCGTAGGAATAGAACGATCGCTTGTGCTTGATCGCGTTGAACTCGTCGCTGGAGAGCCCGACCACCAGGAAATCGCCCATTTCCCGCGCCCGCCGCAGCAGGTTGATGTGGCCGCGGTGCAGCAGGTCGAAGGTGCCGTAGGTGATGACTTTTCTCATGGGGCGGGGATGGCTGTTGGCATGATTCTGTTAGACAGGCGGGATGTATTCTGTTAGATCGCCGGGTGGCGGTCCCGTCCTCCGTGAATGGAAAATCCGCAAAGGAGCGACTGACACCACTGACATTGTTGACACCTGGTGCCGGCCGCTGCAGGCCGCCGCCACTGCCTGTGATCAGGTCTTGCGGTCTCATGCACGATTCCGGACACGCCGCAGCATGTCCCGGACGGGCCCGGAATTCAATCCTCATTCAGTCCTCATTCCATGCTCATTCCATGCTCATCCCATCCCGCGTCATCCCATCCCGCGTCATCCCGGAGTCCGGGTGGCAGGTGGCCGGGGGCGGATTGGAACGGGCGCCGACTGGAATGGTCTTTCAACGGCCGGTGGGATGGTCCAGGATGCCGGTGTGGAATCCTTGGCCGGATCGATGCCTGATGAGACCGCTCCAAACGATCGGGAGATCTTGGAGCGCGAGTTGCTTGCGGCGATCAAGCGCCGGCGTGAAAACCTGGTCCGCCTGCTCGACGATGCCTCCGGCCATTGGAGCTACGAGGATCCGGTTTACCGCTTCTATCATCAAAGCTTCAAGGTCTTTGCGCTTCAGGACACGACCCGGCGGATTGTTGCCGGGCTGCAGGACTTGCTGCCCGCCCGTGGTTTGAATCCGTGGTTCCTGCAAATCGTCGCGGAGGGCACCGGCCACCGCTTCGACCTGTCCTGCAACAAGGACTGGCTGTGCCACACGCGCCCCATTCTGGAGGCCTTCCTCCATGCCCGGTTCATGCTGGAGATGGCCGTGCGTTATGCGGAGCTGGAAGCGCCGCCGTAAGCCCTCCCCAGCGGGTGGGCCGCACTGCTCTACCTGTACGGCCTGCGCTGAAGGATCGTCGTTCGGGGCAAGAAGACGGCGGAAACCCGGGCACGTGGTGCGCGATGGCCGGTCTGTCATGCGGCTGACCGAGAAGCAGCTCGAACTCGACTTCATCGAGCGGATCGTTGCGCTGCTTCGGCAATCGTCTTCATCGGAAGGAACAATTTCCCGGCGGAACCGCCAAATGGTATGAAGCCGTGCTTTCGATGGAATTCCGCTGCGGCATCGTCCCTTGCATCGCCCACCACCAGAGCGGATGCCACCTCCCGGGTATTCGCCAGAATCCGTCCAAGGGCATCGGCCAGAAGGAGGCTGCCCAAGCCGGGTTGGTCAACGGCTCGCGCCAGCCTGCCGATCAGCGTTGCGGGAGTGGTCGGATAGCGAGGCAACTTTTTGGCCGTTTCATCGGGCAGG
This sequence comes from Luteolibacter sp., assembly GCA_041686775.1. Lineage (GTDB taxonomy): Bacteria > Verrucomicrobiota > Verrucomicrobiia > Verrucomicrobiales > Akkermansiaceae > Luteolibacter. Next base: position 34,521 of record JAWLDG010000018.1, on the reverse strand, counting down.
TCGCTTGTCTCGACCGCATATGAGGCAAGCGTGTAATAGCCGAGGATCGTCCGCGGTTGGTCCTCGCCGACCATGACAAAGACCGCCGCCACATGACGACGCATGTCCTGCGAGGCCTGCCGCTGCAGGTAGTTGTCCAGAGCGGCAACGCCGCAGGAAAATCCCTCTCGGTCGTGGGACGGTTTCAGGGCTTCGGAGCGCAGGCCGTTCATTCCACGGTGACGCTCTTCCGGTGACGGGCGAATGCCCGGGTGAGTTTCCGGTTGGGTTTCGGCGGAGCGAGCATGGCCTTGGCGAATGCCGCGCTGTCCCTGACGCTGAGGTTCAGAACCTCGTGCTCGCGAACCACCTCGGCGGCGCTGCGCTGCAAGGTGGCGATGACGAAATCGGTCAGTGTCACGCCTTCAAGGGATGCCGCGCGCCCGATCAGATTCTTGATCGGCGCGGGAACACGGGCTTCGAGCCGTTCGGTCGCCGGCTTGGCGGGTCGTTTCGATGTCGTGGCGCGCATGCCGGAAGCTTCCGGCAATTTGCCGGAAAGTCAACATTCTTCCGGCAGGAGCACGCAAGGGCCCTGGCGTCCGGTCTCCGCGATGGCGGATGATGGCTCCGGCTCATGAAATCAGCCGCCGATTCGTGTTATAAGAAGATGAAGCCAACCCGGTTTCGTCTCTCCGCCCCGGGATCCGACCGGTTATCTAACAGGAGCGGGTGTTTTTGATTTTCACTCCTCTCCCCGCATCCGCGTTCCACCCGCGGGTCCGGGAGCCACCCTGGCAACCGCCACGGTCGGCTCCCGCGGCGGGGGCCGTCGTGGCGGTCGCCTTTCAACCCCAACCGAAAGGAAACCAACACGATGAGCCCCATGCTTGATGAGATGTTAGTCAACGAAGTCGTGCCCCGCCTGCGCCACGCGGCGGGCTCGATCCCCAAGGTCGGCCACGAGGACGACGAGGAGATCGTCCAGGACGCCACCCTGATGGCGGCCCGGATGATGGACTCGGCGGAGAAGGCCGGCCGCAGGTTCACCGCCGGCAACATGGCGTGGTATGCCGCCAGGGCCGCGCGCAGCGGCCGCCGCAGCTACTACACCGGTCGTAGCGACGCGATGTCGCCCGGCTGCCAGATCGACGGCAGGGCGCGCCACGAGCGCCTCGACGAGGAAATCGAAATGGAGTTCGGCGACGTCGGCAGCCTGCACGACGTGATTGCCCCGCCCGGTTATCAGGGCGCCGAGCCCGACCCCGCCGAGGAGGCCGCCCGCAACCTCGACTGGGAGGCCTTCCTCGCCAGCCACCCGCCGCGCCACGGCGTGGCGATCCGGGTGCTGGTGGCGGGCGGCACGATGCGCGAGGCCGGCAGGCGCTGCGGCTTGAAGGACAGCGCCGCGCTCAACCTCAAACGGCGGATCGCCGCGGACCTGGTCGCCTATTTCGGCGAGGAGGTGATCCGGCGCCTGCTCGACGGCGTGAGGCCGGGCTGGGAGTCCGACCTGCGCACGGTGCGCGAACGCCACGGTGCGCGCGGCGGGTCCGCGACCGGTCCCGCGACCGGTCCCGCGGGGCTGCCGCGCATCGAGCAACACCCCACCTTCCGCAGCGCATGAACTCCGGAACAGAATGCCTGCGGGTTCCCGCCGATTTCCTGCGCGAGGCGCGGCGCTTGTTCGGTCGATTGCGGCTCCGCCCCGGGACGGCGGGCGCAGGCGGGTGTCCCGTCGAGGTCTGCGGCGGTTTCGACGGCATCAGTCTGGCGGTGGCTGACGGCCGTTGCCGGCTGGAAACCTTCCGCCGCATCTGGACGGCGGAGGCGGGAGGCCGTGGCTGCCTGTGGCTGTCGCGGCGGGCCTTGGCCGAGGCCTGCCGCGCCGATCCCGGCACCGTGGTGGAGCTGTCGGCCTGCCGGCAGGCAGCCGGAACCCTGCTGCGGCTGCGCTGCGGCGGGGCCTGGCTTGAGTCGCATCAGCCCCCGGCGGGCCACCGGCCGCCTGCCGCGCCGGCCCCGCCTGAGGGCGAACGAATCCAGCTGCCCGTCCGCACGCTGGAGGCCCTCGCCACGGTCGCCGCCTTCGCCGGCTGGGAGTCCGCGGCGGGACTCTGGCGGCGCGGCGTCTGCTTCAGTCCCGCGGACGGCGGCCGCCTGATCGCCGGCGACCGCCGCCGGCTGGCCTGTGTGCCGGCCGTGGTGCCGCCGCGAGCCTTCCGGCTGCCGCTGGCCGCGGTGCGGGTGCTGCGCCATCCCGACTTCCTCGGCTACGCCAACGAAGTCACCCTGCCGCGGCCCGGTGCCGCACCGCGGGTGATGTTCCGCGCCTGGGACCACCTGCTGGTGGCACCCATGCTGCCGCCCGGGCCGTGGGAGGACGAGGCGCGGCTCGTGCCGGATCCGGCCGACGTCCGCCCGCTGCCACTCGACGAGGTGGAGCGCGAGCACCTGCTGGGCTGGCTGCGCGCGCTGCGCGATCCCCGCGCGCCGGTGACCGTGCAATGGCGGGACGGGGGGATGCTGGCGCTGGAGCAGGGCGGGGAATGCGAATTGCAGGTCCCGTTGAGGGGGCGCGCCGGATTGCGCGCTCCACCACCACCGATCGCGTGGCCGCGCCTGCGACTGTCGCCGCGCGACCTTGCCGCCGTGCTCCGCTTCGGCGGCAGGCTGCACATCGGGGTGGACTGTGGCGGGCGGGCTTTGCTGGCCTGCCAGGGTCCCGGCGGGGCTTTCTGCCGGGTCGCCTCGCTGGCGCGCGCGGCGGCGGGCTGCCGCGGGATGCGCGGTTCCGGCCGGCGTCCGGCGGCGTGAAGGGATCCGGCGCTCCAGCCTCCCCGCACCGTCCCGGTGAAGACCGGGACTCCGGGCGGGGAGGCATGGGGCCTATTTTTGGCGGCCACTCCTGCCAGACGCGCCACCGTGCCTGCCGCTCGATCCGTGGCTGGTGAGTCTGGCGAGGGGCCATCCCGGTCCCCAGGCGGAGTTCCGCTGTGACGGTGCGATCGGGGTTCCGGTCGCTGCATGACGGTTCCTTCCCGGACCTCACGGCGACTGCCGGTGCCGGAGCGGTCGCACGCGCTTTCGCCGCAACATCGGCTTCGGAAAGCGGTCCACGGGAACCCGGGGCTCCGACGAGCTTGGGAGTGGCCCATTCTCGCCCCGGAACCCCGTGGACCCCTTTCCGGCCCTGGCGTTCATCGGGTTCCGGGTGGCTTTGTTCACCGCTTTGGTCGCGCCGCCTAACAGGAGTGATGATGCGGCTGGCGTGCCGCGTTCGTTGCCGGAGTGGCTTGCCAAGAGCTTTACCTCGGATTGCAGGCGATGTAAGATTTTCACGAACTCTCATATATATATCACGAATGCATGGTTTGGAGGATGGACTGCGCGGGGCGGGTGGCTTGACCGCCGCCGGCCTGCTGCGCGACTGGGGCGGGCTGATCGAGCGGGCCGCCCCGTCTTCGGTGGAGGATGCCGGCCATGGAGGCGCGGGGGCGCTGCGGATGCCGTGGCAGGCGGAGAAGGCGGAGGTGCTGCGGAACGAGGGACTCGAACCCGATGCGCCCGATTTCGGCATCCGCTTCGCGAGGCGCTTTGTGGAAGCGTGCCGCCGCGGCTGCATCCCACGCCGGCGCCGGCGCGGCCTGCTGCGGCAGCTGCGGGGCGAAATGAAATGGATTCGCCACGCGATCCGTTACCTTCAGCGGGCGGGGGAGGGCCTGGCCGGTGGCCGGGACGATCTGTCGCCGCCGCAGCGTGCGGTGCGCGAGGCGCTCGCCCTGGACGCGGATGCCAAGGGGCGCGGTCTGCTGCGGCGCCTGCTTGTCGCGCATGATGCGAAACCCGACAAGGTGGCGGCGGTGCTGGAACTCGATGCCTTGGCGGTGGCCGCCTATCGCGCGCTTTTTTTTGATATCGCAAACCGCCGCAGCGAACCGTTCCGCTTCTTCGCCACGCTTCACCATGCCACCCTGCAGGAGGCGGTCGCGGGCGGCGGGGAGCCGGGGCAGCCGCCGCTGCTCGAATGCGCCCGCCTCGACCTGGCGCTGGCGGCCTGCCATTGCGGGCTCGGCCCGCGGCTCATGGCCTGTGATTTCAAGGAGCCGCTGTCAGAGCTCCGGGAGTTGTTGCGCTACACGCGGGCGCGCTGGCAGGTTCTGCTGGAGCCGGAGGGTCTCGACTGGAACTCCAAAAAACTGGTGCTCGAGATGGCCCGCTACAAGCAGGAGTGGCAGCAGTCCCGGGAGGATGACGAGGCCGGGGTGGCCGCCGTCCTGAATCAATTGGCAAAGATCAAGTCGGCGGAGGTTCCGCCCGAACGGCCGGATGCAGACGGGGAATCCTGCAACCGGGTGCTGACTGGCAACCGGGTCCCGGTTGCCGAACCGCATCCCAAGCTGAGCACCGCCGCGCTGTGGCGGGTGGTGGACCAGTGGCAATGCGTCGCACCGGACATCGATTCGGCCACGGTGCTGGTGCCACCGTGGCAGGCGCGTGTCGGACCGGCCGCGCCCGGTCACGACGGCAAGCTGCCGCCGGCGATGCGCGATCCGGATTTCGGCCAAGTGTTCGCCACCCGGCTGGCTGAGCTGGACCGGATTGACGACCTGCCGCTCGATCCGCCGTTCCACTGGATCGCGATGTTGGCGGCCGGGTTGCAGGGCTGTCTGCCGCCCGATGATGCGGCGAATCGAACAGGCCCTCCGTTCGATTTGGCCGACGCTCAGGCCCTGCACCGGGATCCGTTCGCGCGGCGCTTGCTGCAGGCCGCGCTGATCGCGGTGGAGGCGGAAACCACCGCGGTGGCGAACGCGCTGGCCTTGCGGCCGGGGCTGGTGGAGGCTTATGAGTGCCTGTTTTTCAACGTCATCGGACGCGGCGACGACGGCGAATTGAGGCGCAAGGCGGAGCGGCGCTTCGCCGCCGACGGTCGTGCGCCGGGTGACGGTGGCGCGAAGCCTGTCGGGCCGCTGTCCGCTGCGCTGGACGAGGTGCTGCGAGTCGCGCCCCGGCTGCGGCTTTCCCATCTGCTCGACCTGCTCGGCATGGATTCCATCATGCCTGCTGCGGCAGAGGCCGGCTCCGGCAGGTCGCTGGCAGCGTGCCAGAACGCGCTGGCCGACGCCATTCTCATTTGCCCGCCTCCGGCCGCCGGACCGCGGGTGGGCGCGAGGGCTGCCGAGCGGTCCGCCTTGACGGCGACCGTCATGGAGGCCCTGCAGGCAGGGCCGCCGGATTCGTTGGAGGATCCCAGCGACTTCATGATGAATCACATGCTTAAGGAAGTGGTACATCTGCGAAACCAAACCATGCAGGCACTCGACAAGAGGGAGCGCGAGCGCAATGCCGCCGCAGATGCGGATGGTGTCAGCGGACCGTCCGGGCACGCGGCCCCGGGAGGAGACGGCGGATCGCTCGAATCCCTGGCAGATGAACCATCCGGAGAAGGGATTTGATCAACCCATTAATCCAATGAAACGAAAAAATCAAACGAACGATTCAAATGAATCTCGAAGTGGGCGGAATCCGGCACTGGCTGCCATGCACGGCGGCTTGGAGCGCTTCGCGCAGGCCACCGGCACCTGCGCCGACGAGGTGCTGGCGGTGCTGTCCTTCCTGCTGGCCGGCACGGCCGGCAGCGAGGCGTGGCTGGGTGGGATTGGGGACGGCACGCCGCTGCCGGATCTCGATTTGCTGGTCCGGCGGCGGGACGAGGCGCTGCGCCGGATGGCCGGCCAGCTGGTGGCGCGGCTGCGACCGTTCAACCGGGCGCTGGCGGCGGCAGCGGAGGACGGCGGCGAGGATCTCGTCCGGCTGACCCGGCGCGGCGCCTTTGCCGGCGGGCCGGCGGCCAGATTCGCCGATCCGGAGGACACCCGCAAGGCCCGCATGCGGCTGCTGGACAAGCTCGCGGCCGATGCCGGCGCGCAGCAGACGCTGACTCAGGATCTTGAGGGAGGAGCGGGGGCCGCGCGCATCGAGGCGCTGCTCCACCCGCAGTTCCTGCTGGAATCCGTCCGCTGCCGCGATCTGGGGCAGGCGCTCGACCAGTGCCACCAGCGCAGCGCGCTGGTGGTCTCGCTCAAGACCGATCCCGCGCGCGTCGGTTCGGAACCCGTCCGCGACCTGCGCGGACTGCTCGACCTGATGGATGGGCTGGCCACGCCGGGCTGGCAGCCGGACAGCGCCCGGTCACGGGCGCTGCCCTTGAGGGCGAGGGTGCTGCTGGAGGCGGATGACGCCGACCTGTCGCTGATGGCGCGGGTCCTGCCGGAAATGGCCGGCCGCTTCCTGTGGCTGTCGGCGGACGGGGCGGACGCTTCTCGGCCGCGGGACGCAGGCGAGGGCCACGGGCATTTGATGGAATGTTTCACGCGTGCGTCGATGGACCTCCTGGGATTGCGGCGCGCCGGCCAGACCATCGCCTTCGCTGCCAGCGGCGCGCTTCCCGCCAAATGGCCGCGCGCGATGGACCGCTACCGGCGCTCCGTCGCCCGCATGGGAGCGTGCTGTCAAACCGACCTCGGACCCGCGGTGCGCGAGCTGCCGGGGGTGCTGGCCTTCGGGCTGGGTTTGCTCTGCATCCACGGCGCCAGGGATGGCGGCACAGCTCCGGCCACGGTGGAGATCCTGGCGGCCGCGCTCCGCACGGCGCGGCGGCTGGCCCGCCGCCATGGCCGCGCATTGTCACTGTTCCTCAGGGCCGAGGAAGTCGGGCGGAGGCTCAAGCTCGCGAGGCAGATCCTGGCAAAGCTCGAAGTGAAGGGGCCGAAGACACACCGCCAGCTGGTCCGCTGCTTCAGCATCCAGCACAAGGAGCGCTTCGAGCCGGTGATCGCGGCCTTGACCGGGCTCGGGCTGCTGGTGTGGCAGGAGGATGGCAGGCTGGCCGTTGGCGAAACGGAGCTTGCCGAGGTGGAGGACGACCTGCGGCAGGCCCTGCTTGCGCCCGTTGCCGCGCGTGCGGATGCCGGCACAACATAAGCGCTCAACAGAGCACCTCTGGCATTTTTGCCAGAGGTCTGGCGGCTCTGGCATCTATGCTACCTGGCTCTCGATGGTCTGGCAGGCGGCGGGGCGGGCCTTGAGTCAGTTGGCGGGCAGCAGGTCTTCGAGTTGGTCCTGCGGCGGGTTGTGCATGAGCTTTTCAAAGACCCACTCGAAGTATCCGAACGGGTCGGCTCCGTGGCGGCGGACTTGCTCGACGAAGGTGTAGATCACGGCGCTGCGCCAGCCGGTGTGTTCGCCGCCGATGAACATCCAGTTCTTGTGGTTATGCACAGATTCGCATAATTGTGGCCGAGTTTGGTGGGGCGGATGGCGTTTTCGGTGAGGTTGTTGTCGAAGCGGATGCGGCCGTACTGGAAGCAGGCTTCGAGGTGGGGCAGTTGTCCGATGGCGTAGTGGAGCGCTTTGTAAAATGCGCTGCCGGGTGTGATGCCGCGGAAGCGGATGACGCGCCGGGCAAGTTTGCGGAGGTGGTCGTAGGATTTTCTGGATTCGAGCCAGCGGGCGCGCTGGCGGTCGAGCGGGTGGGCGTTTTGTCCGTCGAGCCGCTTTTCAACCTGATAGATCCTGCCGATGAGCAGCAGGATGCGCGCGGCGATGCGCGGATGCTCGTTGCGGGCTTCCTTGAACTTGCGGGCGACCTCGGCAATGAGGAAGGCGGGCGGGTTTTTGCGGGCGGGTTCGGATTCGCCGCGCTTCCGCGCCGCGATCCACGCGGCGAAGGTGGATACTTGATGCCGCACTGCCGGGCGAATGCCGGCGCGCTGAGGCTGCTGGATTCAAACGCCGCGACCACCTCCCGCTTGTATTGCGCGGTGTAGCGGGTGCGGCCGCTGTGGTCGGATTTGACGATGGTGCCGCCTGCTCCGACACCGTCGGGGGTGGCTTGCTCGATGATGGATGACATGGTGGTCCATCATGGAGGCGTTCCGGCCGCGCTGACTAGTGGGGTTGTGTTGACCGCTTTCGGCACAACGCGCAAGACGAACGCCAAAGCGCCCGGGACGACCCGGGCGCGCAAGCAGGTGAAAAAGCAGGCTGGCAGAGCGGCGAAAACCGCGAAAAAAGAGCTCCCGAAAAAGGGCCCGGAGAGTGGCTGAGGAGGCCGCCGGAAAGCAGGCACCGGGCGGTGAGGCTTCGGTATTTGAAGGTGGACCGGGTATCAGCAGCAGAGCGCAGGCCATGGGCTTGACTCTTGAAAAAATCACACTATTTTCGTGTTACATGAAAAACGTGACCATCACCTTGGATGAGGATGTGCTGCGCTGGGCGAAGGTCTGGGCGGCCAGCCATGACACCAGCGTGTCGCGCATGCTGGGTGAGGAACTGCGTCGGAAGATGCAGTCGGAAAAGCACTATGAGCGAGCCAGGAAGCGCTTTCTGGGCAAACTCCCCAAACCACTGAAGCCCGCCAACACTCCATACCCCGGACGTGACAGCCTGTATGAGCGATAACGTTTTCGTCGACACCAACATCCTGCTTTACTCGCGGGATGCCTCGGAACCTGCAAAACAGGCCATCGCCGTTGCAAGGCTGGACGAGCTTTGGCGGAAACGAACCGGAAGGCTTTCCGTGCAGGTGCTCAACGAGTATTTCGTCAACGCCACCCGCAAACTCCAGCCGGGCCTGCCGCCCGAGGAAGCCTGGGACGATATCGAGGCGCTCTCCGCTTGGAATCCTCAGCCGCTCGACATGGCCATCCTCACACGCGCGTATGCCGTCCAGCGCCGATACCTGCTATCCTGGTGGGATTCCATGATCATTGCCGCCGCCGAAGCGGCGGGCTGCGCGCGGATCCTCAGCGAGGATTTGTCGGATGAAACCAGCTACTTTGGGATCACGGTGGAAAATCCCTTCGGTGGACCAGGGTGACCTTGGCCATCATGCAGCGATACCGAAACACCCCATCCTTTCACGGGTTCGCGAGCAACCAATCGTCAGGGGTCAGGGCACCCGCGCGTTTGAGGTGCTCCTTGTCCCAGGAAACCAGCTCACTGGCGGTCAACTCCGCCGTCGCCGAATACAGGGCATCGGCCCCGCGCAGCAACCTGGTGGTCCCGATCGACAATGTCTTGGCAAGCAGCGCGGCATTTAACGGGTGCTCCTTGGCGCCAGCGCTCTTGAAGACGAGGTTGGCCAGCCGCTCGGCCGGCAAAGAGGAGCGGAGCTTCCTTGCCAGCGCGCAGGCCACCTCGACACGTGCGATCGCCGGCACATTCACGGCGATCCGGGCCGCCACGGTGTGACTGAAAAACATGCGGCTCCGTGCGCAAAACGGATCGTCCGGATCCTGGGCGGCGATCCATACACTGGCATCCACCACGACCGCACTCATGGCCGGCCAAGGCGGTTGCGGCCGGTTGCGAGATGCCCGCGGGCGATGGCGCCGCGTGGAGCGGACTTCATCAACTTGTCCGCCTCCGCGAAGCACGAGGCCAGCTTGCGGGACGCGGCGGCAGCCGCAGGACCTGTGGTCGTTGTCTCCGGGAGCAATGCCAGGCGCAGGCCCCTGGTTACCAGATCCTTCATTTTCTGTCCCGTCAGCGAGGCATGGGCCTTGGCCTCCCGGTAAAGATCGTCATCGATTTCGAGCGTCGTTTTCATGGGCCCAGATTCCCATATTCCCAGAATTCCGTCAAATGGGATCCGGGCCGTTTCCATCGTCGGATGGCCATCCCGGACCGAACCACCGGATCCGGGTCAATGGGATGAGGATGCAGGACCGCCGATTTGCGGCGGAAGCCCTATCCTTCCATTTCCAGCCGTGCCAGGACATAAATCATCTGCCGCGCGAACAGCGCGGGCCAGATCCGCCAGAGGCCGGCGAAGCCGTTCTGGCCGGTGCATGCCACCACCCGGAAGCCGCAGTGCCCCGCCCAGTGGCGGAAATCGCGCGGCGTCCAGTGCCGCAGGTGTTCCTTGATGTGATAGACGATCGCGGTCACCGGCATCCTGCCGCCCAGCGCCAGCCGCAGCCGGTTGACGATGAAACCGAGGTTGGGAATCGTGATGTAAAAGACCTCGGCCCGCGTCTTGAGAAACTCCGCCATCAGCCGCTCCGGCTCCGGCAGGTGCTCGATCAGCTCCATCGCCACGATGATGTCCACATCCCGGAATGCGGAAAGATCCGGCGCGTTGAGATCCGCCACCACCTCGCCGTGGAGGTCCTTGCCTCGCAGCTTGGCGATCGCCGCGTTCGAGCCGTCGATTCCGATCAACCGCAGGCCGGGCTTGCGATCGCGCACGTATTCCAGGAATGCCCCGTCGCCGCAGCCCACGTCGAGCACCGTGCCCTTCTCCGGCAGCCGGTCCGCCACCCACACGAAGCGGTATTTCGGCTCCTGCCGGCCGCGCTGCTGCCAGTAGTCGTCGTAATCGGCGAACTCCCTCAAGGGCATCGGATCGAGGAAGATCTCGCCGAAGATCTGTCGCAGTTTGCGGAGCATGGGGGGAACAAGTGCCGAGTGAGCAGTGAGCAGTGAGCAGTGGAAGATTCGTCAGTGAGGCGTGGAAACCGGTAGGGACGAGCGGCCCCCGCCCGTTCCACTTGTCGCCAACGGTGTGAGAAGTGGAAGAGTCTGAAGGTCAATTTCCTCTTGTCGAGCCGTTTGGATGCATTATGCCACCACTATGAAATCACTACATATCCGGGCGGTGCCGGAACAGACCATCGAGCGTCTCAAGCGGCGGGCCCGGCGCCATCACCGTTCGCTGCAGGGAGAATTGCAGGCTTTGCTGGAGGAAGCGGCGAAACAGGGCGTATCCGATGACGGAGGGGAATTCTCACTTCACACGGTCAGGACCCAGGGTGTTCAAAACTGGTCGAGGGAGGGGATTTATGAAGATTGAACGTGGCGTGAACACGCTGGTCACTGCCAACGAAAAGGATTATCCGAAATCCTCGCCGCCTGAAATCATTTCCCTTGCCCAATGCGCTTGGGAAGAGCCTTGAGGTCGGAATCCGCCGGTCTCATCTTTTGCACCGCCACCTTTGAAGATGGTCGGAGGCCCGGCCTCTTCGCTTCGATGTTCGATGTTCGATGTTGGACGTTCAATGTTCGATGTTCACCACCTCTTCCTCACCCCCTTCCATCCCTTCGCCGCGAGCCACAACAAACCGTCGATCAGTCCGTTCAGATAGGGGTCGCGGAACAGGGTGATGCCATAGGCCCGGCGGATCGCGCGGGATTCGATGAACTGTTTTTCGGCGGCGAGGATTTGTTCCATCTCGCGGGTCTTGCCGAGGTGGCGTTGCGACAGGTTGCCGCCGTGCAACCGGAAATCCGCCACCGTCACCGGCACGTGCTGGAACTGCAGGCCCGCGGCGTCGAGCCGGGCGTAAAACTCGCCGTCCATGACATAGCGGAAGTCCGTCCGCAGCCGGTGGCCGGCGTCGAGCACCGTGGACTTGCGATAGAACGCGGCGGTGGAGCCGATGAAACAATGATGGTGCACATGCACGAAGCGCGACCATGGCAGGGATTTGACATGGCGCATAAATGCACCGCTTTCATTCACGAAATCCCAGTCGCCATAGACGATGTCGGCATCGGTCTTTTCCAACAGCGGCAGCATCGCCGCCAGCGCGCCGGGCTTGAGACGGTCGTCGGCGTTGAGCCACATCACCCAATCGCCCCTGGCTTTGTCGAAGCCCTTGTTGATCGCGTCGCTCATCCCGTCATCAGGCTCCTGGATCCACGTCACGTGCGGGAACCGCGCCGCCACCGCCGCGCTGTCGTCGGTCGATCCGCCGTCGATGACGAGGTGTTCCAGGGTGAAGCAAGGAGGGGCGAACTCCGATTCGCCCGGGCCATGGGCAGCCAATGGGCTGTGCTTCGTGCCCATCATTGTCCTTTCATGGACATCGGCGGACGGATTCCGCCGCTCCTTGAAGTCATCCATCTGCGCCGCCACGCTTTCCAGGCACTCGCCGAGGAAGCGGCCGTAATTCAGCGACGGGGTGATGACGGTGAAGTGCATGGGATGGGGGAAATTTGAACCGCCAAGACGCGAAGGGAGTTGAATGACGATTGATGATTGTGGATCCGCCGCTCCCTGCGGCACCCGGACGACTCCAGCAAATCATTCCAATCCGGCACCTTCATCCCGCATCAGCCACTCACCGAAGCCCGCCAATGCACTCGTCAGCGCCGTCCGGTTTGCCAGAAAGCCGTCAATGGTGAGTTGCAGCTTCTTCGGATCGATTTCGAAGTCATAGCTATGGCGAAAGACATGGCGAAAACCGCGGAGGTCATTTAGCGTGCCGAGCAGTTCCTTGGGCAGCACGGCCGGGCGGATGCCGGGGATTTCCAGGAACATCTTGCCAAGCAGTTCCTTGTGCCATTGAGCCAGGTCTTTGACATGGTTTTCACACGACCGGGAAATCTGCTCGAAGGAATTTTCCAGCGCATTGTAGATGTTATGAAGAAGGTAGGCGGCGGCGGCGAGTTCGTTGAAGGAGTCCGGATCCATCGTTTGGTTGATCGCCTGCAGGCGACCTGCCATGTTTTCGATGGCGGATGAATCGTTACGAATCACTGCGGCGAGTGTGGCGCGGGTCGCGAGGTCAGGCTTCATGGAGCAGGATTCCCTTGTGGATTTCCGAAAGGAGCAGTGGAGACGCATCCTCGCATCTCACGAGGTCGAGTGGGCGGGAGAGCCTTTCATCCAGTTCCGACCACAACCCGTATTCCCTTCCGGGCGCGAGTCCCTCCACGGCGAAATCCAGGTCCGAGCGTCCGTCCATGGGCCGCTTGCCCGTGGCGGAACCGAACAGCCAGATCCGGGTGACACCGGGAACCGCCACGAGCCATTCCACCGCCTTCGCGACATCCGCCGCCACGGATTCGGGTATCGGCCCCGTGATGGAAGGGCTGGAAAGCTCGGGACACATGGCATCAGGATGCATCCGCGGAACGCATTTGCAAGTTTCACCTTTGAATGGTGGGCGCGGCGGCTCTCCGCACCCACTTTCCCGCCGGCCTGCCCTTCGTAGCTTCTGCGAAGAAGGGGATGGCGGTGAAATGGCTTTCCATTTAACGCGGGATTGCCCGCAGGGCTAACCCATCGCAAGTTCCACCGCGGCTGGCAAGTGGTCGAGCCCGGCTTCGATGGTGTCGTTTTTCCGGTTGTGCCGGGGTTTCGCCCCATCCGTGGCGATGATCAGCAGCTTGGCGTCGGGATAAAGTGTTTTGAAGGATTGGAAGTTGCCTGTTTCCACCGACTTGAGCTTCCATTTGCATTCGACCGCCACCGGAGGACAGCCTTTTCGGGCGACCACGAAGTCGAGTTCGCGCTTCTGCTTGTCCCTCCAGTAATGGATCTCCCCCGCTTGGAAATGCGCCCGCAATTCATCCAGAACGAGGTGCTCCCAGAGCCCGCCCAGGTCTTCCTGCCGCAGCGAGCGCCAGCCCCGGGCATGGCACACGAAACCCGTGTCGAAGCCATAGACTTTCGGCATCGCAACGATTTCCCGCTGGCGGTTGCTGGCGAAGGGACGGACCACATGCACCGCGCCGGTGGCCTCCAGCACGCCCAGATAGTTGGAGAGGGTTTGCCGGGTGGTGCCGCAGGCCGGAGCGAGCGAATTGAGCTCACACAGGCCGCCGCTTTGGGCCAGCAGAATCTCCAGTAGCCTGAGGAAGGCGGTCCGTTTCTCAAGCCGGAACAATTCCTGGATGTCGCGGGCCCAGTAGGCATCGAGCCACTCGCCGAAGTCTTTCTCCGGAAAGGCTCCGGCAAGCAGATTCTCGGGCAGCCCTCCATGCAGGAGCCGCGTCTTGAGATCCCCGCCGTTGAAAGCATCGAGTTCGCTGAAAAGCACCGGCGGGAGATGCAGATGGCGCTTGCGTCCTGCCAGGGTGTCACGGAACCGGGCACTGGCCCCAAGCGTGGATGAGCCCGTGGCAAGAACCCGCAGATGGGGATAGTGGTCGGCCGCGATTTTAAGCAACTCGGACGGATTGGCGATCCGGTGGATTTCATCGAAAACCAGCCGCCTGCATGACTGCTCGTCGAGGAAACCCTCCGGATCCTCTTCGATGACCCGTCGAACCCTTGGCAGCTCACAGTCAAAATACCCCACTTCCGGGAGAGTGCGGGCAAGAGTCGTCTTGCCCACTCGCCGCACCCCCGTGAGCCAGATCACCGGACGCTGTTTCCAAGCCTCCTCAATTGCCTTCCGCCAAAAAGCACGATCTACCATATGCAAATAGGATTAACCGAAGAAATCACCAAATACAAATCAAAATCCATCTGGAATGCGCGTGATCGGCCGTGGCTCAGCGACGGGGTGATGAGGGTGAAGTTCATGGTTCAGGGGAGCGCGGGCGTCCCGCCCGCTTCAAGGGTTTGCCGATTCACGGGGAGTCCTTGGAAATTTGAACCGCCAAGACGCCGAGACGAAAAGGGAGTTGATCGACGATTGATGATTGTGGATCCGCCGTTGCGCAATCAATTGCCGTGAGACGGCACCGAATCAATGGAACCCCACCTCCATTCGCGTTCCATTTACTCACCAACCCCCCGTTCACTCGTAATGATATCTCAGTTGGGCGATGAGGATGGCTTCTCCCTGAACCCGATACACGAGCCGGTGCTCGTCGTTGATGCGTCGTGACCAGTATCCTGACAGGGCATGTTTCAGGGGCTCGGGTTTGCCGATGCCTTGATGGGGGCTGCGTGCGATGTCCTTGAGCAATTCGTGAATCCTCCTGAGGGTTTTATTGTCGGTTTGCTGCCAATACAGGTATTCGTCCCAGGAGCGGGAGGAAAACTGGAGATTCATTCGGCAATGAATGTCAGGGGTTTGACAGGCCCATTGCCCTTGGCGAGTTCATTGATGGATTCGAGCAGCCGGCGTGCGTTGGCCGGGGATCTCAGCAGGTAGGCGGTCTCCTGCAATGACTCGTAATCCGCCAGCGACAACATGACCACCGCCTGCTCACGATTGCGGGTGATGATCACCGGATCGTGATCGTCGCAGACCTGATCCATGGTCGTGGCAAGGTTTTCACGGGCCGCCGTGTAGCTGATGGCTTTCATATGGACAGGATCATGTCCAGATTCTTGGACTTGTCAAGAATTCGACGGCTCCGGCCGTGTTGCTGCCCATGCTTGAAATATCAGGCGATAATGCGCATGAATGGATTGCTGATGGCCACATCCGGACGATGATGTCATTAATGCTTGAATTATCGAGCAGTATGACGATGATTGAGTCACTCTTTCCCTAAGAATCCAAATTTCATCCCCATTTCGCCTGAAAAATCATGCAGATCGACCAATTGGCTTCCTTGATCCACTGGCATCGCCGTCGGGCGGGTCTGAGTCAGGTAGAGCTTGCCCGCCATGCCGGGGTGAGCCGCTACGTGGTGCAGGATTTGGAGGCTGGGTCAGGTCGGACCACTTGGGCACGGATGCTGCCGGTCCTTCACGCCTTGAATATCCAACTCGTGCCGCAGGGGCCGCTGGTGGATGAATGGCTTACGGAGACGAAGGAGGCTGGATCATGAACCCGCAACGCAGGGCCATCATCCTCCAGCACGGCATCCCGGCAGGCCATCTGGCCGGGTTGGCCAGTGGTGGATGGAGCTTCACTTACCTGCCGGTCTACGATGGACCACCAGTCTCGCTCACGCTGCCGGTGCGGGAGGAGCCTTGGATTTTCGCGGATTTTCCGTCGTTTCTGGAAGGCCTGCTGCCGGAGGGACCGCAATTGGAAGCGATCCTGCGCAAGCACAAGATCGACCGCGGCGATTGTTTCCGTCAGCTGATGGTGGTGGGGCAGGATGTCGTGGGGTCGCTCACGGTAGAGGAATGGCCGGCAGAGCAAGGAGGCGCGGAATGAAGATCTGCCCGATCACCTTGGAACCCGCGGAAGGTGGCGGGCGTTATTCCCGGGCGGGCTTGCGGACCGTGCACCCGCGTTTGGGAAATCTGCTGCCGTTGCATCTGACCCAGGAGGAACAACTCCGTGAGGCCCGGTTGCGGGCGGACAAGATGTCGATTCAAGGAGTGCAGCCCAAGCTTGCCGCTGTGCTCAAACTGAAGGACGGCCGCTTCGAGATCGTGGATCGCGGCGGACAGTTCATTCTCAAGCCCAATCCGCCACCCTTCGAAGAGGTGCCAGCCAACGAAGCCTTGACCATGACGCTGGCGGAGATCGCCGGACTCGAAGTGCCGGCTCATGGTCTGGTTCCTGCCAGCGACGGATCATGGGTGTATTTCGTCCGGCGCTTCGACAGGGCGGGGAGAAACCAACGACTGCATCAGGAGGACTTCGCGCAGCTCACCGGAGCCGTGCGCGATACCAAATACCACAGCTCGCTGGAGCAGATCGCCAAAGTGGTGGAAACCCACTGCACCTTTCCGGCCATCGAGAAAGCCAGGCTCGCGCGCCTGCTGCTGTTCTGTTTTCTGACCGGAAACGAGGACATGCACCTGAAGAATTTCTCGCTGGTGGTCCGGAACGGTGTCGTTCGCCTGTCGCCCGCCTATGACCTCCTCAACACCACGCTCGTTCTGGGAAATGCATCCGAGGAGAGCGCGCTGCCACTGCGGGGCAAAACGCGCAAACTCACCCGCAACGACTGGGTGGAGTACCTCTGCCGCGAGCGGCTGGGGCTGCCCACCGCGATCCTCGATCCCATCCTTCAGACTCTGGATGCCTCCCGGGATGCGTGGGTTCGGAAGATCGATAACTCCTATCTCTCCGCTCCTGCCAAGGCCGGATACCTGGAAATTCTCAACGACCGCCGCTCGCGGTTGTTCGGCTGAGTTAGCCGCCTTGCGGCAACGCAAGTGGAGGATGGCCGGACCTTGGGATGCGATGAAGCACCGGAGAGGGTTGCCTCATCCACATTGGCGGATCCCGCCCTGCGGGACCGCGCCTTGGTGGCTGCCCGGCTTATCTGTTTTGTGTGGACGGGCCGTCCGTCGGCACCGCCGTGAACACCCCATGCCCGTAGGAATCCCGGTCTTCTTCATTGGTGCGCTGCGCTTGGCGCAACCAGTGGTTCCACACGGCACAGAGCCGTCTCCCGCACGGCGTAGCATTCTCCGGGCTTGGCTCCGGGTAAAGTCAGCCGCCGCTTGGCATCGAGCGTTTGAACTTTCATGGTGGGAAATCCCACGTCGCGGAGCATTGTCAAGATGCGAATGGGGCGAGGCCGCCCAGCCCTACCATTTTTCGGTGAGAGCCTCAGGCATTGTGCAGCCGGGATCGAATCCATGAGGGATTTCGCCGGCAATCTAATATCGCTCGGACGATTATGGTGTCATTCTCGACGGTGTAGTAGATGGCGAAAGGAAAGCGTTTGGAAAGGGACCGGTGAAGATTCTTGTAAACCCGGCGATGGATGCCACCGAAGATTTTGAGTGATTCGATGTCCGAATACAGGCAGCTGAGAAAATAATCCCCGATACCCTGTTCGCCGCGTTCGTAGAAATGGAAACCCTCCACAAGATCGTCACTGGCGGCCTCCAGTATATGGAGCTTCATCGGGTCCTGCGGCTGATTTGCTCTTTCGCCAAGTCCCAATCAATCGCTTTCATGGAACCTTGTTCCAGTTCACTCTGGCGTTCATCCAAAATATCCTTGTGCCACTGAGGGACGTCAATGCTGTCTGGATCCAATGACAACTCGGACCAGACGGCTTCCAGCAGCTCAAGCTTTTCAGAAAGCGGCAGCTTGCGGATTTCGATTTGGGCGATCATGGGTTCATTATGGCCGTGGATGAGATATGGTCCAATGTTTTTGGGTGGACAAGGGAGCGTGGGCAGCATCGGAAAACCGGTAGGGACGAGCGCTTGCCCGGCATAGCCTCAGGCGACGACGGGGCAAGCCTCGCTTGTCCGACTATCCCGCCGAATGGCGGTCCAAGGGCTTCTCGTTTCACGTGCGGACCTTGGGAAGAATAGCCTCCGTCTTCGCGGAGCTACGCCGTGACGAGTCCGGCGGAAGAAGGTGAAGTGGGCGGACCGGGCCGCTCTTCCCTACCATTTCGATGCTAACGCACTGTCTCTTTCGTCCCACTGAAACACCGAGCCGAAGGCAACCGAAACACCGGGCCGCGCAGCGGCAACCTTCCACACTAAAATCCGCTTGCGGCGTGTTTCATGCGTGATACACTCGCCCCATGGCTCATTCTTCAATCATTCATGCACGGATCGATCCCGCCACCAAGGCGGCGACAGAGCGCATTCTTGGTTCACTCGGATTGACACCGACCGAAGCGATCCGCCTGCTTTATCGGCAGATCGCGATGAGGGGCGAATTCCCGTTGGAACTCAAAGTCCCGAATTCTCTTACTAGCGATACCCTCGCCAAGGCCGAGCGGGGTGAGGAGATCGAGACTTTTGAATCCGTAGGTGAGCTCTACGCATCTTGGAGCGAATGAAAGTTACTCAGACGACCCAGTTCAGGAAAGACGTCAGGAAACAGCAGAGGCGGGGAAAGGACCTCGGCAAGCTGATGGAAATCGTCGATCTCCTGATTTCGGGCGGCCCGATCCCGGAGAAGTTTCGGGATCATGCATTGACCGGCAATTGGAAGAACTGGCGGGACTTCCATATCGAGCCCGACTGGCTGCTCATCTACAAACCGCTCAGTGACGAACTAATTCTGGGCCGCACCGGAAGCCATTCAGACCTTTTTTGAGTCTCACGGAAATCTGTTGATTGTTGATCTGTCGTTGCCGCGTTCCTGGATCGGCTCCACCATCGCCAATCCGCAGCCATGGTGCCCCTCCTCTTCACTTCAACGTTCAATGTTGGAAGTTCGATGTTCGATGTTCATCTCCCGACCATCTCCGCCACCATCTCCGCCACGCGATCCGCATGCAGCCGGTCGCACCACATCCGCGAGATTTCCGCCGCGTTTATTCGCAACCGTCCTGAATTACTCCTTGTCTTCAACCGACTTCGATGGCGGCGTCCCTCCGACATCATTTTTCTCCAATAATGCGATGATGGATGTGCTGTGAAACTTCAGCAGCTTGAGCAGAATTCCTGTTTCCAGGCGGATGGCCAGCTTGTTGCCGCCGATTTTCGCTGCCAAAGGACTCAGGATCGGCACCCGCACCTGGTCATGGCCCCAGGCGATCAGCTTCAAGCCGCAATGGAGTTCCGCCAGATTGCGGAAATGGGCGTGGTCCCAGCCTTGCAGGTGTCCTTCATTGACCGGTTGTGGCTCATTCCGGAAGTAACGGGGTTTTGGCAAAGCCCGCAGGTTCGGCACCGCCACCACGACATATCTCCGTGAAATCCCGCCCAGTGCGGTCAGGACCCTCTTCGGATTCCCGACATGTTCCAGAACATGAAAGCATGTGACGACGTCGAAGCTTTCTTCGCCGAACTGCAACAACGGGTTGTGCGGTTGCGTCAACAACACGGCATCGCCTTGGGACTGGCTCAAGCTGACACATTCCTCGTCCAGGTCGGTTCCCAGAGGCCTCATCCCGCGCTCCGCTGCCATGCGCAGGGTTTCGCCTCTTCCACATCCATAGTCGAGAAGAGTGAGTCCCTCCAAGGCCGCCGCATGCTTCCCGAGCAGGTCCAGCCCCACCGTTTTCCAGAGTGTTTCGTAATGATGAAACCTCTCCGCGGATTCGTCGATGTGCTTTGGCAGGTGATGGACTGCGTGATTCATGCGATCAGGATCCGGTCATGCCACGTGAAGACAATTCCTCACGGAGCCGGTCGAGTATGTCATTGCCATAATGCCGCCATGTGTTTTCCGCGCGGCCGATGGCGAGGGCGGAGCGGCCGATGGATTCGTTGAGCGCCCTGTCATCCGTGAGGAGTTGCAGCGCCTCGCAGATCGCCTTGGCATCGCGCGAGGGGACGATCCATGCCGTATCTCCATGAGTGGCCACCGTGGTGATGCCCGTTTCATGGGTGGCGATGACCGGCAGTCCGGCCGCCATGGCTTCGGAAAGCACCCGGGCAAAGCCTTCTTCGACCGAAGCCAGGACAAAAGCGGTTGCCTGTTTCAATACGGCGGCGATTCGTGCGTGGTCCATCGATGGGTGGTGTTCGACCAGGTTTTCCCATTTCGGCCATTCCCGTTTGAAATCCTGCCGGATTCCGCCGATGCAGATCAGTCTGGCGGAAGGGTGGGTTTGCCTGAAGCGGGCGAACGCCCGGAAAAGATATTGATGGCCTTTCCTGAGACAAACGCTGC
The DNA here is from genome assembly GCA_041686775.1 of Luteolibacter sp. GTDB lineage: Bacteria > Verrucomicrobiota > Verrucomicrobiia > Verrucomicrobiales > Akkermansiaceae > Luteolibacter. Next base: position 14,347 of record JAWLDG010000018.1, on the reverse strand, counting down.
CCACGCAGACGAATACCGGATTGTCGGGCAGGCACTCCCTTGGCAGGAAAACCGAGGTGTCCACGCCGAAATGGCGGACAAAACATTTCGACTCCGGCACACCCTGGCGAACCATCGACTCCTTGACGAAGGTGCTGGGGCAGAGGATCAGGTCGGCGGCATCGATTTCACGTGACATGCGCTCCACCGCCGGGCCCGGCAGGGGAACCCGGTAGCCGGGCATGAACGCGTCGCACTCGTCTTGCCAGAGTTTCGCGCAGCTCCGTGGATGGCTGTTCGGTGCGTCGAAAACGCGGATCACTTCCCTTTTCTGGCGGGCCGCCAGCCGGAACAGGGATTCGCAGGATCCCATCGGCCCCATCACTATGTTGCAATCATCGGGAATCCGCTGCCGCCGGACCCAGGCGTCGTAGGCAGGCAGGAACCACCACCGGGTCCACTCGTCGAGTTGCGCGGATCCGAGATGATAGAACGGCTTCTTGAGCAGATGGTATGGCCAGATCCTGCGGTAACGGTCCGGTTCCAAGCCTGCGGGTCTCGCATTGCTCACCCAGTACCGGGACAGGTTTCCCGCGTCTTGAAAGGCACGCGCCGTGTGATGCAGATGCCACTTCAGCATCGCGCCGATCAGCACGCGGGGAGATTGCGGGTATTGTTCCAATCCCATGGTGTGGGGTCGCCATGTGGCGTTTGACAACTCGCATTCAATGGCGGCCGTTTGCTGCCGTCGAACTCGATGAGTCGAAATGGCATTCCACTGGCCTCGACGCTCGCAGAGCGCCGCTACAAGCCTTCCATCGGCAACCTGTCCAAGGCCATCAGGATCGTTCGCAGGGCTTTGGCCGCGCTGGCGGGATCCATGTGCACGCCATCCGTGTAGCGGACCGCGTCGGGCGGCAGGTTCCGTGTCAAATCGAGCAGTGGAACGCCGGACAATCTGGAGAGTTCACGGGGAATCCGGATGTTGGGACTGTCTGCTTCCGCGCCAGGGGGCAGGATCACGAGCAACAGACGGATGTTTCTCGATTGCAGGCGTTGGAAAATGCCCGCCATCTCATCAACCAGCGTCCGGGCTTCATCGGACAGATGGTTGGGGTGGGAAACCACTTCGGGAACGGAAGAGACGGGAAGCAGTGGGCCGGCCGGTCCTTGTGCACGACCGATTTTACGCGCTAGCAGTGGGGAATACAGGAACGCGGCGGGCCTCGCGTAGGCGCTCAGCAGAGGCAGCTGGAGTCCCACCCGGAACCACGGTGACCGCAGTGCGTTATGGATCTCACTGATCGGGTCACCGGTCGCACGATAGAAGGTGTTGCCTTCGATGACCAGAACGCCCGTTGCCGGCAACAGTCCTTGATCGATCGCGCGCAGAAGATCCGCCGCGCTTCCGCCGTCGCAGCCGATGTTGGCGACTCCGGCGAATCCGTGGCTGCGGTCGGGAAAGCGCCCGGTCAGCGAGGAGCCCAGCAGCATGATGTCTGGCTGGCCTTGAGTGCCTGACTGCACTCTTGCCAGCGACGAGTAGAAATTGGATTCACTCTTGATGGTGCTTCCGCCGCTCATCCGCAGCGCCAGGCCCTGAAGCAGGAACAGGGCGGCGCAGGTCATGGTGCAGAGTGTGAGGTATCTCATGGCTGTTTCGCTCGGGATTTCCGCTTTTCAACGAGTTCCAGAATTCGCCGCGCCACGGACGGCGCGTGAAGCAAGGATGCCCAGTGGCTGGATAGGTGTGCGGGATCGCGTTCGCCGGAGTCCCATGCGGCGAGTTCCGCCATAACCGCTTCTGCCAAAGCGTCGCCCCGCCGCGGGGCCAGGCGGCCGTATGGACCGTCCGTGAACCATTTCAGGCTGGGGATTTCCGGCACGTCCGGTCCGACGACCGAGGCCCCGCAGCACAGGGATTCGGCCGAAACCGTATGATAGCCCTCTCTCAACGAGGTGCAGAGCACCACCCGCGCGCGCTGCAGTGCCCGGGTGATCCCGGAGTTTGGGAGCCTGCCCGCCAGTTCGATGCGATCCCGTTGTGAATCGGCGAGTGCGCCGTGCCATTTCTCAACCGCAGGTGGAATGGTGCCATAGATTTCGATCCGCAAGTGGGCATCGTCGGCAAGCACGCGTTCACATGTCTCCATCAGCAGACTGGTCCCCTTGATCTTCAAGTCGTCCCAGCGGCCGACCGCCACAAGAAGTTGCTCCTTGGGAATGGCGGGATCATAAGTCATGTAAGGGGCGTTGGGATGGGGGATCAGGGAAACCCTTCGGGCAAGTTCGTCGCCGCCATAGACCCGGCAGATCCGGCTGATGCGCTCGACCGCCACCGGGCTGATGGCGCCGATGATGTCCGCCTGGCGAAGATGGCTGGCCCTGCGCATGTCGTTGCGGAACAGCCCGATGGTGAATGCATAGCCAAGTTTCAGTGCAAAGCGATTGGCGCCCTTGATCCGGGAGTTGGATTCCCCTTGGGTGATCCGCCACTGGGAGGAGGCATACTCGGCCACGCCATTCAGAATCCCGAGCATGCCGGCGGTGTCCATGTGCGAGACCAGATGAAGACCGGCGGCCTTGATGGCTTTCGCGATCGGGGCATATTTGCCGGCCCCCCAGCCGTAGAAGACGACTCCCTCGCCATTGAGAGAGCGCCACCAATCCGGATTCCGGAGATTTCGATGATCGGTCCGGATCAGATCATCGGTGTGATCCCCCGGCCATTCGGGCAGTGGCATGATCGCACGGCAATCCACGCCGATCTCCTGGAAGCCCTTGCACAGCAGGCCGCTGTCGCGGGCGAAAAAACGTTCGTCGCCCACAAACGACACCGGTGTGCAGGTGAACCATTTTCCGTCGGGAGTCATGTGGCGGGAGGTTCGGAAACCGGTAGGGACGAGCGGCCTCGCTCGTCCCACTTGTTTGCCTACGCTTTGCTCCGGCCATGCCAGTAAGGCTTCGCGGTTTTCTGTGTCGCTAACGCTCTCACCGCATTGCCGGATGGCGGCACAAGGGGTTTTCGTTACACGCGGGGTCCTTGGGTCGTCCATGCGGACGGAAGTCAGGGCGGACCGAGGCCGGTCAGCCCTACCTTTAAAATTGGAAATAAATGAACCCTCGTGGCGCGCCGGGGTTGGTCAGGATCAGGAACAGCATCGCCCCATGCACCAGCGGTTCCAGCGGCGACCTGGCGAGTCGGTGGGCGAGATCTTCCCGGTGTTCCCGCAGCCAGCCCCATCCATGGTAAAGAAACACCATGCTGCCATAGAAAACCAGCGAGAAGACCGGTGGACCTGAGAAACGGAAATGGCCTTCGAAAATATTCGCCAGTCCCTTGAAGAAGGCGATGATCGATGCCATGTCCGGCATCATGAAGGTCAGCCAGAGGGCCGTTACGATGTGGAATGTGACAAGCCAGCGGAAGAGACAAGAGACCAGAGGCCAGAAACCAGAGGAAGAATGCAAATGAGATGCCGAACCGATCTGGTTTCTGGTTTCTGGTCTCTGGTTTCTTGAAAAGAGTCTCTCCAGTGTCAGGAACAGCCCGTGCAAGGACCCCCAGATGGCGAACTTCCACGCGGCCCCGTGCCACAGGCCGCCGAGGAACATGACCAGGAACAGATTGAAATAGGTGCGCCTGGCTCCCTTGCGGTTGCCGCCGAGAGGGAAGTAGAGGTAGTCGCGCAGCCAGGAGGATAGCGAGAGGTGCCACCTGCGCCAGAACTCGGTGATGCTGGTTGAGAGATATGGGAAATTGAAGTTGGGTGGCAGCTTGTAGCCGAACAAGGCGCCGAGTCCGATAGCGATCAGCGAGTAGCCCGCGAAGTCGGCGAAGATCTGAAAACTGTAGCCGTATAGCAGGCTGGTCATGCCGATCGGGCTGCCGCTCGCCAAGCCTTCCCCGCCAGCGCTCAAGTAGGCGGTGTGTTCCGCCAGGTTGTCCGCCACGAAGACCTTGAGGAAGTAGCCGGTGATCAACCCGCGCCGCACAGTGATCCAGTCGATGTCGCGGAAACGCTTCGCACCGATCTGGTCCACGAACTCGTGTGCCTTGACGATCGGCCCCGCCACGAGTTGGGGGAAGAAGGAGATATAGAAAGAAGTATCCCGAATCGAGCCGGGTCTGTCACGCCCTCGTGCCGAGAGCCGCTCGGTGCTGTGTTCGCTGATGTCGCCCCGCCAGGCGTCCACCACCAGCGAGATGCCCTGGAACGTGTAGAAGGAAATGCCGACGGGAAGCGGGATGCCGGTGGCCCAGTGTTTCAGTGATTCGGTGATCGGTGTTTCGGGAAGGAAACCGGCCAGGAAGCCGGCATACTTGAAAAATGCGAGAAAGCCTAGGTTGAGGGCGACCGTCCAGAACAGCCAGTGCCTGGCTTTGGAATGGTAGGGCGGATCCGGCTCGGTGCGCCCTGGCTTCCGCCGGATGGCGGCAAGGGCTCTTCGTGAAACTGAAAGACCTTGGGAAGAGGAAGAATCAGCCTCCGGCGGAAGAAGGGTGGAATCGGCGGACCGAGCCGGATCCACCCTACCTTTCCAAAACAAGATGCGCTCCACCGCCACCGCATTCACCAGGCAGGAACTGAACAACAGCAGCAGCAGCCGCGGCTCCTCCCACGCGTAGAACACCGCGCTGGCCACCAGCAACAGCGAGACCTGCCAGGTCTTGCGGCGCATGCCGGGCACGGGCAGGTGGTAGAGCGCGAACGTCGCCGCCAGCAGGATCAGGAATGCCCAGGAGTTGAAGAGCATGGGTGATTCGGTGATTCGGTGTTTCGGTGAGCCGGTAAGAGAAGAGAGAAAGAATCGGTGCGTAGCGACTGGCCCTTTCGCCTCACAGGCTCACCGCGCGCCGCAGGCGCAACCGAGCCGCAGGCAACCGAAACACCGTTCAAAGCCCCAGCAGAACGCGGATGGACGGGTGACTGCCCGGATCGGCGATTACCAGCCTTTGGTCTCGATGAAATCGGCGATGGCCTCGGCGAGGACCTGGTTGCCTGCGTTTCCCAAGTGGATGTCGTCCTCGAAATTGGCGCGGAATTGAAGTGGAACGAACCCGGGGCCCACCCAGTGTTGGGTGGCCCCCTCGAAGGGTTCGAGGGATGCCTGCCAGCTGCTTTCATTCTGAGGACTGCCCTTGATCCAAAGCAACTGCGGGATTTCCGGGTTGGATAGGAAGGAGCGTTCCTTGGCTGTCCGATGGGCGCTTAGCAGAGCCATGGTGTCGATGTGGCGGTCCGGATGGTTGGTTTTCACCCACGGCATGTAGGTGTAGTAATAGTTGTTCCAATTGAATGATCCGGGATTTCTATTCACATAGCTGCCGGAGAGGGGACAAATGATTGCGAACCTCGGATTCGGTTCGAGCAGGCGGTCGAGAAGCGATTCGGTGTTCGGAATGGTGACGCTCATGGCATCGAAGCTGGGAATGTCGTTGGCGGATACATTCAGCAGCCAGATCCAATCGTCGTACGGGGTGCGCGTCCGCCAGGTGATGTCGAGCGGTCCGCCCGCGTGTGTGAAGTCAAGCTCCCACCCGCATTCGACAAACTGTTCGCCTGTGGAATCGCCGCCGATGTCCAAGGTGTTCGCGTCGCCCTGCATCTCCCTGACTTCGAAGAAGTCGGCGGATTCGTTGGCGACGAAATACACGCGGCGTTCGATGAGGTTTGCCGGCAGCAGGGGGCTGGTGAAGTTCCACTCGAGCGCATTGTCCGCTGCCGAGAGATCGGCCGGCCATGCCGGGTCCGAACTGATGAAAGCCACCCGGTCGCCATTGGTCAGACCGTGACCGGGACAGTGAATGGTTTTTGGTGCGTTCGCGTGATCGGTCGAGAACTTTTTGAGCATGCGGCTGGCGTTTCCGATGAAGCCGCCGTCCTGATAGACCTCGATGGCGGTGGGCTCCGCCACGGTCTTGACCAGGGACGGCCATTGCGAACGATACGTCTCGGACCATGGATCCTGCGTGCGTTCCGCCATGTGGCGGTGCCATCGCAGGCGAATGGGGCCTGCCGGGTAGGCTTGACCCGCGACCATGCTTGTCATGAGTTCCACGCCGGCGGCCCTTTGCACCATGGACGGGCTTTTGGTGCCGCCGATCGCTTGGGAAAACGCGGGGATGCCTGTCAGTGTTTGCAGCCTGAGAGGCCATCCCGAGTAATGACTGGTGCTGTCCCCGACCACATAAATCCTGCGCTGTCCGGTTTTTTTCAGTCTGTAGTACATCTTCCCCGAAAAGGAATCGTCATGGTATGAAAATGAATGGGATTCCGAACGGGTGAGAAGATCGATTCCGGGATAAAACCACCGTGCCAGGTCGGGACTTTGTTGCAGTCTCCATTGCTCGTCGGGATCGGACCACTGCAGAACAATCCCATCCGGAGCGTTTCTGCCAATCCCCAGGACGGGAGGAAGTGCATACGCACAGCCGGCCAACATCAACATGGCGATTCCCGTGTATGGAGCATTCATGACAAGATGACGGTATGGGATTTTAGCTGTTGCCTTCCGGCTGTATCGTCTCCAGCGGGATCGTGCCATCCGCTTCTGCAAGAATCCACTTCGGGTCGTCAGGGTATGCATGCCAGAAATCGATCGGGCAAACGCGGATGCCTTTTGAAAGAAGGGCCGGCTTGTAAGAGAACGAGCTCTTGCTCGTAATGAGCAGATCCGCAAACACCATGTGGAGGAAGGAATCCCTCGCGCCCATGTCGAGACAGAAATGGAGATTGTCGAAGGTTTCAAACTCCTTGAATTCCTCCGGCTTGCCTTGCGAGAACAAGTAGATGGCGACCGGATTGTCCGTCCGCAGCGCCTTGAGCACATTGCCGAGCACCTTCAGGAAATAATCGTTGTCCTGCCATCGCATCTGAAGGTTCAGATTTCCGTTCATCTGGCCCGCAACGATATCGCCGCGGCGCACATGTACCGCGATGTTGAAGTGGTCCGCAGAGAAGATGAGGCGGTCATGCTTCCTGGCGGGGGCCTGATGGAACTTGCGCTGGAGATCCTCGATGACTCCGATCTGGTCGCGGTAGGATTGATCCTGTGCCATCAGGAAAACCGCTTTCTGGCCATCGTAAGACGCGATGATGTTCTCGACCAGTCCGCGCTCCTGCGGGATTTTTTCCCTGAATGGCGGGAGTTTGACCACCTTGTATCCCGGCATGGCGGCCAATTTCTCGACCGTGTATTCGTTTTCCCCGAAGCCGAGGAATTCCTCCCATGCCGGCGACGGGAAGGGCGAGTGGGCGTATTTCAGGCCGAACTGCCGGGCCCACCAGTAACCGGCGATCCAGTTGGCCATCTGATGTCCGATCCCCGCTCCCGGGTTGGGACGCGCGCTCAGATAGAGTGTATCCCTGCCAGCACCTGAACGGTGCTTGTGAAACCGATGGTGCCAATAGGAGCTGAACAGCTTCGGATAGTGCCGCGACGAACGGATGGCACGTCGAATCCTGCCCCAGGTGTGGTTTCTGATCTTTTTTAGCAGAGTGATGAGATCCATGGAAATCAAGGGTAGGGACGAGCGGCCTCGCTCGTCCCACTTTCCCGCCGGATGGCGGTCCAAGGGCTATCCGTTACACGAAGGGTCCTTGAGAAGATGAAGAGCCCCGGGCGGAAGAAGGTGAAGTGGGCCGGCCACGGCGGGCCAGCCCTACCGCCCCAGCAACACCCGGATGTAAGGCGAGATGGTTCTCATCGGCCAAAGCCAGCCGTAATTGCGCCGGTTGAAAGCCAGCCATTCCATGAAAGGCAGGCCTTTGGGGCTGCGAAGGATACGCAGGCGCTCCATCCGACCGAGATTCCGGTCGCGCCAACTTCCAGCGAGAGGGTTCCTGCTGCATGTGCCGATGAATTCTGCGCTTTGGATCACACGGATTCCCCGGCGGCTCGCCTGATAGCCGTAATCGAAGTCGCCCATGCCATGGGTATAGGCATGGTGCAGCATTCCCATTTCCTCGTACACCGCCCGGGGAATCAACACCGCGTTGCCGTTGAAGGTGTCACAGTGCTCGGGTTTGCCCGTCGGTGGCCGCAACCCGCTTGCCGCGCGGATGCCGCCGTATATTGCCTGCTCGCTTTCGGTATCCCGGATGGCCGCCACCGCGATGATCCGGTCGTCCGGCGTGCAGGTGATATCCAACAGGCTCCCGAGCGCACCTTTGTCAAGAAGCGTATCGTCGTTCGCCAGAAGATAGAAATCCGGGTCGGATTCCGCCGCCACTTTCCATGCCATCCGCATTCCGCCGCACCAGTAGAGCGAGCCGTCGCCCCTGATAACCGTCACTCTTGGAAACTCCGCGGGAACAGCCTCGGCGGTGCCGTCCTTCGAACCGTCGTCCACCAGAAACACTTCCAGCGAAACGCCGGCAGGCAGGTCTTGTGCCGCCAGCGTGCGCAGGCATTGCAGGGTCTTTTCACGGCGGTTGAAGCAGGTGAGCAGGGCGGCGATTCTCATGGCAGGAAATGATGATGCGCGTGAACGTGATTCCGGCGTTGCGGCTATATTGACGGCCAAGCGCTTGTGGGGCATGAGACATAACAGGCGCGACAGGCCATCACAGACTCACGTTCTCATCCATTGACCACTGATTTGACAATTTCCTCGAAGCTTGCCTTCCATGCCTCCGGACTCGCCTTCTTCAGAAGCCATCGCCTGCCGGTCAGGCCCATGTTGGTCCGGCCGGCATAACCGGTTTCCTCCAGTTTGAGAATGGCTTCCACCAGTGAGTTCACATCACCGGGGGTGTGCAGGAAGCCTCCTTCGCCTTCCTGGACTGTTTCCACGAGGCCACCCGATCTGGCGGCGATGACGGGCTTGCCGTGATCATAGGCCTCATAAACGATCAGGCCGAGCGGTTCCCACCAGATCGAGGGCGCAAGTACCGCCCGGCAGCCGGCCAACAGGCGTTGCTTCGCCTCCCCGGAAACGAAGCCCGCGTATTCGATGGCTCTCTCACGCCCGGCCGCCGCCATCACTTTCGATTCTTCCGGGCCGGTTCCGGCGATGACCAGTTTCGGGCAGGAATTGCCAAGAATCCTTTTCAACTTCTGCCACGCCATCAGCAAGTTGCCCACACCTTTTTCCGGCACAAGCCGTCCCAGAAACAGATAATAGCCCCGGTCTTCCTTCGGAGAGTCGCTAGCCGTCGGTGTCCAACAGTGGCGCAGGGTGGTGATTCTGGATTCCGGGATGCCTGCTTCCACGAATTTGTCCCGCATGAATTCGGAAATCGCGATCCAGCGGTCCACCGCGTCCAGCCAGCCGCTTTTCCGCAAGCGTTGGAGATGGAATGCCAGCATGGCGGTTTTGGTCAGCGAGTGCTCCCAGGCCCTGCCGAAGACTTCAGGCCATGGATTTCCGCGCAAGGCATCATCCTGAACCCGGCCGCCGATCCACATGGTTCCGGACGGGCTGAACGGCCTGAAGTTGTGGATGTATTGAAGCAGCGGCAGATCCAGTTTGCGCACTTCGTCATAGAGGCCGAACGAGGCCACCGGAATCAGGTTGTGGAACAACAGGACATCGGGCTGCAGGTTGCCGACTTCCCGGTTCAGGCGTCGCCGTGAGTCCGGATTATCCCACATCCGCATCGCTTGTGTCATGGGCGATGGGGCACCACGCACTTTCCAGGCACGGCTGCGGAAACGCAGTTCATGAATGCGCAGCCTCTCATCACTGAGGGAGGTGACTTGATCCACCCAGACTTCCTCACCGCCCTGTTCGGCATATTGGTTGAAGACCTGGAGAACCCGGTAGTATTCCCTTTCTTCGGAATCGTCATGGGTGTCCATCCGGGGGCCGCCGTTGCTCCGATGCAATGGCCATTGGCGGTCCAGGGCTTTTTCGATTCTTCCCGTGAAGTGTTCCGGCCGGTAGCGGGCTTCATAGAAACTTCTGGACGCCGCGGCCAAGCGTTTGAATTCGCCACGCTTGCGATCCAATTCAACGAGCGTGCCCGCATAGGCGGCCGGATCGCGGATCGGATGCAGCCAGGCGGATTCGCATCCTTCAAGCAGGCTGGGAATTCCCCGCCACCGCGTGCTTACCACCGGCAAGCCGGCTCCGAGAGCCTCCATCAGCACAATCGGCGAGGCCTCGGACTCATAGTGCGAGGGGAAGAAAAACACATCCGCATCCCGGTATGCCTGCCATTTCCGGTCACCGGTAAATTCACCCGGCAGCAACACGATGTCCTGCACGTCGAGTTCCCCCACCAGTTTTTCCACGGTCTGCCTGAACTGTTCCGAGAACCAGCGCCCGACGATTGAAATGCGGAAACGTTTTCCAAAGCCTTCCCGTTTCAGAAACGCCGCGGTCCGTATGATTTCCAAAACCCCCTTGCCCTCTTGAAGACTGCCGACAAAAAGGACATGCAATGGCTGATCATCCACGGGGATATGGCGCTCCATCAGGGGGACTTCCGCCGCGCAGGGGCACCATTCCCACTTGTCGGCCTCAAACACGTCGTGCGGGGAAACCTCCTCGACCGCCACTTCCAAGGCAAGGTCCGCCTGACGATAGGCACGGCGTGCCAGCCAGCGGCGAAGCGCGTTGGATGAAACCCATTCAGCCAGGCCCGAGGCATGGAAAATGAAAACCGTCCCGCGGGCCAGCTTTCTCACCCGCCAGAGATAGATCACATCCCGCAGGAACGGTATCCAGTGGGCGCTCGCCGGGGGATAAAAAAGGATCGTGTCCGGATTTTCGTTCAACACTTTCCGGGTTTGCCGGATCAGTTCCATGAGGTGGAGGATCTTGTGTGGCTCAAAGCGACCCACCGAGTGCATTTCATCGCTGTAGGCCATGCGCAAGGTGATGACCTCACGCCGGTCCCAGTCATGGTCGAAGAGCATCTTGGTAGCCACCGCCTGGCCATGCCATGGCGGCGGAGTCTGGCCCACGATCAGCAGCCTGGGAGTGGCCGCATCAGCGGCCTGAGGCCTTGGAGTGATGATGGTGTCTTCCATGGGAAATCCGATGTCAGGGATTGGCCAGAGCGCGCGTGACGCCGGCACTGAAGCGTTCGATCATTTCCTCCATCGTGTGGGTCCGGGCGGCACGGGACGCGCCTTCCGCCAGCCGCGCGGTCTCAGCGGGATACTCCATCAGCGCGGCAACCGCCTCCGCATATTTTCCGGCTGATTCGCCGCACTTGACCAATACGCCGTTCTTCCCGTCTTCCAGATAATCGATCTCCGGGCTGTGGTGAGGGTAATCGGTGGTGACCATGGGCACGCCGAGCGCGAACGAATCGACAATCACCAGACCCACCAGTCCAGGCATCAGCAACAGGCGTGAGAGCATCCAGTAGGGGACTTTTTCCTCGTCTTTCATGGGGCCGAGGTCGTGTATCCATGGATGCTCAGCGGCCGCTTCCCGCACCAATTGGCGCTCGGGTCCTTCGCCAATCACCAACAATGTGAAATCGGGGATCCTCTGCCGGACGAGTCTTGCGGCTTCGAGCAGGAAGCCGATTCGCTTTGGCGCGTAAATCGCTCCATTGAACAAGGCGACATGTTCGGAGTCGATGCCGTGCATGGCTCTCAAGTCCTCCAATTCGGATGCTTCCACACATTCGCGCCGCCGGATCAACCCGAGCGTGTCGATGGTGTTGCCGATGGAAGTGATCCTGTCTTCCGGAAAGCCGAGATCGCGGACGACGCGGGCGCTCAGGTCATTGTAGGCGAACCACCAGTCCACACGGCGTGTCAGGAAACCCTTGAAACGCTCGGCGGCCCCGCCGGTGTCCGCCGCCTGGAAATTCCTCCCATGCCCCCAGTATGCGAACTTCGGACGCCCGTGGATCCGGGAGTGCAGCCACAGCAGGTGGCAGCGGAGATACTTCGTTTCCTGCGGCACGATCACCAATCGCGATCCCCGGCAGATGCCGCCGAGCGAATGCCAGGAAAACGGTCCGAGCCGCCGGATGTTGACTCCCGTCGCCCAGGGCAGCGGAGTGGTCAGCATGCGAGAGTCACTTCCTTTGCCATGGACCAGTCCGAGCGAAATCCCTTTCCCGGCAAGGCTCTCGCGCAACCCTTCGAAGAAGGCCACCCGATAGTGCGGGAGGTGCTCCTGGATGATGACGACGTCGGCCATGATCTATCATTTCCGGCCAGGGCCCTTGCGACGGATGAACAGCACTTCATGGCCACGCTCCGAGGCCCATGCGATGACAAAGCCCTGTGATTCAAGTTCCCTGATGGCCTGCCTCGTATCCTCGAGAGTGAAGGACGAAATCCAGTGATGGAACTCGATCAGGATTATTCCAATATGGCCGAGAAGATCCGGATTCGCGCACAGGTCGCGGATCACCGGATACTCGGCTCCCTCGATATCCATCTTGAGGACATCCACGCGCTCATGGCCCAACTCCTTCATCGTCGAATCGAGGCGGCGACATGGCGCAAGGAAGCGTTCGTTCGATGTGGAATCCGAGGGCCGGCAGCTTGCGGAAACGAATTCGGGATTCGCCGGAAGCCAGAGTTCGATTTCTCCATCGGCATCCGACAGACCGAACGGATGGACAACAAAGCGTGGCTCTTTGACGTTCCGCTCGACCCAGGCCAGCGACTTGGGAGTCGGATCGAAGCCATGAACGGTGCAACCGGTTGCCGCAATAAGACCGAGGTCCCACGAGACGTTTTCGCCGATGCCGAAAGAGTAAACCACCGAGTCCTCCGAGACGTGGCCTTCCGGCACCGCCCATCCCTCATAGCGCGTGCCATGGTAGGCGAGTGGAACGGATGCAGAGGGCCGGAGATAAAGATCCCGGCCCAGAAGGTGTTTGATGGCGAGCTTGATGCGGGAGATTCCTTTCATGACAAGATGATGTTTTCGTAGCAATGCGCGATGCGGTCACCGAGCCGGTCCCAACTCAGATCAGCGGAGCGTGAAATAGCCCCTGCGCTGAGATTGGCGATTTGATCGGGATGCTGCATGAGGTCCAGTAGTGCATCACGGAAGTGACTGACGCTGGCCTGCGGGTTTTCGAGTGGCACCTTGATGCCGCAAGCACATGTCACTGCGGTGCCCATGCCGCATGCATCGTGGCAGAGAACCGGCAGGCCGGATGCCAGTGCTTCGAGCACCACATGCGGCGTGCCCTCCTTGATGGCGGTGTGGACAAGGAGGTGGGAGCCGGCCATGCGTTCCTTCACGAGGTGATGGGCGATCCGGCCGTGCCAGATCACGCTTTTTCCGATCCCGAGGGTTTCAGCGAGTTGCTCGCAACGAGAGCGCTCCGGCCCCTCGCCGACCACGTGGAGGAAGGGCGCAGAGCTTCCCTTGATGTCGGCAAGGGCGCGCAGCAGGATGGGAAGGCCCTTGCGGTCCTCGATGATGCCGCACCACATGAGCTGCAGGGGTTCTCCCGGTTTGAGGCTGCGCGGCCGGGCGTCGGGATCGGGGGTGGCGCCCGTTTCGATCATGGTTTCGGCTTTGTAGCCCCAGAGATCCTCCACCATCCGGCGGTCCTCCTCGGTCACCGCCCAGATTTTGGCGGCATGGGCGGCGGCCTTGCGCGCGCGGCACGGCAGGCGCATCTGTGCGGCATTGAGCAGGTTGCGCGTCAGGTGGCGGTAGATGCCGGCCCGGCCGAATTCCGGGAAGAAGCGCCAGGGGGTCATGACCGCACCGTGGATCGGTCCCCAGAAGAACGGGATTCCCAGCTTCCACAATTCCCCGGGTTCGCGGTAACCGATGATGGTCAGGTGGTGGGCGAGATCGAACGGATGTTCCTCATGCAGCCGCCGGGCGGTCTGATAGGCGAGGTTTTGCCAGCGGCGGTAGGCACGGTAGAAGAGGAACCAAAGACCTCTCCTGGCGTGCCAGTCATGAACGCGCACCGTTTGCGGATCCGGAGGCACATGCACCGGGGTCAGGCCGACGATGCCATCCGGGTTCTCCGCCTGCCAGCGCTGCCATTCGGTGAGTGTCGGCAGCTTGGACGAGACGTCGCCGATCAGCACGGTGACGTCATGATGGCGGGCAAGCTGGCTGGCGATGTTCCAGCCGACCGCCGATTCACTGCCCCGGTAGGGGGAGCAGTAAAATGCGGATAATAGCACTCGAAGGCGTCTTGACATGGTTCGGTTGCGGCGTTGCCGCTCGGTTGCCTTCGGCTCGGTTGCGCCTGCGGCGCTCGGTGAATCGGTAGGGCGGCACCGCCGGGGCCGACGGTGAATGTGGAGAGAATGCTAAAGTCTTTGGCAGGCGTATCGTCCATCAAGGTCCGCTCATTCACCAGACATTCGCGCGGCGCTCCCGGCGGTAGCGCCCTAGTGCGAGTGCAAATACATGAAATCAACCAGTGAAAGTCTGAGTCCTCCCGAGACGAGCTACGGGAGAGCA
>JAWLDG010000017.1:0-118280 GCA_041686775.1 Luteolibacter sp. | reverse complement strand
CCGCCGCACTGGCAGCCGATTCCGCTACGCTCCATCGGCTGCCAGTGCGGCGGACCAATGCCTCGTGCGGACTTTTACAGACAAATCTTTACACCCCCCCGGGAAGGTCCAGTTGAACCCGGCTCCGCCTTCGTTGTATTCATTTTCCCAGATACCGACCTGTGGTCCCTGCATGCGGTTGGACCAGACCGGATAGGGTCCGCGGCCGAGCCATCGCTTGGAATGCATCGCGGCATCGGCCAGGTCGAAGCGGACCGCTGCGTAATGAAATCCGCCATCAGGATGACCGAAATCATAGTCCAGGGTCACCGGCTTGCCCTTCTCGAAGATCCACTCGAAGGCGGCATCCGAAGCCGCAGCCTCGGAACGTATTCGGATCACCCCCGTTGACTCACTGGTGACGACCTTCCACTCACCCACCTCAAGGTCGCCGTTTCCACCTTTGGTATAGAGCTTGGGTCCATTGCCGAAGGTCGTTTTGGAACCATCGATCTCAACGCTGACAACCATGCCGCTACCGGAATCGAAGGTCCATTCCGCGCCGTCCTGAGTGACCTTCCACTGTTCGCCTTTGGAAAGGACGGGTTTGCCGCTGTCGGCAAACCCGGTCTCGAAGCCGAGCGACCATTGCCAGTGCATGACTTCCCTGCCATGAGGATCATAGGCACGCAGCGAAAGCAACTGGCCTTTTTTCAAGGCTGACGCGGGGATGTGCAGGTTGCCATTGTCGTCGTCTTGGTTCGGCACAAACTTCGCCGAACCCTCCTCGACGACATTCGCATCCGATTCGAACTTGCGGGGATCATCCCATTTCAGCACCTGCCACTTGAAGGAACAGTCGTCCAGTTTCGTGTGGAAAAAGTGGTTTTCGACCGGCAGGACGCCATCGAAATTTTCCGGTAGTGCTTCGACTGAAATACGCACGGGCGACCAGATTTCGCGGATCGTGAAGTAGCTGGCTTCCAACTCACCGTAGGGTCCAACGATGCCGTCCGCCGAGTGGTTGCCATCCGTATCGATGAAACCGTTCTTGTCGGTCCGCTTGATCCCGTGATCGGCCCAGCACCACAGCACGACACCCGCTCCCTGTGGATATTTCTCCATCAGCTCCCACATCTCTTTCAGCCCGGCACCGTGCCCTCCGTCGTAGAGACCATGCAGAAACTCGGTCGGGAAGTAAATTTCCTCAAACTCTTCCAGATTCTGTTTCGCCTGAAAGTGGGTCGGATAGTGCCAGGTGTAAATGTCCCCAAAGAATGACCAGGGGTGCAGGATCGGGCGCTTTTGCAGGTCGTAGAGATAGAACAACTGGTCGGCGCCCAAGTTGAAACCATCCTCGTTACCGTTGGCCCAAAATATGACCGACGGGTCGTTATGATGGCGCGTTACATTATCAAAAACCAAATCGCTGAGCAACGGAAGATCCATGATCGACTGCCACTGGGTCACTTCCGAAACAATGAGCAGGCCCAGTTCATTGCACAAATTGACGAACTCGCGATCCGCCGGCTGATGGGAACGCACCAGGTTGGCGTTCATGTTCTTGATCATCTCGGCATCCCAGCGGTTCTTCTCCGAGGTCAGGGCCCGTGCCGTGTCAGGATGGAAGCTGTTGCGGTTGACGCCTTTGGCCAGGAAGTGCTCGCCATTGAGGAAAAAGCCCTCGCCCGGCCGGACCTCGAAGGTGCGGAAACCAAAGGTGTCCGTCTTCTCGTGAATCAGCTTGCCTTCAAAGTAGAGCCCTGCCCTGAGCTGATACAAATTCGGATACTCCGGCGACCAGGTCTTGACCTCGTCAAAAGACATTTCCGCGGGAATGATGCCCGTGATCTTTGGGATCTTCTTAACCAACTCCGCGCCGAGGGGATTGCCCTCACTGTCAAGAACCTGAAGGCGCAGCTCGTCCACCCAGCTCTTCGGCTTTTTGTGATAGCCGCCGTGCATCTGGGTAAAAACCTCCACCTTCAGCTCGCCCTCGTGGTTCGCATCAATCGCCATCCGGTCGATAAAATTCAAAGGGAGGATTTCCAGATAAACCGGACGGTAGATTCCGCCAAATACCCAGAAATCCGCATTCCGCTCGGCTCCGTCCAGACTTTCATTGGTCGGCAACTCAGCCACCTCAACCTCCAAAGTGAATTCCCTGCCGGGCTTTACATTTCTAGACACCCGACCGGGCAAGGGATAAGAAAACCGGTTGTAGCCCCCCTGGTTTGGCTCGCCAATCAGCTTGCCGTCGATCCGAACCGAGGTCATCGTCATCGAGCCCTCGAAGACGAGACGGATGAAATGATCCTTGTTGGCATACTTGTCGGGAATGGTGAAAGTGGTCCGGTAGAGGCCGGACTCGTTCTGCTTCCCTTCCGGCTGGCGGTAGCCGTAATCGTAAAAACCGAAACCGTGCTGCTCCCAGTTCGAGGGCACCGGAATCTTGTGCCACTCGCCCGCCTTGCGACCGGCCGACACCTTGAAGTCCCACAGCTTGGCATCTTCGGGTCCCTTGCCGGAAAGATAGATTCTCTCGGCTTGAGCCGGGATGGCTACGCAAGCGAATAGCGCGCAGCAGAGCAGGTTGAGCATGATACACAAGTGACGGCGTGGCATGGCGGTTCTCAGGGGATGATTGGTGGATGATCGTGGGTCGTAAAGATCGTGTGGAGGCAGGGAAGCAATGGCACCATCAGTGGCGGCTGTCTTCGGTCGTCTCAGGCTTGGCCTCGGCAAACAAGTCGTCGAGCACTTGCAACGATAGCACTGTGTTGGGGCGGAAAGCCTCCGAGGACAGATAATGGAGCAGACACGAGTGCAACTGCCGGGCCTCCGGTTTTTGAAGCATATTCCGAAGGTCGTAGCCGTTCACGAGCAAGCTGCCCTCGCCCACCTTGACCTCGAAAATCGTCCCGATCCGGTGATTGCGGGCGAAATTGTCGATGACCTGCACCAGCGGTCGATAAGCGGTTGGGGCGGCATCCAAAATGAAGATCCGGGATTTCTCTTTCAGGTCATGCCACTGCCAGTTGCTGTGCATCTCGGTGGGAAAGCCCTCGAACAATGGATGCGCCGGATCACAAAGGATACTCATGGTCATGGGCTTGGCATCCGGGAACCAGACCGGACTCCAGAACACCGGCCTGAATATGCCCTTCATCGTTTTCTCGCCGTCGCAGTTGTAGGCGTGGAACAACACCCGGCGACCCTCGCCAAGCGCGGCCTTGGCATCCTCCCAACGTTCGCACTCGACGATGTTCGGGGATGGGGGCATTTCCGGCTCCGGAGGATAGACCCAGATCTCCCAGTCGTTGGAAAATCCATCCACCGTCACGGTTGCCATCAGCTTTTCGGCCTTCTCCAACCCATCAAACGATACTTCGATGCTGCCCAGCTCACTCAGCTTGCCGGCCGGCACATCGCATGCGGGCAATTTTCCCACCGCAACCATCCTGCCATCGGCACCCGAAATGGTCCATTCCGGTTCCACCGCCTTCAGGTCGGCTGGACCGTGGTGGGCGATGTCCATGCGTGCCTTGAAGGGTTCATTGCTGCGATAGGTTCGCTTTGGCATCCTCAGCAGGGGGACGGTCGGACCGGAAAAGCGCCGGAAACCATCCGCCGAAATAAATCCCTTCGAATCCCAGAAGGCATCGAGGGGACCAATAAGGGCCGTCCCCTGTGTCGGGTAATCGTGCAGGTCCAACAACTGGTAGCCGCCATAGCCGGGGGTGCGCAACAACACCTCGATAACCTCCTTGTAGAGCAAGGTTGAGAATTTGCCGCAGGCTTGGATGTATTTTGGTTCGAGATCGGCGAGGCCCTTCCGTTTCAGATCCTCGTGCACCAGCTCGTAGTTCTTCAGTCGCATCACCCCGGTCCATTTGCTTGCCTCTGCGGGATCCGGCCAATACGTCCATTGCCCGATCTCGTGGCAGATAATCGGCGTGGGCTCGCGAGCCACATCCTTCGACGCATCGTGCGAGGTTTTCGCGCCTTGGATTCCCCTGCCTTTCACCGTTACGATAAACTGACGGTTCGCGGTCACTTCTCCATAGCACGGTGAGGTATATAGCCGCCGCGGGTCACGATCCCGCAAGGTTTGAACCCAGCCAGCCAATAGCTCGTTTTTTCCGCCGAATTCATTTCCCGGACTCATCAGGCAGAACGACGGATGATTGCCGTAGGTGTCCACGATGCGACGGAGTTCCTCCACAAGAAACGCATCGCGGGCGGCATCCTTGCCGGCGGTGACATTGGCACACGGCCCTTCGACCTGAAGCAGGATACCTTCTTCGTCAGCCGCAGTGAATGCGGCCTCGGGAGGGCACCAGGAGTGAAACCGCATGTGGTTGAGCCCATGCGCCTTGAGGATTCCGTAAATCCGTTTCCACGCCGCCACATCGGTGGGCGGATAACCGGTCAGCGGCCAGACCGAGCACTCCAGCGTGCCGCGAAGGAAGACCGGCCGTCCATTCATGGCAAAGCGCGTCCCCTCCGTGTGGATCTCACGCATGCCGAATTCAGCCACGGTCTCGTGTTCACCCATTCTCATCGTGAGCGACTGCATCTCGGGCGAAAACTCATTCCACAACCCGGCATTCGGAAACGGGACCACAAACTCCGCGTCGCCACCATCCTGCCGCCAGCTCACCCGGTGTCTGACGCCCTTGACCTCCAATTCACCTTGCCCGCTCTTCCCGGTCACGTTGCCAATCCGCACTTTGACGGTGGCGGCCTTCGCCGCCACATCGGGATACACCTGCACGGAATCCATCCACACTTGCGGTGTTGCCTGCAACTCGATGCGGCCGATGATGCCGTTCAGATTCCCCCAGGTGCCGCCTTTGAGCGCGGAAACGAAGCGCCCCAGATCGTGTTTGAATGTGTTGTCAACACGGATCATCAGGCGGTGCTTGCCCGGCTTCAATCGGACTCCCAGCTCATACTGATGGGGCACGCTCAAGCTGTCCTGCGAGCCGATTTCCCTGCCGTCCAGCCACACCGTCGTCTGCCAGCGGCAGCGTTCGAGGAACAGGCTGACCCGCATGTTCTGCCAGTCATCCGGAATCTCGATCTCCCGCTCATACCATGCCGGCCCCGTGTAGGCATGCCGGAAGTAGGGCCCTGATAGATCCGCCTTTGCGGTGTTCAGCGGACCCAGGCCTGCGTCGTTGATGGTGCCGGGCAGCCGGATCCTGTCGCTGAACCGACCTTCTCCTTCGAGGCTGAAACGCCACATGCCGGCCAGTGATAGCGTGTGGGTTGCGGCAGGCTCGGCGATGGCAAGTCCGGATGCCGCCAGCATCAGCAAGGATAGGTGTTTCATGATCTGTGAGTCTCTCTGGCGAATGGTCGCGGGGTGATACGTTGCATGGCTTTGTCGATCCTCTAGGACTGCATGAAGGGTTACGGCGATGACGGGGTGATGGGGTGACGTGGAGGGCCGCCCACGGGAAAGGGTCCATCGTAGGATGGATCGAGACCTCCCGACCGGTTACGGATGAAGGTGTTGCGGTGCTCGGCCCATGTTTCAGCGGTTTCCAGCAGCGTGGTGAGCTGATGTCGATATCGCTTGTAATGGGCCTCGCCCAGACCTGCTTCCCTGGAGGCTTCAAGCTTGGCGAGAGCCTCGCGGGCAAGGTCCACGGCTGTCGCGCTCTCCCGCATCACCTCGCCCACCGCTCGTGAGTCCGGTTTGTCGAGGCGGCTCACAAGGTCTTTGTAGGCGGGGTGCCACTTGGTAATAAAGCGGATGTGACCACGTCCGTAGCCCTCCGAGGGCAGGCGGCTGTGGTCGCCATACCAGCAGCCCAGCATGAAGTAGCAGCGGTTGAGCACGTCATCCGTCAGCTTGAGCGCCTCGATCAGCGGGGCGACATGGGCACCGGCCCCGACTTCTTTCGACACAAACTCCTGCCACACTTGGTCGGGCGTCACGGTGGTATCTTCCGCGAAGCGCTTGAAGGCGTAGAGATTGATGGCATTCCAACCGGAATCTTCCGTGATGCCGGGAATGGCACTGGGATGTGTATGACGTTCAATGCGCGCGACATAGCCATGGGCGTTGCGGGCACGGGCGTAATCCAAGCGGAAGCGGATGTATTCCGGATAAAGGTAGGGCACGCGGCCCACGCCGTAGTATTCCGCACCCGGGTCGAACTCAATGATCTGCTTGCGCTCGGGGTATTTTCCGATCGCGTGGTTGTGCGGGTAAAAGACCTGCCAGTCGTGTGGGACGCACTTGAGCATGAGGATCACTTCGGGATCGATGGACTCGAAGGCCTTGCTCACACCCTTTTCCTGATTCGGTTCGTAGGCAAAAGTGCGCACCACCAGGGTCTTGCCATGTCTCTTGAGGGTCGCGTGGAGTCGGTTGATGAGCATCGCGACGCGCTCGTGAAGCGGTTTTTCGCTCTCGACGTCGAAGACCATGATTTCGGTCTCGTGGAAGGTGAGCACCACTCCGTTGAGACCGGGCATTGCCTTGAACAGCGCATCGTAGCGGGCATCCAGCAGCTCCCAGACCTCGGGCCGGTCAAACCATTTGTCCTGGCGGGTGATCTCCTCGGGTAGGCCGGCGAATTCGTGGGTCCAGAGATCGACGCTCATGCCCAAGCCATTGGCGATTTCGATATACTTGTTGAAGCGCTCGATGCGCTCGGGTTGCTTGAGCAGCTTGTGGGCAAACATCACCAAGTCGTGACTGAGTTGGATGTTGTTGATCCCATAGTCGGCGGCGGCGCGGATCTTTGCGGGCGACAGGTCGTCGTCGTTCAGCAGTTGCCACGAACGGAAAGGCAGGAGTTCTGGAGACGCCCGCTTGGCCGGAGGGGTGATTTCGGGTTGCGGCCCCCATGGCTCGGCGGCTTCACTGTCGCCGGCGTGGCATGGCGAAGCCAGACCACCGAAAATCAGGGGGAGAATGAGGGTTAAAGCATGGATAGGTGAGGATTTCATGGCTGGAGTGGTAAACGTGGCGGGGAAACGCATTATTTCGAATCATGCCGCTCATTTCGAAGCCGAAACCCGCTGGCTGCGTGGGATCCGTCCGGTTGTTGAGGGTCGCTCAGGCGGTGGGAGCGATCATTGCTTGATCACATAGGGAGAATAATCGACTCCCGGCAAACGGGAATACCCGTAAAGGAGCTTTCCATCGGTGGTTTTGCCGAGGAGTTTGGCGACGAAATCGTCATCATTGAGACCATTGCCGAAGGCTCCAAAGGACACCACGAGGTCGTCGCCTTGTTTCTTCGAACTCATGGCTTTGCTGCCGCGCCCAAAATCCACCACTGCGGGCGCTCCCAGGCGCAGGGACTCAACATCAACGTCCGTGTGAGGGTTGAAGCCTTCTTCCGCGCGAATCAATAGCTCCAGCGTTTTCGTCTTCCGATTGATCGGCTCTTCATTGAGGAGAGAGAGCCGACGTTCAACGACCAAGGGCAGCGCGATATTCTTCGAGCTGTGCCGGTCGTTCGGTTCGTCGTCGTTCTTGACCGAATCGATCACCGCAAGATACATGTGGGTCGCCCGGCCGAACTCGTCTTGAGCCACTTTCGGCCGCTCGAGCTTATACCAGTCGACCACCGTGCCGTCTTCATAACGATCGATACCGGGTCCGTAAGCCATGCCGTTATCCTCCACCCAGGTGATGCCGTCTTTGGAGCGCAGGTGGTAGCAGACGCGTCCATGCCAATCGTTCACCAACATGTGATACTGCACTTCGGTGCGCCAGATCATGGGATCCTCAAAGCCCATGGCCGCGGTGTTACGCTTCGGCCAGACGTTGTTATCGTTCACCATTTTATATTTCGGAGAGTCTTTCTCCCGCAGCCACATGCGACAGAAACGGTCGATCACCAGCTCACTGCCATCCTCGCGCAGGGCCAGGGAGCCAAAGTGATAGTCCAAGCCGAATTCCTTCCGGTCGATATGTTCCCAGGGCCCATCGATTTTTTCCGAGAAGTATGCGCCATGCAGATGGTAGCACCAGTATTTGCCGTCGGGCTTCAAATGAATCTCGGGGAAATGCCCGGATCCGAGGACTTCTTTGACCTCGAATGGACCGAGCGGAGATTTGGAAACCGCTCTCACGATTTCGGATGTTTTCCATCCGCCATGCCCCTCCGGATGATCCTCGCGCCAGCGGGCGACAAACATGTGATATACCCCGTCGACGAGAATGGGACGGCCGCCCCAGTAGGAAAACTCGTTGTCTTCAATGCTGTTGTGTTTGTCTCGCGGCAAAACGGTGCCGGCACCCCAGATGTCATCCTTCCTGGCCTCCAAGCCATCGATAATGGGTGCGGGCAAAATCAAATCCTTGAACTGCCCACCATGCACCAGGTGCTCCCACTCCTTGGGCAGTTCCGGGTCTTTGTGGAGCGCATGGACCTGCGGCGTGAAACCGAGTGTCGCGAGGAGTAGCGATGCGGATGCGATGAATTTTTTGGTCATGCTATGAATCGTTGGACTTTATGAACTTGAGGGATCGGGCTAGCTGATGTGGACATCATCGAGGACGACTGGCTTGCCATCGCTGGTCCGCATGTCCTCCAGCATCGGTGCCGTAGTCGGATTCATGCCGATGTGTTCAAAAGTGCTGACGGCGGCAGTCCCCTGCATGTTCGATTGTCCCGAAAGAATGAAAACCTTCAGGGGCTTGGCGTGGGCTTGGGATAGCAAGCCCGCGAGGAGGATGCCGAAAACGGCAATCAACCTTTCGGGCTTCGCGGGGAGAAAAATCGACGGAAATCTCACGTTACGTGGAAAAGAGGGTCTGAATGGCATGGATCGATGTTTTGAATATGGGCGCAGCGTGGCGGCTGAATGGGTGTGCGTGATACGAACCGCGACAGCAGGAGTTCCCTGGATCGGATCCGGAAATGCTGGGATTCGGTCGGGGACATGCGGCAAGCAAAATTGGAGCCAGACCGGCTTCCCCGCAATCGCTTTCACCCTCGGTGACCAGTCCTCTTTTCTGAGGGTAATGCAGCCACAGGTGCTCCGGCCATCCCACGGAATGCAGGAATTGCTTGTCCATTCCGGACCAAGGGCGGGAAATGCGAGCCGATTTCCGGTGCACCTGCAAGGTCCTGTCACCCTCAAGGTCGGCAAAGCATCACATGATCGGACTGGTTCGGAGCAGAGAAATTCGTTGAGCCATGGTCAACCATCACGTCTCACTCACTGCGTGCTTGCCTTTGAGCGATATTTCCAATGAAAAACGAAAACACACCGATTCGCCCTTTCCCAGGTCTTCTTTCGAGGATTCCATGGCTTCTCCGGAGACGATCGGCCGCACTCTCATTGACCTTGCTTGCCTTGCTGGCAGGGAGCGGCACATCCATCGCGGCAAAACTTCCCGAAACCGAACCGGATTACACCAAAGGAGAGAAACTCCCGATTCGCTGGAAAGAGATCTCGGACAGCATGAACTGTGGTCCGATCGGCGCAATGGCGCACTGCTGGGCGCGTCGGGATGGCAACGACCCGACCCATGACAGCCGCCAGCTCTACATCCGTGAGATTTTCGAAGATTCACCGGCTGAAGGCAAGCTCAAGCCGGGCGACGTGGTGGTTGGTGTGATCTCGCCGAAAATCCCACCGTATCGGGTTTACAACTGGGTTCCCCCGACAGAGATGACCCCTGCCAAGGATGACTACGTGGATGCCACTCTGTTCCCCTATGATGTTCGGAAAGCGCTCTCGGCGGCAATCACCGAGGCCGAGAAAACGGAAAACGAGGGCAAGCTGACTCTCAACGTCTGGCGCGAAGGCAACACGATTCCCGTCGCCCTCGAACTTCCGGTCATGGGTTCCTACAGCCGCACGACTCCCTTTGAATGCGAAAAAACGGATCTGCTCATCAAAAAGACCGCCGACTGGATCATGGAACGAGGCATGGCCAATGGTGGTATCGAGGCTGCTCTTGAGGGTTTGGGGCTCCTGGCGACCGGTGAGGAAAAATACATCAATTTCGTGCGCGAGTGGGTGCGGAGCAATAGCAAGTTCGACCCGAAAATCACCGAGATCACGCGAGGCACCTCCGCGTGGCACGCCGCTTACGATCTCATCTTCCTCGCCGAGTATTATCTCGCGACCAAGGACGAATATATTAAGCCAACACTCCAACGTTTTGCCGAAATCGTTATCATGGGGCAAAGCTTTGCGGGAACGTGGAGTCATGGCATGGCCGAGCCTCGGCTGAACTACGGCCGCGATCACGGGATCACCGCATCCTATGGGTCCATGAATACGGTGACCGGAGCTTGCGCAGTGGGCCTGGTCCTCGCCCGCAAGGCAGGGGTGGAGCACGAAAGGCTGGACAAAGCGATCAACAAGTCGCTGAAATTTCTCGCCTATTTCGCCGAGCGCGGAACCGTGCCCTATGGTGACCATTCGCCCTGGATCGAGAGCAACGACAGCAACGGCAAGAATTCGCAGTGCGCCGTGCTCTTCGATCTGGCTGGCATGCCAAAGGAGGCGGAGTATTTCAGCAGAATGACGCTGGCATCCCATCGCTATCGCGAACAGGGGCACACAGGACACTTCTGGTCCTTCATCTGGGGGCAAGCCGGTGCGGCCCGTGGCGGTGACGAAGCCGCCCGGTCATTCGCCTCCAACCTGAATTGGTTCCATGAGCTTGAGCGCCGACCGGACAACGACTGCATCGTCCAGCCGCAATTGCGCTACGGGCACTGGAAAACAGCCTATTGGAAGACCGCCGGAATTCGCCTGATCAATCTTTGCATTCCCCGAAAACAAATCCATCTGACCGGAAAGGGCGGCAATTCCTTCAGTCCGATCAGGGGTGAAGATCTTGTCCGTGTCATCGAAACAGGAAACGAGTGGCCGAATGCGGAAAATAGCGTCGATGAGTTGTTTGCCGATCTGGCAAGTTTTTCTCCAGTCGTCAGGGAATATGCCGCCAAGGCGCTTGGCAAAAAAGACGAGAATGTCGTCGACGAATTGATCTCGATGCTGCTCACGAGTGAAGATCCACTTCTACGTCGAGGTGCGGCAATGGGGCTCTGCCATGCGGGGCGTGGCTCGGAAAAGGCACTCGATGCCCTGATTCACACCCTGGAAACCTCGGATGACCAGGTTCTGAAGCACTTCGCCGTCAGAGCCTTCAAGGGACCACGCTCGGGCAACGGCATCGGCACCTCAGATGCCATCGCCAAGGCCGTGCCGGTTCTCTTCAAGCACGCAACCATCAACGATCCCGCCGATCCCTGGCACAAGTTGCACACCGAAATCTCCTCCACCCTCTTCCATGGTAACGACGCGATCGCTTACGACCGGCGCAAGCGTGAGCCGCGGAACATGGAGGGCGTGAGTGAAGAGCTGCTCATCGCGGCAATCAAGTCCTGGTTCAGTAATGTGAACGGCTACGCTCGGGGCGGCGCATCCAGGCTCCTGGCCCATATGGACGAAAAAACCCTCGAACCGCTCTGGCGGGATATTTTCATGGTGTCGATGTTGCCCGCTCCCAGCGGCGTCATGGGCCACCAGGAAGTCATGACCAATGGTGTCAATCTGATGGCGGATAAGGGGTTCAAAGAAGGCGCCATGCTGGGTGCGATCCAAATCCGACGTCCTGGCTGGGGCGAAGAAAGGCGCGTTCAGCAAATCTCGGAAATCATGCCAAAATTCGGCCACCTGGCCCAGCCCTTCAATGACGATGTCGTCCTCTACATCACCTACTTGCTCAATTGGGAGAAGGAAAAAATCAAGAGCCGCGGTGAAACGAGACCGGAGGATCAAAGAAGGATCGACAGTTTCGAGGCCATTCTCGCCGCCTTTGACAAACCCTTGCCATCGAAGGATCTCAAAACACTAGCACCCTATCTCAAGGATGGGGATATCGAAAGGGCGAAGGAATTGTTGGAATACTACCCGACTAAGTCAAAGCCATGGAACCGCAGCCGCTGAGTTCGACTCAAATCATTCATAACCAGATCGTGAATCCTCTCCAAGGTGTCTGCAGATGATTTACGACGAACCTCCCCGGTGCCTGTAAAAACGGCAGGCCGTCAGAATATCGGACGGGTGGGGGCGGGAAATTGCCAAAAGCGGCGAGCAAGCTTCGCGTCTTTCGTTTCGTAGGTGTGCATCATGTATCCCATGCGCCGCGAAGGGCATCGGGACAACGAATCATTCCAAATGAAACTTCTCCTTAAATTCACACTGCTTGCCGTCGCCACGCTTTGCCCAACTCCATGCATGGCCGCCGACGGCAGGGAAAATGCCAACCCCGACCTGACCAAGGGGGAGCGCATCCCGGACGGTGCCACCCACGATTGGAACCTGGGGGCGACCGGGGCACGCGGCTGGATGTACAGCGAGCAATTCAGCACCTACCGGGCGCGGCAGATCGCCATCACCGGGATCGCGAAAGGATCTCCCGCCGACGGCATCCTCAAGCAGGGCGACGTCATTTTGGGCGTGGCCGGGAAGCCTTTCCCGGAGGACGCGCGCGTGGAATTCGGCAAAGCCCTGACGCTCGCCGAAAGCGAGGAAGGCAAGGGCAGGCTTTCCCTGCTGCGCTGGCGGGACGGCAACACCGAGTCAATCGTGATTCAACTGCCGGTGCTCGGAACCTACGGCCCGACCGCCCCATTTGATTGCCCGAAATCCGACCGCATCCTCAAGCTGGGTTGCGAGGCGCTGGCCAAGCGGATGCTCGACCCGGAATATCGCGGCAATGCCATCACCCGCTCGCTCAACGCGCTGGCCCTCCTCGCCAGCGGGAATGAACAATACCTGCCTGTCATCAAGAGAGAGGCGAAATGGGCGGCCGATTATCACACGACCGCAAGCCAGTCATGGTGGTATGGATACGTGATCACCTTCCTCTCCGAGTATGTGATGGCGACCGGGGACGAATCGGTCATGCCGGGGCTCAGGCGGCTTGCCATGGAGACGGCGAATGGCCAGAGCGTGGTGGGTTCGTGGGGCCACGGGTTTGTGGACGCGCAGGGCCGGCTGGGCGGCTATGGAATGATGAACGCCCCCGGGTTGCCGCTGACCATCTCCCTGATGCTTGCCCGGCAGGCGGGAGTGCGCGATCCCGCGATTGATCGCGCCATCGACCGCAGCGCGAAGCTCGTGCGCTTCTATGTCGGCAAGGGGGCGGTGGCCTACGGCGACCACGCGCCGTGGATGCAGACCCACGAGTCCAATGGCAAATGCAGCATGGCCGCCGTGCTCTTCAACCTGCTGGGAGAGCCGGAGTCGGCGCGGTTTTTCAACCGCATGAGCGTTGCCGCCCACGGGGCGGAGCGTGATTACGGCCACAGCGGCAACTTCTGGAACATCACCTGGGCGCTGCCCGGAGTCGCCCAGGCGGGACCCGAGGCGACCGGCGCATGGATGGATGTCTATGGTGCCTGGTATTTCGACCTGGCCCGCCAATGGGACGGCACCTTCCGTCATCAAGGTCCGCCGGATCTCAAACCCGACAAGACTGCCGGTTGGGACACGACGGGGGCATTTCTTCTTGCCTACGCCTGGCCACTCAAGAACCTCGTCCTCTCCGGCAGGGGCGGAAATGACGATCTCCACATCGATGCCGCCACGGCCAGGTCCCTCATCGACGATGGAAAAGGTTGGACCCGGCACGACCGGAACGGATTCTACGGGAGCCTGAGCGAGGCTGAGCTTCTGGAGCGGCTCGACAGTTGGTCGCCGATCGTCCGCGAACGCGCGGCCATCGCCCTGGCCGCGAAAAGCGAGGCCCCGATCGACAAGCTGCTCGAAAAGCTGAATGCCGGGCGCTTGGAGTCCCGCCTCGGGGCCTGCCAGGCCTTGGCCAAGTTGGGCGTAAGGGCCGCACCCGCCTTGTCCGAACTGCGCCAGACCTTGCAGGCCGATGACATGTGGCTGCGGGTTCTGGCGGCTGAAGCGATTGCCGCGATGGGAGAGGCCGGCATGCCCGCCCTTCCCGAACTGTTGGAACAAATGGCAAGAAACGGCCCGAGCGACAAGGACCCGCGCGGAATGGAGCAACGCTTTCTTTCCTTCGCGGTCTTCACCACCATGCTGAGAAAGCATTCGCTCGAAGGCGTGGATCGGGACCTTTTGTGCAAGGCGATCGCGGTCAGCCTCCGGAACGAGGACGGCAAGGCGCGGACCGCCGCCGCCAGCCTCTATGACAGACTCACCTATGACGAACTCCGCCCGCTCCTTCCCGCCATTTACGACGCCATCGTCGAGCCGGCCCCAAGCGGCATCATGTTCGCCGACGGGGTCAGGATCAACGGACTGCAACTGCTGGCGAGGCACCAGGACCCGAGGGCGCCGAGACTCGCCCTCGATCTCATGGAAATCAACCGCTGGGGCAAGCGGGGGCGTGTCGAGGGTTGCATCAAGGCTTTGGAAATGGTCGGTGATGCGGCGAAGCCGCTGCTTCCCGAGTTGCGCCAGCTTGAGAAGGATCTGAAGGCGCACCGCGAAGCCAACACGAAGGTGCTCAAGCCGAGCATCGAGCGTCTTGAAAAACTGATCGAAGCCCTCGAAGGATTATAGAATGAACATGCCTCAGATCACTTCGCTCGTCGCAGGGCTCCTGGCTTGTGTTGCTGCGGGAGAGTCCCGTCCGAACATCCTGTTCTGCCTCTCGGATGGTCGCGTGGTGGACCCGGGACAATCGAATGGCCTTTCTTCCGTTCCGAGTTCAAGATCAATGATTGAGATGAAGAGAGAGAGCTTTGTGATTTGCAGATAACTTTATAAAAAAATTATGGAAAACATGCATGTGAACATTCACCAAATGCGCAGGAAGCGGCTTTATGAACACCTCGAAGAAGGCCACGCGCTGATCCTTTTTGCTGGAGCGCCCACGAGAAAGACAGCCGATGCGAGCTACCCCTTCTTTGCCAATCGGAATTTCTACTATCTGACCGGCATCCTTCAGGTTCATACCGTCTTCATAGCGGTCAAACAGGGTCACGGTGTCGAAGAAACGCTTTTCGTGAGCAAGAAGGATGTGCTGGCAGAGCGCATGCGCGGATATCGGCTTCTTTTTGAGGAGGCTTCGCAGCTTTCCGCAGTTGAAAATGTCTGCGATCTGGAAGATCTTGAGCCGGCCTTCAAGTCCTTGATGGCAACAGGTGCGATTTCGACGCTTTGGTATGATTTTGATAAATTCGATGCGGGACGCATGGATGCGCTTCATAACCAGCACAGCTTGTCCGCTCGCGCCAACCATCCCTGCGTTGAATTCAAGAATGCCTATCCTCTGGTGTGTGAGGCGCGCACCATCAAGGACGCTGTCGAGATTTCCGGCATCCGTGAGGCCATGACCATCACACGTGATGGTATTCATGGCATGATGAAGGCGGCCAAAGCGGGCATGTATGAATACCAGCTCGAAGCGGTCTTCAACAAGGTGTTGGCGGATGCCGGGGTCAGGGAGCCGGCATTCCCGAACATCGTTTCGAGCGGGCGTAACAAATTCTACATTCATTACGAAGATCCGATGGGTGTCCTTTATGACGGGGATTTGATCCTTGTTGATGTCGGTGCCAGGAAAAACCAGTATGTCAGCGACGTTTCCAGGGCCTTTCCGGTGAACGCAAAATTCTCAAGCAAGCAGAAAGAGGTGTATTCAATCGCCCTCAAGATCAACAAGGAGCTGATGGATTTGTTGGTTCCTGGAAAGGTGTCGTTTGCCGACATCGAGGACCATGCGCGTCGAAGAGTGGGTGAGGAGCTGGTTGCCGCCGGTTACCTTGGCAAGGACGAGGATGTTGGCAAGTACTACTGGCATCGTGGAACCCACCATATCGGACTGGACGTGCACGATGTCGGGCCGCAAGGAAATCCCATCCAACCCGGCATGGTTTTCACCATTGATGTTGGCATCTACATGGAAGATGAAAACATCGGATTCCGGGTCGAAGACAATGTCGCGATTACCGAGAGTGGATACGAACACCTGTCGGTCGATATCGTGCGTGAAGTTGACGATATTGAAGCCATGATGAGCTGATTCCCCATTGTCTCACAACCTGAATTGAAGTCCATGAATCATCCACACATGTTGCGGGTCTTCATCCTCACCGCATCCATCTTTGCTCCACGAGCGTCCGCCGAGCCTGCCAACACCATGCCGCCCGCCGGCGACGGCAAACGACCGAACATCATCCTGGTGATGTCCGACGATCATGGCCATGGTGATTGCGGATTCACCGGGCATCCGTTCGTCAAAACCCCGCATCTGGATGACATGGCCCGCAACGCCGTGGTGTTCAAAAATTTCCATGCGTCCGCCCCGGTGTGTTCGCCCACCCGAGCCAGCGTGTTGACCGGACGCCACCCGTTCCGCACCAATGTGCCCAACCACGGGCATTACATGAGGCCCGATGAGCTGACAATTGCCGAGGTGTTGAAGGACGCCGGCTACGTCACGGGACACTTCGGCAAATGGCACATCGGATCGGTGCAGGCCGAAAGCCCGACCAGCCCCGGCGGTGCGGGTTTTGACGAGTGGCTGACAGGACTGAACTTCTTCGATCTCGACCCCTACCTGAGCCGCAACGGCATTTACGAGCAGATCAAAGGCCAAGGCACGGTGATCACCACCGATGAGACGATCCGTTTTCTGGAACGTCATCACGCCGGTGGAAAACCGATGTTTGTCGTCACCTGGTTTCCCGCGCCGCACGACCCTCACAATGAGCTTCCATTGGAACCCGGGGGTGCCTCCGAACTCTACAACGACAAGGACCCGAAAAACGCGGGTTATTTCCGCGAAATCACCTTGCTGGACCAGCAGGTGGGCCGGCTGCGTGAAACGTTGCGGCGGCTGAAAATCGAGAAGGACACTCTGGTTTTCTACTGCAGCGACAACGGCGGATTGGTGGAGGAAACATCCGGAGGCCGCAAGCTGAAGGGCAGCATCTATCAGGGCGGGCTGAGGGTCCCCGCGATCCTCGAATGGCCGGGACATCTCCAGCCCGGAGCCATCGAGACTCCGGCGTTCACCTCCGATCTCTATCCGACCCTCGTTGCCATCACCGGCGCGAAGGTGGAACACCAGCCAATCCTGGACGGCATCGATCTATCCCCTGTGCTGGCGGGCAAACAGACCCGTCGCCCGCCGATGGGATTCTGGTTCGGACACACCGATGGCCAGTCCACCTGGAACGACCGCATCATCAAGGAGTTGATGGAGGCGCAGCAGGCTGGCAGACCGACCCCGTTTCCCGAACGCGTTTTCAAAAATGTCCGGGAATTCCCGGAATTCGGCGCGGACGGCCAGCGCGGGCACGCCGCCTGGACCGACTGGCCATGGAAACTGCACCGCATCCAGAAGGGTGCCGAAGAGCCGGTCATTGAACTCTACAACCTGCTCGAAGACCCCGTGGAGCAAACCGATCTCAGTGAGGCCCGGCCGGAACGCGTTGCAGCCATGCGCGCCGCACTGGAGCAATGGCAAAAGTCGGTTTTGGCCAGTTGGGCTGGCAAGGATTATTCACCCCAACCATCACAATGATCCGCACGATCCTTCCGCTGGCATGTTTTGCCATCCATTTCCTGACCACCACCTCCGCTTCCTCCCGCACATCTCCTGAGTCGCTCGACCATCGCGATCGGCCGGTGGAAGAAGTCTTCGAGGCATTCCGCAACCCGGCCGCCGAGGCGCGACCCTTTGTCCGCTGGTGGTGGAACAACAACAAGGTGGAAGAAGGCGAAATCGTGCGCGAGCTGGATGTATTGAAAGCCGCAGGCATCGGTGGTGTGGAAATCAACCCCATCATGGGCAGGAACAATGCCGATGAATCCAAGGCGGAAATGCTGACATGGCGCAGCCCGGAATGGGACCGCGTGCTGCTCGCCGCATGCAAAGCGGCGAAAGAGCGCGGCATGACCGTCGATCTCATCGCCGGCTCCGGTTGGCCCTTCGGTGGAAAGTTTCTCGAACCGGACCAGCAGATCATGCGCCTTTCCGTAAAGAATCAAACCGTGCAAGGCGGCACCAAACTGCGATTGCCGCTCGACGGACTCATCGCGTCGGAATCCGCAGCACTCTCCTTCGTCAAGGTCTGGCCGCGGACAATCTCCTCGATCCGCAGAGTGCGTGATGTGACCTCCTTGGTCGGCGATGACCGGGTGCTTGAGATCGAATTGGAGCCCGGCGAGCATGTGGTCTCCTGCGGGGTGGTGGAAACCGGTTTCTGCGAAG
This sequence comes from Luteolibacter sp., assembly GCA_041686775.1. GTDB lineage: Bacteria > Verrucomicrobiota > Verrucomicrobiia > Verrucomicrobiales > Akkermansiaceae > Luteolibacter. The sequence goes on along the minus strand of JAWLDG010000017.1, from coordinate 100,099 downwards.
TCACTTTCGGCGTTCCCGGCGCGGATGGGCCGACCATGGATCACATGCAAAAGTCGGTCACCCGCCTCTATCTCGACCGCCTGCGAGGCGTCGAGGAGACCTGGGGCGAACCTCTCGCCAACCATGTCCGCGCAATCTTCTGCGACAGCATCGAAACCATGGGTGCGAACTGGACCCACGGCATGGCCGACTCCTTCCAACAGCGCAAAGGATACGACATCAAACCCTGGCTGCCCTTGGTGCTTGGAGAAAAAAACCCGGACGCCACTGCGGAAATGCGCGACCAGATCCTGCGTGCCCGCTACGACTGGAGCGAGCATGTCGTTTCGACATTCCTCAACAACTTCACCGCCGAATATGCCGCATTCTGCCACGAGCACGGCCTGCTGAGCCGTTACCAGGCATACGGACTTCCCCACCTCATGGGCATGGCGGAGGGATACATGATTCCCGACATCCCCGAGTCCAACAACTGGCTCTACTCCCAAGGCGTCATCGACCCGATGGATCCACCTTATTTCACCTGGAACCAGAAACACGGTTACATGAACTGGAACAAATACGCCGCCGCCGCCGGGCGCATGCGTGGCAAAAGAATCATCTCCAGCGAGGCAATGACCAATACCCAAAAAGTTTTCCACGCCACCCTGGCTACCATCAAACAGGCCGACGACATGAACTTCATCACCGGCATCACCCACTCGGTTCTGCACGGCTACAACTATTCCCCGCCCGATGTGCCGTTTCCCGGCTGGATCCGCTTCGGCGCCTACTTCAGCGAACACAACACGTGGTGGCCCTATTTCCCGCGGTGGGTCGATTACAACGCCCGGCTCTCCAGCGTCTTCCAGGAAACCCGGCCGGTCGCCGAGGTGGCGATCCTCGGCCGCACCGCCGACCACTGGAGCGCCACCGGGCTTGAGCGCGACCCCATCCACCTTGAACCCGCCTATCTCCATCGCCTCTGGGAGCCATTGTCCCAACTCGGCATCGGCAGCGACTACCTCCACGAAGGCGTCATCCAAAGTGCGCGCATGGCAAACGGCCTGCTGCACATCGGCCCGATGGCTTACAAGATGTTGATCGTCGCCGACGCGATCTCGCTGGAACCTGCCACAGCAGCGGCCATCCAGCGATTTGCAGAGAGCGGCGGCAAGGTGGTTTATGTTGGCGTCACACCACGCCGTGCGCCTGGATTTGTGAATGCCGCGGAAAACAATCAGAAGGTGGCCGCCGCGATCAAAGCCTCCATGATTGCCGGGGCAAAGCTCGTGGATGCTCCGCCGCAAAACGCCGACGCCCGCGGACTTCGTGCATGGACAGACGCCACAATGAAAGGCGTGGCCTACGCTCGTGCGCTCGCCATTGTCTCGCCGCACGACGCACTCTACTCGCTTCATCATCGCGCTCCGGATGCCGATGTCCTGTTTTTCACCAACACCCACCGAAAAGAGCGGCTCAAGACCCGTGTCGAATTTCCGCTCGGCAAGGCGGGACTCTGGCACTGGAACCCGGAAACCGGCGAACGCGCTCCCTACGGATTGGCACAGGATGCCACTGGCTTTGAAGTCGGCCTCCATCCCCTGGAATCCGTGCTGCTCGTCCCTGGCGACAAACCAGCTACCGTCCCCACCAAGGTGGCACCAGTGAAAGGACTCAATCCCTTCACCATCACCGCGCCATGGACCGTCACGTTCCACCCTGCGCAATCCACTGAGACCTTCGAACTTACCATGCCTTCCTTGATTGATTTCACCACCAGCAAGGACCCCAAAGTGAGGAACTTTGCCGGCACGGCGATCTACCGGACCACCTTCGATCCAGGGCAAACCGGTTTTACCAGCCTCAGCATCGGTCGCGACAACGATTTCATCAGTGAGGTGGAACTGAACGGCAAGTCTCTCGGGGTGATCTGGTATGGGCCCAAACCCCTCAACCTGGGCGCGGCTCTGATCAAAGGAGAAAACCAGTTGACCATCCGTTACACCACCACACCATGGAATGCCATGGGCAAAGAAGAGTTGCAGCCTTCCGGCCTTCTCGGTCCGGTGGAGCTGCGGTGATACAGGTTGATCGATCAGCACATGAGGCCGCTGCCGCTCCCTTGTCACACCTGTACATTCCTTCCAATTCATGAGCCATCCTAGTAGCACCCTGGCACCTGACGGATTCCTTCAGAAATTTCTTTGTCTCCGCCTCACTCCCCGGGAGTTGTGGATCATCTATATCGCATACGTAATTGAGACCTCACTTATCAGGCTGGTTCATCAAGCGTCCTGCCGCTTTGGCTTTCTTCGGATCTCGGTTTCAGTGATACAAACGCCTGGGGATTTCCGGAGAAGTGAATCCATTGTATATCTCGATCTTTCTCTTTATCGTTTTCCTTTCCATCGGCGAGGCCGTCTACTCGCCACGGCTTTTCGAATACTGCGCGGCCGTCGCCCCGAACGGCCAGGAAGCCTCCTACATGGCCCTTTCCCAGCTTCCCTTCTTCCTCGCCAAGTTCGTCACAGGCTGGCTATCCGTCCAACTGCTTGTCTCATTCTGTCCGGAGCAAGGCGAGCGCAACCCGGAAATGATGTGGGGCATCATCGGTGCCATGGCCTTGGTCACTCCGGTTGGCGCTTTTGTTTTCCGGAAAAGCATCCAAACTCACGAAGAGGGCCGCGACACCTGAGGTCCCGGGTGCCATTTTCAACCAGTCCTCTACTACGCTTTACGGGTGTCCGGTTAAATTGAAATTATGGATTTAGAGTTGACTGCCGATGTGTGACTTACGATCAAAAAGGAATGTGAGGGATTTGAGCTCTGGTGGCCGTTTGGCCACGATTGCGGCACATGAACGCCGGCCGTTACGTCCTCTCGCAGATTCCCCCAGCCGCTCCTGTATGCCCGACCTCCGTTCCGACCCTTGTCTTTATCAATCGCCTTCGCCCCAAAGGCGGTTGGCGGCCATTCCCTGTTTTTCGCGCAGGGCGGTGTTTATAGCCCGTTGTAGTGCATGGATCACCAGTGCGTGCATGTCCTCTCCGGCGCACGCCTCCTTGTTTCAGCATCTGACGGCGGAGGACCCCGCCAGCATTGCCCAAAACCCCTCCAATGTGGTGAGTGCCTGGGCGGATCAGTCCGGTAATTCCAATCATGCCACGGCAATCACGGGCAACGTGACCTATCCTGCTACGAATCTCTTTCCAACGGGAACGGCGGGGTTGCAATTCGGTCCTCCGTCGGCATCCCTCCAGCTTCTGGATCTGGCGGATACCGCGAGCCTGCTGGATTTCAACGGCGCGGCCTCCACCCACACGGGTTTCTCGGTCCTCATGTCCGTAAGGTTGGATCAGATTAACCCGAGCGGCGAACCGAACGACCTGATCGGCGTGACATCGGTCAACAACGCCGGTGGATTCGGACTGCGCTTGAACGCTGTGGGACGGATCGTGGCCTACATGGGCGGCATCGTCATCCAGAGACCGGAAGCCGACATTGAGGTGGCCGCCGGAAACGCAGTGGTCATCGCCGTGAATTATGACGCGGCAAATGGCGAGTTGACGATTTGGGATTCGCTCAACGAGACCGAGGTCACCGCCACCATACCCAAGGGCAACTTCGCCGGCTCCGGCTTGCCCCTGAAACTGGGTGGCATCGACATCGCATACCGCTACCTCCTTGGCTCCGTGGGTGAGGTCCGTCTCCATGATGGCATGCTCTCGCCCATGGCATTCAGCAACGAACGCACCGCCATGAAGGATCGCTGGATCAAGCGGCCCATGCAGAATCTGGACTCCACCGTTACGGGAAGCGTGCTCGACGATCCGGTGACGCAGTGGATGGACCAGTCCGGCAATGCCAACCATGCCTCGGCAGGCACCGGCAGCGTGTCATTCCCATCTCCGAATCTCTTCCCAACGGGAGGGGCCGGGGTGCAATTCGGCCCTCTGGCGGAATCCCTTCAGCTTCTGGGCGTGGCGAATACCGCGAGCCTGCTGGATTTCAATGGCGCGGCTTCCACCCACACTGGATTCTCGGCTCTCCTGGCAGCCCGGGTCGATCAACTGCTTGCAAGCGGCGAGCCGAACGACCTGATGGGCGTGACCTCGAACAACACCGCCGGCGGATTCGGCCTCCGCTTGAACTCCGCGGGAAGGATCGTGGTCTACATGGGCGGCGAGGTCATCCTCAGGCCGGAATCAGACATCGAGGTGGCCGGTGGAAACGCGGTGGTCATCGCCTTGAACTATGATGCCGACACAGGTGTGCTGACGATCTGGGATTCGCTCAACGGGACCGAAGTCACCGCGAACATCCCCAAAGGCAACTTCGCCGGCTCTGGCCTGCCCCTGAAACTGGGCAGTCTGGACAACACCAGCCGCTACCTCCTCGGCTCCGTGGGCGAGTTGAAGCTTTTCGCCGAAAACCTCGACGCCGCCGGGTTCGCGGCACAACGCGATGCGATGACCTTGAAATGGGTGGGCGAGAGCCCGGTGTTGCCGACCATGCCCGCAAAGCCGGTGTTCACGGTCGCCCAACTCCTGAACTGGAATCCCGCCACGGATGCCGATGCGCCATTCAACGTGGCCACGGTGCCCCTGCAAAGCCGCGTCAACGTGCCCTCCGGGCTCAAGGCCAATCCCAATTCAAGGATCGGCCAAGGCGGTGTGCAGGCTCTCGACATCTACGCCGGCAACAGGCCGCAGGGAGGCTCCGGATCGGTTTACACCTTCACTTACTGGCAGTATCTCGAAGAGGCGGTTTACTGGGGTGGCATCAGTTCGATCAACATCGTGCCGCCAACCGGCGAAATGATCGACAACGCCCACCGCAACGGCGTCCCGATTCTCGGCACGGTCTTTTTCCCGCCGCTTGTTTATGGCGGTAACTACGCTTGGGTGCAGAACTTCCTCACCAAGGTCGGCGACACATTTCCCGCCGCCGACAAGCTCATCCAGATGGCCGAGTATTACGGCTTCGACGGCTGGTTCATCAACCAGGAGACCGAGGGCGGCAACGCGGCCGATGCCGCGGCGATGCGCGACCTCGTCCGCTACATCCGCCAGAACAGCAACCTCAAGGTGACCTGGTATGACTCGATGACAGAGGCGGGAAACATCCAATGGCAGGACGTCTTCAACACGAACAACGACTGGTATCTGCGCCACAACTACACCACCGGCCAGCAGACAAGCAGCGGTGCCCCGATCGCCGATTCCATCTTCATCGACTTTTCCGCAGATTCCTCGACGTTTCTAACAAGCAGTTCCCGCGCCCATGCCCAGACTCTTGCCCTCGACCCATACAGGGTTTGGACCGGTCTCGAAGCGGAGGCAGAGGATTTCCGCACCTCCACCGCGGCCCGCATCAAGATGGCGAAGATATTCCCGGACGGGCAGAACCACATTACTTCGGCGGGCATTTACAAGCCCGGCAAGTTCGCCACCCAACTGCCGGATCAGGATTTGTTCTGGTCCGGCGCCGGCGGCGATCCAAGCAATACCTCGGCGACGGTGGGCACGGGTGCGTGGCAAGGAGTCGCCCACAACATCGCGGAGCGCTCGGCCATCACCTCGCTGCCATTTGCCACCCACTTCTGCATCGGCGGCGGAAGCAACTACCACAACCACGGCGTGATCGTGAAACCCGGCGCATGGTGGAACCGCGCCCTTCAGTCGATCCTGCCGACGTGGCGCTGGATCGTCACCGGCACGGGCACCAGGCTGACGCCCGAACTCTGGAACGGCGACAGCTATCGCGGCGGCGGATGCCTGCGGGTTTCCGGCAGGCTGGATGCGCAAAACACCATGCGGCTTTTCCTCACGGAGCTGCCGGCGAATGCCGACACAAGATTGAAGATCACGTTCAAGCGCGATGGCCTGTCCGGCGTGGACTCGCTGATGCAAGTGGGAGTCGGCACCTTGGGCTCGCCGTTCACTTTTTATCCCGTCGGCCCGTGCGCCATCGATGGCTGGAATGAATCGACGATCGATCTCAGCGCCCATGCCGGTAACAATCTTACCGCGCTGGCACTGAGGTTCGCCTCCGGCACCCCGGTGGACAGCTACGAAATCCGTGTGGGCCAAATCGTGGTGTATGACGCCACGGCACCCGCGCCGGAGCCGCCCACGAACATCCAGGCCTTGGACGTGGTCGGTTGGAACGGTGTGGTCAGCGGGCGCGTGAAGTGGGATCATGCAACCGGAGAGCATTACGCCTACAATGTCTATGTTCGCCTGACGGATGGATCGCTCGTGTTTGTCGGTTGCACACCCAGCAACCACTTCTATTTCGAGAACGTTCCCATTTCCGGAGATTGCAGTCACGTCGTGGTCCAGACTATCGGGTCGGACGCCACGGAGTCGCGGCTTTCGGACACGGGAAACTACTCCGCTTGGGCCACCAGCCAGGGAATTCCCGGAGCACCCGCCAACGGGGACTTTGACATGGATGGCATCACGAATCTCATGGAATACGCCCTTGGAATGGATCCCAAAGTTGCCAACCCGTCCGCAGGCGTCCTTTCCGGCAACGTGATCACTTACACCAAGGGTGCCGGCGCCATCGCAAATGGCGATGTCTCGTGGGTCATTGAGAGTTCCCAAACCCTCGCCCCGGACTCATGGACCCAACAAGTCTTCCATGCCGCCGGGAATCCATCGCCCACCATCAGCCACACCTTCACCCCGGGCGCGGAGACGAAAGAATTCTTCCGTCTCCGGGTCGTCAGCGCGCCATGATTCAAAGTCACGCTTGATGGAGAGACACGTCCCAATAGCAAAAAAGGGCGTCCCAAACAGGGGGTTGAGTCTTTTTCCTGATTTCCGTCAGGATCAGCCCCTGAAAGTTAGAAAACCCTGAAAAAACGACCATGAAACCCATCCCGGTATCCGCTTTGTTCGCCGTTTTCCTGGCAGGCACTCCTTTTCTGCACGGTGCCATCCTCATCAACAGTGTCGGTTCCTTCGGTTACAGCCAGAACTTCGATTCGCCCACTTATGCAACCGAGGTTGCGAATGCGGGCACTGGGACCCCGATTGCGTGGTCGTGGACCAACGATTCGACCTACGCCGGTTGGTCCCGTCAGGTTGCGATCAATACGACCACCAACCGCCAGGACAAGGACTATATCGGGGAGTTCACCAGTGGTACCATCCGGTTTGGCAACATGGGCAGCAGTTCTACAAACTCCACCGACCGGGCCCTTGGCGTGCTGATGGAGGGAGATGTGGGAGTTGGTAACTCCGCTTCATTCGGCATCGTCTTCCAAGTCGGTGCCGGGCTTGGCGTTACTGCGGCAACCGTTGGCTACAATGGGGAACAGTGGTTCCGCGCGCCGGACCAGACACCCAATGATCGCTTGGATTTCCAATATAAGATTCTGTCGAGCTACAACCCCACAACCTTTCTCATCAATGACGAAACCGGCTGGATGAATGTTGATACGCTGGATTTCGCTGCTCTTAAAGAGAACACCAACTCGAAGCTCGACGGCAACGCCGCAGCGAACCGCGCAGCACTTTCGGACACGATTTCCCTGAGCGCCAACGACAGCCAGTTCATTGCCTTTCGCTGGAACTACGAATCTGACTCCACAGCGACCCAGGCAGGACTCGCGGTAGATGACCTGGTCATCAACTTCTCCACGTTTGCGATTCCGGAACCTTCTGCCGCCTTGCTTGGCCTGCTGGGAGCGGCCTTCCTGTTGCGTCGCTCGCGTTCGTAAGTAGCTTGCCGAGCCTGCAATTTCAGATCTAAAACCCATGCCTGCTTTCCGATCATCAAAACTGCCACGTTGTCTGAGTAAACTCTCCGCTATAGCGGCAGGAATCATCGTCGGGCCCTTGCAGGCCGCGATCCTGATCGATCAGACGTCGTTTTCCTACAGCCAGTATTTCGACGTTCCCGAGCCCTCGGATCTCTTGAGCGACGTCGGAACCGCCGGAACTGGTGCTCCATTTCTCTGGAACGGAGCAAATCCCATCATCACTTCATGGCAGAACGATTCGACCTACGATGGTTGGACCCGCCAGGTCGCGGTGGCAGGCTCCACCAACCGCAACGACAAGGACTACATCGGTGAGTTCACCAACGGCACCATCCGCTTCGGCAACATGGGCAACGGTGTGGCGGGCGATGGCTCCCTGGACAACGGGCCGCCCAGCGACCGCAGCTTGGGGCTTTTGATGCAGGGTGCGGACGGGTCGGCCTCCTTCGGAGTGGTATTCGAGGTGGGCACGAATCTCACCGTAACGGAAGCGGTGGTGAGTTACACCGGCGAGCAGTGGTTCCGGGCGCCTGCCGCCCAAACCATGCACTTCCAATACAAAGTCCTGGAAAGCTACGACCCGGTCACATTCCGAATCAACGACGAGACGGGCTGGAACGATGTGGATGAACTCGACTTCTCCGGACCCAAGACCGGAAACGCGCAGAAAATCGATGGCAATTTCAACGGCGACGCCCAGTTCGGGACCAACCGCATTCAACTCACGGCGACGATCCCCCTGACCGCCTCGAGCGCAAAATTCATCGCCTTCCGCTGGAGTTCGGTGTCCGACGGCTCGTCTGCGCAAGCGGCTTTGGCGGTCGATGACCTGGCCATCGATTTCACCGCCACGCCGGTTGGCGGTCCTGACACGCCGAACTTCATCGTCATCGTGACGGACGATCAGCGCTGGGACGCGACCAGTTTCATGCAGGGGCGCATGGCTTCGCTCGGGCGCACCGCGCGCTTCCCCTACATCGCGAGCCCACCCAGCACGCCCAACATGGATCGGCTCTCGACCGAGGGAATCCACTTCGACAACAGCTTCTGCGTTTACTCGCTGTGCTCGCCCTCGCGGTCGGCGATGCTCACCGGGCTCTATCCCCACCGCAACGGGGTGACCTACAACGATCAGGAATTCCCGGTCGGAGCCACCACCTACGCGACTCTCCTGCGCGACGCGGGCTGGGCGACCGGTTATTTCGGAAAATGGCACCATGGCGTGCAAGCCGAGCGCCCCGGGTTTGAAACCCAGCGGTCGTTCCGCGGACAGGGAAACTATTTCGATACCACGTTTTATGACGAGAATGGTGTCGCCACCGTCGCCAGCAAATGGGTGGACGAGCAATCGACCGATTACCTGATCGATTTCATCAACACCCAGCACTCGGCCGGGACGCCGTTCCTCGCGTTCGTCGGCTTCAAGACTCCGCACGGTCCGCGGCAGGACGGCAACGGCATTTCCAACGCACCGGACGGCTTCAAGGACCTCTTCGCGGGCACCGATCCCGTGCCCGTTCCCAACCTGCTCAGCCAGGGAGCTTCGCCACCACCTTGGAAACCGGATGCGAATACCATGGGGCTTGGCAACGATCCCCGCAATTACATGCGCCTCATCTCCGCGGCCGACGCCCAGATCGGCCGCATCCTCGACCGACTCACGACTCTTGGAATCGACGACAACACGGTTGTGATCTTCCTGAGCGACAACGGATATTTCATCGGAGAACACGGCCTTGGCGACAAGCGCGCGGGCTACGAGGAGAGCCTGCGCATTCCGTTCATGATCCGTTACCCGGCATTGCAACCGGGCGGCAGCGGGCGCATCGCCAACGAACTGGCACTCAACCTGGATCTGGCACCGACGATCCTCGACCTCGCGGGCCTGCCGGTCCCGACGGAAATGCAGGGCCGGAGCCTCAGGCCGCTGATTGAAAACCAAACCCCGGCCGACTGGCGCGATTCGTTTTTCTTCAGCTATACGGACGATCCCGAGTTTGCCGGTTCCATCGCGGATTTCATCGGTGTCCGGCTCGAGGACGGAAAGAAGCTCGTTCGCTACGCGCTGGATTCCTCCTGGGACGAGTTTTACAAAACCTCGCCTACAGGGCCCGACTCCGACCAATATGAGTTGTCCAACCTGATTGCGACTCCCTCCGAGGCGGCTGCGGTCGCTTCCCTGCAAGCGCGGCTCGAACAGACAACCCGGGATCTCGGATTTCTCAGGCAGGTTGACCACCACGGTGGCGACCCTCTCACCATGGATGTGCAGGCCGGCGCCACCTATCCGTTCGTGCTCAAGACATCCACCGATCTCACCAATTGGACCACCGCCAGCACCTTCGAAGGTTCGGGGGAAACACTGGCGATCGATCTGGTGGCGGGTCCGCCGGCCTCGTGGGACGTCATCGTGGATGGCGAGACGGCGGATCACGTGCTGGTCGGAAATGATCCCGTGTCTGCGAGCAACGGTACCAACACACTGGGCTGCGGTGCCAATGGCGATGTGGGACGCAACGCCGTTCTCGTGTTCGCCCTGCCGCCAATACCCGCCGGACAGGAGTTGAAAATCGCCCAACTCGAAGTCGTCGCCAAGCGCAACTTCGCCAAGTGGTGGGATGCCGACCTGTGGGCTCTGGGCATCAAGGGAGACACTGCTCCCATTCTCGAATACCATGGCACGCCAAGCGATCCCGCGCCTGCGGGCCTGAGGAAACTTCAGGATGCGCTTTTCGACGTCAGCCTGCCGGATACGGCAACGGTGGTGAGCAGCAGCCTCGCCTCAGGACTCTCCGCATACCTCCGCTCGTTCTATGAGTCGAACCCGGGCTACGCGGGGGGGCAATATCTCTTTCTGCGCATCAACCCTGAGAAACTCGACATGTCCGACGAGGGCAACGAACGCTACGATGTGTTCGCCGCCGGGAACACCCTCGGCCAGGCGGGCCCCAGGCTGCGCTTGTCGTTCCAATCCCAGACCGCGGAATCCAAGCGCTTCTGGCGCGTTGGCTACGGGCTTGAGTGAGGGGCGTAACATGCGGAACATGTTTTCATCAGACCTCGTGGATACCGACCATTTTGCCATTGGAATCCAGAACAACGGTGATGCGGAAAGCAGGCATTCCTCATGGTCCCAAATCCGAAAAAAGGCGGCATGCCGGATCTCTTGTCACGAAGGACAGTCTTGGTGATTCATAATGCCGTAACCTGAGATTCAATTAATGGAATCATGAATAAAAAACCCACAATCCTCATTCTCACCGGCTGCCTCGCACTTGCCGGCAATGCACTGGCACAGGTGCTCATCAGTCCTGGAAACTTGACCTACAGCCAGGACTTCGATGACTTCAACGTCTCAAGCGACGTTGCCACCGCCGGCACCGGCACCCCCATCTTGTGGAACGGTGTGGCGAGTGTGACGTCTTGGCAGAACGACTCGACTTACCCCGGTTGGACGCGCCAGGTCGCGGTCGGTGGGAATGGCAACCGCCTGGACAAGGACTACATCGGGGAGTTCACAAGCAACACGATCCGCTTTGGAAACATGGGCAACGGGGTGGACGGCGATGGTCAGCGTGATGCCGGACCCACCACGGACCGCGCCCTCGGGGTGCTCATGCAGGGGGCCGATGGTTCCGCGTCCTTCGGTGTTGTGTTTCAGATTGATACGGGAGTCGTCGTCAACGGCGTGACGATCGACTACACCGGCGAGCAATGGTTCCGGGCACCGACGGCCGAGACCATGCACTTCCAATTCAAGGTGCTCGGCAGCTACAATCCCGCCACATTCCTGATCAACGACGAGGTGGGCTGGACGGACGTGGACGCCCTCGATTTTTCCACCCTCGTAACGGGAACCAATCAGAAGATCGACGGCAACGCCGCCAACAACCGAAGCGTGCTGTCCGCCACTGTGTTTCCGGGCCTTTCGGCAGGGCAGTTCCTTGCCCTGCGGTGGAACTATGTGTCCGACAATACCGCGGCGCAGGCCGGGCTGGCGGTGGACGATCTGACGGTTTCCTTCGGCCCCGAACGGGGGGCCATCCTGGTCGACAGCACTTCGTTCACGCACACCGAGGATTTCAACACGCTTCCGACCTTCGATGCGCCGGACCCGGTCAACACGGCGGCCGAGGCCTACACCCCCCTGAACTGGGGCACCGATCCCACCAACGTGGACGGGTGGGACGGAACCGGCTGGTACCGCAAGCGCAAGAATGATGACGGGAAAGACATCACCGGTGTCGCGAACTTCCTCCAGGACAATTGGGGATTTGCAAACGTCGGCTCGGACAACTCGACCGACCGGGCACTCGGCTCGCTGGGCCGTTTCCAGAAGAGCGTTGCCTTTGGAGTGGTCCTTCAGGCTGCTGCGGGTGTGAAAGGGATCAGCACCGCCACCGTCTCTTATCGGGGCGAGCAATGGTTCAATTCGCTTGATCACAGCCAACTCGACTTCCAATACAAGATCCGTAGCGCCGCTGACGGGCCGTTTTCCAGCGGCACGACCATCCTCAGTGACACTTTCGGCTGGATCGATGTCAATGAACTCGACTTCGTCTCGCCGGACAACGCCGACCCTCAGGTGGTCGGTGCCAGGGATGGCAACATCCTGAATTCCAACATTTCCCATACCTTCACCCTGAACGAAACCCTCGATGAGGGCGAATATCTGGTGATCCGCTGGCTCCATGCCGCTACGCAGGATCCGGCCCAATACCGCAGCGCAGCCCCGGACAACGTGCCGACCGACGGTTTGTTCGTGGACGACCTGAGCATCACCCTGATGGCCCCAGACGCGGACCTCAGGATCACGGACGTGACCCTCACGGGCAGCACTCTCTCCATGACCGCGGACGGCCTCGCCGGCGGTTCCCAGTATCATGTGGAATATTCGCCCGACCTGACCACGCCATTCGCCGATGTGACGGCCTCGACTTTCACGGCGGCTGGTTCTTCGCAATTGATCAACGTGACCGTGTCCGGCACAAAGGGCTTCTACCGTGTGGCTTCCGGCGCGGGGTCGCCTTGAGAAATGGAAGAAATGGAAACATCTTTGCCCGAAACCACGATCATGATTCAGCAATCTACAAACGCGCGATCCGGCAAGCAGGGCTTCACCCTGGTCGAGGTGCTGGTGGTGATTTCAATCATCGTCGTGCTGGCCGTGGTGGTCTTTTCAGTGTCGGTCCGCGTGAGGAATAGCGCCAGATCGGCCGCCACCCTGAGCAATCTGCGCGAGATCGGCGGAGCGGCGACCCTCTGGATGGGTGAAAACAACAATTTCTACCCGCCCTGCTGGGACAACACCAAGGGACGCAATCGTTCCTACGTCCAGACCCTCGGCGCCTATCTCCACGACGATCCGAACTTCCGGGGACCCGAAAGCAAGTTCATCGCCCCCAACGCACGCCTGACGGTCACTGTCGGCAGATACTCCCACCCTGCCACCTATTCGATGAACCCGGCGGTCTGCCGCAACATCACCGCGGGGAGCGACGGCACGGTGCCGAAGCTGATCCACGCCACCCAGGTCGAGCGGCCCAGTGAGGTGATCCTGATGGCCGACGGCTGCCAGAACCCATCCAATCGCGGCCAGTCCAATGTTTCCGCATACCGGATCATAGGAGCCGTTGGCCAGACCGGTCCGCCGTCACAGTTCCGGGAGCCAATCCCGGTGGGGCCGGACGAAGATCTTCCTTCGGGGGACGGATGGTTCCGCTACCCGTATGGCAGGTGCCATGCCCTGATGTGCGACGGCTCGGCCCAGACTTTCAACAAGGGCTCGATCCAAAAACGAAATGTCTGGATCGACATCGTAAGATAATGGGCTTGAGGATCAAGTCCCGCCGGGTCGCCCGATCTTCCGGCGATGGGTGAACTCCGGATTGAAGCGGCTGCGGAACTCGCCCGGGGTCATTCCGATCTCACGGCGGAAGACCACCGCCATACGGGCCTCGGAACTGAAGCCGCACTGAATTGCAATCTGGTGATGCTTGGCGTCGGATTCGGCAAGCAGGCGTTTGGCGTGATTGATCCGGAGGCGGGCAACCTCGTCGGCCACGCTGTGCCCGATAAACTGCATGAAGGCGTCGTGCAGGCGGCGGCGCGACATCGGAATCGGAGCCACGATCCCTTCCGCCGTGATCGGTTCCCGATAGTGCTTCCGGATTTCCTGTAGAGCGAGGGCGACCAAGGGGTGCTCAACCGCTAGAATGTCGGTGCTGCGCCGCGTCACGACTCCTGTGGGCGCAATGATGAGTGGCTCGTGCGGCGGCCGCTCGCCCCGCATCAACCCCTCCAGCAGGTTGGCGGCCGCCTCGCCGATCCCCAACGGGTTGTCATCGATGCTCGAGAGCGGGACCGGAGCGAAAGGACAGCGCAGTTCGTCGTTCCCCACACCCAGAACGGCCACTTCCCCCGGCACGGACAGTCCCGCGTCTTCCGCGGCATCGACCACCTCGATGGCGTAATCGTCGAACTCCGAAAATACGGCCACCGGCTTGGGCAGGCGGCGCAATTGTTGCTGGAGCCAGCGACGGGTACCGAGGCGGTCGCCCGGGTCGCGGGCTGTGTGGTCGATCAGAATGGGTTCGATTTTCCGCGGTGCCAACGCCGCGCGGAAGGCCTGCCAACGTCCTTGGTCACCCGGGTTTCCGGAGCGCAGGTAATAAGCGAAGTGCCGAAACCCGCGGACCGAGAAATGATCAACCGCGAGTTTGGCGATCGCGGCCTGGTCCGCCGCCACCCGGGGCACGGCCTCGGGCAGGGAATAGCCGATATTCACCACCGGCACGCGTGCCCGGGCCGCGAAGGCATCGACCTCCGGATCCACCCCGAGCACCGTCAGGATTCCGTCGCCGTTCCAATCCATTGGGATGGTCCCCGAACGCTCGAAACCGCTGTCGATAATCCAGTTCGACTTCTGCGCTACGCGGGCGATGCCGCGGTAAACCTCGGTGGCATACCAGGCGAGCAACACGAGCACCCTCGGCCTCCTCTGGCGGAGGGGGGCGGCGTTCTTCTTTCGAGGTCGGTCACTCATTGGAAGCGAAAAGAATACCCGTCAGCGTCTGCGGGCGCTATCACCTCGGATCTCGACCCTCTCCGAATCATGCAGAGGTGCCTGATTTGAGCCAGTCACAAGTTCCGGCGCCAGTAAGATTCACCCGGACTCTCGCCCTGGACGAACAGCCCGCTTCCATAGCCCGAGGCCCATACAACGCTGGAAATCGACGTCGCAAATCGAAAAAACGTGGACCGAACTTGCCAATCGAAGGGATCACGGAAGTCGACTAGCGTGGCTGGGACGCCAGCTTCGGAGGTCGTTGGATGAGGCGAATCCCTCGCCATTCGAAGCGACCCCAAAACCTCTACAAACGATAAGAAGCACGATGAAGTTCAAAAAATACGCCGGCAACCCTGTCCTGCAGCCGAGCGGCTCGAATGCGTGGGAGGCCTCAGTAGCCACCAATCCAGCCGCATGGTATGACGAGGAAAACGACGAGTTTCTCATGATCTACCGGGGTGCCGGTCATGACGACAAACATGTGGTGGCGCTGGGCATGGCGAAAAGCAAGGACGGCTTCCACTTCGAGCGTTGCTCCGACGAGCCGCTTTTCGTCCCGCCGGAAACCGGATCGGACATGGGTTGCATGGAAGATCCGCGAATTGTGAAATTCGGCGAGTATTTCTTCATCACCTACGCGGCGAGAATGAACCCCCCCGGAAAATACTGGGAACTCGACAAGGGTGACATCAGCAACACAAGCTACGTTCCACCTCATTTCCGCGAAGCGCTTCCCGATGACCTGCCGCTGGCCTTTCGCACCAACCTCACCTCGACCCATCTGCTCATCACCAAGGACTTCAAGGAATACTGGCGTGCCGGACGTTTGACCGACGCCACCGTCGACGACCGCGACGTGATCATCTTCCCGGAGAAGATCAACGGAAAGTTCTATACGCTGCACCGCCCGATGTCCTGGACCGGACCCGAATACGGGACCGAATACCCCGCTATTTGGATCGCCGCCTGCGACGACCTGCTTGAAGCCAAGAAAATGGAACTGCTGATCAAGGCGGAATATGAATGGGAGTGCAAGGTCGGCGGCTCCTCCCCTCCTCTCCGGACGGATGACGGCTGGCTGATGCTATACCATGCCGTCGGCCCGGACAGGCACTACCGCACCGGTGCCCTGCTGCTGGACCTCGACGATCCCACCACGGTGCTCTGTCGCACACCGGATTGGCTGATGGAGCCTGACCAGGAGTGGGAAACCAAGGGTTTCTATAACGGCGTCGCCTTTCCGTGTGGCAATGTCATCAAGGACGGGACACTCTACGTCTATTATGGCGGCGGCGATGTCGTTTGCGCTGTGGCGACGTGCGATGTCAACGAGTTGCTAGACTACCTCAAGGCCAACCCCGTCGCAGGTTCCCCTGTGTTAGCGGAGACCGTCCGATGAACCGAGCCACCCTGTTGTCCGCCAGTCTGCTCGCGCTCCCCGCCCAGGCGGATCCGGCGCGCAAGCCGGCTTTCAGCACGGCAGTGGGAACGCAGACGATCGGCGTGAGGTATGCATTCACGGACGATGGCGCGCTGGTCGAGACGGCCAAGGCGATCGAGGAACTCGGATGCGACACGCTCAAGATCGCCTTCACTCCGAAGTATTCCGACGATTACATGATGAGCCCAGATCCGGAGATCAAAACGGCGTTGGATCTGGTCCACCGCAAGCCGGATTTCAGGCAGGTCCTCGACATGCCGTTCAGGAACATCATGCTGTGGCTGTATCCCTTCGCCGACCGGAAGACCGCGTTTTTCGAAGGCCATATTCCGCAGGCCGAAGCCGACGGCATCTACCGCGAGATCCACGACTTCACTTCGTTTCTCCTCAAGACCTACAGCGGCAGCGGCAAATCGTTCTTCATCGGCAACTGGGAAGGGGATTGGCATTTGCAGAAGGAGAAGTTCGACTACGAGCTTGACCCCACGCCGGAATCCATCAAGGGCGCGATCGATTGGTTCAATTTGCGGCAGAAGGCGATCGCCGACGCGATCCGGGCGACACCCCACGACGATGTCCACGTCTACTACTACATCGAGCTGAACCACGTCAGGAAATCCATGGAGGATGGCCGGCCGACGATCGTCAACAAGGTCCTGCCGCACATCAAGACCGACTATGTGTCATGGTCGAGCTACGATGTCACGACCAAGGCGGCCAAGTTGGGTGGAGAGAAGGGGAAGCGGATCGTGATCGATGCGCTCAACTACATCGAAAAGCACCTGCCCGAGAGCGACATTCCCGGCAAGAGGGTCTTCGTCGGGGAATACGGGTTCCATCTCCAGCAGGTCAAAAACAGCAACATGCAAAGCAACTGTTCCGCATCCATCATGGAGTGGGCTCTGGAATGGGGTTGCCCCTTCGTGCTCTATTGGGAACTCTACTGCAACGAAGTTGACTCGGCGACCGGCAGGCACCGCGGATACTGGCTCATTGATGACAAGGGAACCAAGCAGCCGGCGTGGCACTTGCATCGCGATTTCCTGTCCAAGGCCAACTCCTTCGTGAAGGACCATGAAAAGACCACCGGCAGATTGCCCAGCCAGCCGGAATACAATCGGGAGGCGGTCTCCTGGTTCAAGAAGCTCCCACAAGAACACGCAAAATGACCCGACAAGCCAGTCCCGCCGATTCGGATCCCGCTGTCAAACTTGGGTGGGGTGAGAAATTCGGATACGCCGCCGGAGACATGGCCTCGTGCCTCTACTTCGGCATCTTCATGAATTTCCTGGCGATCTTCTACACCGATGTTTTCGGCATCACGCCCGCCGCGTTGGCGACGATGCTGATCTTCACGCGGACATGGGATTGGATCAATGATCCGATCATGGGCGCGATTGCCGACCGCACCAACACCAGGATGGGCAAGTTCCGTCCATGGCTGGTGTGGATGATCCCGCCCTACATGGTTTTCGGAATCCTGACGTTCACCACCTTCGATCTCGGGCCTGGAATGAAGTTGGCATATGCCTACGTCACTTACACCATTCTCATGATGATCTACACCGCGATCAACGTGCCCTATGGCGCGTTGATGGGTGTCATGACCGCCAAATCCGAGGAGCGGACCGTGCTGGCTTCCTTCCGCTTTGTCGGAGCCAACAGCGGCATTTTTGCCGTGACCCTGCTGTTGCCCATCCTGGTGAAGAGTATCGGTGGCGGCAACGAGCGACTCGGCTATACCGGAGCGGTGTCGGTGTTGGCCGTTCTCGCCGGTGCGCTTTTCTTCATCACTTTCAAAACCAGCACGGAGCGCATCCGTCCGGTTGAGAAGAAGCCCGAGCCTTTCAGGAAGGAGATCAGGGAACTTGCGAGAAACGCCCCGTGGCTCATCGTGATCGCCTTGAGCATTCTCACCGTGATGGGGCAGGCCATTCGGGCCACCTCGACCCTGCACTTTTTCAAGTATGTCGCCGGCAGGGAGGATTGGGGCACGAAACTGCTTCTCTACAACAGTGTCGCGGCTGTCGTGGCGGTGCTGCTCGCCAGGCAGATCGCGTCGAGGATCGGAGACAAGAAACGGGCATACATTGTGCTGAATCTTGGTTTTTCGGCACTGCTCGTCTGGTTCTATTTCATTCCCAGCGATGACTTTCCGTTGATGATCGCGAACCAAGTGCTGATCGCTTTCACCGCCGCCCCGATGATGCCTCTCTTCTGGGCCATGATCGCCGATACCGCCGATTATGGTGCGGTGAAGTTCGGTCATCGTTCCACCGGCATTATTTTCTCCGCGGGGACCGCCTCGCAGAAGATCGGATGGACAATCGGACCGGCTCTGGCGATGTTGATTCTCGGAGGAGCCGGCTATGTCGCCAATGCCGCTCAAACCCCGGAAACCCAACAGTCACTGCGCCTGCTGATGAGCGTGATTCCGGCGGTTTTCGCCGTGCTGACCGCGATCGTCACCTGTTTCTACAAGATCGACGGGAAGATGGAGAAGGAGCTCGAGCAAGCCATGACGGACATGAGCCGGAAGCCCGAATCGCCTGCATGAGCCCCTGCCCGTTCCGGCTGCGCCATTCAACTTTCATCAATATTAGTTCCATGCTCAACACAATCGTCTTCCGGATCACTTCTTCGACTGCCCAACAACGGACCGGGTTGTTCACGCGTCGTTCCGGCGCGGCCCTCTGGTTCGGCCTATTCCTTGCGGTCGTCGGCCCATCGCATGGTGAAGCCGTCAAGCGGCCCAACTTCGTCTTCATCCTGGTCGACGACCAGCCTTTCGACGCTTTGGGTTTCCACGGCCGCTATCCTTTCCTGAAGACGCCGAACATGGACCGCATCGCAGCGGAAGGCGCGCGCTTCGAGAACTTCAACTGCACCCAGTCGATCTGTTCTCCGTCGCGCGCTTCCTTCCTGACCGGCACCTACGCGCACATCCACGGGGTCAACCAGAACCACCCGCGTGTCGATCCCGACTGGGCGAAATTCCCTCCCTTCACGCACTATCTTCGCGAGGCGGGTTACCAGACGGCGCATGTCGGCAAGATCCACATGGCGATCAAGCCCGGTGCCGCGCATATCCGCCCCGGCTTCGATTATTGGTTCAGCTTCCAGGGACAGGGCGAGTATTTCGATCCGATGGTCAATGACAACGGCCGCGAATACCGGGTCGAAGGATACATGACCGACATCCTCACCGAGCGGGCGGTCGATTGGTTGAAAGCCAAGCGCGATCCCGCCAAGCCCTTCAGCCTGAACCTCTGGCACAAGGGAGTTCACGAGGACCACTCGCCCGCGCCGCGCCACCGCGACCTCTACGCCGGAGTTGCCCTGCCGCCGCCTCCCCATGGAACCAGCGACGAGACCTTCCTTGGCAAGCCCGAGTGGCAGCGGATCAAGGCCTTCGATGTCCGCTGGAAGAGCTACGTGCCGGTGGACTCTCTGCCGCCCAAGGGCTGGCCCTTCAAGGAAGAGAAGTTCCTGAGCCTGCTGCGCTGCATGGCGGCCATCGACGAGTCGCTCGGCACGATCCTCGGGACGCTCGAGGAAATCGGCGAGTTGGACGACACGGTGGTGATTTTCAGCAGCGACAACGGGTATTTCATGGGTGAGCACGGCTACTGGGACAAGCGGATCGCCTACGAAAACTCGATGCGGATTCCATTGCTTGTCCGCTACCCACCGAAGGTGCCGGCCGGCCGTTCGATTTCGCAGATCTGCCTCAATATCGACGTGGCCCCGACCCTCCTCGACCTTGCCGGCGTGCCGGTCCCCGGACAGATGCAGGGCGAGTCGATGGTGAGGCTGCTGGAGACCGGCAAGGATCCCGGCTGGCGCAAAAGCATGCTCTATCAATACTATGTTGATGACGCCTATCCCTACGCCGGGCCGGACATGGTGGCGGTCAAGACGGAGCGCTACAAGTTGGTCGACAACTTCCTGGAGCACGACATCGACGAACTCTACGACCTCAAGGAGGATCCCGGTGAAATGAACAACCTGATCGACGCCGGACGGATGTCGGACGTGAGGGCCGAGCTGTTTGCCGAGTTGGAACGGCTGAAGGAGAGATATGCCTACAATCCCGACCGGGACTGGTGGCTGCGGCAGGTGGTTCCGAAGAAAAAGGGTGCCGGGAAGGGGGGCGGTTCGTGAGAAGGGCAAGCCGCTTCCGATTTCGTGCGCTGGCCTGGCTGGTTCTCCTCGGTGCCTCGGTCGGGATGTCCTGCCGGCCGGAAGATCCGGCTCCGGCGGCATCCAGCGCGCCGTTCAGCCTCGTGGTCGGCACCCAGGCGATTCACGCACAATACCGGTTCACCGGGGAACCTGCGCTGGTCGAGATGGCCAAGTCTGTCCGGGAGCTCGGTTCGGATACGCTCAAACTCAGCGTTTCGCCGAAGTATCCGAAGCTTTATCAACTGCAGCGCGATCCCGGAATCCGGAGCGCACGGGATCTCGTTTCAAAGGAGCCTTCCTTCAAGGAGGTCTTCGACATGCCCTTCCGGAACATCATGTTCTGGCTCTATCCGTTCTCCGATTCGCTCAAGCAGTTTCGCACCGGCGAACTGCCGCAGGAGCAGGCGGACCGGATCTACCGGGAGATTCATGAGTTCACCGCCTGGCTCCTCAAGACCTACTCCGGATCGGGGAAGTCTTTCTACATCGGCAATTGGGAAGGCGACTGGCATACGGTCAGGGGCTACGATGCAAAGGCCGATCCGGCACCGGAAACGCTGGAAGTGATGCGCCGGTGGCTGCTGTTGCGGGAGAAGGCGATCGCCGATGCGCGGCGCGATACACCCCACCACGACGTGAAGGTTTATTTCTAGGTCGAGATCAATCATGTCGCGAAGGCGATGAGGGAAGGACGCCCCGCCATCGTCAACAAGGTGCTGCCACACATCCGGACCGATTTCGTTTCCTACTCCAGCTACGACGTCACCAACGAGGCGATCCGGATCGGCGGCGAGGAAGGCCGCCGACGGGTTTTCGAGGCGCTCGACTACATCGAGGCTCACCTGCCCGAGAGTGACATCCCGGGCAAGCGGGTCATGATCGGAGAGTATGGCCTGCCGCAGCAGGTGGTGGGCGATCCGGAATTGCAGGGGAAGCAGACGCGTGAACTGATTCGCTGGGGACTCGAATGGGGCTGCCCGTTCATCCTCTACTGGCAACTCTACTGCAACGAGATCAACGAGGCCACTGGCGAACACCGCGGCTTCTGGTTGATCGATGACAAGGGGATGAGGCAGCCGGTTTGGCACCTCCATCAGGTTTTCCTCAGCAAAGCGAACGGTTTCGTGACAGACTACCAGCGCAGGAAAGGAAAGTTGCCGAGCCAGAGGGAGTTCTGCGAGGCAGCCAAAACCTGGCTCGAAATCCCTGCCTCTGCAGCATCTCCATACGGTCGAAACTGATGCCGATGCCGGGTCCCTATACTGGGAAGAGGAGTTGTTCCAGGTACTTCCGGATGAGATCCGCTCCGGTCATTCGCGGTTTGCGTGGTTTCGGTTCGGGTTTCGCCTTTTTAGGCCTTTCCCGCTTCGGTGGCGTCCACCCGCGCTCCATCATGAAGCGGCGGACATGGTGCACGGTTTCGGCACATGCTCCGTGCTTTGCATAAATCTGTCGGATTGATAGCCCGGCTTTGAGTGAATCAACGACCGGACGCCATCGGGCAAGGTGCAGGGCCTTGATGCGCTGCGACACCTTGCCGGTGCCGCGCTCGATGGCGGCGGCCAGACCGTCGTCGAGCGTCCCGGTGGAAAACCCGAGAATCAGGCGCGTGTGGTATTTCCTGGGGATCAGATCCTTGGTCACCAGCAGCTTGAGCAGCGGGTTTTTGCTAAGGAGGCGGATCTGCCACTCCGTGTGTTCGAAGATCAGGGTGCAGGCGGCCGCGGTTTCGCGCAACAGCTCCATCGTGGCCGCGACATCGACGAGCGTCGAGCTGTAGAGTACGCGGTGGTCGTCCGGATCGTCGTAGATGCGGCTGCCGTCCGGGTGAAGCAGCTGGCGCTTGAGCACATCGAGGAAACCGCGGCGGCGAATCACAAGCTGTTCAAGGTCGAGGCAGAGGCCGGTTTCACGGTTGAACTCATCCAGCTTATGAGCGGGTGTAGCCCTCGACGGTCGAGTTGGTGGCAGCAGCCTCGTAGTTGAGGAAGGCGCGGTCGGGTTTGATGATGAGCCAGTCGAACATGTTTGTCGGGTTGGGGGTTTGCAGCGGACGCTGTTTTTACACATTTAGCATTTATTAAGGTTTCCGTTTTTTGGCTCTTCTCTTCGCGCTTGATTGCCTTCAGGGTTTTCTTTCCGGCTGGCGAGTCACGTGTGATACAATTCTCCTTGAGGAGCGGTTCGCGAGTGTGCCTGATCTTGGTCGTGACCACTCCGATGAGATGTTCCAGCAGCTAGCTGGGCTTTCACCTGATGGAGGTTAAATCTAACGATTATCCCGACGCGAAGCGATGCGGTTATAATTCCGCGGGACTCCCAGTTGAGGGCGGTGCGTCCCGTGATATTCAACTCCTCTCCCAACTCTGTTGGTGTCAGATATTCGAGGTTTCGCAATGGCTTCTTCTTGCTCACGAGAAGCAGCTTATCCTAACAGAAATCTGCACTTGATGCCCAGCACTGTCGGGCTTGAAGCATGGCAGAGGCATGAAATCATCCGCCCAACTGCCCAGCCGATGCATTAAAAATGCCCGACAAAGCATGGAAAACCCGGGCAAAATAATTTTTCAGAAAATTTTCAGCCTGCCGAGTGACCGGATGGAAAACGCTGCCTTGGCTGGCTCGGTGGTTTTGTGCCGTTTGCTGGCGGAAAGTGGATAGGGTTTTCTTCCCACAGCTGGGAATAATCCTTCAATGGCTCGAATGAGATGGGCCCAAAAACAATTCATGTTCGCCTGCCTTTGCCTGATTACGGCGCTTCCTCGGGGAAATTTCCGGTCGCTGCACACTTGAGTTTTGCGCGACAGACTCCCACGCATTCGAGGACTAGAGAGGATTTTGTGCCAAGACAGAATGAAGGGAGCCAGCTTCGCTGCGGATTCGAAGGACATTTGATTTTCGGTCCCCCTCATCGCGACATTCGCCATCTTGGAATCGACATCGGTGGTGGGTATTTCCAATAGGGATGCGAGATTTTTTCAGGCCAACCGGTGGCTCCAATTTGAAAGAACCTAGCATAAACGGGAAAAATCTTTTCTACGGCCTCAATCATGCATGCCCGACGCTTATTTTTCGGAACCTTGGGAATCAGTTGCTGAAGAAACTTGTCGGTAGGTTGGGATGATTCCTCGCTCGGAAAAACCCCAACTTGAGCAGGGCCTTCTTTCTTTTTGCGACGATGGCTTCGCTGGAAGTCTGCCTTTCAAGGTCCTGCAACAATTTGCGAACCTCGTCACTTGTCGGCACCCGTCCCTGTGCCGCTGCGATCTCCCTCGACATTCCCGCGATTTGCTCTTCGGTGGGTCGGCACGACAATGGTTGGTATCGACGACCCGGGTCAAAAATACCCATGATGTCCTTTTCCAGCGCCAAGCGTTCTTCTTTTGACAGCCCCCTCGGTCTTCCACTCTTTCCAGCTGCCTTGGACTTCTTCTTTTTCGGTCCGCTCATGCCTCTTTTAAGCTTTGTTAATGGAAAAAACAAAGCGACCCATGGACGCAAAGGCCAGAGAGTTCTCCGGGAATTTCCGATCAAAGCACCGTTGCCGGGCCGATTTTCCGGCTGATTCCGGCAGTATTCCAGCAATAACGCTTTTTCCTGTTAAGCGATTTGTCGTCGCAACTCATTGATTATGAGTGGCGCACCCGTAGGGACTCGAACCCCAAACCTTCTGATCCGTAGTCAGACGCTCTATCCAATTGAGCTACGGGTGCTTTGCGCGGTGCGCGGGGCGGGAGGAAAGCGCAGGTGGGGCGGGGGTGTCAAGAACTTCGCGGGGGGTGGTTTTAAAAATTCAAAAAACCGTCTGGCAGGCGGCGGGGGCGGCTTGGTTTTCGAGGCGGCGGAGTTCGGCGGCGGGGATGGGGGTGGGGTTGGGATATTCGAAGAGGCGGCCTTCGAAGTTGCGGAGGGTGACGCGGCCGGGGGAGGTCTCGACGATGTAGTTGGGGTTGACGGGGATTTTCCCGCCGCCGCCGGGGCCGTCGATGACGAACTGGGGGATGGCGTAGCCGGTGGTGTGGCCGCGCAGGCCCTCGATGATTTCGACGCCTTCGGCGACGGAGGTGCGGAGGTGCGAGGAGCCGTGGATCAGGTCGCACTGGTAGAGGTAGTACGGCCGGACGCGGCACATGAGGAGCTTGTGGACGAGGGCTTTCTGGATTTCCACGGTGTCGTTGACGCCGCGCAGGAGGACGCTCTGGTTGCCGAGCGGGACGCCGGCGTCGGCGAGGCGGCCGAGGGCGTCGCGGACCTCGCTGGTGAGTTCGCGCGGGTGGTTGCTGTGGATGGAGATGAAGAGCGGATGGTGTTTTTTGAGCATCGCGCAGAGTTCGGGCGTGATGCGCTGGGGCAGGAAAATGGGGATGCGGGAGCCGATGCGCAGGAACTGGATGTGCGGGATGGCGCGCAGCCGGGTCAGGATGCGGTCGAGTTTTTCATCGGAGAATAGGAGCGGGTCGCCGCCGGAAAGGAGGACATCGCGGACTTGCGGGGTTTTTTCGAGGTAGCGGAAGGCGGCTTCCCACTGGGTTTCGAGGTGTTGCTCGCCCACGCCGGAAACGACGCGCGAGCGGGTACAGTAGCGGCAGTAGGAGGCGCAGCGGTCGGTGACGAGGAAGAGGACGCGGTCCGGATAGCGGTGGACGAGGCCGGGGACGGGCATGTGGCTGTCTTCGCCGCATGGGTCGGCGACTTCCTCGGGGGCGTTCCAGCCTTCCTCAATGCGCGGAATGACCTGGCGGCGGATCGGGCAATCGGGGTCGTCGCGGTCGATGAGGTTGAAGAAGTGCGGGGTGATGGACATGGCGAGCTTGTGGCCTGCGAGCAGGACGCCGGCGCGCTCGATGTCGGTGAGGTTGAGGCGTGACTCGAGTTGTTCGAGGGTGTCGATGCGATTGCGCAACTGCCATTTGGGGTCGTTCCAGTGCTCCATGGCTTCGCGGGGCCAGTATCCTGGGGCGTGGGATTGGAACGAGGGGCTGGTTTCTGAAGAAAGCATGGGCTGGCAGGGTGAAATTGTTAGTTCTGAGTTTCGGGCCGGTGCCGGAAATCGCAAACCGGAATTGCGAGGGCGGCGGATTACGGCGCGGCGGCGCAGCGGCGGGCCAGTTCGATGAGCCGGCCACTGGCGGCGGCCAGGGCGGATGGTGCGGGCAGGCGGTCGTCGGGATCGTCCGCGGCGGGTGTGGGGCGGGTGGCGACGCGCACGGCGGGCAGGTTTTGAGCGACTAGCCGACGGGTGAGGTTGTCAGGGACGTCGGACGGGGTGTCGCGGATGGTGGCGAGGCCGCGGGTTTGTTGCAGCGGGATGGCGGCGTTGTCCGGGGAACTGATGATGAGTAGTTCCTCGCCGCCGCCCATGGCTTCGACGCAGAGGACGAGACGGGGGGCGCCGGAGGAAACGATGAGTTGGCGCAGGGCGGCGGCGGTTTCCGCGACGGGTGAGCCGGGGTCGTTGGCGTGGGGGATGAATGCGAAATGGATCGGGCGGGCGGGTTGGTCGGCGGCGAGTGCCTGGGCGGCGGCGAGGGTGGCTGCGAGGCCGGTGGCATTGGCTTCGACGCCGGGAGTGCCGGGGCGGCTGTCGTAGGAGGCGACGATCCAGAGCGCGGGCGATTTTTCGTTTCCGCCGGGGAGGGAAACATGGACGAGCGGCCAGTTTGCGGGGCCGCGGGTGCGGCGCACGGTGTAGCCGGTGTTGGAGGGACCTAACAGTCCTTCAATCATGGCGGCGGTGCGGGTCAGGCCGGTGGCGGCGGCTTCGGAGGAAGTGTGGCGTTCGCCGATGTAATCGACGATCTTGCGCATGTCGTCGGCGAGCGATTTTTCCGAGACCATGCGTGCGAAGCGCTGCTGGCCGCGGATTTCCTCCTGATTTTCGCGATGCAGGAACCACCAGATGCCGGCGGCTCCGGAGAGGATGAGCCAGAGCGGCAGCAGGACGAGCAGGATGGCGAGCCAGCGCGGGCGGTTTTCGATTTCCTCAGTCATCGTGCGTGTCGTTTCCGTTGCCGGGGTTTTCATCCGCGGCGACGGCTTCGATTTCCCTGCGCATCCGCTGTGAGAGCCACGGACGCACCATGCCGTAGATCAGATAGATGCTGAAGAGGGCGACGGGCATCACATAGCGGAACTGCACGGTCACATAGACCAGCAGGACGGCGATCACGATGGCCGGCAAGGTGGCGCGGGTGCGCCAGCCGACTTTCTTGAAACTCGGGTAGCGGACATCGCTGATCATCAGGAGCGAGAGTCCGAGCATGGCGCCGGCGAGCACGTATTTCCACAAATGGAGTTCGTGGTCGTTCTGGTGAAGGTCGATGATGAGGAAGGTGAGGGAGGCGATGAAGCCGGCGGCCATGGGGATGGGCAGGCCGCGGAAATCGCCGGGATCGCCGGGTTTCTTCGGCAGTGCGGCGAGGCAGTTGAAGCGGGCGAGCCGCAGCGCGCCGCAGACCAGATAGATCAGCGCGATGGCCCAGCCGAAGTTTCCCAGCGGGAAGAGGACCGCCTTGGAGAGCAGCATCGCCGGGGCCATGCCGAAGGAGATGATGTCGGCGAGCGAGTCGAACTGCTGGCCGAAGGGCGATTCCTGACCACCGAGGCGGGCGAGGCGGCCGTCGAGGAGATCGAAGAGGCAGGAGCCAAAGATCAGCAGGATGGCGTATTCGTAATAGGATTTGACGTGACTGTAGTATTCCTTGGGCGGGATGTCCGCGCTTCCCACCTCGATGAGGCCACGGAAGATCATGAGCACGGCGAAGAACCCGCAGGCCAGGTTGCAGGCCGTCATCAGGTTCGGCAGGAAGTAGATCTTCGGCTCGTCGGGATCGCGGTGCCTCGGCATGACGGCGGATTTATGTCACGGGAAACGCCGTCAAGACAGCGGAAAAACCGGCGTCACGGGGCGACAAGCTGCTCGCGCACGACGGCGGCGGCGTAGTCGCGGTTGAGGCGGGCGATGTGGTCCACGCTGATTTCCTTCGGGCAGGCGGCCTCGCACTCGTATTGGTTGGTGCAGTTGCCGAAGCCCTCGGCGTCCATCTGGCGGACCATGGCGAGCACGCGCTTGTCGCGCTCCGGCTGGCCCTGCGGCAGGTGGCCGAGGTGGGAAACCTTGGCCGCGACGAAGAGCATGGCGCTGGCGTTTTTACACGAGGCCACGCAGGCGCCGCAGCCGATGCAGGCGGCGGCGTCGAAGGAGGCGTCCGCCTTGTCCTTGGGAATCGGGATGGCATTCGCATCCACCGCCGAGCCGGTGCGGACGTCAATGTAGCCGCCGGCGGCGATGATGCGGTCGAAGGCCTCGCGATCCACGATCAGGTCGCGGATGACGGGGAAGGGATTGGCGCGGAACGGCTCGATCCAGATGGTGTCGCCGTCGCGGAACTTGCGCATGTGAACCTGGCAGGTGGTGATGCCGCGCTCCTTGCCGTGCGGGATGCCGTTGATGGTGAGCGAGCAGGTGCCGCAGATGCCCTCCCGGCAGTCGTGGTCGAAGTGGATCGGTTCCTGTCCGTCGAGCACCAGGCGCTCGTTGACGATATCGAGCATTTCCAGAAACGAGGCTTCCTCGGGAATGTCCTTCGCCTCGTAGGTTTCGATCCTGCCCTGGGCCTTGGGCCCGGCTTGTCGCCAAACTTTAAGTGTCAGATTCATGGTGGAAAAGCGCTGGAATCGATGGCTGCGGTGGGGCGGCTGCCGAGTCGCCGCGTGCCGCCGGGAGGTTAATCGGCTTACGCGTGCGGGCTAGGGAAAAAATTCCGATCGACCGTCGCATCCGGTGATTTTCCGCGCATGAATTGCCGCCGGGGCCTGGCACGTCGTGGCATGCCGGTGATTGTCAGCGTTGCCGGTGGCGGGTTCCTCGGGTATAGCCGCCCTGATGATGTCAGCTCCCGTGCTCCTACGCTATTGCCCTGATTTGCTCCGCTACTCGCGCCGGTCGACGCGCGCGGTGATGGTGGGCCATGTCGGCATCGGCGGCGGTAACCCGATCCGCGTGCAATCGATGATCACCTCGGACACCCGCGACACGGCAGCCTGTGTGCGCGAGGTGCTGGAATTGGCGAACGCAGGCTGCGAGATCGTGCGCATCACCGCGCAGACGAAGGTATATGCCGCCAATCTGGAAAACATCGCCCGCGAGATGCGTGCGGCGGGCTGCGAGGTGCCGTTGGTCGCCGACATTCATTTCAAACCCGACGCCGCGCTCGAAGCCGCGAAGTGGGTGGAAAAGGTCCGCGTCAACCCCGGCAACTACGCCGACAAGAAGAAGTTCGAAATCCGCGAATACACCGACTTTCAATACGAGGAGGAACTGGAGCGCATCCGCGAGGAGTTCTCGCCGCTGGTGAGGATGTGCAAGGAACTCGGCCGGGCCATGCGCGTCGGCACCAACCATGGCTCCCTGTCCGACCGCATCATGAACCGCTACGGCGACACCCCGCTCGGCATGGTGGAGAGCGCGCTGGAATTCGCCCGCATCGCCCGCGACCATGGGTATCACAACTTCGTTTTCTCCATGAAGGCGAGCAACCCGAAGGTGATGATCGAGGCCTACCGCCTGCTCGTTGCCCGCCTCGATGCCGAGGGCCCGGATTGGAACTATCCCATCCACCTTGGCGTGACCGAGGCGGGTGACGGCGAGGATGGCCGCATCAAGAGCGCCATCGGCATCGGCTCGCTGCTCGCCGACGGCATCGGCGACACGATCCGTGTTTCCCTGACCGAAGATTCCATTCACGAGATCCCCGTGGCGAAGGCGATGGTGGAGCCGTTCAATACAAAAGCCTATTCTTCTACAGAAGCCAGTTCATTCACGCCCTCCTACGATCCGTTCAGCTACGAGAGGCGTCGTAGTTCGCCGGTCGCGATCATGGGACATGCGCTGGGCGGCGAGAACACGGTGCGGGTGTTCACCACGCAGGACCGCTGGAACGCGGTGGCTCACAAGATTTCCGCGATGGGCGATTTCAAGCCGGAGATCATTTTCGAGAAATCCGGCGTGGTGGAGATCGATCCGAATGATGACGCGTCGGTGGCCGAGATGAACGCGCGCGAAGAGCCCTGCGTGGTGACCGTGGCGGATCATGCCGGCATGGAAGTCATCCCCGCGTTCCGCCTGCTTGCGGCAAGGGTGGACGCGCGGCATCCCATCCTGTTGAAAGACACGCTCGACCCGCCGCAGGAAAACCAGTATTTCCTGCGTGCCTTGCTCACCGCCGCGCAAAACCTCGGTTCGCTGCTGTGCGACGGCATCGGCGACGCGGTGATGGTGAGGGGCGAAACAGCGCCCGGCCAGTCGCTGCGGCTGGCCTACAACATCCTGCAGGCCGCCGGGACCCGCATATTCAAGACCGACTACGTCGCCTGCCCGAGCTGCGGCCGCACGCTCTTCAATCTGCAATCCACCACTCAGAAAATCCGCGCCGCCACCGGCCACCTCAAGGGCGTGCGCATCGCGGTGATGGGCTGCATCGTCAACGGCCCGGGCGAGATGGCGGACGCCGATTTCGGCTACGTCGGCGGCGCGCCGGGGAAAATCAACCTTTACGTCGGCAAGACCGCCGTGAAGTTCAACATTCCGGAAAACGAGGCGGTCGAGCGACTCATCGACCTGATCCGCGAACACGGCAAGTGGATCGACGCCCCCGAGCCGGCCACAGCTGAAGCCTGATGCCATGACCGATTCCGACACACTCACCGTCACGCGCGACAAGACCTCGCTCGATTTGCCGTGGAAAGTGATCGTCCACGACGACCCGGTGAACCTGATGGGATATGTCACCTGGGTGTTCATGAAAATCTTCGGCTACGATGAAAAGAAGGCCACCATCCTGATGCGGGAGGTGCACGAGCAGGGCCGCTCGGTGGTGTGGAGCGGACAGCGCGAGCGCGCCGAGTTATACGTTCAGCAGCTCCACGCCCACCAGCTCAAGGCCACGATGGAAAAGGACACATGAAAATCACACCCACAGTCGAGGGAGGCTTGCGCATCGATGCCGAGGACGCGGGTGATTGGTTCCTGTTGCTCGGCATCACCCGCGACGCGGCGGCCAATGACGAGAAACTCGCTCAACGCCTCGGCGCGTTGATCACCGACGAGGAGTCGTCCGCCGATTGGCAGGACATCGTCGTTCCCGAGTTGGAGGCGGAGTTCCACACCGACCTCGCGCACGTGGCCGGTGCGATTCGCGAGGCCGAGGGCGGCGGCGGGAAACAGCTGTGGATCACCCGCGAAGACGCCTGGCACTGGTACAGCGCGCTCAACCAGGCGCGGCTCGCCCTGCACGAGATCCATCATTTCCAATCCACCGACGAGATCTCGCCCGCCGACCTCGAGCCGGGAATCCGCAACGCGTTCCTGCGCTCGCAGTTTTACTGCGCGTTCCAGAGCCTGCTGCTCGACCACGTGATGCGGTGAGCCTCGGGTGGCTTGTTAGAACGGCTTGCGCAGTCCCAGCCAGGCGGCGGCGACGGCGGCGGCGAGCGAAAGGACCAGCACCACCCAGGCAGGCAGCACCTTGCGCTTGGCAAGCACGGGAGCCAGGCCGAGAAACAGCCACAGCCCGGTCTTGATCATCCACCACGACTGGTCCATCGGCGGCTTCTTCAACATAGCGAAGCCCACCAACACGATAAGCAGCAGTGAAATGCCGTGAATGATCGAGGCCGATTTTTTCCCGCTACCGGCCAGCAATGTGGCACCAAGCGAGGTGAACAATCCGATCACGCCGGCGATGTGCAGCGTCTTGAGTATGAGGTAATCCATGGCGCGGAGTCTCCATGGCGCGGCGGATGATTCAATCCGGAAAACTTGCGGGGTGTCAGCCGATCGGAATGCGCTCCACCACCGGCACATGGCGCTGCATCCTGACGAGCAAGAAAAACAGATTCAGCCGCCAGCGGATCGCGAGCGGCAGCTCGGTGCGGCCGGCCAGCACGGCGTTGATCGCACAGACCATCCGGTGCTTGTTCACCGGCTGGAAGAACAACTGCGTGAAGTGAATTTGATAGAATTTCGAGATGAACCGCCAGTAGAGCCCGATGTTCCGCCATGTCCGCTTCTCGAAGCGCCGCATGGCCGGTGTCATCGCCAGATTCTTGGCCAGTGCCTCGTCCACGGCACGCGCGCCGTCGCGGCCGCTGGTCATGGCGAGCATCACGCCGCTGGAAAAAATCGGATCGATGAATCCCGCGGAGTCGCCCACCCGCACCACGCGCGGCGAAACGAGCGACTTGTTGCGGTAGGAAAAATCCACCGCCACGCGATGCGGCTCCACTGCTTCGGCGTTGTCAAAACGCATGCGCACGGCCGGTGTGGTCCGCACCGCCTCCTCGAACACCTCCGCCGGCTTGCCGCCGTGCGCCTGATAGTCCGCCTTGTCCATCACCAGGCCGACGCTGGTTTTCGTTTCGTCGAGCGGGATCATCCAGAACCACGAGTTATGCCTGCGGACGAGCACAATGTCGCCCGTTTCATCGCCGCAGGGCATGTCCACGTTTTCGAAGTGGCTGAAGATCGCGATCTTGCGGTGCTCCTGATAGTATTCGCGGTCGCCGGTCAGGTTGGCGAGACCGCTGGCGTCGATCAAGAAACCCGCACGCGCCGTGTGCTCCGCGCCGGACGCGTCGCTCCAAGTCACGGTGACGTCGTCGTCGCTCACATGATGGGCGCGCACGGTGCATTCCTCGCGCACCTCCGCACCGCATTCGCGCGCGTGGTCCAGCAGGATGTGATCGAACTTCGCGCGCTCGACCTGCAGCGCGTCGGGAAAACCGGTGAAACTTCCCTGCGAGAAATCCAGCCGGTTGTGGCGCGATCCGTCGGCCATCCAGAACTGCGCGCCGCGTTTCACCACAAATCCTGCGGCACGGATTTTCTCCCAAACTCCGAGATCGTCGAAGACCTCGCGGTTGTAGGGCAACAGCGACTCACCGATGTGGAAGCGCGGAAACCGGCACTTCTCCAGCACCAGCACACTCCGCCCGGCCTTCGCCAGCGTGGTGGCTGCGGACGATCCCGCGGGGCCGCCTCCTATCACGATCACGTCGTGATCCATGGTTGTGGATTCAGGCTGGCTCATGCGACGGCGCGGGTCATATCAATCGATTGGCAATCCACGGCGGGATTTTCGTCCGTGAGCATTCCTTTCGGCATCCGCGGCGCAAGGGAATAAACCTGTTCGACGCGACGATTTCCGGCCCGCTTGACAAGTCCGGTCCGACCGGTAATTTGTGATGAAAATAATCATCACACTCATGCACACACTCACTGTCCGGGATTTGCGCTACGACTTCGCCAAGGTCGAGGCGTGGTTGGCCGATGGCCAGGAAATCGAGATCACTAAGCACGGCAAGCCGGTGGCACGTCTTTCGCCGCCGCGGCCGGCAAAGGGAGCCAGGTTTGATCTCGAAGCCCACAAGCGCCGCATGAAGGAAACCTGGGGCGACCGCGTCTTCACGGCGGAGGAAGTCCGGGAAATGAGGAAGGCCGAACTCGGAGACCGCAGTTGATCGCCTACCCGGACACTTCCTTTCTCTGCGCCCTCTACCGGACGCAGGACAACTCGCCCCAGGCGCTCGCCCACCGGGCGGGCATGACCGAGCCATTGCATGTCACCCGCCTGCTGCTGTGGGAATTCCGCCAATCCGTGCGCTTCCAGGCCTACCGCCACTCCCACAATCGCCAGGTCGGCTATCCGCTCCGCGAAGCCGAGAAAATGATCTCGGATGTGAACGATGATCTTTATGCGGGCATGGTGATATCGGTGGAATTGAACTTCGTGGACATCCTCGTCACCGGCGAGCGGATATCCAAATCGCGCACCTGTTCCGGCGGCCACCGCAGTTTCGATCTCCTCCATGTCGCCACCGCACTCGAACTCGGCGCGAGGGAATTCCTCACCTTCGATGCCAACCAGATCGCCCTCGCCACCGCCGAGGGCCTGGCCGTGCCGCTGGCTGGTGGTCATTGATCGCGGTATGCAGGCGTTCGACGAACCGCGTATCGCCCGGATCGGGCAGGGCCGCGGACGTGTATGCATGGAGTGAGTGCTTGGAGTGGCGTTTTCAAAACGCCATGAAGCGCAGCGGCGGCATCATGCCGCCTGTGCGGGAGACGGCTCTCCGGAGAGAGCCGCTCCATTGCACCATCACGCGCCGAGAAACTTGTGCCAGTCGCGGATGCCGTGGGTGTTGCGGATGAACGCGGTGGCCGGCATGGCTTTGGGAACGTGCGGTTTGCGCAGCAGGCGCAGTCCGACCTCGTGCGGCAGGCGCGCGCCTTTTTTCGAGTTCACGTCGCGGTGAGAGAGCACGCAGTTTTCCCACGAAGTCGCGCCGCCGCGCGAGCGGGGCACGATGTGGTCGATGTTACCTTCGTGCGGCGCGAGCTTGCGGCCGGTGTATTGGCACAAGCCGCCGTCGCGCTCCCAAATCCCGCGCGCGCCGAGGCGCGGGCGGTGCAGCGGAACTTTCGCATAGTTCGCCGCAACGATCACGGTGGGCACGCGCACGACGCCGCGAGGAGTGTGGACCGCCTCATCTTCGTCGCGCACCGGCAGTTTCAACCAATCGTCCCATTTCACCGGAACGATGGAATCATCACCCTGCACGTCGAGGCCGGTGGCCGCACCGCTGGCCATCATGCAAAACGCATCGGCCGGCGTCTTGGTGTGGATCGCCTGCCAGTTGCGGTTGAGCACCAGCACGGTGGTTTTGTGGAGGAGGGCGCTCATGAGGGAAGTTGCTAGTTTTCAGTGTTCAGTTTTCAGGAAGAATCAATCTTCCGCCCGTTCGCCAGGTGGAGCCATTTTCACGAGTTTGGGATCGAAGCGGCCGAGCACTTCGACAAGGTCGGTTTGCGCGGCCATGACGGTGTGGATGTCCTTGTAAACGCCCGGCACCTCGTCGAGGCCCGAGGAAAGCAGATCGACACCGCGTTCCTTGAGCAGTTTCTTGGTGCCGCTCCAGGTGAACGATTCGAGTGCTTTCTTGCGGCTCATCACGCGGCCCGCGCCGTGCGACGCGCTGTGCAGTGAGGCGGGTTCGCCCTTTCCGCGCACGAGGAAACCCGGGCTCGCCATCGAGCCGGGGATGGTTCCCAACACACCTTTGCCCGCCGGGGTCGCGCCCTTGCGGTGGACGATGAGTTCTTTCATCTCGCCGTTCAAAACATGGGTCTCCTTCCAGGCGAAGTTGTGGTGGTTTTCGATGTCGAGGATCACCTTGGCTCCGACTTTTTTCGCGATGTGCTTGTGGATCAGTTCGTGGTTTGCGGCGGCGTAGCGGCCCATGAGGTTCATGGCGTGCCAGTATTCCTGGCCGTCGGCCTCATCGAGCGTGAGCCAGGCGAGGTGCTTGAGTTCCTTCGGCAGATTCGAGCGGCGGGCGATCGCGCGTTTGCTATAGGCATCGCAAACCTGCGCGCCGGTTCCACGCGACCCCGAGTGGCTGAGCAACGCGAGGTATTCGCCCGGCGGAAATCCGAGCGAATCGTCGGTCACGGTGAACGCACCGAACTCAACGAAGTGGTTGCCGCTGCCGCTGGTGCCGAGTTGTTTCCACGCCTTGTCGCGCAGACGTTGGGTCACCGGAGAAACGGTCCAGTCGTCGTCCATCACATCGTGGTCGCGGCGTTCCTTGAACACCGCGCCGATCCCGAAACGGGTTTCGCTTTCGATGATGTTCGCCAAGCGGTCGCGCTGGCCGGGAATGATGTTCGCCTTGCGGTCATACACCGTGAGTTTCATGCGGCAGGCGATGTCAACGCCGACCGCATAGGGAATCACGGCGTTTTCCGTGGCAAGCACGCCACCGATCGGCAGACCGTAGCCCGGATGGGCGTCGGGCATGAGCGCACCGGCCACTGCGACGGGCAGTGCACAGGCATTCGCCATCTGGCGCACGGCGTCGGCTTCGAGGTCGGTTCCCCACTGACGCCACGGCGCGAGTTCCGCCCGCGGCGTGAAGGCCGGACGGTAAAGCACGCGGGCCAGCGGCGCGCGCACCGCATCGGCAAAGAACGCGGTGGGATCGGCGACAATGCGGAGGATGTCATCCTCGACGGCCGCACGGTCGCATCCCTGTGCGAACAGGCGGCGCATGTGTGCATGGGCGAGTTTCATGGCATCGCCTTCCGGCACGCCGAGATGAATGAGATCTTTGGTGTTCATGGATTGATACTTGTGGAATTCTTGGAAATGGGAAGGGCGGCGTGGTGTTTGTTTTCACCAGGACAATGTTGGTGGACCCGCAGGGATGTGCGCCCTGCTCGGCCGGTTAAAAGCCGGCTGCTTCGCTATCTAAGCTTCGGGTCCTGAATCACTGGGTTGACCAACCGGACTTGCACCGGCACTGCCGCCTTCACAGGGCGGGATGCTACTGTTACAACATGGTCAACATTGGGAAAAACTGGTTGCGGAGGCCGGATTCGAACCGGCGATACGCGGCGTATGAGACCGCTGCCTTACCGCTTGGCTACTCCGCGGTTGTGAAATGGATGGCACGACGTCCCGGTGCCGCCCCGGACAAGCGTGGTTTTGGAGACCTCGCCGCGCTGCTGGCGCACGTCGCGTGTGTTTTAATGTGAACCAATAAAAACAAACACCACTGCCAGTCCGGTTGGAGGACTCACACCCGCTGGAACATTTCACGGCGGATCTTTCGGTGTTTCAGGCACACCTCCCGTGGCATATCATATGAATGCCAAGCCTCTGGTTTGTGATATATCAATACCAGGGCGTGGAACCGGACCGCATTCGTCCCGCGCGGGCCGTCGTGTGGACGGTCCGCTTGACAGTCTGCCTCCTGAGGGCGACCGTTTGCGCGGTCGTCCTGAAGCATGCGTCTCTCGCAGGGACTTGTGGAATGGGTGGCCGTTTCCGCCCCGCCGCCGGTTGCCGCCGGTGGCGGGGCCTTTCACGCCCGTGGGATCATGGATGGAAAATCATGGTGTTGTGTTGGTATGGATTGAATGGGTGGTGCGGCTGGAAACCGCTTGGAAACAAGGTTTTTTCTGGAAAACAAGAACCCCGCCGGCTTCGGAAGCGGGCGGGGTTCGAAAGGAATCCGATGTATGATTCGGTTCTTGAACTACCTGCCCGCGGCCATGGGATCGAAGCCCTTGCCAAGTCGGCTCATGCGGCTCGGGATCGCCTCGGGATTGCATCCGTTCGCAGAGCGCTGCATGCCCGCGACCAGACCGATGCCCTGCGACCATTTGGCCGTATGGGGGTGTCTGAGATATGTCGCTTTGGAGATCATGTGCGCTGAAGGTTTTGAGGAGTTATGGAATCGTCGGGCGTTCGTCAACCATATAAATTATTTTTCTCTCAAGGCACGCGCGGGAACTTCGAGAAATCCGGCGGGCGTTTTTCGAGGAAGGCCTGTTTGCCCTCCTTTCCTTCCTCGCTCATGTAATAAAGCAATGTCGCATTGCCGGCGAGATCGAGCAGGCCCATCTGGCCGTCGCAGTCGGCATTGAGCGCGGCCTTGAGGCAGCGCAGGGCGATCGGCGAGTGGGCGAGCATTTCGCGGCACCAGTTGAGGGTTTCCTTTTCGAGGTCCGCGAGCGGCACCACGGTGTTGACGAGGCCCATGTCGAGCGCCTGTTGCGCGTCGTATTGGCGGCAGAGATACCAGATTTCGCGCGCCTTTTTCTGGCCGACGATGCGGGCGAGATAGCTGGACCCGAGGCCGCCGTCGAACGAGCCGACCTTCGGGCCGGTCTGGCCGAAGCGGGCGTTCTCGGCGGCGATGGTGAGGTCGCAGACGACATGCAGCACATGGCCGCCGCCGATGGCATAGCCGGCGACCATGGCGACGACCGGCTTGGGCAGCGAGCGGATCTTTTTCTGGAGGTCGAGCACGTTGAGGCGCGGGACTCCGTCGTCGCCGACGTAGCCTGCGTGGCCGCGCACTTTCTGATCGCCGCCGGAGCAGAACGCCTTATCGCCCTCGCCGGTCAGGATGATCACGCCGACCATCGGGTTTTCATGTGCCATGTCGAAAGCCTGCAGCAGTTCCTGCACGGTCTTCGGGCGGAAGGCATTGCGCACTTCCGGGCGGTTGATGGTGATCTTGGCGATTCTCCCCTCATCCGTGGTTTCGTACCGGATGTCCTCGAATTCTCTGACGGTGGTCCACATGCGCGGAAGATGAATGACGACCCGCCCGGCCGCAACTCGCGAGACGGCCCAATTTTGCCATCGCGGGAGCCCGTCCCCGGTGCTACCCATCGGCCGGATGTTTGAAGTCAGGGAAAAACCCCAAATGGTCGAGCGCGCGCTGCTGGTGCGCTTTTACTTCGATCCGCGCGAGGCCGTGGAGGCGGAGTCGTTGCTTGCGGAACTTGGCGAGTTGGTGAAGACGCTGGGCATCGAGGTGGTTGAGGCCGTGATGCCGCGCTGCCGCGAAATGCAGAAGAAATTCCTCTGCGGCACCGGCAAGGCGGCGGAAATCTGCGAACTCGCCCGCGCGCATGAATGCGACGTCATCGTCATCGACAACGGCCTCGCCCCATCCCAGCAGCGCGAATGGGAAAGACTCGCCGACCTGTGCGTGATCGACCGCGAGGAAGTCATCCTCGATATTTTCGCCAAGCGCGCGCACACCCGCGAGGCGAGCCTTCAGGTGGAACTGGCCCGCATGCAATACGCTTTGCCGCGGCTGGCGCGCATGTGGGGGCACCTCGACCGCGAGGGCGGCTCGGGAGGCGGCATGGGCGGTGGTGCGGCGCGCGGCATGGGCGAGAAGCAGATCGAGGTGGACCGGCGGCTCGCCAACGTGGCCATCGACCGCTGCAAGCGCGAACTCGAACTCGTCCGCAAGCAGCGCCAGACGCAGCGCAAGGAACGGGAGAAACACGAGACGCCGCACGCAGCCATCGTCGGTTATACCAACGCCGGCAAGTCATCGCTGCTCAACGCGCTTTCCGGAGCGGACGTGATGGCCAAGGACATGCTCTTCGCCACGCTCGACACCACCACGCGCCGCATCGAACTGCCGGACGGCCAGCCGCTGCTTGTCACCGACACGGTCGGCTTTGTCAGGAACCTGCCACACCGTCTGGTCGAGGCGTTCAAGGCCACGCTGGAGGAAGCGGTGCTCGCGGATTTCCTGATCCATGTGCTCGATGCCAGCTCGCCGGAAATCGATCGCCTGCACGACACCACGCTGGAAGTGCTCAAGGAACTCGGCGCGGAAGACAAGGAAGTGATCACGGTGCTGAACAAGTCCGATCTCGTCACCGATCCCGAGGCGCTGGCCGCGCTCGACCGCAGGTTTCCAAATGCATTGCACATCTCAGCGCTTCAGGGCCGGGGACTCGAAGAACTGTTGAAATCCTGCTCAACCGTGCTCGCCGACCGCGTGCGCTGCCGCGAATACCGGATTCCACAACGGCGCGCGGATCTGGTGAGCCTGCTGCACCGCGATGCGAAAGTGCTTTCAACCGATTACGAGAAAAACGACATCCTGGTCCGCGCCGTGGTGTCCGCCGATGTGGCCGGGCGCTTGAAGGAGTTCGCCACGGAGGCATGACCGGCAGATATTACTTCGCATTGATCAGCTTGTGGAGCTTCAACATCCCGGGTGGTGGTAGCGGCGGCTCGGGTCGGCGGTCCCTGTTGGATTCAAGTGTCTCCCACTGAAGCAGATACCGCACGCCATCGTTGCTATAACTTCCCAGACTCTCGAAGCGCTGCATGGTCATGCCGGGGAAATCGCTTTCGAGTTGAAAGAGTTCACGCGGCAGTTTCGGCGATACATTTCTTTCGACTTGGATCGGGCGCAGGGATTCCTCGTCCAGACAGACATGTCCGCCGCCATAATCCTTGTGCCGGTAATCCATGGCAAGCACGCCGGGCGAAGCGATGGCGAAGTCCGCGATCCGGATGCCGATGAATCCCATGGAACCGTTGCCGCTGAAATCCACCGGTTTTTCCCATTCGGTCAGAACATGCCTCTCCCATCCGCTCGCCGATGGCCGTGCGGCGTATAACTGCATGTTTCCCG
The DNA here is from genome assembly GCA_041686775.1 of Luteolibacter sp. GTDB lineage: Bacteria > Verrucomicrobiota > Verrucomicrobiia > Verrucomicrobiales > Akkermansiaceae > Luteolibacter. The sequence continues at coordinate 60,628 of JAWLDG010000017.1, read as the reverse complement.
CCGCATCGGATTTGTGATAACCGATCACCGGTCGTCCTTTGGCATCGAAGATGAGGCGGTGGCCGCCATTGATGATACCACCGCCGCTGGGCACGGGATCCACCAGCAACTCGTCGTGACCGAACCGGATCGGCAATTCGATTTTCTCCCCGAAGAACGACTCCCAGTGGGTCAGGTCCGGACTGCGCGCGTAGGAAAGATGCTGGTTGGTCGCGCAGTCCGGTGTGTCGCGCCAGACCCAGGTGACATGAAAATTCCCGTCCGGACCACGGACGGGCTGGGTCGGGTAGGCGTTGCGCCGGCCCTCGCCATCGAAAAGCGGTTGGCTCATCAGCCGAGACCAGGTGCGGGAGACGGTGTCATAGCGATTGTAGATATTGATGCCGTTTCCCGATCCACCATGTCGATAGGTGAAGATCAGCCTGCCGGCGTGATCGTGCAGGAACTGCGGATAGGTCACGCGGTTTTCCAGTTCGCCGGTCATCGTGGCTTTTTGCAAGGTGGTGATATCGCCGGGTTTTTCCGTTCGGAAATAGACCAGCTCGACGCAGTGCATGTTCCCCGAGACATGAAGATGACCGTCCGGGTCGAGCGCCATCGTGACATAATTGTGCGAATCCCATCCCACCTTCGAGGGCAGCGTGTGATATTGCCAATCTTTCGAGCCAAGCGAGCGTGCGGCCACGGCCATGTTCCGCTCGCGATCGAAATATGCCGCATACTGGCGCTCCGGAGTAGTCAGCAAACAAAAACCCACTCGCAGGTCGGATGGGACTTCGGCGAGATCGATGGTTTCCGCGATGACATATTTCGAAGCGTTCTCCGGTTTCGCGACGGCGACATTCATGACAGATGCCAGCAACGACAAGATCAGCCATGCCTTGAAATGACTGAGCGCCCACCGGCAGGCGAAACAGGCTGGGCGCGGGAATGAGGACATCACGCCTGATGCTACGCCTGCCACCCCCGAGGTATTTCAGCGGACCAGCGGAAGCAGGGTGCGGAACGGAAGCGCGCCTGTGCTGGCAAGTGACGCGACGGCCTCGCGCAGTCCGGTGTGGAGAAGCACGCGGTGCAGGAGGCCGGCGGCGAGCAGGCGGCGGCGGAAATTTTTGTGCAATCGCTGCCCGATCGCGTCATGGGTTTCCACCCATGATTGCTTGTCCTCCGACCAAGCGGCGAGCGGATCGATGGCGCGTTCGGCCGCTTGAAAGGCCATGCTCATGCCGTTGCCAGTGAAGGGTGGAATCATGCTCTCGGCATCACCCAGACACAACAAGCCCGGCACGGGCGATTGGCGGCCGAGTTCGAAACCCGCCACTGCGGAAAACGAGCCGTCGCGCCACTCTGCATGACGCAGGGCATCGGCGAGGTGTTGCTGCCCGCCGGCATCGAGATAAGCGGGCAGCAAGTCCGGGCCACGGGCGGGGATGTTTTTATCTAACAAAAACAGCCCGCACGCGTTGGTCCAGCCGTCTTCCACGCCGGCGAGTCCGCAGTAGCCGTTGGTGCCGGAGTGCATTTCCAGATCCTCCGTGGTGGCGAGACGGACATGTGCCTTGAGTCCGATCCAGCGGCCGGTTTGCGGCCGGCGTCCCGCGGACCAGACCAAGCCTTCCGCAGGTTCGGGCCGGGCGCGAACACCGGTGCGCAGGTCGCCGCCGAGTTGCTGGAAACGCTCCGCCAGGCGCGCGTCGAGCAAGTGCCGTGAAATTCCGTAGGCGGGCAGCGGCAGTTTGTCTGTTAGAAAACGCCGTCCGCGGTCGTGCCAGGCGAGCGTCAGATGCCGGCGGGTGTCTGCCAGCAGATCCGCGATGCCGAGCGAGGCGAGCGTTTCCTCCGTCACCCCGGAAATGAACTCGCCACAGACGCGGTGGCGCGGATACGCGCCTGCCTCCAGCACGGTGACGGGCACGCCGCGCGAGCGCAGGGCGATGCCGAGCGAGAGTCCGGCCAGTCCGCCGCCGGCGATGGTGACATGTCGATTCAAGCGCGCCACGCTAGCACGCGCCGCGCGCCGCGCCATGTGGAAGTTTCGCGCCAATTCCAACGCGCCGGATCGAGCCCGAGCATCACCGGCATTTCGCCCCGGCGGAAGCCGCCGCGGATGCTGACGATCATGTCGTGGCGTGTTACGTGGTTGACGAATGGAAACATCGTGTATCCCAGCGCCGCCGCCAGCCGCGCGCGGTCGGGTTCGGTGAAAACGAGTGCCTCGAAGCCATCGCAAATTGCTCCAAGCTTGCGCAGTGCCTCGCCCTCGAAGTGATGCAGGAACAAATTCGCCACCAGCACGCCGCCGGTCTCGGGTGGATTGTGAAACACATCGCCGCAGCGCCAATCGACACGCCCCGCCACATCCTCCGGCATCGACGGACATGGCGCGAGATCGTGTGCGGTAACGCGGCAGTCGGGAAACGCCCGCGCGGTTTTCACCACCAGCGCGCCATCGCCCGCACCGAGTTCCGTGATCCCGCGTTTCATGGCAGCGGGAAAACCCCGCAGCGCGTGCAGCACCCAGCGCTCGTTGCCCATCAGGAAATTGATCCGCCGCAAGTCCGCACGCGAACGCCGCGCCGCGGGATCGTCCGGAGGCAGGTGATCGAGCAGTTCGGGCACGACGAGGCGTTCGGTCATAGCCGCTTGGTTACCAGATTCGTGCCAAACCATAGCGGTCGAAAACTTCGTCGCTGCTGACGACTTTGAGTCCGTTCGCCATGGCCTGCGCGGCCATGAGCCGGTCGAAGGGGTCCCCATGATGACGGGGCAGATCCGCCACCGCAGCGGCTTCATCGAAACGAATTGGCAGCAACTTGAAACCATTCTCTTCCAACAAGCGCGGCAGATCGTCCCGCAAATCATACGGCAATTTCAACTTGCCGATGCCGATCTTGATCGCGGCCTCCCAGATGCTGGCGATGCTGATCCGGCATTGAGTGGGATGGGCGGTCATCAGCTTGCGGGCCTCGGAACCGAACCCCTTGCGACCCTCGAGGAAACCGATCCATGCCTGGGTATCGACGAGGTATTTCATACGTAGTCCTTGAAGTCGTCGAGCGGTTCATCGAAATCCGGCGCCATGTAAAAACCCGCACCCTTGGCACAACCGAACCTGGCTTTTTTGCGCGGCTTGACCGGCGTCAACTCGGCCACCTGCCGGCCATGCCGGGTGATGATGATGTGCTGGCCCCTTTCCACCGCGTCCAGCAGCTTGGCCAGGTGGGTCTTGGCCTCAAACGCTCCAACTTCCATGATGTCCATGGGAACAAACTGGTCTGACTGGTTGGTTTGTCAAGCACATGGAATCGCCTGCCATTTGCGCACGATCCCGCAACTTGACGCATTAACGGGTCACGTTAATATGCCCCCATCCGCATGATCCGTTCCTTCGCCTGCCGGGAAACCGCCCGATTCTTCGAGGAGCGGAAAACGCGGTTCTTCCCGCCGACCATCCAGCGTGTCGCCCTGCGCAAACTCGCCCAACTCCATGCCGTCACCGAACTGAACCATCTTTCCGTCCCGCCGGGAAACCGTCTGGAAACCCTCAAGGGCGACCGCAAGGGACAACACTCCATCCGCATCAACGACCAATGGCGCGTCTGCTTCCGCTGGAAGTCGGACGGCCCCCATGAAGTCGAAATCGTCGATGACCACTGATTTACCATGAAAACACACGCCCCCACCCATCCCGGCGAGGTCCTGCGCGAGGATTTCCTGATTCCACTCGGACTTTCGGAATACCGCGTAGCCAAGGACATCGGCGTCCCGCCGCGCCGCATCAACGAGATCGTCAAGGGCAAGCGCGCCGTCACGGTGGACACCGCCCTCCGCCTCGAACGCTACTTCGGCTGGCCCGCCGAGGTCTGGCTCAATCTCCAGACCCACCACGACCAGCAAGTCGCCAAGGCGGAAATGAAAAACGCCCTCGCGGGAATCCGTCCCTGTCCCGCGATGTGATGGTTCAAAACACCACCGCGCCGCATGACCAAGGGAAACACCAGCACCGGCCTAATCACCGCAATCCGCGGCTGCGCCTCATGGCAGGACATCCAAGCCAAGTGGCGGACACTTCCGGAAAAACAAAAGGGCGACCTTTTCGAGGAACTCGTCAAAGCCTACTTCCAGCTCGACCCCGAATACGCCAGCAAGCTCAAGCACGTCTGGCTCCAGCGCGAGGTCCCGCAAGCCATCGCGAAGAAACTCAAACTCCCCGCTACCGACCAAGGCATCGACATTGTTGCGGAAACCAACGATGGAGAATTCTGGGCCATTCAGTGCAAGTATCGCCAAGACACGAATCACTCGCTGACCTGGCGCGACATTTCCACCTTCACCGGCCTCGCCTTCGGCGTCTGCCGGGGATTTTCCTTCGGCGTCATCTGCTCCACCACCGAGCGCATCACCCATGTGCTCAAGGATCAGCAACGCATCGGTTTTTGCGCGCTGGATGTCTGGCAGGCGCTGGATGCGGAGTTCTTCAAACGCCTGCGCGCTCACCTCTCCCACAAGACGACCGCGCTCAAACCGCTGCGCTCGCGTCCTCATCAAAAACCCGCGGTAAAGGATGCCCACAAGCATTTCGTCATCCAAAAGGCGAAGCGCGGCAAACTCATCATGCCCTGCGGCAGCGGCAAGAGCCTTACCTCGTATTGGATCGCCGGAAAACTCGAATCCCGCCGCATCGTCATCGCCGTGCCGAGCCTCGCGCTGATCCGCCAAACGCTCAAAGTCTGGCTGCGCGAAACCATCGCCAACAAACAGCCCGTCGAGTGGATCTGCGTTTGCAGCGATGAATCCGCCGGCCGCGTCGAGCGCGATGACAGCGCCGTCCTGCGCCAGGACCTCGGCGTGCCCTGCCTCACCGATCCCAAGGAAATCGCCGCCTGGCTGAAACGCAAACACCGCGGCCTCACCGTCGTTTTCACCACCTATCAGAGCGGCGAGGCGCTCGCCAAGGCCGCGCGCGCCGCCAAGTTCAACTTCGACCTCGGCATCATGGACGAGGCGCACAAGACCGTCGGCGATGGCGAAAAACTTTTCTCCCATCTGCTGCACGACAGGAACCTGCCGATCCGCCGCCGCCTGTTCATGACCGCCACCGAGCGGCGCTACAAGGGCCAGAGCGACACCGTGCTCAGCATGGATGATCCGGCCACCTACGGAGAGACCTTCCACCTGCTCTCCTTCAAGCGGGCGATGGAATACGACCCGCCCATTCTATCCGATTACAAGATCATCAGCATCGCCGTCTCGCGCGAGGAAGTCGCGGAGCTGATCCGGAAAAACGCCTTTGTCCGGCCCGACAAAGGTCCTTGGAACAAGGAAATCGAGGCCGACATGCTCGCCTCGCTCATCGCCCTGCGCAAGGCGATGAGGAAATACCCGATCCAACACGCCGTCTCGTTCCACGGCAGCATCCAGCGCGCGGAGCTCTTCAAGACCCACAACGACGCCTTCAGCAAAGCGTTCCGCAGATTCGGCAAACTCGAAACCTTCCACGTCTCCGGCAAAACCGCCACCGGCACCCGCGCCCGAGTCATCAGCGAGTTCGCCCGCGCCGAACGCGCCCTCATCACCAACGCCCGCTGCCTCACCGAAGGCGTCGATGTCCCCGGCATCGACTGCGTGCTCTTCGCCGATCCCCGCCGCAGCGCCGTGGACATCGTGCAAGCCGTCGGCCGCGCCCTGCGCCCCGCGCCCGGCAAGCAGTTCGGCTACGTCATCGTCCCCATCCTCCACGATGCCGATGCCACCGCGGATGACATATTCAAGTCCCCCGCCTTCAAGGAAGTCCTCACCACCCTCCGCGCCCTCGCCGCAAACGATGACCGCATCATCGAATACTTTCGGAGCGTGTCACAAGGTCGCCAACACAAAGGTGGCGGCAGTGTGGAGTTCGACATTGATGAGCGCCTCGCTAAACTCATCAACGTAGACGACTTCGCCCGCGAGATCGAACTCAAGTGCTGGGATAAACTAGCGAAACTGTCGTGGCGGCCGTTTGAGGAAGCGCGGGATTTTGCAAGGAGCTTGGGACTAAAGGGGCAAGCTGAATGGAATGGGTTCAGCAGTGGCCAGCTGTCAAACATAGGAACGAGACCACCAGACATTCCCGCCGCACCGCATTTAACCTATGCGGAGCAAGGCTGGCTAGGGTTTGGGGATTGGCTAGGAACCGGAAAAATAGCTCCTTTCAATCGGAGATATCGCGATTTCCATGAAGCACGAAGCTTTGTCCACACTCTGGGGCTGAACAACAGGAAAGAGTGGGGTGCTTATTGTCGTGGTCATATTCCCGGGAAGGGTCAACCGCCTCCGGACATTCCCGTGAACCCATGGCTAACATACGCGGACAAGGGATGGGCCGGAATAGGTGACTGGCTAGGGACAGGAAAGCTCGCGACTTTTCTTCGAGAATATCTCTCCTTCAATGAGGCTCGTGAGTTTGCCCGCAGACTTGTCCTGCAAAGCCGTAGAGAGTGGCTGGATTTCTGCGCGGGAAAGCTTCCTGATAAAGGCGTTCTGCCAAGCAATATCCCGGCTAACCCTGCTGTTAAGTATGCCAGCCAAGGCTGGAAAGGGTATGGTGACTGGCTGGGCACAGGCAAGTTGAGACCCGGGTTGCAGCAATATCGCTCGTTTGATGAAGCCCGCGCATTTGCACATACCCTCGGCCTTAAAGGTCAAACTGAATGGTTTCAATTCTGCAAAGGTAAATTCTCTGATAAAGGTGAATTACCATCGGATATTCCCGTTACTCCTCACCGAATTTACGCAGGTAAAGGCTGGGCAGGAATGGGTGATTGGCTAGGCACGGGAGCGATAGGAACGATCATGCGAAGATTTCGTTCTCATGAAGAAGCACGGGAATTTGTTCATGGTCTTGGCCTTAAAGGTCGAAGTGAATGGAAGATGTTCTGCAAAGGAGATCTTCCGGAGAAGGGCACTCTTCCGTTGGACATTCCGTCAAATCCAAATCGGACCTACGCCGACAACGGCTGGAAGGGATGGGGTGATTGGTTTGGCACAGGAAACGTAGGACCATTGTTGAGAGAATATCGCAGCTTCGAAGCAGCGCGTGACTATATACGAAGCCTTGGTCTCAAGGGTGAATCCGAATGGAGAGTTTATTCGAAAAGCCACCGGCCACCGGATATTCCCAGCGCTCCTTGGAACGTATATGCCAATAAAGGCTGGTCCGGCATGGCAGACTGGCTCGGCACCAACCGCACCCGCGATTCAAAATCCTCCAAGCGCAAATCCTGAGTCCCGGGACTTCGCCATGACGGTTTGCGAGCGTGGAATTGGCACGGAGCGGCGGACTCCGCTCCGCCGAGGTCCATGAAACGCCAATGCGTGATAGCGAAGCGCTTTTCATTGGCATCCCATGGGCAAGGCGAATCGGAGTTCGCCTCTCCTTGGTTGCCATGCCCACACTCTAACACTCCAAACTCTACCAGGACGTCTGGTCCCGGCCATGCACGAAGATTGCGGCGGATTTGGGGGATATACAGACGAAACAGGCCCTTCGGTCGCACCGCCTCCGTTCTTGAGATCCGGGTTTCCGGGGTCTAGCCTGCGGCCATGAGCGCGATCACGGGATCTCCGGCGGACGAGGATCCTGCGTTTCCAGAGGTTCCCGGAAGCGCAAGGAACGTCTCCTGCCAGAACAGGCGCCGATCCCCACACCTGTCCGCGATGAACCGCGCCACCCATGCCGCTCCACCATGAATGACCAAGCCACTGCCGCCGGCCCGGTGCGCGACGTTCTCCGCCGCGAGACGCCGCCGCGTTTCGTCCACGCGCCGAATTACTGGCAGTGGTTCACCCACCACCGCAACCACGGCCTGCTGCCGGATGAGTTGCGCGACTGCACGTCTCAGCTCGACATGATCCGCCACCTCGGGCTCGACGTCTTCAGCCGCAATGTCTATTGCGACCCTGTCGAATACTGGTTCGGTGGCCTGGCGGAGGAAACGTGGGACGGCGTCGGGATTTCGGTCACCCGCCATACCGAGAGGCAGGACACGGTCATCGAGAAACATTATCACACGCGCCACGGCACCTTGACCGAGCGCCTGCGCTACCGTTTCGCCGATTCGACACTCGTGCAGGAAAAGCACTTGCTCGACGACATCGCGTCGCAGGCCGGCGCGATGGATGCGTGGGTCGCGGCCCGGCGCTGGCGTTTTGATGCGGCAAAATTCCACGACTGGGCGAACCGCGCCGGCCCGGACGGCGTGATCAACGCCGGCGAGTTGTTCAGCCCGCTGAAAATGCTGCACCTCGCCGCCGGGGCCGACCAAGCGGTGTATTTCCTGGAGGACGAGCCCGGCCGCTGCCGGGAATGGATGCGCCAACACGAGGAGGCGCAACTCGACCTCGTCCGGCAGATGCTCGCGGCCGGTGTCGAGGCGATGATCGCGATGGACAACCTCGACACGGCGTTCCACCCGCCGCGGTATGTCGAAACCCATTCCGCCTCGTTCTATCAGCGCGCCAGCCAGCTCTGCCACGCCGCAGGCGCCACATTCTTCATCCATGCGTGCGGCCGGCAGCGTGCCAACCTGCCACTCATTGCCTCCCTCGGCGTCGATGGCCTCGAGGGCGTCGCCTACCCGACGCTCGGCGACGTGGAACTCGACGAAGCCATGCGGCTTTCCGGCGAACGCCTGATCATCACCGGCGGGATCAGCGCGCTTGAAACCGAACGTTTCCAGTCCGCCGATGAAGTCCGACGCTACGTCGAGTCACTCTTCCGCCGCCTCGCGCCCTACCGTCACCGCTTCATGCTCTCCGCCAGCTGCAATACTTCGATCCGCACCCCTTGGCGCGTGCTCAAGTGGTTCCGTGACGCCTGGCAGGAATTCTCCACCCTCTGACTCCCCCGATGGTGGGCGGGTTCCCTTGCCCGATGCCAATCCGATGGTTTGAAGATTGCCTTGAACCCCGGAATGGTTGGCCCGACTTACGCAACTGGGGCGGTTTTTGTGCTTCTGACACCCGTGGTTGCTTGGTTTCGGGCGCAAGGTCTTCACTACGCCGGGGTGGCGGTCATTTGAGGGGTTCGAGGGTTTGCTGATCGGTGATTCGGGGCGGGCTTTGTTCGGGCAGTTCAAAGCCGAGTTGGGCGAGGAGCAGTTTCCGGGTTTTATCGGGCGTGGTGTGGCATTCGAAGAGCAGCGTTCGCCCGTCGACGGTGGAGAACTTCACATCGATCATCTGGATGCCGGCGAATTGTTCCAAGATGCTGCGCGGGGTGAGGCCGGGGGCTTTTTGGCGCAGCGCCTTGGAGGGGCAGGCGAGGATGGAGGCGGCGGCATTTCACGATACCACCCGTAAACTCGCCGATCGTAGTCGATGATCCTGCCGTAGGGTGTGGAATCCGCGCTCAAGCCGCGGATTTCGATTTCGGACGCTTCCCGCAGATGCGCTTTGTGAATCCGCTGGTCTGAAACCAATCACTCGTCCTCGTCCTTCGCGCCCTTCACACGGACCTTGCCGCGGAGTTTGGCTTCGATGAAGGCGTCTAGGTCGCCGTCCATGACGGCCTGGATGTTGTTGGTTTCCTCGCCGGTGCGGAGGTCGAGCACTTTCTGATAGGGTTGGAAGACGTAGGAGCGGATCTGGTTGCCCCAGGCGACGTCGCCCTTTTCGCCGTAGGCGCGCTCGGACTCGGCCTTCTGCTTGTCCTCCTCGATCTGATAGAGCTTGGCCTTGAGGATCTCGTAGGCGAGTTCGCGGTTCGCGCCCTGGGTGCGGGCGCCGGTGGAGCGGATCAGGATGCCGGTGGGAAGGTGGCGCAGGATGACGGCGGTCTCGACCTTGTTGACGTTCTGACCGCCTTTGCCGCCGGAGCGGGTGGTGGTGATTTCGACATCCTTCTCGGAAACCTCGATATTGATCTCCTTGGATATCTCGGGTGTGGCGTCGATGGCGGCGAACGAGGTGTGGCGCTTCGCGGCGGCGTCGAAAGGGGAGATTCTAACAAGCCGGTGGACGCCGCGCTCGTTCTTGAGGAAACCGTAGGCGTTTTCCCCGGCGATCTTGAGGGTGCACGAGCGTAGGCCGGCCTCGTCGCCATCCTGCCAGTCCATGGTTTCCACGGCATAGCCCTTGCTTTCCGCCCAGCGGGTGTACATGCGGTGGAGCATCTGGGCCCAGTCGCAGGCCTCGGTGCCGCCCGCGCCGGCCTGGATGACGAGGTAGCAGTTCGAGACGTCGCTCGGCTGGTTGAGGAGCGTGAGCAGTTCGAACGAGCGGATGTCGCCTTCGAGGGTTTTCGAGTTGTCGATCGCCTCGCGCGCCAGTTCGGCGTCGTCGAATTCCTTGGCGAGGTTGATGCCTTCGTCTACGTCGGCGAGGCGGCCTTCGAGTTTGAGGAAGGTTTCGAGTTTCTTCTTCAGACCGGCGGCCTTGGAGGAAATCGACTTCGCCTTGTCGGCGTCGTTCCAAAAATCGGGTGACCCCATGGCCTCCTCGAGCGTATGGATTTCGTTTTCGAGGGCCGGGACGTCAAAGATACCTCCTGAGTTTCGACAGGCGGCTTTTCAAGCCGTCCAGATCGAGCGCCAGGAGGTCAGCGGTGGGAAGTGAGGACATGCGGGCGGGAGGAAAGGGGAAATGCGGATGCGGCGCAAGCCATCATCCGGCGAGCAGCGTGCTGCGGGTGAAGAGAGGCAGCACGTGGATGCCGCGCGCCTCGATCGCCTGGCGGCCGCCTTCCTCGCGATCCACCAGCACCAGGCAGAACGCGATTTTTCCGCCCTCGCGCTCGATGGCGTCGATCGCCTTGAGCGTGGAGCCGCCGGTGGTGATGACGTCATCGACGACGATCACGGTGTCGCCGGACTTGAAGTTGCCCTCGATCTGCTTGCCCGCGCCGTGGCCTTTCGCCTCCTTGCGAACGGTGAAGACCTGCAATGCCTCGTCGGGATGCTTCGTGGCGGAGGCCATGCCGACGGCCAGCGAGATCGGGTCGGCCCCGAGCGTCATGCCGCCGATGGCGTCGATCTTGAGATGCTCGGAGTGGATCTTCGAGCGCACCGCGTGCCAGCCGAGGTCGCCGATGAGGTTGGCACCGAAGGGATCGAGCGCGGTCATGCGGCAGTCGATGTAGAGGTCGCTCTGTTTGCCGGAGGCGAGGGTGAAGGTGCCGGTGCGGACGGATTTTTCCAACAGGAGTTTCTTGAGGGCGGCGGCGGTGGGAAGCATGGCGGGAAAATCCACGATGCGGCCATGGCAGGCAAGCGCCGATGCCGGATCACGCGGGATCGAGGCGGCACCGGAGGAACGGAACGCGTGCGACCAAGACCGCCACGAGCACGGCCGCAATCGCGGGCAGGCCTGGCAGCCAATGACCCATGGCCACACCCGCGACTTGCGCGATGCACAGCAGCGCCACGATGGCGATGAATGCGAGGGCTTGGGAAAAATCCGACATACGGATCGCGGTCGCGAGCAGCAGCGCGCACAGGGCCAGCAGTATGAGATCGAATGTGGCACCCGTGCGGCGGATCGCGTGCGGCGAGGCGAGCCCGGCATCGGACGCGATGAGGGCCATGATGGCGGGAAACGCGGCGGAAAAATCGTGTGTCGCGGGTTCCGTCGCGCCGCGGTCGTCGCGCAGGATGGGAAACGGGGATTCTCTGTTAGATAACAAGTCGTCCGGCGCTTCGATCAAAGTGGCGGCCGGAATCGCGGCCATCCCGTGTCCGCTGGGAACCGGCACGGCAAGGCGGCCGTGGGCATCCACTGGCAGCACCGGCCCGTCCGCGCCGAGGCGGATGAATTCGCCGGGGCGGATTTCGATTTCCTCCAGCGCCACACCTTGCTGGCGGATGGCGCACAGCAGCGGGAAGGCGAACACGACGCGGTCTTCCCATTGTGCGAGCAGCGGCATGAAGCGCGGCGGGATGTCGTTTTCGAGAAACTGGAAACCGGCCCACGCGTTGTCGCCGCCGAGCACGGCGTCGGGCAGGATCATGCGGTTCACCCGCGGCAGCATGGCTGCGTCACCACGCACGGCGGAAACCGGGACGGAGGCCTTGCGGAACGCTTGCGGCATGGTGCCGGCCACCGCCCCGCGGCCGAGCGGCGCGGCCATCGTGATCGATTCGAACTCCCCGAGCACGCGTTCCAGCGCGAGCAGCCCGATCGGGTCCGGCGCGTCCCACGCGAGCACCGCCGCACTGGCTGCATGCTTCGAGCCGAGGCGGTGAAAGTTATTGAAAATCACGGCGAGGTCGATCGGTGACGGCGGCGAAGTCTGGAACACGCCTTCCGGATCGTCGTCGAGGGAAACGAGCATCGGCGTGTGGTCCGGATCGACGCGGGGTTTTGCATTCACCGTGCGCACCAGCCAGCCGTTGTCATTTTCGGTGATGAAAAACGGCGGATTCGCGAACCCGCGGACGCACCATTCCACCAGCGCGCGTTCGACACGCGACCCCGACAGCAGCCACCACACGGCGAGCGCGACCGCACCTAACAGCAGGAAGTGACGCAATGGAAATTTCCGGATGCCGGGCACGGCGGCATCATCGGGTGGCATCGCTCATCGGTGCAAGCGGGCTTTCCGGTTCTTCATGCATCCTCATGGAAACGAAGAACCCGACGACCACCGAAGCGCATGGGGGGAGACGCTGCCTTCGGGTGACGCCGGGTTTCTCCGGAGTGGGGGGATGTGGCCGCAGCTTGATGTCGTGGGGGAAACGACGCTCGCGGCAACGGGAACAAGGTATCCCGATTCCGGCCGCAGCGGAATCACGTGAACGCGTGTGCGGGTCCACGGAGGCGGAGTGTCGCCGTCACTGTGCGGCGCGGCGGCCGGTAAAGGACCGCCACCACTCGCAGGCGGCGGCACGGCCGCGGGTCCATGCGTGCTCGCGCACCGCGGCGAGTCCGAGTGCGGCGCGGATTTCCTCTTCGCGGCCGCGGTAGCGTGGCAGCAGGATCATCAGCTTGCCGGTGTCGGCGTTTTCACCGATCCGCAGCAGCACTGGCATGAGCAGGCCCTTGGCGATTTCGTTCCGACCGGGCGGAAGATTCACCACGCGCTCCGGGCCGAAAACGAAGCGGCGGAAGCGGAACCCGATGCCGCCGTCAGCGGTCGCAACGAGCGCACCACCGGTGCGCCGCGGCAAGCCATCGAAGGAACCCAGCGTGAAGGCGTGTGGTCGCTCGATCCGTGCCCGCCGCCGTGCCCGGCCGGAAAACACCAGATCACCCGCGACGCGGGAGCCGAAGAGGCAGAGGCGCATGGCTCCCGGGACGAGCCGGATGGCGATGACGAGGATCACCAGACAGACCGCCGCTCCCAGCCACGGGGCGATGGCGAACGCGACGGCTACCATGACGAGCAGCGCCGTGCGGCTGATTTTCAGCAAGGTGTCGATCAGCGAGAATGGCGAGAGGATGATCAGGACGTTGATGGCATGACTGCACACCCAGACGATCGCGAAACCGACCACCGCCAGCGGCACGGTGATCCACGCGGGATCGATCATGGCGATGAAACCGGAATTCAAGGACGCGGCGGACACTTCGACGGGCCGCATCGCGCGCGCGACTTCCGCGGCGACGAGCGGCACGAATCCGACACTCGCCACCAGCGCGCTCGCCTGGTTTTCGATCAACTCGGCGAGGTCGAAGGGCTTTTTCAACAGCCCCGGAGCGGCTGCGCCCAGGCTGTCCTTGGCTAAGCAAAGCGCCAACAGAAAGAACCCGCAGCCCCAGGCCCACGGCTGGCAATACCAGGCCAGCCCGCCGCGCGCTTCCTCGGGTGTGTGGAACCAGGTCCAGCTCCCCACCACGGAAACGCCCAGCAGCGGGGAAATCGCCACGCCGGTGATCTCCGTGATGCCCTCGGCCAAGGCCACGCCGGGAGTGCGGGTGTCCACCGCCGCCTCCTCGCCGTGGCACAGCGAGACGCTTGCGAACAACAACAGCAGCGGCAGCAACAGGCGGTTCACGAAACATTGCATGCCACGCCGCGAAGCGTCTGGCGACAGCAAAGGTGATGCGGGAGAAACCCATTCGATCCCGGTCCGCAGGCAAAAAAGAGGCCGCCGGGGCACCCACCCCGGCGGCCAAGCTGAACAACTTCACACACACCGGCGGTTTGACCCGCCATGTTATGAGGCTGACAACTGCTGTTCACCCTTACATGAAAACACGAACTTGCGTACGGTCTTCATGGGCTGTGACACCCGGGGACGGGCCACGTTCAAAATTTCCGCCGGGTTTTTCCCGGATCAGCGCCGGTGGACCGGACGAAGCGAGGGTTTGACGATGCTGTCGCTCCCACCGTCATCGGCGGCACCGCGGTTTTTGCCGACGGGCTCGGCGCGCGGCGGCAGGACTCCATCGCCATCGGCGAAGCCGCGCGAGTCGCCGGACACGCGGTAGCGGGCGTCCATGTCCATCTGCACATCGTCGAGCGTGCGGGCGCTGTTCACGATGGAAGGCTGGATGAAGATCATGAGCTCGGAGCGGTCCTTGGTGTCCACGGTGTTGGAGAAGAGACGACCGAGGTAGGGGATGTCGCCGAGGATGGGGATGCCGCTCTTGGTTTGATTGTCCTTGGAAACGATGAGGCCGCCTAGGACGATCGTGTTGTTGTTGGGCACGGTGGCGGTGGTGAGGATCTCGCGGGTGGTGATGCGCGGCACGGTGAGGTCGCCGCCGTTGGTGCCGGCACCCTCGATGATCTGGTTGCCACTTTGCTCGTCGTTGAGCAGGGCGATCTGCATGGTGATCTCGTTGTCGGAGTTCACCAGCGGGATGACTTCGAGTTTCAGCACGACGTCCTGGTATTGGATGCGGGTGCCGCTGCTGAAGGTGCTGGTGCTGGTGCCGCCCTCGGTGGGGATGGCGATGCGCTCGCCGCTGGAGATCACGCCCTTCTGGTTGTTTGACGTGAAAATGCTCGGGCGCGAAAGCACGGTGAAGTCGGTGTTCGACTGCAGGGCTTTCATGAAGATGGAGAGATCGCCAATGGTGCCGTAGGCGCGCAAGCCACCTGAACCGATGAGTGAACCGGGGTCGAAGCCGTCTGCGTCAGTGCCTGGTCCGGGAGTGATCGGCAGAATCGGCAGCACGGGACCGAAACCGCCACCCCCACGGCCGACCACGTCGCCGCTGCGCACCAGATAATCGAGACCGGTCTCGGAGGTGTCGTTGAGCGTGAGCTGGCCGATGACTGTGGAAATCATCACCTGGTCCGGCTTCACATCGATCTGGTCGAGCAGGCGCTCGATGATTTCCAGTGCGGACGGCGGGCCTTGGGCAACGATCGAGTTGGTGATGTTGTCGGCGACGAGCAGGGTGCGGCCGACGAGCAGGGACTCGGGTGCGGAGCTGACATTGGGATCGCCGAGCGAAGCGCCGCCGCCAAGACCGCCGCGCCCGCCACCACCGAAGGAAGAGCCGCCGCCGAAGCTGCCGGAGGTATCGCCAAAGCGCGAAGAACTTCCGCCGAGTCCGCTGGAGGTCTGGGAGGCGCGGTTGGTGCCGGTGGGTTGGGATCGGCCCGAGCTGCGGCCGCCGGAAGTCGTGCCGCTGGTGCCGCCCTCGCCGGTGCCGCTGAAGGCGCGGGTGAGCGCGTCGCCGGCGATGGGCAGGAACTCGGAAACAGTGAGGAAACGCAGCTTGCGGCGCATGAAGGTTTTCTCGCTGGAGGGAATGTCGAACTCGCGGACGAGGCCTTCGACGAAAATCAGATCGACGGGCCGGCCCATGGCGAAGATGCGGTTGGTGCGCGGCTCGGGAACGATCTGCACCGGAGTGGCTTCGCCGGCACTGCTGCCGCCGGGCTGGCCGGGAAGGTTGACGCCGGGAGGCGCGCCGGGTGCTGCGGGGGTGTCCGCGCGCTGGACGCCGGCCGTGGTCTGCGCCTGTTGCTGGGCGTTGAGCAGCTCGTTGAGGACGTTGGCGATCTCGGTGACGTCGGCATAGCGCACCGGGATGAAGCGGGTGGCCTGGACGGAGCCGGGTTTGTCGATTTCCTCCTTGAGGTCGATGAGCTTGCGAATTAGCGAGGTGTTTTCCGTGATGACGACGGCGGCGGCGTTGGGGACGGCGGCGATCGAGCCGTAGGCACCGAACTGGCCGATGATTTGGGTGAAGGTGTTCACCGCCTCGGCGGGTTTGATGTAGTCGAGCGTCATCACATAGGAAATGACGGCGTCGCCCTCGGGCAGCTCGTCGTTTTCGTTGTAAACGTTCACGCCACGACCGGTCGGGCGGATGCCGCCGGTGGCGAGTGTCAGGATGTCGAGATTGGGATCCTGTTCGTCGGGGACGAAGACGAAGTTCTCGATGGTGGCGGCTTTCCTGAGCAGCTCCGCGGCCTGGGCGTGGGTGAGCGGATCGTCGGGCGAAGCTTCCTGGACGAAGGAGAATTCGGCCTGGGCGGCGGCGGACGAAACGATGACGCGGCGCCCGGTGTATTTGCGGTAGAGCCCGGCGAGCGCGTTGCCGCTGAGCTTCGGCTCGATGATGTCCTCGACGATTTTAGTGTCCCCCAGATTTTCCTTGGGCGCGTTCTGGTTTTCGGCGGGCGCTCCTGCGGGAGGAACGGGCGCGGGCAGTCCGGGAGGCGCATCCTGGGCATGGGCGGGGATCGCCATCAGGAGGATTGCGGCGGCGGAAATCAGGCGGGGCATTTGAAAAAACGACATGGCGAAAACTTGCGGGCGGTCAGCGGGTGCGGCGCGTCGGGCGCTGCTGGTTCTGGGCGGGCGTACGATTGCCGGCGGGAATTCCCGGTGGCCGGGCTTGGGGCTGCTGGCCTTGTTGGGCTTGGGGATTCGGCGGCGGGACGACGCGCGGCCGCGGCTGGCGGGGCGCGGCCTGGCCGGGTTGCGGCTGCACACCCGGCGGGAGTTGTGGCTGGACTTGCGGCTTGGGCTGGGGCGGCGCCTCGAGTGTCAGCAGCGATTCATCGAAGCTGACGGTGCCGGTGACGTTGCCGGAGGCCATGCGGACGACGGTGCCGAGCGGGTCGCCCGACTTGCGGTTGATGCCGAGGATTTTGAATCCCTCGCTGGGTTTGTGGGTTTCCACCACGATGCGCTCCTTGGGGTCCTTGCGGTTGAGCAGGGTGACGCGGTAGCCGTCCGGGATCGGTGAAACACCGGCGAGCGCGTAGTCTTCCAGCGGATTGGCGGCGGCGACCTGCTCGGGCGGCGGCGGCTTGGAGGTGAAGGGCGAATCCGTCCACAACGTGCTGTATTTCGTGAGCGGCGCCTTGCGCGGCAGATCCGCCGTCGCCACCGCGGAGAGGGCGGTGGCGAGCATCAGCAGATGGCAGGCGCGGAACATCGTGGCGGAGAGTAATTTTAAAATTTGCGGATGTGAAATTTGAAATTCGGTATTTCACGTGGTCGGCACCGGCACGAACCATTGCTCGATGGTGGCGGTGCAGTCGATCTTGGTGTCGTCCTTGGCGTTGGGCGAGAGGCGGATGTTGGTGGCCGCGCGGAGCTGGTCCGGCACGTTGAGTTTGTCGAACCAGCGGTAGAGCGCGTCTTCGGCGCCGGTGACGGTGAGCTGGATCTTGGCGCGATGGTAGTGGCTGCCGGAGGTGGTGTCGGTGGGCAGCGGCCGTTGGTTTTTGATTTCCAAGCCCTGTCCTTTTGCTTCGCGCTCGCAGAGTTGCTGGAGCTTGGTCTGGACGTCCTGGTTGGCGGCGGGTTCGGGCTCGTGGGTGGCGAGCCATTCCATTTCACCGGAAACCTGCTCGCGGCTGGCGCGGAACATCTCGGCGGTGTCGAGCTGCTGGCGGGCCTCGGTGAGGGCGCGGTCGAATTCGAGCCGCTTGGATTGGAACTGCGCGTAGGCGAGGAAATTGAGCACGATGAATCCCGCGGCGGCGAAGAAGATGATGAGTTTTTTCTCGCGGGGTGACATGGATGAGGTGCGGGATCGGTGGTGTGCGGGGATTAAACGCCGCAGAGCGGCGGATTTGTCAGTCAGGGCTGGGCGCTGCCATCGGCGACTTCGGCAGTATAAACGAATTCCCAGCCGCGGGTCGATTGATTCGGCTCGGGCGTCTGCCAGGTGAAGCGCGACAGGCCGTTGCTCTTGCCGAGGTTGAGGCTGAAGGTGTTGACGGCCTGGAGTTGCGGGGCCTCGCCTTGGAGTTTGATGTCGGTGGCGCTGATTTCCGCGGTCTTGAGGCGCAGGCCGCTGTTGCGCGGGATCGAGACGGCGATGCGCTGGAGGATGTCCACCGGCGAATAGTTGAGATCGATGGCCGGGGCCAGCTCGTCCCACTTGGCGATGTGCTCGGCGTAGGCTTCGCCTTCGGGGGCGGCTTCGCGGGCCATGGCGGTGAGGCGCTTGGCCTCGGAGTGGGTTTGCCACAGGCCGAAGCCGAGCCAGCCGATCACGGCGAGGTAGGCGAGCGCGGCGGCGCTGGCGGCGAGTGTGATGTTGCGGCGCTTGAGCGCGGCGCGGCGCGCGGCACGGACATCGGCGGGCAACAGGATACTGAGCGGCGACGGCAGGACGGGCGCGGGTCGCGGGGCGACTTCGACCGGTGCGTTGAAAGTGCTGCGCAGCGCGCCGGTGTCCGGATTTTCCATGCTCGTCCAGACGACGATGCGCGGGGTCTCGAAGTGCAGCCCCTGCATGGCGAGCTGCATGAGCGAGAGTTTGATTTCACGCGCGAGCGTGGCGTCCGGCTGCGGCGAATCGACGGAGGTGGCCTGACAATAGGCGAGCTTGCCCTGGTGGTGGATGGCAAACACCCAGCGGCCGAATTCCTTCCACACGGCGAGCACGCCATCGCGGGCGGGCAGGGCGCGCGGCGAAATATCGAAGCCCTTGGGGCCGCGTTTCGGCATCTCGCCCTCGCCGGGCGGGCGCAGAAACACCGCAAGCAGGGCGGTGTTTTCCTTTTCGCGGGCGACGACGAAGACATCGGTCAACTGTCCCGCCATCGGGTCCGGGCGCAGGCCGAGACGCTCAGCGTGGAGCGCGGCGAGATCGGGAAAAAGCGCGTCGTCCTCGCTGGTGACGCGCATCGGCACGGCGGTGAGCGCTTTCACAGGGAAAAGCATCGCCAGCTCGCCGGCGGGGATGCTTTCGAGCTCGCCGGCCTTGGTGGTTTCCGCGGCGCTGTGCAGGGTGTAGGCCTCCTGGCCCTGGCGGGTCCAGATTTCCCAGCCGGTCTCGCCGGGGATGAGGAGGACGTGGTCGGTGGATTTGCTCACGGGACGATTTCTTCGGTGCGTTCTAACAATGCGGGACGGCCGGTGCGGTTGCGGACGATGACGGTGATCTTGCGTTTGGCTCCTTCCGCCATGCCGGTGCTCTCGATGCGGGTGACGGCATCATCCACCGTGAAACGCCGGGCGAGGTCGGGCCGAGCTTCGGTATTGATGCCCAAAAGATCAAGCGCGCTTGCGGGGTCTTCGAAGGGTTCGTCGTCCTCGGTGTCGCGGATGCCGTCCATGCCGCTGACGAGTTCCGGGATGATGGCGGCCTCCTCGGGGGAAATCTCCGCGGCGGCGGCGATCAGTTCGGCGGAGGCCTCGTTGACGTCGAGCGCGCCGCTGCTCCAGATGGTGAACCAATTGCGCCAATCCGGGCGCACGGCCTCGACGAGGTCCATGCCGCGCACGAGGCGGGCTTCGTCGATGTCGTAAAACGGCCGGTTGAACGGCTGGTTGATGCGGCCGAGGCCTTCGTAGAAATCGACTTCCGCACCGTTGAGGCGGGTTTCGTCGTCGGGATCCACCCAATCGCCGAGCGCGTCGATGATCTCTTGTGCCTCGTCCAGTTCGAGTCCCCAGTAGCTGAAGATCGAGAGCAGCAGCGATTCGTCCTCCTGGAGGAGGATGGCGTTGAGATTGAAGCGTCCGCCCTCGGAAATGAGGCGGACCTGGAAACCCTCGCCGGCTTCACCATCGAATTGCTGGAGCAGCGGATCGCTGCGCATGACGGCGGGGTTGGCCCCGACGGCGACGCCCATTTCCGCGAGGTGGCGGGCGCGCGAGCCGTGGATCTTGGCCGAGGCGACCTCGACATCGAACGAGATCACGCGCAGCGCGCTCATGGTGGCGATGGCGAGAATGGCGATGAGCCAGATCACGGCGAGCAAGGCTGCCGCGCGCGGATGATTGCGGGCGGGCGTTCTCATCGTGGCGGGCCGCCTCCCTGCGGCAGGTTGATGTTGGGCGTGCCGGGCCGGCCTCCGCCGCCGCGGCCGGGCGGGTTGGGAACTTCCACGGAGATGTCACCGCCGCCTCCCGGCCGACCGCCGGCGGGTGCGCCGCCGCGAGCGCCGCCCTGCTGCATCACGGCGCGCAGGTGGATGCCGGGGTGTTGTTTTGGCGGCAGCCAGAAAACCTGGCGGATTTCCTCGCCCTTGGCACCGATGGCCATGACCAGTTCGAGCTGCAGCGGGACCTGGTTGGGGATTTCCCAATCGTAGAACCACTCGAGCGTGCGGCCGTCACGGACTTGCCACTCGAAGTAGGCGACGTCTTCGAGCAGGACGATTTCCGCGAACGGCTCGTTGTCGAAAATACTCCCGGATTCCGGCATCGCCTCTTCTTCGGCTTCGGGGTCGGCGACTTGGTCGAGGATCTCGTTTTCGTAGTAGCGCAGGACGATATCGAGGAAGCCGCTGCGGCGGCGGACGGTGGAAAGCTGGATGGCCTTGGCGATGCGCTCCTCGCCGCCCCAGGTGAAACTGAGCGGGACGTTCTGCAGGGTGAGATCGGAGATGTATTGCGAGCCGGAATCCTCGACCTTGAGATCGAAGCGGGCGTTTCCGGGCATCGAGGAAAACGTGCGGCCGAGCAGGTCGAAGAACGCTTGATGCGCCATTTCCTCGTTCTGGGTTTGCACGATCGCGTTGCCCAGTGCCAGCGAGGTGCGGGCGATGCCGAACACCATGCCGACGATGATCATCAGCAAACCGGTGGCGATGACCACTTCCAACAGGGTGAACCCCGCATGGCGATGTCTGGCGGGATGCGTTCTCATGGCTGGTACATGCGGCCGTAGCGCCAGGTTTCCACCAAGCGTTCCTGCCACTCGCGGTTTTCATACCACCGCGCCGTGATCGCGATGCGGTACATTTCCTGAAGAAGCTCGCCTTCCTCGTTCTCCAAGTCCTCGATCAGCGTGATCTCGGTGATGATCTCGAAGCCGGTGTTTTCCTGCGTGTAGCTGGTGACACCTTCCTCCAGCACCGGCAGCGAGATGGTCTCGTCGAGCGCGCTATCGAGGATTCGGGTGATGCGCAGCTCGCTCTGGGACAGCGACGCGGCGGCGGACATCCGGTGCAGGGCGACGACGAAACCGGTGGCCGCCATGCCGAACACCGCCAGCGCCAGCACCATTTCCAGGAGCAGGAAGCCGTTTCGCCGGGGATGTGGCTGCGGGGTTCTCATCGGGCTTCCATTTCACTGTCGCGGATGCTCGCGGAAAGCGGGTGGTAGGTGTCCTCGATCCAGCTTTCGTTCACCGTGAGGCGCACGCCCAGCGGTTCGCACAGGCCGGTGGGATCGAAGCGCCAGACGTGCACGGTGTTCTCGCCGCGCGCCGCCAGCCACTCGGACGAATTCCAGCGCCGGACAAAGGCCTCGATACCGGGTTCGAGCGGATATTCCCAGCGCTCTGCGGCACCGGTTTCCACGGTTTGCCCACCGATTTCATTGCCGAGTGCGGTGCGTTTTTCGATGCGCCCGGCCTCGGCCAGCGGCATCAGGCGCACGACTCCTTCGCGGAATTCGAGCGCGTAGGGTGTCTGGAGCAGGACCGCGGTGGCACGCGCGCGCTTGGCCAGCAGTTCGATTTCGCCGGACGCGTTGCGCAGCGCGCGCTCGTCGGAGGAATACATCATCACACCCACCGCGCCGCCGATGACGATCGAGGCGATCAACATCACGATGACGATCTCCAGCAGGGTGAATCCGCGCGGCGCGCGCTTATTCATCCTGGCTGCTGAGGTCGTCGCCGGTGTTTTCCATGCCATCGGGGCCGATGCTGATGATTTCGAAGTCATTGGCGCGTTTCTTGCCGGGGAAGCGGTATCTGTAGGGTGCGCCCCATGGATCGTCGGGAAGTTTGCTCATCACCTGCACCCAGCGCCGCGGCACCGGCGTGGACGACGGTTTTTCGACCAGCGCCTTGAGCCCCTGCTGGGTGGTCGGGAAACTGCCGGCGTTGAGCTTGTACATGGCCAGCGCGCTCTCGAAGCTTTTGAAGTCGGACTCGACCTGCCGCAGCTTGGCGGCGTCGCCGATGCCGCGCATGGCGAAGATCGCGCCGCCGAGGATCATGGCGATGATCCCGAGCACGATGACCATTTCCAACAGGGTGAAGCCCGCGCGATGACCGCGGATTGGGGATGAAGCATGGATTTTCATGTCTTGAAATGGCGGATGCTGCCGCCCGCGACAGCCTCGCAGGGAAATCAACGCCGCGCGAACCAAAAGTTGTCAGGGAAAAGTTTCACCCATCGGGGTCCAACGAAAGCGGCGTGCATGGATTCCTGACTCAAGCCGGATCGGGCGATCCCGCTTCCACTTCCCGCAGGGACGCGAGCAATGCGGCGAAGACCTCCGGTTCGCGGCCGCGGTCGGGCGCTTCCTTGAGGCAGGAGTTGAACCACTTCTGCAGGAGCGAGCGGCGCGTCGAGTCGAAGCCGCGGGCAAAACCGGTGCCGGATCCTGCGAGCGTGGCGGCGTCCCGGCGGCCATGGGCGCGGGCGAGGATACTGCGGTAGCGCACCAGCATCGAGTCGAGCAACACCCACGGGAAATTCGGGTTCTTCGGCGGGCCGACGACGAGTGTCTCGCCATCGCCGGCCTTCCATTTCAATCCGCCGCCGAGGCTCACTTTCAGTTCCGGCAGCTTGCCGCCCTTGAGGAAGGCCGCCGTGCCGCCGCCGAGCGCGCCGATCACGGTGCCCGCGCCAAGGGAATGCACTCCCACGCCGATATCGAATGCCGCGCCCGCGGCACCACCGGCCAACGCGCCGGCGGCGGCGAGCTGCCAGCGGTTCAGGCCCCACTTGCGCCAGGTTTCCCCGGTCGCAAGGTCGAGCCCGCGGTGGGCCGAGGGTTCGACATCCGCCTCGATCAGGTGGTGGCGGTAGATCCGCAGCCAGCGCCCGAGGCAGTCGGACTCGAGTTTCGCGAGTTTCCGATAGTAATCGGCTGCCAGCGCCTCCTCCTTGCGCGCGCGGCGGGCCGGTACGCCGCGGTCGCGCTCGTCCAGGCCATCGCGGGTCCGCAAGGCGAGCGCGTTTTCGAGGAAATCGACCAATGCCTCCGCCGCGTCCTCGCGCCGCTGGTCCCACTCGCGTTCCATCGCGGCGATGACGTGCTCGATGCGCGCGGCGTGCCGTTCCTCGATCTGCAGCAGAGCGAGCAGCAATTTACGACGTTCCTCGTACTTCGCGCTGTGGGCATCGAAGCCGCGCACAAGGTTGAAGGCCGTGCCGAGCCGTTCCCGCCACATCTCGGCGTGTTCGTTGGGCGGCCCCTGCGGGTTGAGCAAAGCGAGCCGCGGCCGGCCGCTCCAGCGCAGGATCTCGATCTCGGCGAGAAACGAGTCGCGCAGCGGTTTGCACGGATCAACGACGTAGAGGATGCCGGCCCCCTTGGCGACCGGCTCGAGCAGCCGCGCCTCGTCGGGAAAGCGCTCGTGGCACTCCGCCACGAATCGCCGGATCTCATCGGGCCCGGGCGTGCCGCCACCCGCCATCCGCTCGATCTCGCGCATGGCCTCGACCGGTTGCTGGAAACCCGGGGAGTCGAAGAAGCGCATCCACTCCTCGTCGTCATAGACCACCGGCAAGGCCTGCACCTCGGTCGTCTCGCCGGGTGTCTGCGAGATGCGCAGGACCTCGTCGTCATCGACTTCCAGCAGCGTCGCCAGGGTCGCCGTCTTGCCGGCGTTCACCCGTCCCACGACCACGAAGGACGGGACTTTCGCATTCCACCAATCCGCGTTCATGGTTTTTCGTAGAAAACGATTTCGAGTTCCCCGCCGCCGCGTGCGTCGATGTAGCGTTCCCACTGCGCGCGCTCGGCATCGGTGGCCGGTTCAAGTCCGCCGTCCACCGGGTTGCCGACCAGCAGCACCTGCCTGCGACCATCGGCCCGGGCGGCGATTTCCGCCAGCGCCTTCTCGATCTGCCGCGGTGCCAGCGACCAGCCCTCGGCGAACAACACGATGCCGGCGGGTGCCTTCGCAAGCGCCTCGCGTGCCGCTTCCTCGCGGCCTTCGTCGAGCACGCCGAGGCTTTCCCAGCCCGCCGGGTTCATGCGCAGGCGGCGCAGCAGGAAGGGCCGCAGCGCGGTGTGGTCGGGTGAGGCGCCGCCGATCGTGATCACCAGCGCGCCGTCAACCGGCCCGTGCGGCTCCTCGCCGCGCCGCACCTCGGTAAGCGCCCGCCAGAGCTTGCGGTGTCGCGGCGACTGGAAGGTCAAGCCGGCCAGCGCGCGCTGTTTTTTCCATCCCATCCAGGCGGCAAGAACGAGCCGTGGCAGCACGCCCCACACGGCCAAGGCCATCAGCGAGAAGACCCACCATCCCACACCGCCCTCCATCCAATCCCGGGTCGACTGGGAAGCCGCGATGTCCGGCACGGCCCACGGCATCCACTTGGCCCATGGCAGCGAGAGCAAGAACACGGTGTTTTCCAGAACCCCCCGCATCGCGGCCTCGGTGGTCGTTTCCCAGAAAAACCCGACGCGCTTGAAGAGCACCATCGCCAACAGCCCGGCCAAGGCCCCGGCGTGAAAAGCCGCGGCGATCCATTGTGTCCGCGTCGCGAGGTGCCATGCCAGCACACGCACCAGCTCGCCGCTGCGGCGGATGCGTCCGACCGCGTCGCGCAAACCACCATGCAGGAACCGCAGCGAAAGGCGCTCGATCATCCCGCCGAGCACGCCGATGCCCGCCACTCTTCCGCGCAACAACCAGCCGGCGACACCGAGCAGAAGCAGCAGCCAGGGCAGCACGAGCGTCGCCGCCAGCATCCACACCACGTTCACGCCCGCGGTTCCGCGATCGAGCGCACCCCAGACCGCCGCAGCCCCGCCCGCCGCCGCCAGCAGCGCCATCAATGACGTCGCCGCCCCGAGTCCTCCGAGCCAGCGCGCGCCCGGCCCTTCCGTGTCGGACGCCGCGAGCCAACGCCGCATCATCGCGGCCCGCCCGCCGCCCCCGCGATCGGGCCCGGCCTTCCCATCCCACGTCGCCAGCGCGCTTTCGAAGTCGATCAACTCCGCGAGCGTCCAGCGCGATTCATCCTCCTTGGGCACATCCCGACTCTCCGCATCCGCGCGGCGCTGGCAAGCAATTGAAACTGCGGTGGGGAGGTGGAAAACGCGGATTTCAGTGCAATGCCTTAAAGAATTGGCGGATGGGAAAACAGCAGGTCTTCATCCCGTTAGGGATTACAGACTGGATGGCGGCGGGATGTAGTCAGGGGCAATCGCCGCGTCTTGATTTCCTCGCCGCCCGCAGGGCGATCACCGGCACCGCGATGAACGGCAGTGGAAACAGCGTGAGCAGCATCATCGCGCCCGGTTCCGGGATCAGGACCGAGCGTTCGGGATTGGCGGGATCCACGAAGCAGCGGATCGGTTTTCCCGGCGGATGCGCGGCGACCATTTCCCTGCCTCCGCCCGAGGTATGGAACCGGACGTTTCCCGGATACATGCGGTTCTGCCGCCAAGTTCTTCCGGCCGCATGGTATTCGTAACAGACATCGGCGCGGTGTGTGGTGGTGCGGTTCTTGCCGCCGCTCGTGCTTTGCCGGATCCGGCTCCAGACCACGGTGGCCGGGGTTTCCTTCCATGAGCGCGCTTGAATGGATTCCAACCAGACCGGAACGGAAAAAAAGCAGAGCAGCAACACACCGGGCAATCCGAACAGGAGCATGAATGGCAGGGCGACTTTTTTCCACAACACATGGGTTGCCTCGTCCCGATAACGGTCGGCAACAATCAGTATCCATCCGACAAAAAAGGCGAATCCGACAAAGGCGAGACCGGCTCCATTATTCGGCGGCCGGAGCAGAGTGGCACGCCCGGGATCGCCATCCGGAAGATAACATATCGTATCCGGATCGTTCCCGATCCGCAGGATCTCGTTCCATGCATCCCGCGAATCCTCCCAGCCGGGGATTCCCAGACTGGTTCCCTGGTGGACATGCCCCTTCCATTCGAAATCGAATCGCACCCGCGCGCCGAATGGCGTTTCTGAGGACGGGTTATCCGTCAACTCGATGCGGGTGACCTTGCAAGGAACCTTTTTCCACAGCAGCGGCTCCAGCGAACGGATGAAACTCGACGCGCCCACAATAAAAAACATCAGCAGCAACAAGCCCGCGAAAAGCAGCGTCTTGCGCGGCGCGACGTAATGGCCCGAGCGCGCAGTCCGGTCGGCGAGCGGCATCCGATGTTTCATGCACCCACCATCGTCAGCCAGGCGGCGAGGTTGTAGTAATTCGTCACGCGGGCGATTTTGCCTTGGCGGATTTCGAAGAACGCGCCGACGCGGAGATGGTATTTCTGTCCATTCGCCTCCGGCAGTCCCTCGTCGGTGGCGAGGTATTCGCCGCGGATGAAAAACTCCGCGGCGGCGCGCGATGGGTCGTCGCTGGAGAACACCACGAGATCCTCGACGGTTTCCCGATAGCAACGGTCCATGCGCTGGAGGAATGCGCGGAACGCGTTCTTGCCGGTCTCGACGCCGCCTTCGTTGATTTCGTGGACCACGTCGTCCGCGAGCAGTCCGAGCAGCGCCTCGCGGTCGCCCTGGTTGAAGGTGGCGTAGTAGGATTCGATCAGGGATTTCATGGGAATTGGAGATGGGAGTTCTGGAAACATGAATTGAGACAAAACGCGGAGAAACCAGCGTGTTGACATCATGGGAGCAATCAGGAAATCGATGTCAGCTCAGGGCAAGTGGGTCGTCAGGAACACTCACGCGGTTCTTGTCTTCATTCCGGCCGCCTTTGCGAGGCGCGCCTGCCTCGCGTCGAAGGTGATGAAAAGCCGGCAGCCCGCAACAAGGGCTGCCGATACATGAAGGATGTCGAGGCTGCGGGTGCCCAGTTTCTCGGAATGCGAGGCGCTGAGTCGCTCCGCCTCGATCATGACCTCCGACAACGGCGGCACGGAGTGTGACAGGACACCACCGGCAAGGTCGCCGAGCAGCAGGTTCAATGAGGCGTCCCGCTGGATCGCGGTGATTTCACGCCGGAAAACGCGCAGTCGGAGCGCGTTGCGGAATTCCAGTTGGTGAATCCATGTGAAGGCAAGCGGCGAGGTCTGCCGCTTCATGACCGCGATCGCCCGGGAACTATGGGCGTCCGGAGCGTAGAGGGAGCATAGGAAACCGGTGTCGGCGTAGTCCATCATCGCTCGCCCCGGGTTTCAGCCATCAAATCCGTTCCCGTCATTTGCAGGACCCGCTCGCCGTAGATCTCCCGCAGGCGGGCGGCGAAATCCGGTTGATTCGAAACCTTGGGACGCGTTACCGGCGAGAGAAACGCCACGGGTTGCTTCCTCCGGCGGACTTCCACGGTTTCACCGGCTTCCACGATAGCCAGCACCTTGCCGGTTTCGTGCTTCAATTCGCGGATTGTCGTGTATTGCATGCGTGCCACAATAATGTGACACATTTCAGGCGTCAATTCGGAACTTCCGAAGCCCGCTTTTGGTTCATGCCGTTGCTGCGCCAACAGGCTTTGCAGTTGGCCCAAGATCGTCCGGGTCGGGTGGAGTTATGGGTTTGTCTCCCTTCACAGGTTCGATAGCACGCGGACTTCGAGGCCGGCAACCCGGCGGAAGTGCGCCTCATCATGCGGACCCACCAAGACTCCGCATCCCAGGCAGCGCGCGGTCGCGGCCACGGCGATGTCGTTTTGGGGAATCATCGTTCCGGACTGGCTGAGTTCGGCGAAGATGTCGGCGTGATGTTCCGCGGTTTCGGCCGTGAAGGGTTCGATCCCCATCACCCTGCGCAGGGCTTCCAGTCGGCCAATCGCACACCTGCCAGGGCTTCCGCCCAAACGACCGCCGGCATGACCAATTCCTCTTCTCCGGCCAAAGCGATGTTTTGTCCGGCGGCGATCGCACGCTCCCATGTCACCAACGCGGAGGTGTCGAGAATCAAGCCCATGGATTTTCGGAGGCTTGATCGGCCTCATTCACCCTTTCCAAATCGTCCGCGTACGAAGGATCCTGCGGCAAACGCGCCACGGCGGCCATCACCTCGGCCCAAGTGGCGCGACGCGATCCCCGGGCCGGCGCAAGCTCGGCAATCGGTTGGTCGTTCTTCGTCAGCAGGAAATGCTCGCCCTTGTGTTTGACCCGCGCGAGGTAATCTCCCAAGTGGCGCGCCGCTTCGGTGGTGCTGATGGTGGTCGCCGCCATGCGGAAACCTGTAATTTACAAATTCCCGTAAATCAAGGGTGGATCACGCCATCTTGAGCACCTTTTCGACGATCCGGCGCGGGTTGGGGAGTTGCTCGTTCTCGATGTGCGGCGAGTAGATCGCCGGGGCGTCGATCGAGCAGACGCGCTGGACCGGGGCGTCGAGGTAATCGAAGGCTTGTTCCATGATGATGGTGGAAACCATCGCTGCCACTCCGCCGAAGGGTTTCGATTCGTCGATGAGGACGACGCGGTTGGTTTTTTTCACCGTCTTGACGATGGCTTCGACGTCGAGCGGGCGGATCGAGCGGAGGTCGAGCACTTCGGCGTTGATCTTGTGTTCTTCCTGCAGGGTTGCGGCGGCCTTGAGGGCGTGGATCACCGAGCGGCCGTGGGCGATGAGCGAGATGTCGCTGCCCTCGCGCTTCACGTCGGCCACGCCGAGCGGGACGACGTGATCGCCATCGGCGGGATCGGGGACTTCGCCGGAATTGCCGTAAAGCAACGTGTTTTCCATCACATAGACGGGGTCGTTGTCGCGGATGGCGGCCTTGATGAGGCCCTTGGCATCGGCCGGGGTGGCGGGGGCGCAAACCTTGAGTCCGGGAAACGCGGCGAACAGTCCTTCCGGGATGTGCGAGTGGGTGGCGCCGACATTGGTGCCGCCATTGGCCGGGCCGCGGACAACGATCGGGCAGTGGATGAGACCGCCGGACATGTAGCGGACGCAGGCGGCGTTGTTGACGAGCTGGTCGAAGGCGACGGAGTGGAACGACCAGAACATCAGCTCCATCACCGGGCGCACGCCGAGCATCGAGGCACCGATGCCCATGCCGATGAAGCCGGCTTCGGAGATCGGGGTATCGACGATGCGCTTGTCGCCCCATTTTTTCCACAGGCCTTCGGTGACCTTGTAGGCGCCGTTGTATTGGGCGACCTCCTCGCCCATGACGACAACATTGGGATCGCGGGCGAGTTCCTCATCGAGGCCTTCGCGGATTGCTTCACGGTAGGTGAGTGTGCGTGACATGACGGATGAATGGCTCAGGTGTCGAAGAAATGGCGGCCGATCTTCGAGGCTTCGGTCTGGTTGTCGGTTTCCCAGTAAACATCGGTGCTGATGTCGGCGACGGTGGGGGCGGGCGATTCCTCGGCGAATTTCACCGCGGCCATGGCTTCGTCACGGGCGGCGCTGTTGATTTCCGCGGCCTTTTCCTCGGTGAGCACGCCCTCGGCAATCAGCTTGCGCTGGAAGACGGAAATCGGGTCGTGGTTTTTCTTGTAGTGCTCGATCTCCTCGGGAGTGCGGTATTTCTTGTGATTGGCGTCGGCGATGCTGTGGCCGTAGTAGCGGTAGGTGTCGATTTCGAGCAGGGTCGGCTTGTGCTCCTTGCGGGCGCGCTCCATGGCGATGTGGGTCTTGGCGCGGACCTCGTAGATGTCGGAGCCGTCGATGACGTCCCATTCCATGTCGTAGGCCTCGGCGCGCTGGGCGAGGCAGCCGCGGTAGGCGGACGAGCGTTTCTGCGAGGTGCCCATCGAGTAGCCGTTGTTCTCGATGACGTAAACGACCGGGATCTCGAACAGGGCGGCGAGGTTGAGCGATTCGTGGAAGGCGCCCTGGTTCACCGCGCCGTCGCCGAGGAAGCAGAGGCAGCAGCCTTCCTTGCCGAGGTATTTCAGACCGTAGGCGAGGCCGAGACCGAGCGGCGTCTGGCCGCCGACGATGCCGTGGCCACCCCAGAAATTCTTGTCGGGCGCGAAGAAGTGCATCGAGCCGCCCTTGCCCTTCGAGCAGCCGGTTTGCTTGCCGTACATTTCCGCCATGCATTCGTTCATGCCCATGCCGACGGCGAGCGCGTGGCCGTGGTCGCGGTAGGCGGTGATGAAATGGTCGTCCGTTCCGGCCAGCGAAATGGTGCCGACGGCGACGGATTCCTGACCGATGTAGAGGTGGAGGAAGCCGCCGATTTTTCCGCCCTGATAGTATTTGAGCGACACCTGCTCGAAGCGGCGGATGCGGACCATTTGTGTGAACAGCTCGATTTTCCGCTCCTGAGTGAGCGTTTGGTTGATCGGCGAGCTGGCGAAATCGAGGGCTGGGGAACTGGCGCTGGACATGGTGGGAGCAGGCAGTGTGGTGAACGACGGCCGGTCTCCGCGGCGGGCGGAGCGGGCGGAAAACTCGCGGAGGCGGACGCGGGAGGCAAGGATTTTCAGGGACAGCGCGGAATGCCTGGTGCGCCTCTGTAAAAAACCAAAGCGGCGCGTCGTATCTTTGGGGCTATGAAACAGACCCCGAAATTTCTCGCCGCGTTGTGCGGTCTGGCGATCGCCGCCACGATTTCCCACGCGTCGGCCGCCGACCTGCCGGACCCGGACGGCAAACCCGCCGATCTGTCCAAACCCGTCAAGGTGTTCATCCTGATGGGTCAATCGAACATGGTCGGCTTCGGCAAGGTCGCCGGCGACAAGGACGGCTCTCTCGAACACGCCGTGAAAAAGGAAAACCTCTACCCGTTCCTGGTGGACGACGCCGGCAACTGGACCGAGCGCCAGGACGTGCGCAACGTGCGCGTCATGGTCGGCCGCGGCGGTGGCATGCGTGTCTTCAACAACGAGTGGATGACCATCAAGGGCAAGGCGATCGGCCCGGAAATCGGCATCGGCCACCAGGTGGGCAACGCGCTCGACGAACCGGTCCTCATTCTCAAGAGCTGCATCGGCAACCGCAGCCTCGGCTGGGACCTGCTGCCTCCGGGCAGCGAGGGCTTCGAGTTCACCGGCATCGACAACAAGACCAAGGAGGAGAAAACCTGGGTTTATGCCGGCTACAAGGAGTCCCCGATGAAATGGGAGAAAGGCAGCAAACCCGAGCCCATCGGCTGGTATGCCGGCAAGCAATACGACGACGACGTCGCCAATGCCAAGAAGGTGCTCGATGAACTCGACACCTATTATCCCGGTGCGACGAAGTATGAGGTGGCCGGCTTCTTCTGGTGGCAGGGTGACAAGGACCGCTACGACGAGGGGCTCGCCAGCCGCTACGAAAAGAACCTCGTCAACCTGATCGCCGCGCTGCGCAAGGACTTCAACGCGCCCAAGGCGAAGTTCGTCTGCGCCACGCTCGGCCAGACCAACAAGGAAGACGCCCAAGGCAACGACAAGCTGATCCTCGACGCCATGATGGCCGTGGACGGCAACAGCGGCAAATACCCGGACTTCAAGGGCAGTGTCGCCACCGTTTACGCGCACCCGCTGAGCATGGGCGGCGCCTCGAACGGCCACTACGGCGGCAATGCCAAGACCTACATGAACGTGGGACTCGCCATGGGTGAGGCCATGGCTGGAATGCTGAAGGGAAACTGAGCTGTCACACTTCGCCTGCCGCGGATTGGGAGTTGCCATGCGCGGCGCTCTTGGGGAATGTGTGGCCATGACCGATGCCAGTCCCGGTATGCCGCAAGCCCGCCGCAGCGCTTGCGCGGATTCGGCATTGCGCGCGGAAATCAAGCGGATCGCGAAGATGACAGTGGAAGAGCGTGTGAAAGCCGCGCTCTCGCTGGGCAGGCGCTTTTCCGCGATCCAACCAAGCTCCGAGGGCAAATAAGCCGTGCATGCTGACAGCGACGAGAATCTGATGGAGGCGGAGCGCATCGCCAGCTTGCTATTGGCGAAGGGCCTGCCGGTCGTGGTGATCGGTGCCGCCGCGCTTGCCGCCCATCGTTATGTGCGGGCCACGCGCGATGTCGATTTAGGCGTGGATGCCGACGCCGGAAAGATGCGCGGGCTCTTGGACTTGCTGCGCGCCGCCGGATACACCGCGGAATTTCACGAACCGGATGCGGACGATCCGCTTGGCGGAGTGATCGATGTGTCCGGGGCTTTCGGGCTGGTTCAGATCGTCAATTTCGGGAACCGGTTTCCCGCCGCGATCCGCGACGCGCTGGCTGGCGAAGACATCCGCATGCGGCCGGGTGGAGCCTTGCGTATCATGCCGATTCCCCAGCTTGTGGCTCTCAAGCTGTATGCAGGCGGCTGGAAGTCCCTTGCCGACATTGTGGAACTGCTGCGACGCAATCCCGAGGTGGACTTGGGAATGATCGGTGAGACCTGCCGCAAATACCGGCTCCGCGGGTGGGAGAAGGTTTTGGAAGAGTTGCGGCAGGCACCATGATCACTTCGCCTGCCGCGCGCTGGCCTTGAGGCACACTTCGCCGGAAACGGTTTTCTGCGTCCCGGTGACCAGTGCCTGGATTGTCTCGCTATCGACAATCCATTCCGAGTGCGCGCCGATTCATCACGGATAGTTCGCGCCCAGCATTTGCCAACCTGCGGCGAAAAACCCCGCGCTGGCAGCTTCGGACAAGCGGCCGGTGTGGACCAGGCGTTTGGTCCCAGTGCCGAGATCATCGCGTGTGGCGAAACCGGCGACCTGCTCCGTCCACGTGACATGATCCACCGGAGCCGGGATATCGACCACGCCATCGGCAGTGCTTGCGCCAGGCAGGCGGCCGTAAACATGCAGTTCCTTGTAATCGGCGGCACCGCTGCGCTGGCGCTCGGCGAGCATCGAAAGCGCGGCCACGAGGAAATCCGCCTGGCCGGGTGTCTCGCAGGAATTGGCCAGCAGGATGATGCTGCCGCGGCCGGCCGCGCCGGGCAGCGCTTCGAGTGCCTTGACGATGCGGTGGCGGCGGGTGGTGCTCAGGTTCGGCTGGATCTGGAAGGCGTTGATGTCCTCTTCCTTGAGACCCATCGCCGTGAGCGAGCGGTGGTCGCGCAGGGCGAGTTCGGATTGGGTCAGCGCGTAGGTTTCCTCCGGCACACCGACCATGTTGGTGGCGGCAACGGCCACTCCCGCGGAAGCCACGGCGGCACCGATGCGCAGGGGCAGGCCGCCGGCGAAGAATGCCCAGGTGACCTTGTCCATTTCCTCCTGCAGGCGGGCATTGTCCGAATAGGGATCGACACCGAGTTGTCTGGCGGTATCGAGTTTCGCCTTATCGAATCCCGCGGCGTTCCTTGCGGCGTTGCCGATTCCGCTGGCGCTCGGGCTTTCCCCGGCTTCGCCATCGGCCTTGATCTTGTTAACTCCTCGTTCGACAGAAGATCCAACCTTGCTGAAAAAATGGCCGACGGTTTTGGGCGCACGCTTGATCGATGTCACCGGATCCTTGGCGATGTTTTTCACCGCATCGATCGGCTGCGAGATCGAGCGCTTGAGCCCTTCCGCGAACAAGTCCCCCTTCGAGGTCTCCACGAGTTTGCGGATCGCCTCGGCCTCGGCGATGCGCACTTTCACCTGTGGCACGCCCACCGCCTCGAAGGTGCCGAAGTCGGTGTCGATGTCGAAGTGGACCATGTAACCGTCGGTGAAGGCGAAATCCCGCACGCGGTGCGACGGGCCGCGCAGCGACTCGGCGGGCAGCAGTTCGGCGGCATTGATTTGCAGCGCGCTTTCAAAGGCGGCGGGGGCCTGGGCGAAAGCGGACTGATAGATGGCGATGGCGGCAATGGCCGGGATGTGGAGTGTTTTCATGAGTTGATGGAGTGATTACAAACGGTCCTTGAGAATGCGGCGCACCTCTTCGATGCCTTCCAGGTGTTCGTGCGCGCCGTGGCCGGAGGGCACGACTTTAACCGAGGCCGCGCCATCCAGATGCGAACTCCAGTAGGGCACCACCCCGTCGCTGGAGTCCGGCGAGTTGCCCTTGCCGCGGTCGCCCATGATCGAGTGATAGGTGACGTCGGGGGCGATGGGGAGCTTGTTGACTTCGCGCACGAACCGGTTGTTGGGAGAAAGCGTGTCGATGCTGTTAGGCGCGCGGTCGAGCTGAAGGGATGCCGCGTCCGCGGTGAGAATGGAGGCAAAGGCATTCCGGGTATCGGTGATGAAGGTGGGCATGCGGACCAGCCGGGAAAACATCCGTCCAATGAAGTGGTTGGAAAGCTCGGACCCGCGGTGTGGTGCGGCAATGAAGATGGCGGTGTCGATTTCGGAGCGATGGTCAAACACCACGGAATCTTCAAGCAGTTCGCGACTGGCCCCGCGGATGGACGTCTCCGCCGGTGATTTGCCAAACATCGCACGCCAGATCCTGTCTTCGGCATCGGTGACCATCAGGCGGCTGATCATGCCGCCCATGCTGTGGCCGATGATGACCATTTCCTTGCTGTCGGGAAACGCGCGCCTCACTCCGTCCAGTTCCTTGCGCAGCAGCGATGCGGAATACGGATAAGGATAGCCGCTGGGATAGCTGAAGACCCAGAACTGATGGTTTACCCGGATTTCAGGATCCTGCATCAGGCTGTGATACATCAGAGTCCATGTGGCGGGAGTGGAATCGAGACCATGCACGAAAATCACCGGCGTGCGTCGTTTGTCATATTCCTGTAGCCGGGTCAGGCGCGCGGTGTCGGAGTATTTCTGTGGATTGAGCAAGCGGACGAGTCCGAGCTTGTCTGGCCGGTAAATGGCCAATTGCATCGAAACCGGAGCGCTGAAATCCGCCGCCAGAGTTGGATTTCGGCCCGCGATGGCAATGTTCTCTGCATCGAGCGGATCATGAAGCTCCAAGGTGGCGGACTTGCTGCTGTCGAATCGCAGCACAGCGGTCAAGGCCTTGTGAAACTCCGGGCTTTCGAAAGCCGCCCGCGAGTTTTTGTTCTCGGGAAAGATGGCAACCAGCGGAGCCCCCAGACCGGGACGTGTCGCGCGGATGCTGGCATAAACGCCGTCGAACTTGAGACTGTCCACATTGACATATCGGCGCTCCATTTGCGGAGCGCCGGGCTCCGGTTTGCCGCGCAGGGTGACTCCGCCGCCAAGCGTGATCGCCCGGTTCCATGGCAGGGCTTTGTTTTCATCCAAGCGCTCGACCAGCAACCCGGTCGCCTGGTTGTAAAGCGCGAGCGCTCCGGGTTCGCCGGCCAAAGCCAGATTCCCCGCGAGCCGCGCGCATTCGAAAAAGTGGCCGCTGGAAGCCATCGGATCGCGGGCGTTCTTGCCCGCTTCCAATTCGCGGAGCGCATCCGACAACGGAGCTTCATGAAAGTTTCCAACCGGTGTCTTGATCGCGACTTTCTGATACGAAATCGGCGCGGAGCAGGACGCCAACAGCAGGGAGGCCAGCAGGACGGGGATTCCAATGAAACGGACTGTCATGATCTATATGATTCGGTGAAATACGACGCCATGGCATCATTGATGCGCAAGGCCGGTTGGCGCGGAGCTACATTCAATTTTTGACAAAGTCGAGGCCGGGATCTCCATCGGGCGCGCCGATGAGGACGAAGTGCATGTTTCTTCCGTCCTTCAGTTCGACGGCGGATACCATCTGGGTGTCGTCGCTGGTAAGCACGAGCAGTCCCTTGTCATCGAGACCGTAGGTGCCCTTGAGCTCGCTCGACTGGCCGGCGTTCATGAAGGCCCAGGTGTAGTCGCCGGCTTCGGTCATGGTGAAGGTGACCTTGCCGTCCGCGCCGCGGTCGCTCACCCAGGAGCCGACGAGTTGATCCGCGGGCACAGGATCGGGCCTGGCGGATGGCTCGGCATCGGATTCTCCGGCATCCGGGATGGAGGCTGCGGTCAGATCGCGGAGTTGGCGCGAGATGGTGTCCGCCGGTTGCAGTTCCACGGCTTTGGAGAACTCGGCGTTGGCCTTTTCCATGTGGCCGCAGACCATGTAGTGATAGCCTAACAGGAAGCGCGCTTCCGCCATGTCGGGCGCACCTTTGGCATAGTCTTCAAGTTTGCGGAGTTGTTCGCTATACGTGCCGGAGATGTCATAGAAGCCGACCATGGTGTCCCAGCTCCAGCCGGGGCCGGAGGCGAGCACGGGATTGAGCACGCCAGCGGCGTCCGCGTATTTGCCCAGCGCGAAGAAGACCAGCGCGCGGTATTCGTGCAGCGTGACATCGCCCGGGGTGTGGCCGATCGCCTCGTCCACGGCCTTGGAGGCGGCGAGGTAGCCGCCTTGCCTGAAGGCGGCGCGGGATTGCTCGAGCGCTTCGTTGGACTTGGTTTCGGCGAGTTCGGTCGCTAGTTCATCGCCGGGAGGATTGGCAGCTGCGGCCACCGAGACAGGCTGGGTGTAGGTGATATAAGTGTTCTGCACGGGCGGTGCGGGATAGGGGTTCCGGTAGGATTGGTAACCCATGTCATAGATCAGGTTGCCAAGGCTCCAGACGGCGATGCCCCACATGAAACCCGAGGCGAAATCGTTATCGTTATGATAATACCAGTGGCGGCGATAATAACTGCTGTTCCAGCCATAACCCCAGTGGCCGTGATGCCAGGTGTGGCAAGTTCCTGCTCCCCACCACGGGCGTGCCCCCCAGTAGTTCGGGCGGTAGGAGAAGTTGTTGCTGTAGCGGAACTTGTTATTGATCTTGATATTGACGTCGTTGCCCCAAACGCCGCGGTTGCCGCCCCAGCGATTGTTGTTCCAGTCGCGGCGGTTGGCCGGCAGGGTGGCGGGGCGGTTGAGGCCCATGTTGCGGCGATCGATGTTAACCTTGTTGATGTTGACGTTGTTGCGGTCGCCGATGTTGATCTTGTCGCGGTCGATATTAGGGCGTTTATCCGGGCGGTTTGGATAAGTGACCATGCCGGGCAGGGTGGATGGCCTGTTCATTCCAGGGCGGTCCAGGGAAGGGCGCTTGTCGGGCCGGGTGAGCTCGGGCCTGCGATTGGGCAAGGTGCCTGGAAGGGTTTCCGGGCGCTGCGCCGGGCGGGTGAGCTCGGGTTTGCGATCTGGCATGGTCCCAGGGCGCGTTTGCGGGCGCTGGACCGAAGGTTTTTGAAAGGAAGGGCGCTCGGCAGGCCGGGTTGTCGGCCTGCTTTCCGGACGCTGCATCGGTCTGGCTTCCGGGCGGGCGACTGGCTTTGGCTGTGGCCGCGAAGAAGGGCGCTCGATTTTGGATCCGGTCATCGGGCTGCGCTTGGGAGCGGAGGCTCTGGAGCCGCCACCGCGCTCACCGCGCTCGCGGTCGCCGCGGGCGTCTGCGGTGGGTGCGATGAAGACGCATCCGAGAAGGAGGGATAAGAAAGCGGGTATCAGTTTCATGGCTGGAATCGGGTTGGAGTTAGTCTTCGCTGGGTTCCGGAGCCTGGCGGACGATGCGCAGGGTTTTATCGGGGAGGTTTTCGCCATCGACGATGCGTTGGCTGGCGGCCCAGAGGAGAGTGTCGCCGCCTTCGGTGGTAAGTTGTTGGCTCGCAGTGAGGGTTTCGCCATCGGCGGTGGTGCCTTCGGAGCGGATCAGCCAGCCTTTATCTGTGGGAGTCCAGACACCGTGGGTGAAGCCGCCTTGGGCATCGAACATCCACGAGACAATCTGTTGTTTGGAGGCGTCCCAACTGATGCGGATGCTGCCTTCCTGCGGCTCGGCATCGGCGGTGGTGGTGAGCATTTCGCCGGTGATATGGGTGCCGGTGCTGTCCCATCCGAATGCGAGGTCGAGGCGCACGCCTTCGGGATCGCGGTAGGTCCACTCGCCCTTGAGCGCATCGGCGAGGGATGCGAGGTGGCCGGCGGCTTCGGTGACGTCCTTGAGGCTGCGGGTGCTGGCGATCCGCCATGCGCCTGCATCGTCTTGAATCAGCACGGCGGTGTAGGTGGTGGAGCGTGGCGGGGCGCTCTCGTCATCGGCCGGAGTGAGGTGGAAGGTGCCATCCTCGATGGCGAGATTCGGGGCGACGAAGCGCACGGAATCGACCTCGATGGCGATGTGGAGAGGATCATCGGAAAAGATCTGCTCGTAGCGCGCTTGGATTTCGTCGCGGCCGGAAGTGAGATTGGTTCCTGATAGATCGGCCATTTCACCGTCTTCAGTAAAGAGCGCGGCGATGGCGGTGGCGTCCTGTTTGTTATAGGCGGTGACAAACTCCGCGGCGGCCTTCTGGAGGCCCGCGATTTCCGGAGTGGGATCCTCGGCGGGGCACTGCAGGGCGCAGGCCAGGCTGAGGCAGATGATGAAATGCGTTTTCATATTAACTTGGGAGTGTGGTTTTGTCGTGGATGCGGCCAGGGGCTTGCCCGCTCAGCTTTTTGGGAACAGAAAGGTGATGCCGAAGCGCAGGCCCCACTCGGGACCGCCTTCGGGGGTGTCGAGATAGTAACGGACGCCACCGGAGAACTGCACCGGTTGGTCGCCGATCATGACGAGTTGGCTGACGATGAAGTTGAGAGGGATGTTCCACTCGTCGTTGCGCCAGTCGTAGGTGCTTTCCGAGTTGAGGGTGAATGTGGTCTTGGTGTCGGTGATGTAGGAAACGAAGGGCTGGATGAAGGTGGCGTTCACACCATCGCGTCCGTCATCGCCGGCGACATCCCAGAGGTGGTTGGCAAGCGCGCCGTATGTCCACGGGCCGTCTTGTTTCAGGACCACCGCCGTGGGACCGATTCCCCACTTCTCCAGTCCAAGCACCTCGTCCGTGGCCGTGGGAATCAGCAAGGCCGGACCCACGCCCCAGATCGGATCACTCGCTTTCGGCGAGAAAAAGAAACTCTGCACCGTGTCGCCAAGGCCGAACTCGTCGGTGGCTCCGCCGGGGTCGATGCCTTCCTGATCGATGATCGGCAGGATGGTGCGCGAAACGACGTTCCAGTCGTCGTTGATGCCGATGGGAATGACCGGCTGGACGTTGGTGGTCCAGCGCGTGCCGTCGCCGGGTCCGATGCCGAAGTCATAGTTGCTCTGGATCGGCACGCTGATGAGGTCGGCGACCGGGTTGGCGAGTTTTTTGGCGAGGTCGGTGTTCTGGGCGAACATCGATGGCGCGGTGAGTGCAAGGAGCAGGGTGGTGCGTTTCATGAGGGTTGGGCGGGGTTGGAAATGGCATGTGCCATGAGGAGATCGCTGGATCCGGCACCCCATTTCGAGATGCATTTCATCATGGCGGTGACGGGCACGTCGATGGGGTGCACGCGTTCACTCGGCATGATGAAGATCGATCCGGCCATCGGAGTGGGCACCGAGGGCATGAAGACGGTGCTGCGGCCGTTGGCGTGGACTTCGATCAAGAACGCCGGAGCGAGACAGCCGTCCTCCACGTCGATGAGCGCGGGCCTGAAGCCATCCCTCATTGTGGTATCGCCGAACTGGCGGGCGATGTTGCGCAGCGACTGGTAGCCGGGGACGTGGGCGAAGAAGTTTTCACCGAGCGAGCGGCCGATCGTGCGGCCGATGGCGGTGTTGACGAGGATGCCCACGATCAGGCAAAGCAGAAGCAGGGCGAGACCCGCGACGATGTGCGGGTGGTTGATCCCTTCCGGCATCTGTTTGGAAATCGGCCTCACCAGCACGCCGAGTTTCACCAGCAGCTTGACCAACAAAAGCAGCGCGAGCCATGCGGGCAGCACAATGAGCAATCCGGTGACAAGCGCGGATTTCAGGTTGGCTAAGGGGGCTCTCATGGCATGGGGGCGCGGGTCACTTGATGTCGCAGGACTCAAAAGCGGAAGGAAAGCCCGATCACCGGGCCGTGGGCGACGGTATCGACGAGGAATCCGCCGCTCGAGTAATCCACACCGAGGCCGCGGTAGCCGGCGAGCGCGGAGACGGAATCGTTGAAACGATAGCCGAGGGCGACGTTGGCCTGCCAGATGAGATCCGAACTCACGCCGAAGCCGCCGATGTCGCCGCCGCCATGGAGAAACCAGCGGTTGTAGATTTCCCAAAATCCATGCAGGCCGATGACGGGATCGACCCAGGATTTGCTGCCATCCACATCGAGATCCGCAATGCCTGGAGCGGAGAGTTCGATCTCCGTGGAAAGATAACTGTAGCGGACTCCGGCGAAGGCGGTGAGCGTGGCGTTGTCTTCCACAAGAACCTGATAGCCGACGTGGACGCGGCCGAAAAACTGATCGAAATCCACGCCGGCCCTGGTGTAGGGCGCGGCTGCCGCGGGCAGTCCCGCGCTGGACGATGATGCGGCATAGATTCCATCGAAGCCGAAGGCCCAGCGGTCGACCCCGCACTCGACGGCCAGCATGAACGCGAGTTCGAGGTCGTCGAGCGTGTCTTTCATCGAGATGTCCACCGGCGCGACAAGCCCGGCCACGCCCATGTCGCCATCGGTGGCGGTGACCCAGCCGTATGGGGCGATGGTGAGCCACCAAGCGGATGACGGGTCCGTGATTTGAATGTCAGTGGTTTCGCTAACTGAAGTGCCGGCCAATGACGGGCAAGCGGTTAGGGCGAGAATGATGGCGAGTTTGGTTTTCATGAGAGTTATTTGCTTACGGGATGAATGGTGTTCCAATCATTCTTCATGCTGACGATGGTCCAACCACGTTTGGGGCCTTCGTCGAGGCCCTTGTCGAGCTTGCCGATGTGGGAATAGCGGTCATAGGCCCACTCGCGGTCGGCATCGTCGTGCTGGATGAGCATGGCGAAACGCGGGCCGGGGCCGGTGGTGGTCCATTCGAGCATTTGGAAATCGCCGTCGGAATTTCCTGCGGCGAAAATCGGGCGGCGGCCAATGTGCTGGTGGATGCCGACGGGTTTGCCGGCCTTGTCGTCGATGAAGTTGAGTTCGGGGAGTTTGACGATCACCGGTTTGCCGTCGCGGAGTTCATATTTCGCCTTGATGCTGGAGCCGACGACTTGTTCGGGCGGGACACCGTATGACTTTTCGGTAAAGACGCGCAGGAAATCGATGCCCCCGCCGGATACGATGAAAGTCTTGAAGCCGTTGGCGCGAAGATGGGCGAGCAGCTCGAGCATCGGCTGATAGACCATTTGGGTGTATGGCTTGCCGGTAGTTGGATGATTGGCGGTGGCGAGCCAGTCGCCCACTGACTTGTCGAATTCCTCGGTGGTCATGCCGGCGTGAGTGGCCATGGTCATTTCGAGCAGAGCCTTTTCACCGCCGGCGAGCGCGGCCTTGAGATCGCCCTTGAGCACCGATGCGAAGGGCTCCTTGTCCTTCCATTCGGGATGCTGGGGAGCGAGTTGTTTGATCCGGTCGAAGATATAAAATGCCTGGAAATACATCGGTTGTTCAGCCCAGAGGCAGCCGTCATTGTCGAAGACGGCGATGCGTTCGGCGGGCGGGACGAAATCGGGGCCTTCGTTGGTGACTTTGGTGACAAACCCGGTGATGGCTGTTTTTGCCGGGCCGTCGTTCCACGAAGGCAGCGGGTCGGCTGCGATGGCAAGACCGCCAAGAAGCACGCATGCCAGGAAAATGGTGGGAATTTTCATCTATCAAGGGGAAAAAAGGGTGCCGTCGTGGCGGACGGCACCCTTGAT
This sequence comes from Luteolibacter sp., assembly GCA_041686775.1. GTDB lineage: Bacteria > Verrucomicrobiota > Verrucomicrobiia > Verrucomicrobiales > Akkermansiaceae > Luteolibacter. The sequence continues at coordinate 18,944 of JAWLDG010000017.1, read as the reverse complement.
ATGGAATGAGATCACCTCACCGGAGGAGACATCGACTTGATCTGCTTTTCCAGCGTTTCAAGGCTCCAGTCGCCCGGTGTCTGACTGGGCGGAAAGTCCTTCAATGTCAGGAGGAAGCGGCTGGCCACGCCCTGCAAGGGGACGAGAACAAATGCGCGGTCGATCATCCAGTCGTGATAGGTGTTGGAGTTGTGCTGGGCTTTCTCGAACGGATCGCGGCGCAGGTTGGTCAGCAAGGGCAGGCGCAGGTGGACGAAGGGTTCGCGCCAGACATCCAGTTGCTCGGCGCGGTTTTCGAGGTAGGTGGCCTTCCAGTCGCCGACGCGGATGGCGACGACTTCTGCGGCGTCGTTCAGATAGATGAACTCGTTGCGCGGGGATTCCGTCGCCTTGCCGCTGAGGTAGTCGAGCATGTTGTAGCCATCGATGTGGTTCTTGTAGGTGCGGCCGTTGAGTTCCACGCCGCCCTTGAGCAGTTTCTCCTTGATGTCCGGCGCGCCGGCGGCGGCGGCGAAGGTGGGCAGCCAGTCTTCGTGGGAAACGATGCCGTTCAGAGTGGTTCCGGCGGGGAATTGGCCGGGCCATTTGATGAAGCATGGCACGCGGAAAGCGCCTTCCCAGTTCGAGTTCTTCTCGCCGCGGAAGGGCGTGGTGCCGGCATCGGGCCAGGTGTTGTAGTGCGGGCCATTGTCGGTGGAGTATTGGACGATGGTGTTGTCGGCGATGCCGAGGTCATCGATGAGCTTGAGCAGTTCGCCGACGTGCATGTCGTGCTCGACCATGCCGTCGTGATATTCGTCGCCGCTAGCTCCGCTGATGCCGATGTGCTCCTCCTTGACGTGGGTGCGGAAGTGCATGCGGGTGCCATTCCACCAGCAGAAGAACGGCTTGCCCTCCTTGTGCATGCGGGTGATGAAATCCTTGGCAGCGGCGAGGGACTCCTCGTCGATGGTTTCCATGCGTTTCTTGGTGAGCGGGCCGAGGTTTTCGATTTTCTGGCCGCCCTTGCCATCGGCTTTGCAATGAAGCACGCCGCGAGGGCCGAAGGTTTCAAGGAAGGTTTTGCCGTTTTTCAGGACCATGTCACGGGGATAGTCGCGTTGCTCGGGTTCCTCCTCGGCATTGAGGTGATAGAGGCTGCCCATGAACTCGTCGAAGCCGTGCATGGTGGGCAGGTGCTCGTCGCGGTCACCCTGGTGGTTCTTGCCGAACTGTCCGGTCATGTAGCCCTGGCTCTTCATCACTGTGGCCATGGTGACATCCGTCTTCTGCCAGCCTTCCTTCGCGCCGGGCATGCCGACCTTGGTCATGCCGGAGCGGATCGGGGAGGAGCCGCTGATGAAGGCGGCGCGTCCGGCGGTGCAGCTTTGCTGGGCATAGTAATCAGTGAAACCGACGCCTTCCTTGGCGATGCGGTCGATGTTGGGTGTTTGGTAGCCCATCATGCCGCGGTTGTTGTGGCTGATGTTCCAGGTGCCGATGTCGTCGCCCCAGATGACGAGGACGTTGGGTTTCCTGGTTTCGGCGTGCGCCGCAGTGAGCGCGATCGCGCCGCACAAGACGGCACTCAGTATTTGTGTTGTTTTCATGTTATTATGAATCTTTAGCAGGTTCAGGCGTTTTCTTTTCCGCCGGAGATGAATGGATAGACGATGCCTGCAAGGGCTGCTCCGACGATGGGGGCCAGCCAGAACAGCCAGAGTTGGGAGATGAAAGCGCCGCCTGCGAAGAGTGCGGGAGCGGTGCTGCGGGCGGGGTTCACCGAGAGATTGGTCACCGGGATGCCGATCAGGTGGATCAACGTGAGGCCGAGGCCGATGGCGATGGGAGCGAATCCTTTAGGCGCGCGCTTGTCGGTGGCACCGAGGATGATGAGCAGGAAGAAGAAGGTGAGCACGATTTCCGCGACGAGGGCGGCGACCATCGAGTATTTTCCGGGTGAAAGGTCGCCAAAGCCGTTGGATGCGAAGCCTGCCGATGCATCAAAGCCGGCTTTTCCGCTGGCGATCAGATAGAGGACTCCCGCGCCGGCGATGCCGCCGAGGACTTGTGCGATGATATAGGGGAGCGCCTCCGATGCCGGGTGGCGTCCACTGACGACCAGTCCGACGGTAACGGCCGGATTGAGATGGCAGCCTGAGATGTGGCCGATGGCATAGGCCATGGTCATCACGGTGAGGCCGAAGGCGAGTGAGACGCCGACGAAGCCGATGCCGAGGTTGACGGGGGAGTCGCCGGTGGTGAGGAACATCGCCGCGAGGACCGCGCTGCCGCAGCCGCCGAAGACGAGCCAGAAGGTGCCGAAGAACTCGGCGAGTGTTTTGTGTTTCAGTGTCATGGTGTGTGGGGTTGTTGGTGGTCGATGGAGAGTCGCTGGTGGTAGATCAGTGGCCGCGGACGGCTGCGATCAGCTCCGCCGCCGGGAAGGGTTTGGTGAGATACGCCGCGGCTCCCGCCTTGCGCGCCTTTTCGCGGCTGAGCGGTTGGTCCTGGCCGGTGATGAACACCACCGGCAGATGGATCCCGCGTTGCTGCAGATGCTCGTGGAGTTCAAAACCGGAAAGCCCGGGAAGCTGGACGTCGAGAATCAGAAACGAAACGCTCTCCACCGCGTCCGATGCGAGAAAGTCCTCGGCCGAGGAAAAACACCGGCTTGGCAGCGCCGCCGCACCACAAAGACGCCCGACCGCCTGCCGCATGGCAGGGTCATCATCGACGATGGCGATTTGGGAGCGGTGCGCGACCATGGCGCGAAACATGGTGGCGCGGGTCGAACGGCGGAATTGTCACTTGGGGCGAAATGACTGCCCTTTGGTGAGGTGTTCAAACGATTTCCGCGGCCATGCCCACCAACTCGGCCAGCGAGGACGCCGCCATCTTGCACATGACTTGCGAGCGGTGCGCCTTGACGGTGCGCTCGGCACAACCGAGTTCCGCGGCGATCATTTTGTTAGGCTGGCCCGCCACCACGCGGCGGAAAACTTCGCGCTCGGTGGGAGTGAGCGAGGCTTCGCGGCGCAGCAGATCCCGTCGACGCGCTCCGGCTTGCCACGATGTTTCCTCGGCATCCAGCGCGGCGGTGACGGTTTTGAGCAGGTCGTCGCGCCGGACCGGCTTGGTCAGGAAATCGAATGCGCCGTTCTTGACCGCCTGCACGCTCATCGGGATGTCACCATGACCTGTTAGAAAGACCACCGGCAGCGTCTCGCCCTGGCGGACGAGCGCCTGATGCAGTTCAAGACCGGTAGGTCCGCCGGGCATCCGCACATCCAGCAAAAGGCAACCGCGCATCCTCCCGTTGCGGGCCATCAGGAACTCCGCGGCGGATGCGTAAACGCGCACTTCGTGGCCCGCCGCGCGCAGCAGCCGGGAAAGCGCTGTGCGCAGCGCCTCATCATCATCCACCAAATGGACGGCGGGCAAATCTACGGCCGACTGTGTTTGCGGTTCACGACTCATGGACATGGGGGAAGGATCAGATGGAAACAAGCACCTCCACCGGGAACGTTCCGTGCGAGAAGTTTTCCGCCGTGAGACTCCGCAATCGAGCGCGAGAGCGCAAGCCCGAGGCCCATGCCCTCGCTCTTGGTGGAGAAGAAATTTTCGAAAATCCGTTCCATCAGGTCCGGCGGGATTCCCGGTCCTGAATCGGTCACCGAGATGTCCACCATACCGTCATCACTAAGGGCTACTGCCATGAGTATGTCCCGCTTGTCTTGTTCCACCTCCTTGAGGGTGTCCATCGCATTCAGAAGCAGGTTCAGCATGACCTGCTCGATCCGCACTTTCTCACCACATATATCTGGCAGCTTGTCCGCGATGTCGCACTTGAGGGAAATCGAGCGCCGCTTGCAATCATGGCGGACCATGGCCGCCACGCCATACGCCAGATCGCCTGGATGGAGTGGCACCATCCGGGTTTCCCCCCTGGCCACCATCGAGCGCACCTGGCGGATCACTTCGCTGGCGCGCATGTCGTCGCGCCGGATGTCGGATAATATCTCGCGGACCTCGTCGAGCGGAGGATCCGGCAATTCCATCAACATCGTCGCGGCATCGGCGTTGCTGAGAATCGCTCCCAAAGGCTGATTGACCTCATGGGCGATGGACGCGGCAAGTTCGCCCAGCATGCCGAGGCGCGAGGCCTGCTGGAGTTTCTGCCGGGCTTCCTCCGCCTCCTGCATGTCGGTGATGTCCTTGGCCATGGAGATATAACATGGCTCGCCATGAAGATTCATTAGTTCGGTGGACACACTGAGCAGGCGGCATGAGCCGTTTGGCATGCGCAGCCGCTGCTCGAAATCCCGCAGCGCCTTGCCGGACGCGAGATACTCGAGATAACGCTCATCCCCGGAGCCTTCAAACCCGAAGCCCAGTTCCAAATGCGTGCGACCCAGCGCCTGATCACGCGAAACTCCGGTCGTGTGTTCCCATGCCGGGTTGGCATCGACGATCCGGCCGTCCGACTGGCGGATGATGCTGATCGAGACCGGGCTTCCCATGAAAACTTTGGAAAACCGCGATTCCGAGAGATGTTTCTCGTTTTCCGCCCGGCGCTGGCGGGCACGCGCGGCCAGCAGTCCGATGATCAGTGCGAATTGCAGCAGCAGCACGGCCGCGCTGGTCACGACCGCAGTCCGGTGTTCTTCCCACAGCGAAAGTTTGCGGAAACGGATATCGGCATCAGCCGGCAGTTCGCGTTTGTTCCAGCCATGGCGTCTCAGCGCCCGCTCATCGATGATCCAGCGCGGATTGCCCGGTGGCAAAACGCCGATCGCCTCCACGTCTTCACCTTCCAGCACCCTGCGGGCGATGGCACCGATGGCATGGCCTTCCTCCTCGAAGGGAATCATCGCGCCGCCCAGCACTCCGGTGCCGACATAGGATTCGTAAAAACACAACACCGGCACCGAGGACTTTTCCGCAAGCCAGCCGGCCACGCTGCGAGGCAGCAGCGTGCGACCATCCGGGGTTTGGAAATAGGAAAGATAGAACACCACCGCATCCCGCGGCAGCTTTGAAACGCGCTCCAGCAGCTCATCCAGCGGCTCGCCCTGCGAGGTGTCGATTTCGTAGCGCTTCCTGAAAGGTTCCGCTTGTGCAAGCGCCTCCTCCAGGCGCTTGCGGTCGAAGTCCGCCGCACCGGAAACCAGCAGGATCCTGCGTGCTTCCGGGCGGATATCCGCCAGTTGCTCCATGATCGGAGTGACCGACCAATCCATTGGTCGCCCGGCCAGGCCACGATGATCTGTTAGGGAGTCGATATGCCTGCCGTCGATCCCGCCAAATACAATCGGTGTTCCGGGAAACAGCGTGTCGCGCCTTTGCATCAGGAAATCCAAGGCCTGCGGGCCGATGGCGATCCGGGCGACCGGCGGAGTGTCGCGGTGGCGCTCACGCAGGAAATTTTCCATCGCCGCAGATTGTCCGGGCCCGGGAAAACGGACGGCATCGAGAAATTCAGCGAACAAATCGACGGATGAGGTTTTACTCCCTTCCTCGAAAGCGCGGCGCAGGCCTCTTTCCACTTCCTGATTCGCGGGCAGCAGCCGGTCGTTGGAAAACAGGAGCAGAACCCGCGGTGGCGTTCCGCCTTGGCAGATTCCAGGGAGAACAAAAATCGCGATCGACAAGTGCCGAAAAACGGACAGCAGCATCTCCCGCATCTTTCCGTTTCCTTGAACCGGCATGCCGTATGATGCGCCGGATACTTTGTGACAGGCAAATCCGATTTCAGGATCACTTCGCCTGCCGCGCGCTGGCCTTGAGGCGGAGGGCGTTGAGGGCGATGAAACCGGTGGCGTCGTCCTGGTTGTAGGCTTCCTCCTGGCCACCCTCCATGGTGGCGACGGCTTCGGAATACATGCTGTGCGGCGAGCGGCGGCCGGCCTGCATGACGTTGCCCTTGTAAAGCTTGAGGCGCACTTCGCCGGAGACGGTTTTCTGGGTCTCGCTGACCAGCGCCTGGATCGCCTCGCGCTCGGGGGCGAACCAGAAGCCGTTGTAAACGAGCTGCGCGTATTTCGGGATCAACGAATCGCGGATGTGCATCGCCTCGCGGTCCACGACGAGCGTTTCGAGGTCGCGGTGGGCGGCGAGCAGGATGGTGCCGCCGGGGGTTTCGTAAACGCCGCGCGATTTCATGCCGACGAAGCGGTTTTCCACGATATCGACGCGGCCGATGCCGTTGCGGCCGCCGAGCAGGTTGAGCACACGCATGATGCCGTAGGGCGTGAAGAGCGAGTAGCCGTCCTTCTCGCCGGTGGATTTCACATCGCCGAGTTCGCCGAGAATGGCGCAGAGGTCGTCGTGTTTGAGGCCGATGGCGTTGCCTTTTTCGAAGAGGATTTCGACATATTCCGCCTGGTCCGGCGCGTCTTCCGGAGAAACGGAAAGCACATACATGTCCTTGTCCGCCGGGGTGGTGGCGTCATACCACGGGTCTTCCATCGCGCCGGCTTCGAATGAGATGTGCAGGAGGTTGCGGTCCATCGAGTAGGGCTTCTTCATCGAGGCCTTGATGGGGATGTTGTGCTTTTCCGCATAAGCGATCATTTCCGAACGGCCGGGGAACTGCTTGCGGAACTCCGCGTCGCGCCACGGGGCGATGCATTTCACGTGCGGCGCGAGCGAGGCGGCGGAGAGTTCGAAGCGGACCTGATCGTTGCCCTTGCCGGTGGCGCCGTGGGCGATGGCGTCGGCGCCTTCCTTGAGCGCAACGTCCATCATGCCCTTGGTGATGCACGGGCGGGCGATCGAGGTGCCGAGCAGGTAGCGGCCCTCATAGATCGCGTTGGCCTGGATCATCGGGAAAATGAAATTCGCCGCGAAGTCCTCCTTGAGGTCGCCGATGTAGCACTTCGACGCGCCGGTGGAGAGCGCCTTGGCTTCGAGGCCGTCGAGTTCGTCGCCCTGGCCGACATCCGCGCAGTAGGCGATGATCTCGGCATTGTATTTTTCCTTGAGCCAGAGGAGCAGGACGGAGGTATCGAGACCTCCCGAGTAGGCGACAACGATTTTCATGGCGCGCGGAGACAAGCAGGAAGCGCCCCGCCCGGCAAGGGGTAAGACGTGACGCCGCCGGCCGGTTTTGAAATCACCAATGAGGCATTCCACCGCATGCTGCAGGGAGCGATGTGGCAGATCGGCACCGACGAAATCGCCACCGGCTGGCAGGAAGTCGCGCGGCGTCTGGAACGGTTGAGAAAACTCCAGGACTTCGAGCTTCGCAGCACATTGAAACCCACGCCCGCGTGATCTCATGACCATCGGGCAAGTCGAACTCATCGTGATCCGCGCGTGCGAGAGCGTGGGAGTGGACCACATGGTCACCGGGGCCTTCGCCTACAATTACTATGGAATTCCCCGTTCCACGAAAGACTTCGATGTCGTGGTGGACGTGAGCGAGCGAAAGGCGATACCGGATATCATCCGGCTTCTGGAAAACGATATCGATTTCGGCGCACAGGCCCAATTCGACACTCTCACATGGGACCGTCGCCACATCGGTCGCGCGAAACACGGGCCGGTTTTCCAAGTCAAGTTGTTCGAGTTATTCGACGACCCATTTGTAAAATCGCAATTCCGCAGGCGGAAAATCCTCCACTCCACCCAACTCCAGCACGCGGTCTGGCTTCCCACCGCCGAGGACGTGATCGTGCAGAAACTCCGCTGGGGGCGCTCGAAGGACCTCGACGACGCCCGCGACTTGCTCGCCGTGCAGGGGCCGGAGACGCTCGACATGGACTATATCGAGGGTTGGTGCGCGGCCCACGACACCGCCGGGCGGCTGCGCGACATCCTCGACAGCCTGCCGCCCTTGTGACAGGCCGAGCCGGGGTCAAGCGCGGGATGGCGGCGGGATTGTCAGCGAAAACCGGAAAATCGGGGCGCGGAAGGCTTGCCAATGGCGAGGCGAGCCACTACTTGCGCCGCCGCCATGGCCAGCATCGGTTCGATTTCCCTCCCCAAGAACGGCTACGACGCCGTGATTTTCGATTGCGACGGCACGCTCGTCGATTCCATGCCCGCCCACTTCGAGGCGTGGTGCGATGCTCTCGCCATCCATGGTGCGGGTGGTGTTTTCAAGGAGGATGTCTTTCTCGCCATGGGTGGCCGGCCCACCCGCGACATCGTGGTGGAACTCAACGACGAATACGATCTCAAGCTCGATCCCGAGGCGGTCGCTTTCGCCAAGCGCGAATCGTTCCTCAAGCGCATCAAAAGCGTGGGACTCATCGACGAAGTGGCGGATTTCGCGCGCTCGCTGCGTGGCAAGATGCCGATGGCGGTGGCCAGCGGCGGCTCGCGCATGGTGGTGGAGAAAACGCTGCACGCCGTGGGCATTTCCGATTGGTTCGACGAAGTGGTCACCGCGGACGACGTGAAGGAAGGCAAGCCCGCGCCCGATATCTACCTTCACGCCGCGCGCTTGCTTGGAGTGACCCCCGCGCGCTGCCTGGCGCTTGAGGACGCGCCGGCCGGCATCCTGTCCGCGCAAAGCGCCGGCATGCAGGTCGTCGCCGTGCCCTCGCCGCTCAGTTCCTCGCTGTGCTGATCCGCGGTATTGTCACCCGCGCTGGCATGGCGCGTGCTCGTCCGGTGCCGGACTTATGAAAACGGCATTTTTGTTAGACATGGACGGGGTGATTTACCGCGAGGACCAGTTGATCCCCGGTGCGCTGGAATTGATCGAGATTTTCCATAGCAACGGCATCCCGTTTCTTTTCCTCACCAACAACTCCAACCCGACGCCCGAGGACCTGGTGGTGAAAATGCGCCACCTCGGCATCGACGGGCTCGCCGCGCGGCACTTCTACACCTCGGCGATGAACACCGCGGATTTCCTCGCGGAAACCTATCCCGAGTCCACCGCCTTCGTGCTCGGCGAGGGCGGCTTGCTCGCCGCGTTGAAGGACGCCGGCATCGCCAACGATGCCATTGATCCCGACTTCGTGGTGGTCGGCGAGGGATATCCCAGTCTGGAAAAACTGAACCGCGCGCATGGTTTCATCGAGCGCGGCGCGCGGCTCGTCGCCACCAATCCGGACAACTGGTGCCCGGTGGAATCCGGCAAGACCCGCCCCGGTGCCGGAGCGACCGCGGCTTATCTCGAAGCCAGCACCGGCCGCACGGCCTACTATCTCGGCAAACCGAACGCCTACATGTTCAGCCGCGCGCGCCGCAGACTGCTCTCCGCCAATGGCGACGGCGCGGGCCGCTATCAGGTGGTGATGGTCGGCGACACGATGGAAACGGACGTCCGCGGCAGCATCGAGATGGGGCTGCGGAGTTATCTGGTTCTAACAGGATCGAGCCGGCTGGAGGACCTTTCGCGCTATGTCTATCAGCCGACGCGCATTCTCAACAGCGTGAAGGAGCTGGCCGAGGAGATCCGCAGCGGCAAGCCCGTCGAGTTCCGCCCACGCGCGGAAACCTCGCCGCTCCCGCGCCGCGCCGGCCGCCATTCCACCGACATCGAGAACTACCGCGAGCGCTACCCGCGGCCGCCGATGACGCGCAACGGGTGAGTGGTCACTCGCCGGCGTAAAGAATGCGTCCGCAATCCTCGCAGCGCGTGAGTTCCCTGCCGCTTTGCACGGCCACCACCGTCGAGGCGATGAGTTTCATGTGGCAGCCGCCGCATTTGCCATCGTGCACCGGCGCGACGGCCAGGCCGGCCTTGGTTTTCATCAGGCGTTCGTAAAGCGGCAGCGCCTCATCGGGCACTTCCGCAGCAAGACGCTCGCGTTCGGCGGAAACCTCGGCGCGCTCGGCTTCCAGCCGCTCGCGGCGGGTCCGGATGTCGGCGAGTTCCTCGTCCACCATCGCACGTGACTTCGCCAGGGCGGCCTCGGCGGCCTTCTGCGCGGCGCGGTGGCCGTCCATCTCCTCCATCAGCTCCAGTTCGCGCGTTTCGAGATCGTCCACCTCTTTTTCGTAGCGGGTGATCTCGTGACCGAGCGCCTGGTATTCCTCGTTCTTGCGCGTTTCGAACTGCTGGGTCTTGAGTCGCTGGATGGTGGTGCGGCGCGTGCCGGCGTCGAGTTCCAGCCGCTTGAGCCGCAGGTCGCAGTCCGTCAGTGCGTCGTGGCATTTTTTCACCGCGGCCTCGTCGGCGGCGAGCTTCGCCTTGGCGCGCGCCTCGTCCTGCGGCAGCCGGTCGAGGTCTTTCGAAAGGCTCAAAAGGCGGCGGTCGCGGTCCTGCAGGACCATCATGGCGCGTAGCTCCGGTAACATGCGGCTTGCCTATCGGCCCGCCATGCGGCCGACAAGCAATATGCGTGGTAGAGCGCGGTTTCAGAATCCCGGATCCTCCTGCGCTTTCACGCGGAAGAACATGCGCTCTTCGGTCATCGGGATGCGCGCCTCCTGTCGCAGATACCCGTCCGGCAAACCGCTTTGGTCGATGGCGTAATCGATGATCGCGAAATCCGGGAAAGCCCAGGATTCCTCGGAGAGATCCGGACTTTGCTCCAGATCCATCCAGACGCTGAAATCCTCGCGCTCGTTGTAGCGGATGATGAAGTTGCCGCCGGAGATCGACATTTCCACCAACGAAGTGGTCGTCTCGTCCGGCATGGTGCCGTATAGGAACTCCTCATAATTGGTGAATCCGTCGCCATCGAAGTCCTGCGACGGTGGACCGGGATGTTCGATGAATAGCAGCGCCCAGTCTTCGTAGGCGGAGGAACCGGAGCCTTCGTCGTCATTGAAAAACACGACCGGCAGGGTTTGGGTCTGGTGCGCGGGACCGAGGTTGAAATTGCGGAACTGGACCTCGAAAAACGGCGTGCCGCCGCCAATCGGCACGATGGCGAATTTGTAGGCACCGAATGGCAACCCGGCGGAACCCGCCACAGCGGCCAGTGTGCCGCTGTAGATGCCGCCGCCCACGGAGGTCAGCGCCAGCTCGCCGGGCGCGGCCACGCCGTCGAAGAACTGTACCCTGACCTGTTCGAACACCGGATCGAAGTCACCCCGGTCGAATTGCACGCTCATGTCCACGCTGAAGACGATGTCGCGCACCGCCAGCAACGGGTCGGGGTCCGCGGCGTCGTTGATGCCGTCGCCATCGGAATCCGCGTTGGTGGGATCGGTGTTGGCGGCATACTCGTCCTCGTTGGGAATGCCATCGTTGTCGTGGTCGCCCCCTGCGGCCACGCCGTAGGCATCGAGGTAATCCTGCAGGGAGGGAAAAACCTTGCGGGCGAAATTCCACGTCAGGGCCGCCTGGTCGAAATCGATCTGATAGAATCCGGTGGCCGGCGCGCTGCCGGTGAAGTTGTTGCTGTTGTTGGGCTGCACGGAGCCCGGCACGGAGCCGGGTCCCCAGTTGACCTCGGGGCTGCCGCCGGCGGTGAGCTTGAAGTTCACGGTGCCGGTATTCTGGATGCGGTAGAGTTTGCTCCACTGGTATTGGCCGGTAAGATCCTCCCCCCCGCGGACCATCAGGGTGCTGGCGTTCGGCGTGAATGCGGGGACGGTGAAATTCGCCGGAGCCCAGACGTCCGCATAATTCGGAATATTTGGGTTGGTGAGGAAACCGAAGGGAGTTCCCGCCACTTCATCGCCGTCCGAATGGCCGTCGCCATCGCTGTCGGAGACCAGAGGATTGCTGCCGGTGGCGGTGGCGGCAACATAGATGCCGTCGTTGGTTTCGTGTTCGTCCAAAAGACCGTCGCCATCGCTGTCGGTCACTGCGTGCGTGATTTCGAAAGAGACTGTCTGTTCGCCGGGTTCCGCGCCGAAATCGAAGCCGCTGAGTCCCGCGCCGATCGGTGCCCGCGGAGGCGTCGCCGGGGGATCGAGCGGACCGAGCGTTTGATTGGTGGCGGAAGTGGAGTTTTCGTTCACCATCAGTGCCATCACCCGGATCGTGTGGGTGCCGGCGGTGGCTCCCATCAATGGCAGGTTGAGCGAAAGTTCCATGCCGCGGTCCACTTGATCGGGGGCCACATTCACATCCTGCCATCGCACATGCACTCCGCTGATGAAGCCACCCGAACGCGTGTTGTCCGCCGCGTTTCCGACCGCATGGCCGGTGCCCGCATTCAGATCGTAACGGTGGACCTGGGCTTGTGGGAGTCCATTGCCCTGGATGCGAATGGCGTAGTCCGGCTGGAAACCGCTCTCGAAACGCAGTCCGCTGGTGGGTGAAGTGCCCAGATTGTTGATGGCTGCGGGCAAGTCGCCGCTGGTGATCAGATCACTCGGAATGTAGGGTCCGGTCCCGTCCACGGGCACGCCGCCGGCTTTGGAGTCGATGAACAGCAGGATCGCGTTGCCACCGTCCACCCGGCCGCCGAGGAACACCCGCAGGTTGGCGTCCGTGACCGCCGTGTGCAGGTTGGCCAGCAGGTTGAAGTTCTCGTTCGAGTTCGCCTGTACCGAGCGCTCGGTGTAGCCGGTCTCGGTCGTCGTGTTGCGGATTCCATCCAAAGTGAAACCCTGCGCCGCACACGCGCCGGCGAGCCATGCCATCATCCACGCCATCCGGGTCGAAAACATTATTGAAAATCTCATCGGGAATAATTTTTTAAAAAACGGAATACAGAAACAACCTGATTTTTAATAAAAATAAAGCAAAAAGTCCTCCATCGCCCGCTTCCGCCCGGATCGGTGGGCCGATTCCACTTCCCGGCATGGCTTGCCGAGTGACCGGTCCGCATTCAATCTCCCCGCCGTGCGTCTCAAACTCACCATCGCCTACGACGGTCGCCCGTACCACGGCTGGCAGTCGCAGGCCTGCGGCAACACGGTGCAGGATTTCCTGCATCGTGCGCTGGAGGAGGTGGCGAAACGTCCGCTGCGCCTGCAAGGTTCCGGCCGCACCGACACCGGCGTGCACGCGCTCGGCCAGACGGCTCACTTCGACGCTCCGGACGACATTTCCATGAACCCGTTCAACTGGGTGCCCGCGCTGAATTGCAAGCTGCCCGCCACCATCCGCGTGATGGCTTGTGAGGAGGCGGCGGCGGATTTCCACAGCCGCTTTTCCGCCAGCGGGAAAATCTACCATTACGACCTCTGCACCGAGCCGGTGCTGCCGCCGCTCAAGGCCGGGCTGGCCTGGCACTTGCCGCGCCTGCTCGACGCCACCGCCCTCGAACAGGCGCTCGCGCTTTTCCTGGGTCGCCACGACTTTCACGCCTTCGCCGCCTACCGCGGCAACGAGCCGCCCGACATGGACTGGTGCCGCACCATCCACCGCGCCGACCTCGAAACACTGCCCGACGGCTATCGCATCACCTTCGTCGGCGATGGGTTTCTCTACAAAATGGTGCGCCTGATCATGGGCGCGGCGGTGCATGCCGCACAGGGCCGCATGCGGATGGACGACCTCGCGGCCCTGCTCGACCAAGCGCCGGGCCTGCCGCTCGGCAAGGCCCCGAACTGCGCGCCGGCCGACGGACTTTATCTCCAGCAGGTGCTTTACCCGTCGCCGTGACGACAAAATTTGCGGAATAAAATCCGCCGTCCCACTCTCCCATGCAGGCCCATGAGTGAATTCGAGGAACTCGTTGACGCCCACTACCAGGCGCTGTTCCGCTTCGCGATGTCGTTGTCCCGCGAAGAGGCCACGGCATCCGATCTGGTGCAGGAAACCTTCTGCATCTGGGCGGAAAAAGGCGGGCAACTGCGCGACAAATCGAAAGCGAAAACCTGGCTGTTCACCACCCTTCATCGCGAGTTCCTCAGCCACCGCCGCCGCGCCTCTCGCTACTCCGAAGAACCGCTCGACGAAACCACCACCGAATCCATCCCCAGTCCCCAGGAGGACGCCGATCGCCAACTCGACGGCCAGCGCGCCCTTGAACTGCTCGCCGAACTCGATGAAATCTACCGCGCGCCAGTCTCCCTGTTTTATCTCCAACAACACAGCTACAAGGACATCGCCGCCATTCTCGACGTACCCATCGGCACCGTGATGTCCCGCCTCGCCCGCGGCAAGGAACTGCTGCGCCGCAAAATGACCGCCGGCCCCGCCAGCGCCCCGAAAAACATTCTCCGCCTTCAGGGCGATTCCCCGCTTCAGAACCATGGATAAGGAACAGGCAAAGTTCATCCTCCGCAGCTTCCGGCCCGACGGTGCGGACGCGGACGACCGCGATTTTGCCGAGGCGCTCGCCTTGGCCCTCGAAGATCGCGAACTTGGCGAATGGCTCGCCGACGAACGCGCGCTCGACGCCACATTCGCCGCCGCCCTCGCCTCGCTCGCCGTGCCGGAATCGCTTCGCCGCGAGGTGCTCGATTGCTTCGCCGCCCGCCGCGACGATTTTCCCGTGGCCGAGGACGAGCATGATTCCGCGATGATCGGCGCGCTCGCCACCATCCGGCCGCCTGCCGGGTTGCGCGCGGAAATCCTCGCCGCCATGAACCGCAGCCGCGTGCCGGCCCCGGTGGCGCGTCCCGTCTGGCGCAGGTTCGCCGTCCCGCTCGCCGCTGCCGCCGGTGTGGCCCTCGCATTCCTGCTCACCCGGCAGGAAAAATCAAACGCCGCGCCCACCCTCGCGCTCGGCGCGCCGGTGCCCGTCGAGCTGGTGCAGGCAGGCTTCATCCGCACCTACGAGTCGCCGCTCTTCAGCCTCGATGAAACACGTGAGGACCACCAGGCACTCATCCGCCACCTCCGCGAGCGCAAACTCCCGTGCCCCGGCAACAAACTCCCGCAAGGCATCGAAAAGCTTAAAGGCGTCGGCTGCCGCGAACTCATCATCGACGGCAAACGCGGCTCGCTCATCTGCTTCGAGGAATGCGGACAAGGCGTCGTCCATCTCGTCGTCTTCCGCCGCGAGGACGTCAGCGGCGAGGTTCCCGACCGCGCGCACCCGGACTTCGAACAAGTCGGCCACTGGGCCGCCGCCCGCTGGGGCGACCAACACCGCGTCTTCGTCATGATCGCCGCCACCGAGGTCAACAAGCTGGCATCGCTGTTCTAACAAAAGTGGCGCTGGCATCCTGACTGCCGGCCGGCGTTGGCGGTGCGATGGCAAATCCGCGTTCACCTGCCGAGCAGCGGGTGCAACTCCGCAGGGCTATCGATCATGTGGTCGGGACCGGCGGCTTCGAGGCGGCGGCGGTCGTGATAGCCCCAGCTCACGGCGATGGCGCGCATGCCGGCGTTGGCGGCGGTTTGGATGTCCATGGTGGAGTCGCCGATGACGACGCATTCCTCCGCGGGCACGCCCATCGCTTCGGCGAGCTGCAATGCGCCGGCGGGATCTGGCTTGTGGGGCAGGCCGTCGCGCTGACCGAGGATGTGCACGAAATGGATGGTGGGAAACATATCGCGGACCATGGTGACGGTGAAGTCATGCGTCTTGTTGGAGAGCACGGCCATGGTGAAGCCGTCGCGCCGGAGTTCATCGAGCATGGCAACGATGCCGGGATAGGGCTCGGTGCCTTGTTTCCATGTGCGCTCGTAGTCCTTGCGGTAGAGCGCGAGCAGCGAATCGATGAGCGCGGGATCGGCTCCCTGCGGCGCGGCGCGGGCGATGAGATTGCGCAGGCCATTGCCGACGAACGAGCGAACCTGTGCGTCCGAGTGGCCGGGCAGGCCGTGGGCGTCGAGCGTGCGGTTGAGCGTGTCGGCGATGCCGCGCAATGAATCGACGAGCGTGCCGTCGAGATCGAAGATGAGCTGAGCTTTCACGGCACGGAATTGGTGTCTTCAGCCAGCACATCCCGGCACCAGGCGAGGGCCATCAGGGCGTAGCCGGTGCCGTACGCCTGGTGGTAATCGTAAAGCGGGTAGTCCCACCACGAGCCGTCCTTTTCCTGGCGGCTGACGATCAGTTCGGCCAATCGTGCGGCGTAGGACGCTTGTTTTTCACGCGGCAGCAAGGCCACCGACTCGGTGAAATAATAGACTCCGTAGTAATAGAAATAACCGGAGATCTTGAAGTGCGTCTCGTGCGGCACCGGGCGCTTGCGGCCGATGTCGAGCCAGCCTTCGCGGGCGAGGAATCGTTCGGCCCATGTGATGATGACTTCGTCGGTGACCGATTCGTCGCCGAAGACGCGTAGCGCGGCATTGCAGGCCTGCGAGCGGGCGAGCGAGCCTGCGGGACGGTTGATGTCCCGCCGCGGACCCCAGCGGTGGCCGTGCGAATAGGCGTAGGAAAAATCCGGCGTGCGCTGGCGCAGGATGGAATCGAGCGAGGAACGGACGATTTTTTCATCGAGTTCCACTCCCATGGCATCGCGCGCCTCGGCCATGCCGAGCAGCATGGTGGCGCTGGTGAAGGAGGTGGTGATGCCGGACGGCCGGCGGGTGGCCACCTCGTCGAAGATGTCGAGATATCCCCAGCCGCCGTTGAGGTCTTCGTAGCGGTTGGCGAGGTCGATCTGCTGGCGGGCGATGGCGGCCCACTTTTCGCGGCCGGCGTCGGTCGTCTCGCGCGCATGGAGCCGGGCGAGCGCGCGCAGGCCGTAGGCGTGGCCCCAGACGTTGTAGGTGGTGGTGGTGTCGGCGCGGCGGAGTTTCGGCAACTCGCTCTCGATCCAATCCGCGCAGCGGGCGATGGCGGCTTGAGTTTCGGGCCGCGTGTCGCCGGAGTCGATGACACCGGACAGCGCGAGCGTGGTGGAACCGGCGCGGAACGCGTGGTGCGCACCGGGCAGCGGAGCGTAGATGTTGAGCCCCTTGGTCTTGGTCGGCCCGCCCCACGCGCCGTTGGGACGCTGCGTGGCTGTTAGGAAATCCACACCGCGGGTGATCGTGGTGTCGATTTCACCGCGCAATGCCGGGAGTTCACCGGCCGCGGTGGTGGCGGCGGTGGCGAGGATCCACAGGCATGCGCGGGTCAATCTCATGGCAGGATGACGACTTGTCCGGCTTCGAGTCCGGAAACGATTTCGCATTTTCCGTCGAACACGCGGCCGCGCTTCACGGTGCGGCGCTCGGTGTCGCCATCGGCCAGCTTGACGGCGACGGTCCAGCCTTCGGGATCGAAGCGCAGCGCCTCGGTGGGAAGCACCAGCGAATCTGTAGAATGATAGGCGATGAGGCGGATGTTCACTTTCGCGGCGGGAACGACATCGAGTCCTTCGGGCCACTCGGCATTGAAAGTCGTCTGATTATTGCCACCGGCATCCGGCGTGGGTGAAAGACTCGCGAGCTTCACGGCAAACGAGGCGTCCTCGCGTCCTTCCAGCCAGGCCATTGCCTGCACCTCGTCATCGATGCGCCGTGCCATGGCACCATCAATGTGAGCGATGACATCCAGTTTCGCATCGCCCGGGATGAACGAGGCGAGCGGACGTCGGGCCGGCGGCTTGCCATGGAGTGTGAGGGTCTTGGCGGGCTCGCCCACGGTCCAACGGCCGTTTTCGATGGTGCCATAATAAAACCATCCGTCGGCCGGGGCGGTGATTTCGAACAGCTTGCGGTCCGCCTCCATTTTGGCGAGCAGCGCCTGATCGCGTTCCTGAATGATCTTCAACGAGGCGAGATCGTGCGTGGCCTTGTCGATGGCGCGGGGCGAGTCGGCTTCGGACTTCGCGAGCGAGATCGCCGTGTCGCGCTCGTTGTCGGCGAGTTGTAGCGCCTCGCGTGGCAGCAGCACTTCACGGCTGCGCTTGTGTCTCAGTTTCTCCATCGCCAGTTCGAACTCGGCTGCCTCCACGCGGTCGCGCTGGCGTTGCAGGATGATCTCCTCGGTTTCCTCGGTGAGTTCGTCGGCGGTGTACATCATCTCCAGCTGGCGCAGTTCCTCGCGCTGGTTTTCGAGGAAACTTTCCGCGCGCTTGAGCCGTTGGTCGGCTGCGTCCTCTTCCGCCTTGCGTCGGGTGGCGGTGAAGTAGGAGTTTTCCTCCGCGGCCACGGCGGCGGCGCGGCGCATTGCATCAAGCTTGTGCGGGGTGGTTTCCGTGAGGTTGGAAAGATCGTGCGACGCTTGTGCGATATCGCGTTCACGGGCCTCGATCGTGCGCCGCGTGTCAGTGAGCCATTGGTCGATTTTTTCCGGATCGAATGCCATCAACACATCGCCCTTGGCAACGCGTGCGCCGTGCGGGGCGATGCTGGTGATTTCGAACTCAAGCCATGCTTTGGCATCGATGGCGATCTGCTGGAACTCCGCGGGCATCGCGCTGCCGGTGATTTCCTGACGGATCGTGAACGGTTGTGGCTCGACGGTGATTTCCTTGGCTTCATCGGCGAAAACGACCGGCGCGATCAGAAGCGGGAGCAGTGGGAACAGGGTGCGGCTCATGGCGATTCGGGTGCGAATAACCACCATGCAGCCCCGCGGCGCAAGCCCCGGTTCAGGAAAGCATCTCCAGGGTCCCTACACTAGGGAGAGGAGTTTCTCGAGGTAGGTTGGGTCTAGGGTGGCGCGCAGTTCACGTTTGGGCAGGCTCTTGGGGCGTTTGGGGTTATCGCCCTCAGGTCTGACGAGGTTGTGGGTGTTGAGGGCGATGCGGCGCAGGGTGGCGAGATTCTTGGCAGCGGCTCGGTCACGGGTTTGGTTGTGGTCTTCCCGGTAGATGGCATCGAGCACCCAGTGGCAGCAGTTCTCAATCGCCCAGTGGCCACGGATGTAGCCGAGCATTTCAGGCGCTTTGACCTCCTTGAGACTGCTGATGTGGTAACAGGTTTCGCTGCGGGTTTTGCCCGCCGCCAAGAGGGTCTGGCGGCGGACCATGACGACACAGGAGAGCTCCTCCCAGTCCTCGCGAATCGCCGGATCCATCCAGTCGAGGTTGTGGCAGACGAGGACCTCACGGACCTCGCTGCGGTCGTGGCCGATGTCCTTGGTTCGGGCAAAACTCCAACAGTCGGAGTCGAGACGCTCCGCATTAAACTGACCCCAAGTGCGACCTGCCATTCGCATTTCATGCGCGCGGCGCTCCCGGCGGTAGCGCCCTAGTGCGAGTGCAAATACATGAAATCAACCAGTGAAAGTCTGAGTCCTCCCGAGACGAGCTACGGGAGAGCA
>JAWLDG010000016.1:0-129269 GCA_041686775.1 Luteolibacter sp. | reverse complement strand
CCTCGCTTCAATTGCTCATTCACGGCGAGCAGCCGACTCGTGCTGTCTTTTGCGAATCGATCTATCGTGATGCCGTCCACGCCGCAGGCCCCTGCGTTGGACTTCACCTTTTCCCAAGCCAGTTCAAGCGTCCGCGCTGACCAAACCTTGTCGATCAGGCTGAACCACTTGTTTCCTTTCAACCCTCTTTCGAGGGCCACCAGCATCGGTTCCGACCACACTCCACGTTCGGCTTTGTGGCGCTGCCACAGGTCCTCTTCCGCTTGCTTATCCCTTGCGGGAACTGACTCGGATGCTTCTTCTTCGTGTTTCATGGTCTCGACCGTTCCACTTCCCTGCCGCCCTTTGTTCCACCGGTCGTTACCCGGCTTTGCTCCGTGGTTCCGGTCTTTCCGGCGTTGGTTTTCCCACGGCTTGCTTGCACTCTTATGGCGGCTCTGACTGCTGCCCGGTCCCGCTTGCGCGGATTCCTGCCCGGACAGCTCTCAACGCTTCCACATGATACCTTCCCTGCGTTCTCACCCCAACCATCCGCAACAGCCCGTTTCTCCCTTGTGGACGAGGGATGTAAGGGGAAACGGTTGCCGCTCATGCGGCAGGCTTCGCCATTCCCTAGAAGGCTCGCCGCTGTTGTAAACCGAATCGGGTTCACTGGTATTTGGGACTGCGGGTCCGCTTCCGGCTGCTCCCCACCCCGCCTCGCGGCGACGCAGTTGCCTTCGGCTGCTCTCCCGTAGCTCGTCTCGGGAGGACTCAGACTTTCACTGGTTGATTTCATGTATTTGCACTCGCACTAGCGCGGCCTGGCTCAGGCCGCAGGCGCAAGGAACGGGAAAGGTCTGCGCAAGAGCTGACGAAGAGGCTCACCTTGCCCTCCATCTTTCTCATTTCTTGCTCATGCGGTTTCAGCGAAACCGCGCCACCTGACTGACCGTGCCGCAGGCGTTGATTCGTCGGGTAGCGCTACCCCATTTTCATATCTCTTGATCCCGCTATGATCAGTTCTCATGGTTCGAAATCAATATGCGCACGGGGCCTGACAAGCCTGCCGGGAGCAGTGGCGCATCTGCTTCGTGGAATTTCTGGTGGGTGAAGGTGTAGCGACCGGCCTTGAACTCCTGGCCGCCCAGGATGCCGTGCTCGAAGGTGACGTTCCGCACTCCGGCGTTGGCCGGTTGCTGGTCGCCGATGAGGCGGTTGACCCAGTTGTTGACGACCTCGATCTCGAGGACATTGCGCCCGGCCTGCATCGCGTCGCTGACATCCACCCGCCACGGCGGCGACCACAGGATGCCGAGATCCTCGCCGTTCAGTTTGACGCGGCAGATGGAGTGGACGGTGCCCAGGTCGAGGAATATCTGCGATGGACGGGCGGCGGTTTCCGGGGCGTCGAACTCTTTGCGGTAGGTGGCGGATCCGGAGTAGTAGCGGATTCCCTCGTTCTCATGCGTTGACCAGTCGACGAGTTGATCGAACTCCACCTTCGCAGGGCCACCCCATTTCGGGTCGAAGGCAAGCTGCCATGGGCCGTCGATTTCCATCACGGGTTTGAAATTCGGGAAGTTTCTCAACTTCGGTGGTGAGCTTGATTTTGTGAGTTCTTCCTGTGCCGTGAAAACCACGAAGAAACTTTGATGCGGCTCGAACACTATCGGAACGGCTGTGAGATCTCCCTCGCGAATGAACTCCGGCAGCGGACGGATTTCCCCGCCGACCGGATCCCATAACTCCGGCGCGCCCTCCGCCACCCGGAAGCGGCAGGTGGTTTCGACCCGGTTCTCCGAGGTGTTGGATACGAAATAAATCTCGGTGGATGCCGTGCGGCGGTGGCCGTAGCGGATCGGGCCGTCGGATGAGAAGTCTTCGGGGATTCCCATGCCGGCGAGCACGGCGGCGGTGGTGTCGTAGTGGGGATAGCGTTCGCCGGGTTCGACCTTCGCGGTGAGGATGCGCCCTTTGCCGACTCGGCGCTCGGCCTGTGGTTGTTTGCCCCAGAGTTCTTCCGCCAACTGGCGGACTTGGGCATCGCATTCCGGGTAGCCGACGAGGCTGGGCGATTTCATTGGCGGATTGCCGATTACGGTGGCGCCGGCTTTGACCAGGTCGGTGATGTTTTTCAGCATCTCGGGCGTCATGGTGGCGTTTTCCGGGAGGACCAGCAGGCGGTAGCGGGTGCCGCCGGGAAACACGATATCGCCGTCCTCCACCGTCGCGCGCATGGCGAAGACGCGTGGTGAGATCGCATCGAAATTGCATCCGCGTTTGTCACGAACCCGTGGCTCGCCGCTCAGGCCGCTCGCCGGTGCGTTGAAGACCATCGGCGCTCCCTCGCGGGTGAGGTAAAGGATGTCGGCGACGTGTTGCCCCTGCTGCATCATGCTGGAGCTGCGGGCGAGGTAGTCGTGGAATGGCCTGACCATGTGCCACCATGTCAGGTTCCGGTGCCAGTGGATGCCGTAGGGGCCCATCGCCATGCCGGGCTTTTCGCGATCGCCTCCCGCCTGGTGCTGGAAGGTATGGAACATGAATTTGTTGATTCCCATGGCAAGCGCCCAGTCGGCCTGGTTCTTGAGTGTGCCTGGGTTGTCGAGGAATGCCTGGGCAAAGGTGGTGAACGATTCGGCGCTGACCTGCTTGCGTCCCATGACATGGGCGATGCTTACGGCCTCGATGCAACTGTATTGGCTGTCCAGCCCGCGCCTCGCATTCCAGAACTCGCCTGAAACAATATCCGCCTCCACGCCGAGGTTGATATTGCCTGCGGGATTCATGCCGTAGGGTTCGTTGGAATAGAGCAGGCCGTTCTCATGCGCGACCGCGCGGATGGTTTGCGCATACTCCTCGATCACCAGTTCCTGCGCGGTCTTGCGCAGATCCCAGAGGAAGCGTTCAGTCTTTTCGGGGTTCCCGACCACCAGCCCGATGAAGGCGGGGTAAAATGGCTGTGGATCATAGCCGCGGCGTCTCTGGAATTGCTCGCGAAATCCTTCCGTCCAGTTCTGCGCACTCATTTCCCAACTGTCGAGGTGGAGGGTGGTGACTCCTTTGCCGGGCTCCTGCGGGCCGACCTTTTCCAGGAGCTTTGCTTGAAAATTCGACCAATGGCGGCGGAATGTTTCGCCGTTCATCTTGTCGTGCTCAAATCCAAGCCCCGACTGCGGTGCGGGACGCGTCATCTGGCCGGTGCTGCGGGAGACGAAGCGCATGACCGTCCAGTCGCCCTCGGGCACCTCCCAGCGCAGGGTGCCATCCGGCTGCATGGCGGCGGTGAGATCCACGACGCGATCCGGATCAATCGCCTGCAAGTCGGCGGGAACCGGATACTCGGCAAGGCTGGGGATGCCCTTGCGAGCCTCGGGGGTCATCGTCATCGTCATGCTGTCTTTGAGCGCCTTGGTCTCCCAGTTCTCGCGGCGGCTGATCGAGTCACCAGGCGTGGGGAACGCCAATACCGCCACATCCTGAAACCATTCGTCGCGGATTTTCGCGTGTTTTTCATCCAGTTTGGCAAAGCGGTTGGCCGGATGCGGCGGCGGCACCGGCAACACCTCGGCATAACTGACAGGCCCCTTGATCCGCGTGCTGCTGCCGACCAAATGCTTCATCGAGTCCTGCGGCGGCACCCATGATCCGCCGCTGCCCGCCCACCCCGGCCCGGTGCCAACCAGCACCTCCATGCCGAGTCGCTCGGCGGTTTTGAAGGCGTGCGAGACATGATCCTGCCAGGTCTCGCTCATGAAGGTCACCGGCCCGCGAGGCACATCGAGATCCACCTCCAGAAAGATCACACTATTGAGACCTGCGGCAGCCATCGATTCGAGATCGTTGACCATCTCCTGCTTGTCCAGATTGCCGTCCATGAAATACCAATAGACGCCGGGCAGCGCGGAGGGCGGCGGGGTGTGGAAAGCGTCTTTGAGTTCATCGGCCTGCGCCTGGACGGTGCCAATGAAGGTGACGGCCAGCAGCAGAGAGCGGGATATCGGGATGGGGATTCGCATGGGTCACGGGTCAGGGATCGGCCTACCCTCATTTCATGAGGTGCCTAATGCTGGGGCTTCATGACCAGCAAACGCAAGCGAGGTAAGGAAAAAACATTTCGACGTAGCGGCCTGTTTTTTAGTAGGTTTTTCAGGGGAAATGGCCACAAAAAGCACAAAGTGTGAATTTGGGAAACCTGATTTTTGTGTCTTTTGTGCTTTTTGTGGCCGAAATTTCATCGGCCCGAAGATTGTTCGGTCTGCCATTGGTGGTCTCCTATTCAGGAGTTGCGCGGACTTTAAGGTGGGTGACAAGCATGGGCTCTCTGATAACGTAACGCCTTTCGATGATTCATCCATTCAGCCTCGATAAAGAAACCGCAATCATCACCGGCGGGGGCAGCGGCCTCGGTCTTGGCATCGCCCGGTGTTTCATTCAGGCTGGTGCCCGCGTCATCCTCGTCGGACGTCGCCGTGAGGAACTTGCAAAGACATGCGACGAACTTGGCGGAAATGCCTTCTTCGTCGTCCAGGATATCACCGATTTCGATGGCACCGAAGAGGCCTTCGGAAAACTTGTTTCCCAGCACGGTCCGCCGACCATCCTGGTCAATAACGCCGGCACCCATCTCAAGAAAATGGCTGTCGATACCCGCCCGGACGAGTTCGAAGCCGTGATGCGCACCCACATCACCGCAGCTCACAACCTGAATCGGTTGGTCTTGCCCGGGATGCTTGAACGCGGCCACGGCAACATCATTTTCATCGCCTCGATGGCCTCGTTTATCGGAGTTCCGCAAGTCATTGCTTATTCCGCCGCCAAGTCGGCTTGCCTGGGGATGGTGCGCACGCTGGCGGCCGAGGTTTCCAGTCGGGGCGTTCGTGTCAATGCCATCGCGCCCGGCTGGATCCAAAGCCCAATGCTTGAGAAGGCTCTGAACGGCGACCCCGCGCGACGCGCCAAAATCCTCGGCCGCACTCCGATGAAATGTTTCGGCAGCCCCGAAGACATCGGCTGGGCGGCCACTTTCCTGTGCTCTCCAGCCGCGAAATTCATCACCGGCACGGTGCTGCCGGTGGATGGCGGGGCCAGTATCGGTTTCTAACAAAACAATGAATATCGTACACCAAAACTCTCCTCTTGCCATTCGCAGGATCAATTTCTTCAGTGCCGTCTCGCCGGTCTCGCAGCGGATCGCCGATGCCACGCACGACATCCCGGAGATTCGTTTCCTGATCGCCGAGATCGAGTTGGAAAACGGCACCAAGGGACAGGGATATCTGTTAGCATTCCACTATTTTCCGCAGGCGATTGTCGGTGCTCTTCGTGACATCGCTGAGTTCGTGAAGGGATACGAAGTCTATGAAACGGTGAAGCTTGCGCGCGACTTCGCCATCGAGAGCGAATACTTCGGCAGCAAGGGCCTGCTGAAGTGGGTGCTGGGCGCGGTCAACCTTGCGATGTGGGACGCATGGGGCAAGATCAATGGCCAGCCGGTATGGAAACTGCTGGGTGCGAGCCGCACGGAGGTGCCAGTCTATGGGTCCGGCGGTTGGTTGTCCTATACCGATGAGGAACTCGTCGATGAAGTGACCGGCTACAAGAAACGCGGATTCCGCGCAGTGAAAATCAAGGTCGGCGCACCGGAGGATGGGCGCGACCTGCACCGCCTGCGGATCGTGCGCGAGGCACTCGGTCCTGATATCTCCATCATGATGGATGCCAATCAGGGAATGGATGTCCCCAAAGCCCTGAAGCTGGCCAACGAGGTGGCCACACTCGGAATCCGCTGGTTCGAGGAACCTATCCATCACGAGGATTTCGCCGGCTACGAGACACTTCGCTCCAAATCCTATATCTCGCTTGCCATGGGCGAACGCGAGTTCGACACCACCGCCCTCAAGGCTCTTATCGCCCGCAATGCCATCGATCTTTGGCAGCCGGACATCCTGCGTCTTGGAGGCGTCGAGCCGTGGCGCGAATCCGCGGCACTTGCCCACGCCCACCACCTGCCCGTCCTGCCGCATTACTACAAGGACTACGACGTGCCACTGCTATGCACGATTCCTAACGGATTGGGAGCCGAGTCGTTCGACTGGATCGACGGTTTGATCGACAACCCGATGGAAATCAAAGACGGCATCGCACGCCCGCGCCAGACTCCCGGCTGGGGCTTCGGTTTCGAACACAACAAGATGACCGCCATTTGATCTAACAATTCCATCCACTCCATCCTCAATCATGAACCGAAAGCAATTTCTCAAACTCGTCGCATGTCCGGGTGCCGCGGCATTCGCGGGCTTAGGCAGCCGTGCTACTGCCGGGCCTGCCGGAGGTGTCGCGTCCGACCTGCCGCAGCAGATGGAAACCTGGCAAAAATCCCACCGTCAGGAATTCAACATGTCTGGCTACGCGGCTCCCGCCATCGATACCGTGCGCATCGGGATCATCGGCACGGGCAACCGCGGTTCACACCATGCCGGAACCATCATCCGCGTGGATCACACCGAAATCAAAGCAGCGGCGGATGTATCACCCGAACGATTCGATAAGATCAAAAAGATTCTCTCCAACACCCGACACAACCCGGAATACATCTCCGGATCGGATGACGCCTGGAAGAAGCTTTGCGAGCGCGATGACATCGATCTCGTCCTGATCACCACGCCGACCTACATGCACGCCGAAATGGCGGTATATGCCATGGAACACGGCAAGCATGTCATCACCGAAGTGCCCGCGGCGGTGACCGTCAGTGAATGCTGGGATCTGGTGAAAACCTCGGAACGGACGAAGAGGCACTGCATGATGATGGAAAACTATTCCTTCATGCCCTTTCACATGACCACCCTCAGTATGGCCAAGCAGGGTTTTTTCGGTGAAATCGTCCATGGTGACGGCGCCTACAACACCAGCAAGATGGGAAACAATTTCAACAAGTCGATGTATTGGGACATGTGGTGGCTGCGCATGTATGGCAGTCACAAGGGGAATATCTATCCGACACATGGCATGACCCCCATCGCCCAGATGATGAATATCAATCGCGGCGACCGCTTCGATTTCCTCGTTTCAGTCGAGAGCCGTGATTTCATGATGGCGGCGAAGGCCAAGGAACTCGCCGCGAAGGATCCTTTTTTCAAGGAGTTTGCGGAAATGGAATATCGTGGCAACATGAGCTCCATGCTCATCCGCACCGTCGGGGGACGCACACTCAACATCCAGCACGACGCCACCTCGCCCTCGCCCCACAACCTTATCCACGGGGTATATGGCACCAAGGGGTCCGTACTTTACGACCCCGCCCCGCCACGTATTTCCACGGGTGATCACCGCTGGGCCGACAAGATGACCTTTGATAGACTCATGGAACAATATAAACCCGAGATGTTGAAACAGTTTGATCGCTTCCGGAGTGGCTTGGGCAAGGATCTCGCCAGCGGACACGGCGGATCCGATCTCATCAACATCTGGCATATCATCGACTGCCTGCGCAATGGACTGCCGCTCGATCAGGATGTCTATGACGCGGCCGCGAGTAGCGCGGTGGTCGAACTTTCCGACTGGTCGGTGCGCAATGGTTCGAATTCCATCCGCATCCCCGACTTCACCGCCGGCGCATGGCAGACCAACAAGCCGAACATGGACATCAACCTCGAAAACGGCGGTGGAACCACCAAGGTGCTCGGGTAGCCGTTATATCAGAGATCAGATTCGAAGGTGTAGGTGCCGGAGCCGGACTCGTGGGATTTGCCATCGGGCAGGCGGATGGTGGCGGTGGTGTTAGGCGGAATGGTGACTTCGAGCGTGAATTTCGAATCATCCAGTTTCCAGGCGGTCGAGATCACGCCGTAGGGGCTTTCGAGGCGGCCTTTGGCCCAGGTGAGTCCGCCGCCGGGCTGGGGGTGGATGAGGATTTTCCGGAATCCGGGTTCTGCGGCGTCGATGCCGGCGATCACCGAATACATCCATTCGCCGACCGCACCGTAGGCGTAGTGGTTGAATGAATTCATCGCCGCATCTCCGAAGCCGTTTTCATGAGTGTAGCTGTTCCAGCGTTCCCACATCGTGGTGGCACCCTGGCGGACGGAATAGAGCCACCCCGGATACGATTCCTGAAGCACCACCCGGTAAGCCACATCGTTGCGACCTGCTTTGGATAGCACCGGCATAAGCAGGCCGGTGCCGAGGAATCCGGTGGAAAGGTGCCAGTCTCTGGACTCGAGGTCGGCGACCAGGGCGTTGAGGGCGACCGGACGTTTTTCCTCGGGCAGCAAGTCGAAACCGAGAGCGAGTAGATAGCCGGTTTGCGATTCGGTTTTAAGGCGTCCGTCGGGGTGGACGAACTCGCGGTTGAAGGCATCCGCCACCTGCTGCGAGAGCGCGGCGTAATGTTTTGCCTCGTCCCCGCGTTGCAGCACGGTGGCGGCATGGGAGAGAAGTTTGGCGGTATGTGCGAAGTAGGCGGTGCCGATGAGCGATCTCGGGGTTTCGACGCCGACGGCGAGCCAATCACCGAATCCGCCATCGGGGCGGATGAGTTTTTTGGAAGTGCGATGCTGATAGTCCACCCAACGTTTCATCGAATCGAAGTTGTCGGCGAGGATGCGGGTGTTGCCGTAGCGTTCGTAGATCACCCACGGGCAAATCACGCCCGCGTCCGCCCATCCGGGTGAGCTGCTCATGCGCAGGGTGCCGATCAGCGGGGCAAAGTGGGGAAACTGGCCGTCGGGCATCTGCGAGTCGCGCATGTCCGCCAGCCATTTTTCAAAAAACGGAGCGACATCCATGTTATAACATGCGGTGCGGACAAACACCTGTGCGTCGCCGTTCCAGCCGAGGCGTTCGTCACGTTGCGGGCAATCGGTGGGCACCTCGAAGTAGTTGCCTTTTTGTCCCCAGACAATGTTTTGCTGAAGCTGGTTGAGCAATTCGTGCGAGCAGGAGAATGTGCCGGTCGTCGGCATGTCGGTATGCAGCACGACGGCTTCCACCGAATCGACCGTGGGTGTGCTTTCAATGCCGCTGATTCCAACGTGCTGAAAACCGTGGAAGGTGAAACGCGGCTCCCAGGTGACAGGTTGCTCGTCCTTGAACGTGTAGCGGTCGATGACTTCCGCGCTGCGCAGGTTTTCGCGGTAGAGTGTGCCGTCGGGATTGAGCATTTCTGCAAAGCGCAGGCTGAGGGTTTGGCCGTGTTTGCCGGAGATGCGGATGCGGGCGTGGTCGACGAGGTTCTGGCCGAAATCGAAAATCCACTCACCATCCGGTGCGCGCTTTACGGATTTCGCCTTGAGGATTTCCTGCGGACGGACGGGTTGGCAGACTTTGGCGATGAGGCGGCCGGTTTCGGGGGATTCGATGCGTGGCTTGAGCCAGTCATCCGCCTCGTAGCCTGGGCTGGACCAAGCACCGAGTTCGGCGCGGGCGTCGTATTTTTCGCCGTTGTAGTGGTCGGATTCGAGGATGGGTCCGGTCGCCAGCCGCCATGAATCGTCGGAGATGATCGTGAGCTGCTTTCCAGAGGCGGTGACGATTTCGAGTTGGGCGATCACCGAGGTATCCTTGCCATACCAGTTGCGCTGGAGCTTGTCCTTGAGGTAGCCGTTGTGCCAACCGTCGGCGAGGATGATGCCGATGGCGTTGGCACCGTTGGCAAGCGCTGAGGTGACATCATAGACCAGATATTGATTGTGTGTCGAGTAGTCGGTCCATCCCGGCACGAAGGCATCGTTGCCGATGCGTCGGCCGTTGATTTCGGTTTCAAAAAGTCCGCGCGCGGAAATGTAGAGACGGGCTTTGACGGGAGCCTCCTTGAGCTCGAAGTCGCGCCGCAGATAAACGGGCGGCACGCTGCGGTGGGTGAAACGCGGCGGGTGACCGATCCAAGCGGCCTGCCAGTCCTCCGCCTTGACTAAACCCATTTCAAACGATGCACCCTCGCTCCATGGAGATTCCACACCCGAAGTGTCCCATGTTTTGACGCGCCAGGTGCATCGTTCGCGGGAAAGCAGTGGGGGTCCTGCGTATGCGACATCCACCGAGCTTGATCCTAAGGTTTTTCCGCTGTCCCACTTGACGCCGACTTCGCCCGTGACCTCGATACGCCATGCGCTTTGCATGGCATTGGGGCGGGGATCGTTCACCCACCATGAGAAGCGAGGTGTGGTATCATCGATGCCCAAAGGATTCACGAGACCCTCACAGCGCAGTTGCGTGGGAGCGAGCGGGGCCGCGGGTTCTTGCGCGAAAGCGGCGAGAGTTCCGAGGAGGGCGAATAGGATGACGGGGAGTTTTCCTAAAAAGTGCATATCACCATTCATAGACCCAAGTGTAGGCAGTGAAGCGGGTCGGTGAAGGGTTCAGATAAGGCACATCGCTGTCGGTGTCTCCGTGCTCGTGCTCGCCGCAGCGGCAGGTCAGGCGCAGACCGTCCTGGAAAAAGATCGGATCCTCATCATGGAACCGATATGCTGAAAACCTGCCTTCTTTTCTGTCGATGTGGGTCAGGCCCGCGATGTCGGCATGGAACTTGCCGGTATCGAAGTAGTAAGTTCCGAGGAAGTAATCTTCCAGACCGGACGAGAGCATCAGGGGTTTGGGATCTTTCCCCATATACGCGCGCATGCAGGCTTCGAGGTAGCGGAGGTTCTCGCTGTCTCCGGCAATCGTCACCTGATAGAGCGCGCCCCGTCCGGTGCTTTTCGAGAGATCGAATTCCTCAAGCGGTTTGGCATCGTGGTTTTCGAGCCGGTGCAGCTTGAGCCTTGCGTTTTCGGGCAACTCCACACCACCAAGGTTCACACGACCATTCTCCATCCCGCGGATGATCCACCAGATCTGCGGGTTCTCTGCGGCTTCGGGGGATCGTTGTGCGGTGACACGGATGCTGGTTCCGAAGGGAATGCGGTAGTTGTTATAAATCCCGTTGCGCTTGCCGATCTTGCCAATGTGTTTGGTGGCCCATGGTGCGGTGTTGTCGTTGAAGCCGATGCCGTGGCCAAGATAGAGATCCATGTCGATCGAGGGTTCTTTTTCGCCATCGACGTAGTAGCGGATTCGGGTGTTCTCGACCCCCTCAAAGTTGCCGCCGAACCAGAAGTGGCTGAGGCAGCCTTTGCCTTGGTGTTCGAAGAGGATGGCCTCGCCGCCACCGCCGAGGACCCTTTCTCCCTTGCCCATCGTTCCGATGGGTTTGAGGTCGGCGGGGTCTGCGGCGAGGGAGGTTATGATTGTTAGGGAGATGACGGCGATTGCTGTTAATCCTGTGAGGATGGAATTTTTTCTCATGATATTGGATATTCGGTGCTTATGGTGTGGGGACGAGACGGACTTGGACGGGATTCTCGGTTTCCAGTTTCAGCCAGACGATGAGGTCGGTGCCTTCGATCCGGTCACGCTTGCCGATGCGGCAGTCGGGGCCTTGTTCGAGCGGTTTGCCGTCGATCTCGATGCGAACCGCTTCCTCTCCCCAGTTTTCGATGACGAAGGCGGGGTTGATCACCGGGGACTCGGCGGAGGCGGCCAAGGTGAATTCGGCCGCTGCGCTTTGGACTTCACGCTTGAGCAAGTAGGCACGCTGGCCGCGCTCGTAGCTGCCGCCGCTTAGGGTTTCGTTGCCCAAGGTCAGAGCCGCCGGAGTGCTCCAACTGCGGTTCAGGCGCACCAGTTCATCCATGCTGCCTTCCGTCATGCCGTAGAGGCCATACCAATGCAGACGATTGCCGACGAGATGCTGAGGCGGGTCGGAAATCGGGAAGCCGCAGAAATGCGTGGGACGGTCGGTAGCTTGGGCGGTGCGTCCATCGCAGATGGCTTGGCCGACCGGCCAGTGGTTGCAGGAGCCGGGGCGGTTGAGGGCGCTGATGTCGCGATCCTTGAGGTATTGCATGCGGTTGCCCGGCTCAAACAAGATGAACGGTTTCTGTGCGGACTTGAAGTTGTAGCGCTGGATGGTGGGGTTTTCGGGAAGATCCGTGCGTGGCTCCTTGGCGGGATTTTCCATGTAGCGAAGTTCGCCGGTCTCACCCTTGTGGTTGGAGATCGAAACCCACGCAGGTTCGACGACTTCATGCGGGAATTGTCCGGGTTGGGTCAGTGGCAAGGATTCCTGGAACTGCTGGGGTTGGCCAAGGGTGCCAGCCACCCAGGAAACATTGCGGACGGCGGCAACATCGGGATAGACATAATAATATTCATCCACCCAGCAGGCACGACCGGTTTTCGGGTCTTCCCGCCACAGGTTGTTGTGGGCACTGGTGGGGGCGTAGCGCCAGTGGACGACCACCCGCGCCTCGTTGCTCTCGATGATGCGGACGTGTGAGTAGCGGCAGCGGCGATCCTGCATGTGCTCAAAACAACCTTCCTTGCCGTCCCATGCCTCGACGCTTTGATCCGCCATCCACAGATCGTTGCCGGAGACCCATGCCGGGGAGTAGCGTGTCCCCCGCCAGAACACCATCCGCGCCGGGGAGGAGTCGAAGCGCACGACTATGTCAGGATCACCGGCGACCGACCACAAGGCATCCCACTCGGGGTAGTATTCCAGGTGTTGATAGAAGGCGCCGAAGCGGGCGGGGCCCTGCGGGCCGGAGGGCAGGCGACGTCGCGGCAGATCGGGTTTTGCCGGTGCGGGATTGGCAGTGTGGATTTTAGTGACCTGCTCCGGTGTCAGGGCCTGGTTGTAAAGTTTCAGTTCGTCGAGAATGCCATCGAGCGAGAAGAACTGGGGCAGCGTTCCGTATTCGCGGTGGATGTTGGATGGTTTGCCGATGGCGTGGTTGGTGCCGATCTTGAGGTCGATGTGTTTTGCAAACACCGGCTCACCGGTGGCGGCGAGTTGCGCGACCGCTTTGCCGTTGGCATAAAGCGCGATGCCTGTGCCGGGATCGTAACTGGCAACCAGATGGGTCCACTGCCAGAGCGGGATGCTTTGCTCGGGAGAAGTGCAGGAAAGCCATTGATCGCCAACTTTGAGTTGCAGGCGCAGTTCGCCATTGGTGCCAATGTCCACGGTGAACCCTGCCGCCTCCTCGTCGCGTTGGGTGATCAGAGCGCACCAGTTCCATGGGTAGGCGCCAAATGCCACATTGCCCTCGACGGCGAACCCGCCGGACAGCGCGGGCGCCTTCGCCGCCTCACGGGTGATCTCGGTGGTGAAGGAATCGAAACGAATGGCCTTGCCACGAACGCCATCGACGACGGTGAAGCGTCCGTCGAGGCGGTCACGATGTTGACCCGCCTGATCGAGAACTTCCTGATCTGCAGGTTCATCGAAACTCCACCACACAATGGGATCCGCGCCCTGCGCATGGATGGAGGTGTGCGCACAGAAGAAAGCGGCCAGGGCAAGTGATGTGATGGGATTCGGAAGTTGCATTGCATTAATCTACGTTTTCGATTCGTGATTTTATCTAATAATATCTCAAAACCGACTTGTGATGTGTATCAGGATCGCATCTGTCTAACGACCGACCTTCTTCGCCTCCTCGAAAGGAATTAATGTGGATGGCTTGATTGTCCTTGATTCGAACCAGATTTTGAGAGGGCGGAAGTCGTATCGGGAACCGTGATAGGGGTCAGCGCAGCTTCGATGCATTGTCAAACACGGGAAGTAAATTTGATTGGACCCACTG
Source organism: Luteolibacter sp. (assembly GCA_041686775.1). Lineage (GTDB taxonomy): Bacteria > Verrucomicrobiota > Verrucomicrobiia > Verrucomicrobiales > Akkermansiaceae > Luteolibacter. The sequence goes on along the minus strand of JAWLDG010000016.1, from coordinate 115,653 downwards.
GCTTGGTTTTAGGTAGGTTGTCGTCGTGAGACTTCCTCGTTTCAAGACCATCACCAACAAGTCGCCGAGCATCTGCGAAAAGAATTGCTGAGCGGGCAGTGGCAGGACGGGATGCCGGGACAGAAGCGCCTGTCCAAACAGTTGGGGGTCAGCGGCCAAACCGTCGAGTTGGCCTTGCAACTGCTCGTAAAGGAAGGGTTGCTGGTAGGTCAGGGAGCCGGGCGACGGCGCCGGGTCGAGCTAACCCAAGGCGCGCCCCGAAACCGCGCCCTGCAGGTGAGGATCTTGCTCTACGACGGATCGGACCGGAAGACTGACTATCTGGTGAATCTTTTTCATCGGCTCCAGGATGCCGGCCACAACATGGGTTTTGCGACGAAGACGATGTGGGATCTGGGCATGAATTTGAAGCGCATCGCCCGCTTCGTCGAGGCAACGGAGGCCGACGCCTGGGTGGTGGTGGCCGGTCCCCGCGACGTGCTCAACTGGTTTGCTGCGCAATCGACGCCCGCCTTCGCCCTTTTCGGGCGGCTGATTTCCGTGCCGATTGCGGGTACCGGGCCCCACAAGTCGCCAGCCATTGGTGCGGCGGTGCGGCGCCTGTCAGAGCTGGGCCACCGCCGCATCGTGATGCTGACCCGGGAGGAGCGCAGGAAGCCCGAACCCGGCAGAGTGGAACGGGTTTTCCTCGAGGAACTGCGGCGACAGGGGATCGCCACCGGCTCCTATAACCTGCCCGACTGGGAAGATGATCCGAAGGGTTTCCAGCGCTGCCTTTCGTCGCTCTTCACGCACACGCCACCCACGGCGCTGATCATTTCAACGCTGGACCTCTACTCCGCGACCCAGCAGTTCCTCTGCCACAGGGGCATCCGTGTACCACAGGATGTCTCGATGATTTTCAGCGACCCCCACCCGGCCCATGCGTGGTGCGATCCGACCTTTTCCCATATCGCCTTTGACAGCGGCGCCTGGGTGCGAAACATCTTGCGCTGGCTGAAAAACGTATCCCGCGGCAAGGACGACCGCCGACAGATTTTCACCAAGGCGGAGTTCATGGATGGCGGGACGGTGGGACCGGTGCCGACGGGGCGGTGACGGATGCCGTGCTGCCGGATTTGACTGCCGGGTTGACAAGCCTTCCCCTACTCCTGATAGACCGGAATATAACGGTGGGGTGTACCTAGGATGATGATCGCCATCGGCGTCTGGTGCGGGTGGATTCCATCGTCCTCGCGCCACGACCCGTCCGGGCGCTGGAGGGCGATCAGGACATCGCGAATCTTCGGATACCAGTTGGCATAATGATCGCCGCCGGCCTGCACCATCGCCTGAATGGCATAGTAGTGCGCGTAGTAGAAATGCCCGAGTTCCTTGCGCGTGAAAACCTTCGGGCTGTTCTCAAGGAAGCGGATCGCAGCACCGACCCACTCGGTTTCGCGCATGCCGCAGAGTTGTGCCGCGTAGGCACCGCCGGCCGTGCAGGCGATTGTCGTGCCCTTGCTCCCCTGATAGCCGAAGCCGCCGGTGGTCTCGTTCCACACCTGGTCGCGCAGGTAGTTGACGACGCGGTCGATCGTCTCGGTGGGGACCAGAATCCCGGCCTGCCGCGCCGAGGCGAGGGAAACGAAGACCATCGCCGTGACCGAGGTGTCCTGACCGGCGTCGGGGCGCGCGGCGTAGCGCCAGCCGCCTAGCGGGCTCTGCGCGCGCAGGATGATCTGCACCGCGCGCTCCAGGGCGGCCTGGATCCTCCGGTTGTCCTCGACGTTGCGCGTCATGCCCCACAGCTCCGACATCGCCAGGGTGAAAAGGCCGTGCTCATACATGGTACCCATCACACCGGCTGGCGATTCCTCCGCGGCCTTGAGAAGATAGTTTTTCGCGCGGTCAAGCGCCTCGCCATGGCGGCCGAAGCCGGGGAAGTGTCCCTTGACCATGAAGGCCATCAGGCCGAGCGAGGTGCCGGCAATGTAAAATCCCCCATCCTTGCCTGACCATGAACCGTCCTTGTTCTGGGTGGCGATGAGCCACTGCAAGCCGCGCTCGATCGCGAGATCGGCCGCTTCGGTCAATTCAGGCGCGCCTTCGGAATCCTCGGTCAATCCGGCAGCCGGGGCGGGTGGATCCTGGGCCGCGAGCGGACCGACGAGCAAAGCAGAGGCGGCAACCAAGGCTGTCGGGAGATGAGGGAGGAGGAGTTTCATTTGGCCACGCGTTCGTAATAGTTTTTCAGGGTCGCCCGGTATTCGAGCGGCAGCTCGCGGGCGAAGTTCTGGTTGAGCGCGGCGCGGTTGCGGGTGCCGAGCACTTCCCACTCGCTGCGCTTGTCCTTCGGTGCCTCGCCGCTGACGAAGTCGGAGACAAATCCCGCCGCCTTCGATTCGTAGAGGTCGGTGGTCTCGTTTTCGGAAAGCACCGGCTCGTCGCTCGAACTCGCGGCGGCCTTGGCGGTTTCGAGAATCAGCGCCTGCTCGATGATGAAATGGCGCATCACCTCGTCCGCCGCGCGTTGTCGCACGATTGCCTGCTCCCTGTCTCCCGTTTCCAGCAAACCAGCGGCGTTCGTGATTATTGCGTGCGCGGAAACCAGCATCGGATGCGGCTCGGCTTCCATGGCGAATGTGGCCAGTCGCTGTTCGAGTTTCCGTTGTCCCGCGGCGATGGCCTTCAGTTCATCGTCTCCGGCCTGTTGAGTTCCGCGATGGAATCGCTGGTGCGCACTGGCGACATCCAGCACGTCGAGCAAGCGCTTCAACCCGGGTGGCGAGGTGTTGTCCACCAGGATGCCCGGCAGCCCGTGAAGCATCGTGATCACGAGGAAAAGCTGCTCGGCATTTTCGGTTAGAGCCCTTTCCGCAAGCTCCATGCGTGCCGTGGCATCAGCTGTCCTGCCTTCACGGAGCAGTGTGACCGCTTCACCCATCATCCCGCCCGGTTCGGCGAAAGCATCCATGCCGGTGATTTTCCGGAGTTCGAGGCCATACGCTGCCGCCATCGACCGCAGGCTTTCCTGCGCGGAAACGGTTTCCTTGGGGATTGGACCATGCAAGGCGGCGGTTTTCTCCCTGATCTGGCCCTGATGGAAGGCCATCAGTGAGGCTCCGGCTTCGGCCTCGTGGAGAAACTCGACGATCTCCGCGACGTAGCCGGTCTGTGTCTTCACCGCTTCAACGAGGCCTCGCACCTTGTCCAGTGGTTCGGCCGCGCCATCCTGGATGTCGGCGGCATCCCCGGCGTCGCCGTCCTCCATCGCGTCGATGGCATCGTCGAGGTCGGAGCCGGCGAAAAGCAGCGGCGTTCCGGCATCGAGCCGGCCCGCGACGAGATCGAGCACGGGGGCCACATCGACCAGACACTGGCGCAGGTTGCGCACCTTTGGCATGAGTTTCTCCAGTTTTTCCTCGTCGGCCGATGCAGTCTCGCGGGCCAGATCGCGTTGTTCATCGACGATGTCGCCCATGCTGTCGCTGGCGAAACCGACCGCCTGTTGGAAGGTGAAGAGTTCCTGCAGCAAACCGAGGCGCGCCCGATGCATTTCGCCAAGTTCGCGCGCTTCGGCGAGGATGTCGGCAGCGCGTTCCTGATTTTCGAGCGCATCCTCCGGCCGCTTTTCCCGCAACGCCCTGGCCGTCCCGGCCATGGCAACGCTCACGCGATCGATCCGGCTGAGCAGCGGCAGCGCGTCCTGCGCGGGTTCCCCATCACCGGCAAGGTCCTTGCGGAAACGGGCGAGTTCATCGGCCAGGAATTCCTGCGGTTCGGCGAGCTGCTCCGGATTCTTTTCATCGAGCGCGGCTTCCTCGGTCTTTTCCAACAGGCTGATCTGGCGCGTTTCGAACTCCTCGATCCGCGTGAGGCGGTCGGTCGCATCGGAGACCACCCTGGAGTGTCCCTGCGTCCTGGTGGCGACTTCAACCGACCAGCGGTCCACGATGTCGCGGAGTTGTGCCAGCGAATCCACGACCACCTGTTGATGTGCGAGCGTGGTGTCCTTGTCGCCTGCCCTGAGTAATGCCACGGCATCGGCCATCGAGCGCTCGGCGGCGAAGCGCAGGTCCCTGGCGGGTGGCACCATAGGCAGCCTGTCATCCATCAAGCGCGCCCTTGGTGCGGGAATGGACGGCAGCATTGCAAGGAGGAGTTGTTCACGGAGCGCCGACTGCGTGGCAACGAGCGGGGCGACATCCGATGCGTTCTCGCACTCGCCCCGAAGCTCGCGTTGGGAAGCGAGCAGTGAATCGAGCAGATCGCTCAGTTCCAGCACCGCCGCAAATTCGGCGCCGGTGCGCACGCCGAACTCCGCCTCCAACAATGGCAACACGACCGCCGCCTGCACCGCCGCGACTTCGGCAACCTTGCCGCCACGGATCATCACCGCGGCCTCGCGCATCGATTCCTCCACAGCGGCCGCGCGCAATTCCTTGATGCGGCGGGTCAGGGCGAGCACCGCGAGCGGGCGCTGGTCGTAACGCATGCCGGCCTCCAGTTGATCCATCAATTCGCGCGTCCAGCCGGCGACCTCCTCCTGGCGGGCGGCCAGCGTTTCCGCACCGCCACCTTCGATCACGTCTGCCCGGAGATATGCCTGTTCCCGGGCCAGCATGCGCGACTCGCGGGCAAACACCTCGCGGGCGGGATCGATGCCGCGTTGCAGCACCAGGCCGGCAAGGGCGCGCGCGGCGTCATTGACCACGCGTATCGCCGGACCGGGATCCACCTTGCCGCTCGTGGCCGCACCGGCCTGTTCACGCAGCAGCGATGCCGCTCGGGACATCTGATCGGAAGCGATCGTTTCCAAGCCATGTCCAACCACTTCCAGCGCAACGCTCTCGACCGCATCGGTCACGTTGTTGGCGGCAAGGTCGTCGAGCAGTGCGCGCACCTCGCGGGCGGTTGCCACCAGTTGCTCGCGCATCATTTCCTGACGGACCGCCTCGAGCTGGCAGGTCTGGATGAAACTGTCGCTCCCCGGATCAAGGCCGCGGACGAGTTCGTGCGCCTCGCGCTCCTGACGGTAAATCGTGCGGACCCGCGACAGCAAGCGGTCCATTTGCCTGCCGATCTGGGCGAGGTAGTCCTCGCGGGACAGGAAAGTGATCCGCCGCGACTCGGTGCGCGCGCGGTGGGGGCCACCTTCGCCGGGATACCTGTCCCTGACTTCGACCACGAACGACACCGTGTCGCCCACCTGCAAGTCGGGCAGTGCCTCGCGATAATCCCAATCAAGTGCCTGCTCACCCTGTCCGTTGCGGACGGGTTGATCGAGGGTGACGGTTTTCTCCGGCCGCTGGTTCACCCGGCAGGTGATGGTGGCCGGCCCGAGGCCATGATCGTCCTGCGCGCGGATCGCCAGCTCCAGCGGACGGCCCAGCATCGCTTGGAGGTTCGACTCCGGTGTGGTCAGCTCGACCCGGGGTGCCTGATCGCCCGCGACCTGCAAATAATAACGCGGACTGGTGAAATCAAAGCCGTGCTGTTTCTCGACCCATGAGAAACTGTAACCGCGCGAAGCCGTGGCGGCCTCGTCGAGCACGAGTTGCCGGCCGTCATCGTCCACTTCGAGCGGAAAGGGATCGGCACCATCGCGATGCAACACCGCTTCGCGCACCGGGCGGTCCAGCGTGAGATGCCAGCGGACTTTGGTGTTTTCCGGCACCGTGAGCGTGAGCGCCCCGACCGTTTCGACCTCGCGTCCGATGTATGGCGGATATTCGAGTTTCACTTCGACCCGCTCGATGCGTGGTGCGGGAATCACCCGGACCTGGTGCCACCCGCTGCGCGCGTCGCCGGCCTTGATGCGATAGGTGAAATCGCGCGATGCGGAGTTGATGACATATTCGCAGCGGCCGTCGGCCACATCGAGACTCATCTCGCGCGGGCGGCCCGCGCCGGTTTGCAAGTCAAGTTCGGCTTCCTTCGGGATCACACCCGAGAGTTTCACTTCGATGCGCGCACGTTCTCCTTCCTTGACCACCAGATCGCCCATTCCGGGATCGATCTTCGTCTTGGTCGGATAGGAAACCGCCAGCCACGGCGTGAAAAAGCGCGCGATGCCGGCCCCGAGGAACGGCCCGTTGAGCACGGCGAAACCTAACAACACCGCACCGAGCACAAGTACCACCTTCAGCGGACGGCGCAGTGACTTGAAGCTCACGATGTCCGCCGCCTTCCATCCGGCGGCCGCTTCCTCCGCGCGGCGACGGGTGAGCGCCCACATCGATTCCGAGGTCCCGGGAGCCGTGCCGCTGCGCGCGAACTGCACCGCGGTCACCAGCAGGCTGTCCATGCCGCCCCGCCGGCCCTCGATTTCCAAGGCGGTGCGGGTGGCATCGAAGCGCTGGAAGTTCCGCCAACCATGACGCCATGCCTGGAAAAAAGATATACCTGATAGAACGATCATCGCCGTCGCCCGCGCCCAGCCGGGAAGGTAGGCGAAGCGATCGACCGCCATCGCGAGCAGGAACAGCGGCACGATCCAGCGGCATAGCGCCAGCAGACCCGCGGCAAGGTGCATGCGCTGCGTGCGCCACCACACCGCGCGCAGGCAGTCTTCCAAGGCATGTTGTTGGTTTTCCACGGTCATGTCAGGTCGTGTCTTCTCCGCAGGATCCACTCGAAGCCCAACAGTCCGATCAGCAGGCCGGCCACCAGACCGTTGTCCCACAGCGGACGCTCCGAGCGTACCTCGGTCGTCACCGGCTCGGTATGGATCAATGATATCAATTCCGGCAGTTCGCGCGCGCTGAGGCATGCACCACTGGTGAGTTCGGCGATGCGGCGCAGGTGATCGAGTCTCATCGAGGTGTCGGCGAGTTCCTCATTCACCGTCGCCACCTGGAACTCGGTGGTGTTGGAAACCTCCGCGTCGTCCTCGGTCGCCTCCAGCCGGTAGCGACCCGCGAGCGGCGGCGTGAAATAGCCTTCATAAAGCCCCGGTGTCGAACGGTCGGGGCGCAGGCTCACCCGCTCCTTCACGGCGGGGCCATCGACGCCATTGACCACCACGTCGAATCCCGGCTGCACCACCGGCTCGAATTGTTCGTTGAGCACCTGCGCGTAGAGCCGCACCTGGCCGCCCTCCGGATAGATCGAGCGATCGGTCTCCAGCCGGATGCGCATGTGCTCGCCCATCAGTCGCGAGAGCGTGAGGAACTGGAGCGTCTGCGACCAGACGCGCCAGTGGTATTTGTCGCCGGTCTTGAAACGCAGCCGCCACAGGCGGTCGGTCGCGACCGACAGGCACTTGCCGGTGCCATAGCGCTGCCACGCGACCAGCGGGTAGCGCTGGCCCTGCACGCCGCTGTCGGAAAGTGTCGCGAGCACCATCGCCCCCGGCTTCGATCCGAGCAACGGCGGGAGTTGATCGAGCGGCGCAACCCGGTTCCAGATGCGGTCGTTCTCCTCGGTGTCGTTTTCCAGAGTCATCACCATGCTGCTGCGGCCCTCGGGCGTGAGCACGGGATAAACGGATTCCGCCACCTCGTCCCACGGGCTGTCGGGGTCGAAGCGCACCGGCAGCATCGTCTCGACCGGCGTGCCGGCAAACGACACGGGCGAGTGCATCGGCCCGCAGAGCATCAGCAGCGAGCCGCCGCGGTCGCGCACCAGCTCCTCTAACAGACCAAACTCCTCGTCGGTGAAAAACCCCGCGTCCACATCGCCGAGAATGACGAGGTCGAATTTGAACGCCTCGTCGCGTTTCGATGGGAAGCGCTCGATGTGCTCGGGCGAGTTGCGCGCGAACTCGGGCCCGGCCGACGACGCGATGAACGTTGCGTTGATCCGCGGGTCGCGCTTGAGGATGGCGCTCAGGTAGCGGAATTCCCAGCGCGCGTTGCCCTCGATGTAAAGCACGTTGATCTTCTCATTGACCACGCGAATGCCGCGCTCGACGCGGTTGTTGACCGCGGAGACCTCGTCGGCGAACGGCTCGATCTCCACCGCGACGCGTGCCGCGCCCTTTTCGTATATATCGACGCGGAAATCGATTTCCTCGAACTGCAAACCGCCCTCGAGACGGACATCGCGCCTCGAAACCTGGCGGCCGTTGAGCAGTACTGCGAGCCGGGCGATGCGCTTCTCGTAGCCCTTCGACTGCAACTGCACCCGCACCGGCACGCTGTCCCCGGAAAACGCGACTTCCTGCATCACGATGTTGCGGATCGACACGTCGTCCGGATCGGTGAGGCCGACCGGCACGGTGTAAACCGGGATGCCGCGCGCGCCGAGGTCCTGCAGGACCGACTCCGACCGTCGTGACGAGGCGTTGTCGTTGCCATCGGATATCAGCACGATGCCCGCCGGGCGGGTCGCGCCGGACTTGGCGACGGCTTCGAGCGAGGCGGCGATCGAGGTCACCGTCCCGTCGGCCTTGAGTCCGGCGAGATCGTCGCTGGCGAGGAGCGGACCATCGCGAATGAGTTCCGGCGATCCACTAAAGGTGTGGTAGCTGACATTGAGCGACTCGCCGAGTGGTTCGAACACCGGGCGGGCCGAAGTGGCGAGCAACGATTTCGCCAGCTCCAACCGCGTCGCGGCGGTGATCGACTGGCGTTGATCGGGATCGAGCGACATCGCGATCCGGTCGGCATCGCTCTCGCCGCCGGGTTCCAGCATCCCGAGCGCGGCGGCGGCTTCGGCGATGTCCCCGGCCCGCTTGCGCGGGTCCTTCATCGACATGCTTTGCGATATATCCAACAAAACGGGCAGTCCGCGCGGTTGGGTGTGGGTTTCGCGCAGCACGGCGGTCGGCTCGAACAACGAGGCGACGACCAGCGCAAGCGCGATCAGGCGCGCCAGCCCGAGGCCCGCGCGCAGCCACCACGGCAGACCCCACGACCGGCGGTAGAGAAAGGCGCTGAGCAGCACCACGGCGGCGAATACCGTCAGCATCAGCGGCGTGGACAGCGGCCGCGCCCAGAAGAATCCCTCGAATCCCATGGTGATGAAATCAGGCATGTTGGCTTTCAGGGATGGCGGCCCCGGCCGCTTGCGATTCGTTCGCCGGACTGCGCCGCAGCAGGCGGTCGGCGAACAGGCATTCGACGACCAGGAACGCCAGCGCCGCGATCATGAAGAAACGCCACGCCGAGCGTCCCGTGCGGGCGGCGTCGATCGCCGATGTCAGCTCGGCGGCATTGGTGGCGATGGAGAAACCGAGACCTTCGAGATCGGCGCGCAGTTCCGCTTCCGACAGACAGGCGATATCCGACTCTGACGGATCGACATTCACCGCGACCGGCATTCCCGGTGCCTGCACGCTTACCCGGGCAAGGTAGAAGCCGGCCTCGCGCGCGCTTTCGAGCAAGGCGACATACTGCCCGCGATGCCCGATCACGGGCACGGCGACGGTTTCCCCCGAGGGAGTGTCGAACACCGCGTCGCTGGCATCCGGTTGGTCCACATAGGTCAGCGAGAGCGAATCGCCAACCATTCGAGGCTGCTCGAACTCGCGGCCGGCGAGATAGGTGACGATCTGCTGCATCAACATCGGGAAAACCGGCGTGAGTCCCATGTTGTTCCATGAGGTGTCGGCGCTGGTGGTGAACTGGAAGACATGCCCGCGGCCGAGCGAACGCTCTAACAGGATCGGTGAGGCGCTGCCGGCCAGGCGCAGCACGGTGAAACTCGAAGGCGTGGGATCCACCTCGAACTGTCGCAGGAAGCGGGTTTCGCTGAACAGGTCCTCCGGCAGCGAAAGCAGCGGCAGGCAGACGGTGTGGTCCGGCATGCCGGGATCGAGCGGCTTGCCCTCGCCGAGCGCGTCGCTGACATCGACAGGCCGGCCCAGTTGCGCGGGGAGCAACCCGCCCGCCCGCTCGTTCCATGCGGCGGTCTTGACGTCGTCACCGGCGAACCAGACGAGACCGTTGCCGCGGCGCACGAAGCTCGCGAGCTGTTCGGCCTGTTCCGGCGTGACTTCGGGAACTGCGGCCATGACGAGCACATCGACCTTTTCCAGATCCTCGGCGGGAAACGACAGCCATGGCACCGATCGGACGGCATAGTCCTCGTCCTCGGCCCCGTCGCCGCGGGCCAGCAGCGCGGCGACCACCAGGCGGCCTGCGTCGCCGGAAGAGCCATCGACGCAGAGCACCGACACCCGGTCGCGCACCACCGCCACGGTTCGCCGCACGTTATCCGTGGCCAGCCGGTCATTGCCGATCTCCGCGGTGATCCGGGTCGCGCCGGAATTGTGGAATGGAACAAACAATGAGACGCTTTCCGACGCACCCGCCTCGATGAGCGGGATCGTCTTGGCGTCGATCTGCACGTCATCGGCCCGGCAGCGAACCTCGACGTTGGAAACCGGCTTGCTGCCGAAGTTCCACACCGTCGCCTGATAGCGGGCGGTGGTTCCCTTGCGCAGCACGCCGGAGACCAGATCCAGACCGGTCACTGCGAGGTTCGCGGAATCGCCCGTCACCGGCACCAGGAAAACCCCGGCGCTTGAACCCAGCGCGGCAAGCGATGCGCGCAGCTGATCGGACGGTTGTTTCCAGTCACGATCCTGGGTATCGGTGATGAGATATATCTCTTTCTGCGGTGCCTCCATGTCCTCCACCATCCGGGCGAGAAGTTTCGGCACGCTGTCGAGATCGAGCGCTCCGGGACCGGCCTCAAGATCCTTCACGGCCTCGCGGAACCGGCCTTCATCGTAGGCCATGTTGCGCAGGACCACCTCGTTTTCACCGCCTAACAAAACCAGCGACACCGGATCGCCCGGATGCATGCGCCCGGCGATCGTGTCCACCATTTCCAGTGCGCGGCGGAAACGCGACGACTCCCCTTCCCCCTCCGCCATGCTGAACGAGGTGTCGAGCGCGATCACCACGCCCGCCCGCCGCTCGCCGGGCAACCATGAGTTTCCGGTCCACGCCGGCCGCGCGAGGGCCAGCACCAGCAACAGCAGCGCGAGGCACCGCATAACGAGCAGCAGCAGGTCGCGCAGGCGGATCTGGCGCGAGCGCACCCGCACGTTGCGGTTGAGGAAACGCATCGCCGCCCAGTCGGTGTGGCGCACCTCGAAGCGGTTGAGCAGGTGCGCCAGGATGGGCAGTGAGACGCCCAGCACACCCAACAACAGCAATGGATTGAGAAAGCTCATGACCGTGCCGCCGAGCCTCCGTTCATCGTGGCCTCGCGCTCGTGGAAAAACCCGCTCAGGAAGGCGTCGAGCGGCCGCGAGCTATCGACCAGCGCGTAGTCGATGTGATTGGCGATGCAGCCGGCGCGCAGGGTTTCCTGGTGCTCGCGGAAACGAGCGAGATAGTCCTCGCGGATCCGCTCCGGCTCGGTGATGAGCGGCTCCTCCCGCTCAAGACCGTCGAAGCACCAGGTGCCGGTGAAGGGAAAACCGATCTCATAGGGATCGAGCGTGTGAAGGGCCAGCACGTTGTGGCCGTCGAAACGAAGGTGGTCAAGCCCGCCCATGATGTCATCCACGTCGGCAAGGAAGTCCGAAATCACGATGACGAACGAGCGCCGTTTCATCATCATGGCGACATCGTGCAACTGTTTCGCCAGCGTCGTGCGCGGGATCGATTTCGTTTCGCGCAGCAGGCGGTCGATCTGGACCAGGATGCCCATCGTCGAGCGCGGCGGCAGGTAGGCGCGCACCTCGCTGTCGAAGACCGAGAGTCCGACCGAGTCGCGCTGCTTGAGCACGATGTAGGCAAGCGAGGCGGCGAGGAACTTCGCATACTCGAGTTTGCTGACCTTGCCCGAGGCATAATTCATCGATGCGCTGGCATCGATCAGCAGGTGGCAGTCGAAGTTGGTCTCCGCCTCGTAGAGTTTGGTGTAGTAGCGTTCGGTGCGGCCGAATACGCGCCAGTCGATGTTGCGGATGGCATCGCCGGGGACGTATTGCCGGTGGTGCGCGAACTCGGTGCTGAACCCGCGCAGCGGACTGCGATGCGCACCCACCCGCAATCCCTCGACCACCTCGCGCGCGATCAACTCGAGATCCCCCAGCTTCTGGAGAACCTCGGGGTCGAGGTAGTGGGTTTGCGGCAGGTGGTCCATTTCAGGGACTGTCCTTCAGCTTGCCTTGCGTTGCACCTCGGCACCGGCCGGGACTTCCTCCAGCAGCCGCTCGATCAATGTGTCGGAGGTCATGCCTTCCGAGCGGGCGGCGAAACTCGGGATGATGCGGTGGCGCAGGATCGGCAGGCACAGCGCTCGGATGTCCTCTTCGGAAACATGACAGCGCCCGCGCAGCGCGGCGCGCGCCTTGCCGGCGAGGATCAGGTTGAGCGAGGCGCGCGGGCCGGCACCCCACGACATCAGCTTCTTGACGAACTCCGGCGCGTCCGGCTCGCCGGGGCGGGTGGCGCGCACCAGGCGGGCCGCGTATTCAAAGACCGGATCGGCCACCGGGATCCGGCGCACGACGTGTTGGAACGCGAGAATCGCCGGACCATCGACGACTTTTTCCACGACCGGCTCCACGTCGCTTGTCACGCTTTTCATGATGTCGAGTTCCTCCTGGTGGCTCGGATACATCACCCGGATGTTGAACAGGAAACGATCGAGTTGGGCTTCGGGCAGCGGGTAGGTGCCCTCCTGCTCGATCGGGTTCTGCGTCGCCAGCACGAAAAACGGCGCATCGAGTTTGTATTCCTCGCCGCCGGACGAAACACGCTTCTCCTGCATCGCCTCGAGCAGGGCCGCCTGGGTCTTCGGCGGTGTGCGGTTGATCTCGTCGGCAAGCAGCAGGTTGGTGAAAACCGGGCCTTTCTGGAACTTGAAGCGGCGCTGGTGGGTCTCGGGATCCTCCTGCAACAATTCGGTGCCGGTGATGTCCGAGGGCATCAGGTCCGGCGTGAACTGGATCCGCTTGAAGCCGAGCGACATCGTCTCGGCCAGCGAACTGACCAGCAGCGTCTTCGCCAGACCCGGCACGCCGACCAGCAGGCAGTGGCCGCGCGCGAAAATGGCGATCATCATCTGGTCGATGACCTCGTCCATCCCGACGATGGTCTTGCGAAGTTCCCGCACGATGGCGTCGCGGGCCATGCCGAGTTTTTCCACAGCCTGGGTGTCGTCTGTTTCCGGGTTCATGTTTTGGGTTTTCTGATTCGAGAGATGAAGCCTGCTCTACACACGGCAAGGATCGCGGCTTTCAAAAATCTCTATCGCGGGGGGGCTTGAAATATTCGCCCCCCCCGGGGCAGGAGCGGAAAATTTCAGGAACGTTCTGGCTTCTGGCTGACTGGCAGGACTGCGGTGAACGATTCGCCGAGTCCATGCAGTAGATTGACCGCGGAGGTTGACGCGGGCACCGGCATTGACATGGTGTCGGCCGCGCGTGAGCCCCGTTTCCAAAATCCATCCTCAAATGAAAAACCCGCTATTCGCCTCGCTTGCCGGCCTGCTGCTCTGTTCCGTCCACGCCGCGGAACGCAAACCGAACTTCATTTTCCTCATCGCCGACGACCAGCGCTGGGATGCGATGGGGGTGGTCCAGAAGGAGCATGGCGACAAGGCCCGCTATCCGTGGTTTGAGACACCGAACATGGACCGGATGGCCGCCGAGGGCGTGCGTTTCCGCAACGCCTTCATCACCCACTCGATCTGCTCGCCGGGTCGAGCCGGATTCCTTACCGGCCAATACTCGCACGTCAACGGCGTGATGGACAACGGCACGCATTTTCCCGTCGATTCCGTCACCCATGCCACCCTGCTGCGCGACGCGGGCTACCGCACCGCTTACTTCGGCAAGTGGCACATGAACGACCAGAAGGGCCCGCGGCCGGGCTTCCAGCACTCGGCCAGTTTCATCAACCAGGGCATCTATCAGGACTGCCCGTTCGAGATCAACGGCGAGATGACTCCCACCAAGGGCTGGGTGGATGACGTGACCACCGACATGGCCATCGACTGGCTCAAGCAAAACCACGCCAAGCCGTTCTCCGTGGTCATCGGGTTCAAGAGCCCGCACAACCGGCGCGGCGGTGCCAACCTCCCCGAGCGCCTGCGCAATCTCTACGACGGCAAAACCACCCGCAAAACCCCCAACTGCGACATCGCCGCCGTCTATCACAAACCGCTCACCGAGGCCGACAAGGGCCGCGAACGCGGGCTCTCCGCCAACTCCGTCCACCTCGACTACCTCCGCCACATCAAGGGCATCGACGAAAACCTCGGCCGCGTGCTCGACGCGCTCGATGCGTTGAAAATCGCCGATGACACAGTGGTCGTTTACACCAGCGACAACGGCTACTATCTCGGCGAGCGCGGCCTCGGCGACAAGCGCGCGCTCTACGAGGAAGGCCTGCGCCTGCCGTTCCTCGTCCGCTACCCGCGACTGTTCCCGAAAGGCACACTCGTCGATGAAATGGTCATCAACCAGGACCTCGCCCCCACCTACCTCGACCTCGCCGGCCTGCCCGCCCACCCCGGCATGCACGGTGTCAGCTTCAAGCAACTCGCGCTCGGCCACCAACCCGCCGACTGGCGGAAGTCGTTCCTCTCCTACTACCGCAAGGAACTCGGCGACACCCCGACCTGCCGCGCCATCCGCACCGAGGACGCCAAACTCATCGTCTATCCGAACCGTCCCGAGTGGACCGAGGTTTACGATCTGAAAAACGACCCCTACGAACTGAACCGCCTGCCCGCCGACGGCCCGCTCGCCAAGCGCCTCATGGCGGAGATGGAGAAACAGATGAAGGCGGTCGGGTTCAAGCAGTGAATCCGCGCCGGAAATTCTGTTAACGTTTCCGGATTCAGGCTGGTTTACTTATGAAACATGGGCATCCGGAATTCCAAGCGCGAGTCGGAGGCACTGGGCGCTTACGTCGGCTTGCTGACCGAGCACCAGTGGGCACTCCGTGGTTACATCCTGTCATTGATGCCGGGTAGCTCCGACGTGGACGATGTCCTGCAGGAAACGAACATCGTGTTGTGGGAAAAGCGCGCGCGTTTCAAACCGGGCACGAATTTCATGGCATGGGCGTCGCGCGTCGCATTTTACGAAGTGATGCACCACCGGGATCGCTCAAGGAAGGACCGTAACCTGCCGTTTTCCGATGAAACGGTGCACCTGCTCGCCGAAACGCTGGCTCCGCGCGACTCGAAACAGCCGCTGCTCACAGCCTTGGAGCTCTGCCTTGGAAAACTCGGCGAGAAACACCGGGAACTGGTCATGGTACGCTACACACCCGGCAAGTCGCTCATCGAACACGCCGAAAGCATCGGCACCACATCCGAAAGCCTGCGAGTGACGCTTCACCGGATCCGCCAAAACCTCAAGCGATGCATCGAAGCCCAATTCCAAACCTGACATCATGAATCCGGACGATCTCGAACTGCGGATTCTCTCGCTTCTCGACGGCGACCTCGCCGACGAGGAAGTGGCCGCGCTGGAGACCATTCTCCGGCAGGATGCCGGAGCCCGCGAGACCTTCGGCAGGCTGGTGGACCTGCACAACGCGCTCGAAGCCCGCCACCGCTTCGATCCCGGACAATTGAAATCCAATGTGATTCCGATCACCCGGATTGTGGCGCGACAGCGCGAGCGGATGGTCAAAGGCGCGCTGATGGCCGCCGCCGCGGTTTTGATCATTTCGATCCTGCTGATGAAATTCATTCTGGCGCCGGAACAGCCGGTGCATGTCGGCACGCTGGAGAGCGCGCCCGGGTCTGTCTTCCATCTGGCCTACGAGGCCGAGGGGGAACCTCCCGAGCCGGGGAGGCTGGCGATCGGTTCACGAATCCACCTTTCCAAAGGCATGGTCGAAGGGGTCTTCGAATCCGGTGCCGCATTTCTTGCCGAGGCTCCCTGCGACCTTCGCGTGTTGGCACATGACAAGGTGGGCATGGACGAAGGGACGGCCCGGTTCCGGGTGCCGCCCGCCGCGAAGGGGTTTGCGATCGAGACTCCGGAAATGGTCGTCGTCGATCTGGGCACCGAGTTCGGTGTGGTTGCCTCACGAATAAATCCGGATGAAGTCCATGTCTTCGTGGGCTCCGTTGAAGCCACGCCGAATGCAAAGCCGGACCACCCACAGATTCTCACCGCCGGCTCGGCGCGCCGGATTTCACCCGATGGAGGCTTGCTTGCCATCAAACCGGACCCCTCGCGATTCCGTTCGTCATTTGAAGAAACACACACGATCCCCATCGCCAACCACAGCTTCGAGGCCGACATCCTGCCGCGCGACGGCGATCCCTTCACCAAGGAGACCGGCGTGGACGATTACGACAAGGAGTTCCTGCCGTCCGGATGGTCGGGCTTTGACGACGGCGATGGCGGCACCCGGGGAACACGGGGCATCCTTTCCACCGCTCCGGACAGCCATTTCAACGCCTCACTCGCCAGCACGCCCGACCACGATGCGAACGATCAGGTATTCTATTCGTCGGCACGCGACATTTATCAGATTCTCGGGGAACCGCTGCTGCCCAATAGCACCTACGTGCTCAGTGTTGATATCGGTGACCGCAAGGTGAAGGGAAGTGAAGGCGACCCCGGCAATCCGGGCATCCGTCTCGGCGTGGGCCGCACCCCGGGTGAGCGGCTCCTGAAACCTTCTTCGGTCGATTTCCCATCCCAGATCGACGGCGGCTGGGTCACGTGGACGGCGACCTACGTCACCGGACCGGATGCCGGCAAAGATGGCGAACCGCTCAGGATCGAACTGACCTCCGGCAGCCAGGTCGGCTGGTTCGACAACGTGCGCCTGAGTGTCACAAGCACCGGCAGTCGGTCGGATTAGGGTGGCATTCCCTCCTTCCGGCGGAGATTCGCAAAAAACTTCAGGTGACGGTGTTAACGTTCGGGCACCGCGACGGGTAATATGGGTGAAATGCTTTCTTCGGAGCTGCATTGCCCGTCAAAAATTCCATCCTCATGAAATACGTTCCCGCTAAAAGCCTCCTCATCGCCGCCGCTACCGCCATTTTCGCCCAACCAGTCTCCGCGGCGCTGCTTGCGCACTATTCGTTCGACAGCGACAGCCAATTTACCGATTCCAGCGCAAACGCGAATGACCTGACCACAGGAGGCGGAACCCCTGTCATCACCACCACCGCGGGCGATTTTGTCTTCGGCGGTGGAGCGCTCGATCTCAACAAGGCGGAGAACGAGTATCTGGTGCCGGCCAGCAACTTCACATTCTCCGACACCGCCTCATGGTCTGTGAGCTTCTGGGCGCGGCGCAGGCTCGGAGCGGGAGTCGCTACGGGCATGGTGGTCGGAGACAACACCACCACCGACAGCTTCATTTGGTTGACGGACAACAGCACTCAGGTCCAGGGGCTGCGATTCCGCCCGGTTGGTGTCGGCACTACGGTCAACTACGACTACCCTCTTCCCGATGGCCATGATACCGATTTCCACCATTGGGTGGTGGTCGCCAATGGCACGACTCTCACCGTGTATCTCGACGGTTCCCAATTCGGCAGCCCCCAAACCGTCACCGGCGGCACCGACTTCAATATCAACGCGGTTGGCAGCGGCTACACCGGCACCAATCAGATCTTCGACGGCCAGATCGACGAACTCTACATTTTCGACGAGGCAATTTCCGCGACGACGGTGAACAGTCTCTTCACCTCCAACACCATCCCCGAGCCGTCCGCCATGATGGTCATGGCCCTCGGTGGCCTGCTCGTCAGCGTGCGCCGGAACCGCAAGGCCTGAAGCCGCTTCACCTTTGCGGACCCAGCCATGCGACTTCTCCACCACTCCCTGTCCAAGGGAATCTGCGCCATCGGTCTGGCGCTCTTGAGCCAAGCCCCGTTGTCGCAAGCCGCAACCGTCAAGGTTTTTCTGCTGGGCGGGCAGTCGAACATGGACGGACGGGCCGAGAGTTCCGGCCTGCCCACGGAGCTGCAAAGTCCGCAGGACGATGTGTTGTTTTACTACGGCTCCACGCTGACCACGCTGCGTCCGGGCAGTGGCACGGACTTCGGCCCTGAAGTCACCTTCGGCCGCACCATTGCCGACGCCTTGCCTTCGGAGACATTCGGATTGATCAAATACGCCGTAGGCGGCACCAGTCTGGATGCCGACTGGGATCCCGCCACCGGATCGACCTACACGGCTTTTCGCAACACGGTCACCAACGGCTTGGCGGCCATCACCGGTGCCGGCCATACTTATGAAATCGTCGGCATGCTCTGGACCCAGGGGGAAAGGGATGCCATCACCGGAAGGACTGCCGCGCAATACGAGGCCGACCTCGATGAATTCGTGGCCGATGTCCGGACGCGCTATGGCGCGGATCTCCCGTTTTTCCTGAGCCAGTTGTCCAGCGGGCAGACTGCCATCAACTCCACGGGATTGGCGGCCATCCGGGCCGCACAGGAGAGTTATGCGGCATCCGATCCGCTTGCCTGGATGATCGAAACCGATGGCATGACACTCAAAACCGACAACCTGCATTTCGACGCCGCCGGCCAGATCGATTTGGGCGAAGCATTCGGCCAAGCCTACATCGCATCGGTTCCCGAACCGGGCGCCCTGCTTCTTTGCGGCATGGGCGGCCTGTGGGTTCTCTTTCTTCGCCGCAGGTGAGGCATTGCGGCCGGCTTTCCGCAGCCATGCGCCTGCCAGTTCAACACATCACACATCCCGTACATTCACCAATTCATGAAAACCCCGCTGCTCACGACCTTGGCGTCCCTGACCTTTTTCTCACTTGCCCTCAGTGCCGACGCCGGGGTCCGTGCGTATTATCCCTTCGACAGCGGCAGCCAATTCACCGATTCCAGCGCGAACTCGAATGACCTGAGCATCGGAGGCGGAACCCCTGTCATCACCACCACCGCGGGCGAGTTTGTCTTCGGCGGTGGAGCGCTCGATCTCAACAAGGCGGAGAACGAGTATCTGGTGCCGGCCAGCAATTTCAGTTTCAGCACCACCGATGCATGGTCGGTGAGCTTCTGGGCGCGGCGTCGTCCCGGCGCGGGCATCTCGACCGGCATGGTCGTCGGTGACAACACCACCACCGACAGCTTCATCTGGCTGCCGGACAACAGCACCCAGGTGCAGGGTCTGCGCTTTCGCCCGGTCGGAGTCGGCACCGGCTACAACGGCGACTATGCGACGGGACACGATACCGACTTCCATCACTGGGTGGTGGTCGCGGATGGAAGCGGAACCCTAAGGGTTTATCGTGACAACGTGGATCTCGATACAATTTCCCCCACCGGCGGGAGCGATTTCGACATCAAGGCCATCGGCAGCGGATATACCGGCACCAACCAGATCTTCGACGGCCAGATCGACGAACTCTACATTTTCGACGAGGCAATCGGTTCCACCACCGTGGGCGAGCTTTTCAACAATACCTTCGGTTCCGACACGACTCCCCCCACCTTGGCCGGGAGTGACATCGTGGACGATCGCAGCGGAGGCCCGGTTCTGGAGAATTCACTAGTGGGCTACACCGTGACCTTCAGCGAGGACATGGACGCCGCTTCGGTGGAAGCCGCCGACTTCGGCAATGCGGGAACCGCCGGTTTGACGATCTGGGACATCTCGGAAATTTCACCCGGTGTGTTCCGATTGCAGGTCTCGCCAACCTCAACGGGCACCCTCCGTCTGCAGGTGAATCAGGATGCGGTTCTCTCCGATGTGGTCGGCAACCCGCTCAACACCTCGTCGGCGATTGCCGACGACACGACGATCCAGGTCGATGCGCGGACGGGGACTACCGATCCCGCCTTGATCGCCTATTATTCCTTCGACAACCGGTTCGAGGACGATTCGGGAAACAACCGTCATCTGACCATCGCGGCGGGCTCCCCCGCCATCACGACGACCGCGGGAGAGCGCGTCTTCGGTGCCGGAGCCTTGGATCTCGAAAGCACGCTTAGCGACGCGGAGTTTTTGAATCTCTTCAGCCCCATCGCTTTCACCGACACGGATCCATGGTCGGTTTCCTTCTGGGTCCGCCGCCGTGCGGGATCGGATGACAGGCAGGGAATGGTGCTGGGGGATACCGCAAATACGGCGGATTTCATCTGGGCTACAAACAATCCCAGCCAGGTGCAGGGACTGCGCTTTCGCAACCAATCCGGACAGGATGCCGACTTCGGCGGTTTCCCGGACGACGGCCAATTCCACCACTGGGTCGTCATTTCCGACGGCGCGGGAAACATCTCGGCTTATCGAAACAATATCCCCCAGACCGGCGTCGCGATCGATGGAGCCTTCAACATCACCTCGGTCGGTCACGCCTACAATGCGACCACCTTCTCGATGAACGGCCAAATCGACGAACTCCGCATCTATGACACCGCCATCGATGCAGCCAAGGTCGCGGAACTGTTCAATGGAGAGGCCGATACGACGCCTCCCGTTCTCACCGGCAGCGATTTCGGCGACGACCAGGGCGGCGGACCGGTCACTATTGGAACGGTGGTGACCTATACGGTGTCCTTCAATGAGGACATGGACGAGTCAACCGTGACGATCGACGATTTCGGCAACGACGGCACCGCCTCGTTCGTGATCACTGCGGTCACGGAAATCTCACCCGGGGTTTTCAACGTCGAAGTTTCTCCAACCGGTACTGGGACGCTTCGCCTCAAGGTGCTGGCTTCCGCCGATCTGAGGGATGCGGCGGGCAATCCGCTCAACACCGCTTCGGCCATCCTCGACGACACCACCATCACCGTCAACGAGCCAAGCGGCCCGGCAGGAGTCAAACGGGTGCGGGTTTTCCTGTTAGGCGGACAGTCGAACGCGGACGGCCGTGCGGCTCCGTCCGGTCTCCCGACAAACCCGGTGAATCTCCAATTACCGCAGGACGATGTGGATTTCCATGAAAACGAAGCGGGCGGATTGACCACCTTGCGGCCGCTCGCCGAGTTCGGGCCGGAAATCACCTGGGGAAGATGCCTGGCCGACAGCCTCGCCGATGGCGTGACCACACGTGTCGCCATCATCAAGTATGCGGTGGGTGGAACCAGCCTTCAGGTCGATTGGAAGGCAGGCGGCGACGCCACGACCACCAACGACGGCCCGCGCTATGTCAGCTTTCAGGGAGTCGTCACCGCGGGAATGGCTGCCCTTGCCGCCACCTACCCGCAGGCGTCGATCGAAATCGAAGGGATGCTCTGGGTGCAGGGCGAGCGCGATGTGGTCCAGGGCTTCGAAAACAATTACGCCGCGAACCTCACCGCTTTCATCGCCGACGTGCGCGCGACTTATGGCGCGGATCTCCCGTTCATCATCAGCCGGCTGTCGATCCTGCAAACGTCCCTCTCCTCCACCGGATTGGCCGTCGTTCGCGCGGCTCAGGACGCGGTCGCGGCCGCGGATCCGCGTGCGGCCATCATCGACACCGATACCTTCGGCATGAAGACCGACAACCTGCACTTCGACGCGGCGGGCCAGCAACAGCTCGGCAAAGCCGGGGGCGATTTCCTGCTGGATTTCTATCCGTTCCTCAGTCCCTTGCGCATCGAAGCCCAACCGGGCGGAGATTTGACATTGACCGTGAACGACGCTTTCGCGGGTTTCATCTACACGCTGCGATCAAGCGAGACCCTCCTGCCCGGCAGCTGGCAGTTGGAACAATCGGAGACAGCCACCGGTTCGACCGTGGAATTCACAGTGACGCCAGCCCCTGCCGATGACCGGCGCTTTTATCGTGTGGAAAGAGAACTTGCTCCCTGAATCGGGTTGAACGGCTCATCGTGGGGGTTTCAGCCCCGCCCCTCCGGAAATCGAGGCTTGCCCGGATGGGATCGAGCGGAGAAATCCTCTTTCCATGACCCGCATTTTACCATCGCTCCTGCTCTGCCTGCTTGCGCTGACCTCGCACGCGGAGATCAGTGGCAAGCTCTTCCACGTCGATCCGGTAAAGCGCCGCTTCGAGCTGCTCAAGGAAACCGAATACGATCCCAAGACCGAAACCGGGCGCTCACGCTTCGACTGCGGTTGGACGGAAAACGCGGTGATCCGCCGCATCGAGGAAATACCCTCGTTCGCCGGCATCAAGGGACCGGTGTGGGTCAAGCTCCAGGGCATCGACGCCGCGAACCGCAAGGCGCTCGCCGGACGCAAACCGTTCGTCGTGCGGGTCGCCACCTTGTTCGAGGGGGTGTCCGGCGAACGGCAAACCCTCGCCGAAAATGAAATCACCGGATGGTTCACACCCGGCACCGGTGAAGCGCCGCGCGGCGGAACGATCGAAATCGATGGCAAACCCGTCCCCTTCAAACTGCGTCCCCGCAATTCGCAAATCATCTACCACGCACCGCTCGCGCCCGCCGACCTCGCCAAGGGTTTCTGGCAGGCCACGCTTTCCGTAGAGGAAAAGGACGGCGTGCTTGTCGTAAGCCGCATCGACGCCACTCCCCTGCCCGACCCGCGCCTGACCGACGACCCGAAGCTTCCCCGCGTGCTCGTCATCGGCGATTCGATCAGCATGAACTATCATGAAGCGGCGAAAGCGGCGCTGGCCGGCGTCGCCAACTACCACCGCAACGAGGGCAACGCGGGCCCGTCGGAACGCGGCGTGCTCAATGCCGAACTGTGGCTCGGCGATTATCGCGCAAAGGGATTTCATTGGGACGTCATCCAGTTCAACCACGGCCTGCACGATCTCAAACAAAGCCATGACGCCAAAACCGACACATGGGGCGGTTACTCCGTGCCTTTGGATCAATACAAAGCCAACCTCGAAAAACAGATCGCCATCCTGCGCAGGACCGGTGCCAGACTCATCTGGTGCTCCACCACCCCGGTGCCGAACCACAACAAGGGCCCCTATGCCCGCCGCAAGGGCGCGTCCGCGGAATTCAACGCCGCCGCGCTCGAAGTGATCGGCCGCCACCCGGACATCCTCGTCACCGATCTTCATGCCGTGGTCGATGACTCGCCGGTGTTCGACAACTGGCGCAAGCAGAACGACGTGCATTTCTATCAGGATGAGGAGAGACAGGTTCTCGGCGAAGCCGTCGCCACCGGCATCCGCAAGGCATTGCAAAAGCCCGCGAAAACCCTCCCGCTGTCAGGCAAGGTTTTCAAGGTCGAGGGCCGCACCGCCTTCCTGATCCTGCCGGAAAAACGCGGCACTGCGAAACCGACGCCATGGGTCTGGTGTGCTCCCACACTGCCGAAGCTTCCCGGCCCGGAGGAAAAATGGATGTTCGAAAAGTTCCTCGCCACGGGTATCCATCACATGAGTTATGTCATTCCGCAATCCACAGGATGACCCGGATGCTCCGCGATGGCCGGTGATTCTCATGCTGGTGCTCACCATGGCATTGTGGGGCGGCACCTGGCCGGTCGGGCGAGTGGTCGCCGCCTCGGTGGAACCATGGAACGCCGCGTTCCTGCGCTTCGCCATGGCGGGTGCCGCGCTGGTCTTGATCTGCACATGGACCGGCGGAACCTCCGCCTTGCGTGTGCGTTCGGGGCTGTTTCCGCATCTGCTCTTGCTCGGTGCCACCGGGATTTTCGGCTACAGTTTCCTGTTTTTCTCCGGTTTGAAAACCACCGAAGCGGGCCGCGCCGGCCTGATCGTCGGCTTCATTCCTGCGTGTATCGCGCTGTGCTCGGCGGCCATCGCGCGCAAGCGGCCGTCCGCCGCTGCCATGACCGGCATCCTGATCTCGCTGCTGGGTGTGTGGATCGTCATATCGCGCGGCAATCCCCTCGCCCTGTTGCGGGGCGAGGTGCGGCCCGGCGACCTGATGATCCTGGGATGTGTGTTTTGTTGGACGGCCTACACCTTGCTCGCCCGGCCGGTGATGAACGAACTGCCGCCATTGGTCGCGGTGACATGGTCGTGCCTGCTCGGCACGGCGCTGATCCTGCCCTTCGCTCTGGCTGGCGGGCTGCTGGAAGAGGCCCGCGAGATCGATGCCGCCGCGTGGGCCGGGATCATCTATCTGGGCGTGCCGGCGACCAGCCTGGCCTACTTCGCCTACTATCATGCGATCCGCCGGATCGGCGGCGTGGCCTCCGGCGTGTTCATCAATCTGGTCCCGCTCTTCGCGCTGCTGTCCGGCTGCCTGTTTCTCGGTGAAACTCTGCACCCCGGCGAGTGGCTCGGCGGACTGCTGGTGGTTTCCGGTGTGGTGATCGCCATGCGGGCAAGCCGGGCCGGGAGCCGGTCGCTTCGCATCGATTCGAAATGAACCGCATGCGGAGCGCGTATCAACGACCATGCTGGAAACCACAGCGAAAATCCCCATGACCACGGTTCTGCGTACTGCCACCATCATCGCCATGCTGCTTGCGATTCCGGAGATGACCGCCGCCAACCCACCGGAAGCAGGACGTGCAAAGACCCCCGACGCGGTTCGCACCCGTCAAATCCAGGACATGAAATGGGGCATGTTCGTCTGCTGGTCGTTCAGCACGTTTTCCGGCCGTGAATGGACGCCGACGCGCGACAAGGACGCGTCCTATTTCAAGGCCACCGGCTGCGACACCGACCAGTGGGCACGCACGGCAAGGGAAGCGGGCATGGGATATATCCTTTTCCTCGCGAAACACCATGACGGCTTCTGTCTCTGGGATACGCAAACCACCGACAAGAAAGTCACCAACAGCCCGCTCGGCATCGACGTGCTCGCGAAGCTCCGCGAGTCCTGCGACACACATGGCATCAAGCTGGCCTTGTATTTTTCCGAGGGCGATTGGAACTGGCCCGGCGCGCGCGACGGTCAGGGAAAGGCCGGCGGATCGAATCCGGAGATGAAAAAAGCCCAGATCAAGGAATTGCTGACGCGCTACGGACCGATCGAATTCTGGTGGATGGATCACGCCGCCGGCGACGGCGGCTTGTCGCACAAGGAGACTGTGGATTGGGTGCACCGGTTCCAGCCGGACAGTTTCGTGGGATTCAACCACGGCGAACCCGCCGGTCGGCTCAACCTGCGCGAGCGCGGCAGACCGGGAAAAATCGGTGATGCGAGCACCACCCGCTACAACAAGGAGGCGGAGGCATCTTACGACGGCTATCTCGTCGCCGAGTTCACCTATCCGATCCTGCCCGATCACAAGGGCGGCGCGGACTGGTTCTACTCGCTGCCCGAGCACGACGGGCTTTGCCATCCGGCGGAGAAGATTTTTGCCGACTATCAGGGCGCACGGAAATACGGCAACATCTTCTCGATCAACGTCGGACCCGACTACACGGGAAAGCTCCGGGAGATCGACGTGAAGACGCTGCGAATGGTCGGTGAAATGATCCGGGCCGCGGAATCATGACCTGCTGCCACCTGCCATCCATGAACGGTGGTTGCGCCAATCCTGTGAGGTGTTAAATCCCTGTCATGAACAAAAGCACGCATGCCCGGCTGGCCGTCATCGGATGGATCTGCACGCTATCCATTTCCACGGTCGTGGCCCAGAGGCCCGGGACTCCGGTCGAGATCCAGAGTGCGAACGTCACCAAGGAAGAACGGCAGCACATGGTCGAGGCGGTTCAACGTCTGCGCGATGAGGGGAAAATCATCGGACGCGACGGGATCGCACGGCAAATGAAAGAACCGGTTCCACAAGTCGTCAGCCAGGCTCCCGTGCGGAGCAAGCAGTTGTCCACCGAGGAGCTGGCCGGGCTGGCGCGTGCGACGAGCCTGCGTGTCGGCTATGT
This sequence comes from Luteolibacter sp., assembly GCA_041686775.1. GTDB lineage: Bacteria > Verrucomicrobiota > Verrucomicrobiia > Verrucomicrobiales > Akkermansiaceae > Luteolibacter. Next base: position 90,079 of record JAWLDG010000016.1, on the reverse strand, counting down.
CTACCTGTGCCCCCGTTGCGATGACTGGCATGTGAACCTGGCCGGAGGTTATGCCGTGGCCGATGATATCATCGTGACCTGCGACCACGTGGTGGATTCGCAGACACGGATGCGCGAGGGCTACCTGGTCGCCATGGACCACGAAGGGCGCGTGGCGGCGGCTTCGGCCGTCCTCGCACGGAGCAAGGCGATGGATACGGCGGTGGTGAAGGTGAGCGGCGCGAAGTTCACACCCTTGGCCCTGAACCGGGACGTGGCCCAGGGTGCATCGGCCTTTTGTTTCAGCCATCCGCTGCGCCAGCGCGGATATTTCAGCACCGGCATCGTCAACCGCTTTTATTGGAACGGGAAATACCAGGGCGAGGACCACGGGACACTCGACGCACTGCGCCATCTGCGGATGGACTTCAGCAACCAGTGGGCGCCCGGCAGCAGCGGCGCGCCATTGTTGGACCAGGCCGGCAATGTGATCGGCCATGTTTCGACGATCGCCAGCCTTGGACGGGGCAAGAACGCTCCCCCGCTGCTGACCGTGCGCACGGGAATTCCCGCGCAATCGGTCGAGAGGCTGATCGCGGCAATGAAGGATCCCGGAGAAATCAAACGCCTGGCCACGCTCGACGCGGACAAGCCGGCGGATGCGGACACCAAGGTTGAAGACAAGGTCGCAAAGGAGGAGGAGTGAACCGGAAGCGGCGACAGGAGAGTCACGCGTTTGGCGGTTCACGCCCCTCCCGCATGCGCGGCACGATAATTTCCCGGACTCTGGCCGGTCTGGCGGCGGAACGTGTGCGTGAAATGGCTGTGATCGTGAAACCCGCAGTGGCTGGCGATGCGCGCCACGGTCCAATCGGTGGATTCCAACAAACGGCAGGCGGTTCTTACACGCACCCGGAGTTGATACTCCTTCGGACTCACGCCGAGCACCGCCTTGAAGCGGCGGTTGAACTGGCTTTGTGACAGACCGGTCAAACGCGCCAGCTCCTCCATCCGCAGGCCGTCGTTGGCGAATTCGTCATGGATCCGCCGCACCGCCCGGTACAACACGCCGAACGGGGTGGCCCGCGAGCTGCGCTCGTCGATCCGGCGGTGGATGCCCGCCACGCCGATGATACGTCCGTCGCGGTCCCGCACGGGAAACTTGCTGTAGGCGATCATGTTGCCGGAACCCGCTTCCTCAGGTGCCGGGGCGAGTTGGTTGACCACCGCCTTGCCGGATTTCATCACCAGCCGATCGCCCTCGTTGTAAAGCCTCGCGCGTTCGCCCGGCCAGAAGTCGGCATCGCGCAGGCCCAGCGTTTCCGCTTCATCGGCGGCGTTGCAGTATTCCCACGCCCGGCGGTTCTGCATCACGAAGCGTCCGTCGGAGTCCTTCATGAAAAAGGCATCCTCCAGCAGCAGCGCGCCGAGGTCGTGGGCCACCTTTTCCCAATCGACCCGGTCGAGGAACCCACGGGCATCAAAGCGGTTTTTCATGCGCGGTTTTTACACAAACAGAACCAACTCTTACAAGACAAGCCGCTTGTGGTGGATCAAAGTGTCCGGACCATGACCGCCCGGCTCACAGGCAAACGCATCGTCATCATCGGCGGCACCACCGGCCTCGGCCTGTCCGCCGCCCGCGCAATGGTGGCCGAAGGAGCGAACGTGGTGGTCGTCGGCCGCAACCCGGACAGCGCGCGCGACGCGCAGGCCGCGCTGCATGCCATCGATCCCGGCAAGGCACACGCGATGACCGGCGATGCGATCGCTGCGGAAACCGCGGAAAATGCGATCTCGCGGTGCATGGAAATGTTCGGTGGCTTCGACGGCCTCTATCACGTCGCGGGCGGCAGCGGGCGCTCGTTCGGCGACGGCCCGCTGAACGAAGTCACCGAGGATGGCATCGACCGCACGCTCGATCTCAATCTGAAATCGCTGATCCTCAGCAACCGCGCCGCAGTCCGTTCGTTTCTCGCGCGCGGCGTTCCGGGTACCATCCTCAACATGGGATCGGTGCTTGGATACTCGCCATCGCCGCGCCATTTTTCCACGCATGTCTATGCTGCGGCCAAGGCCGCGATTATCGGTTTCACCAAGTCCGCCGCCGCGCGTTATGCAACCGATGACATCCGCTTCAACGTGATCGCCCCGGCCTTGGTGGAAACCCCGATGGCGAAACGCGCCGCGGAAAACGACGAAATCCTAGGCTTCATCCGCCACAAGCAACCGCTCGACGGCGGCCGCATCGGCAAACCGGAAGACCTCGACGCCCTTGCCGTCTGCCTGCTCTCCGACGGCGGTCGCTACATCACCGGCCAGGTCATCGCCGTGGACGGCGGATGGTCGGTTTCGGAAGGACTGCCGCCAGTGTCATGAGCGAACGCTTCACATCACTCGTGGAGAAAATCCCGGCGCTTTTGCCACGCTGCGGGGAATTGCGCTGTGTGATGGGTTTCGACGGCACGGTGGACATCATCTGCCGGGTTGTTAGAGAACGCTACGGCCCGGGCGCCGATTTCGACCCCTTCGAACGCATCCGGGATTTCGGCGGGCACATCGTGAAAGCGGACGGTCGCAGCGCGTTGATCGAGATTTTCCGCCAGCGGGAAAAAATCGGCGGCAACAGCCCGATCATGGCCAACGCGTTGGCGGCGTCGGGCTTGGGCATCGATTGCATCGGAGCCTTCGGACGCCCGGAAATCCATCCCGCCTATCATGACTTCGCAGAACGAGTGAGGGTTCATTCCATCGCCGAACCGGCCATCACCCACGCGCTCGAATTCGACAACGGCAAAGTGATGCTCGCGGCGCTGTCGAGTTATGAAAGCATCAACTCAGCGACCATCCGTGAAATCCTGGGTGACCCGGCGATGTGCGATCTCATCGGACAGGCGGATCTTTTCTGCCTGCTCAACTGGAGCTGCCTGCCCGGAATGGATTTCATTTTCGATTGGTTGTTGGATGACATTCTGCCCGTGCTTCCCGCTGCGGATTACAGCCGCATCTTTTTCTTCGACCTCGCCGACCCATCGCCGCGCATCGCCGAATTGACCACCGCGCTGGAAAGGATCGCGCGCTTCGCAAACCATGGACGCTGCGTGCTTGGCATGAACTTCAATGAAACCTTGTTGGTCTGCAACGCGCTCGGCATCGATCAACCCGGACACACCCCGGATTCGCTGTGCGATGCACTGGCCGCCATCCGCAGCAAGCTCGGCATCCACATGGCGATGGGGCATTCGATGGAGTTCGTCTCGTGCGCCGACGCCAGCGGCACGGCTTCGGTGGAGGGTATCATCACTCCGAAACCCGTCATCACCACCGGTGCCGGCGATCATCTCAACGCGGGATTCTGTCTTGGGCTTTTGTTAGGACTCGATCTTCCCGACGCACTCGCGCTCGGCGTGCTTTTCCCGGGCTTCTACGTCCGCGAGGCACGCCCGCCAGAATTACCCGAAATGCCGGAGTTCATCGCCCGGCTCCAATCCAATCCATCGAACGTATGAATTCACCATCCACCGATTATCTTGAAAAATGTCGCGGCCTCATCGAGGCAGTCGCTGGCCAGCTGGACGCGATCCGCCAGGCCGCCGATTGGTTCGCTGACACCATCCTCGCCGGGCGAATGGTGCATCTTTTCGGCTCGGGCCACTCGCGCATCATGGTCGAGGAAATGTGGCCGCGATACGGTTCCTTTCCCGGCTTCAATCCGATCGTCGAGCAATCGCTCTCGTTCCACAACCTCGTCGTCGGGGCCAACGGCCAGCGCCAGGCGATGTTCCTCGAAAACGTCAGCGGTCTCGCCGCACGCATCGTCCGCAACTTCGATCTGTCCGTCGAGGACAGCGCGCTCGTCATCTCATCGAGCGGCTGCAACGTGGTGCCCATCGAAATGGCGGAGGAGTTCCAGAAGCACGGTATCAAGGTGGTGGCCATCGTCAGTTCCGCGCATCTGGAAACTTCCAAATCCAAGCGGCCCGACGGCAAAAAACTCACCGACTTCGCCGACCTCGTGCTCGACACTGGCGCGCCAGCCGGCGACGCGATGGTGCACGTTTCCGGCCTCGACACTCCGGTTGCGCCCGGCTCGACCATCGGCGGCTGCCTGCTCGTCAATGCGGTCAAGGCCGAACTCGCCGCGCTTCTGACCGCCGCGGGCCATCCGCCCAAGGTCCTCAGCGGGGCGAACGTCGTCGGCGCCGAACGCGCGGTCGAATTGTTCGAATCCGCCTACGACGAACACGCCCACCGGCTCGCCAAACTCTACGCCCATGTCGGCGTGAATCTGTGAAACACAACCTCTCTAACAAAATCATGAAACACAACCCGCTCCGCACCTCTGTCATCGGCAGTTATTCGTTTCCCTCGTGGCTCGATTTCGCTTCCGCCAACCTCGACGGCTTCGGCAGCTCGGACATCGCGGAAACGCAGGACGACGCCGTGGTCGTCGCGCTCCACGACCAACTCGCCGCCGGACTCGATGTCGTCACCGACGGCGAGCAGACGCGGCTTGATTTCAACCTGTCGTTTTACGGCTACATCGACGGCATCGAACTGGAATCCGCCTCGCCGCGCCGCTTCGGCCCGCCCGCGCACGACCAACGCGGCAAACACAAGGTCATTGGTGAACTCAGCGCCCCGCGCGGGCTCGGCGTGGTCGAGGAATACGAACGCCTCGTGCGCCTGCACCACGCCATTCCCGGCGCGCCGGATGTCACCCTCAAGGCCAGCGTGCCCGGCCCCTACACGATGAGCGGCCGTTTGCTGCCGAACGCCGACTACGCCGACCGCTGGGCGCTCACCGAGGCGCTGCTGCCCATCGTCCGACGCGAACTCGAAGCGCTCGTGGCGGCTGGCTGCGAAGAGATCAGCGTCGATGAGCCGTCGATGAGTTGTTATGCCTTCCGCGAGGATACCAAGCGTTTCGTCGATATCTTCAACCGCACGGTCGAGTCGGTTTACGGCAAAACCCGGATCTGCACCCACCTTTGCTTCGGCAACTTCAAAGGCCACGCCGTCGGCTTCCGCCGCATCGCGCCGATGTTCCCCGACTTTCTCGATTTCAAGTGCGACGAAATGCACGTCGAGATGGCCAGCCGCGAGTTCGCCGAGGTCGAACTCATCTCGCAGATCGCCGAGCGCATGGACGTCGCCGTGGGCATTGTCGATGTGAAGAGTTATTACATCGAGAGCCCGGAAGACATCGCCAACCGCGTGCGCCTCTGCCTCGAACACGCCCCCTCCGACCGCCTCGTCTTCGCCCCCGATTGCGGCCTCAGCCAAACCGCCCGCTGGGCCGCCAAACGCAAACTCGCGAACATGGTCGAGGGGGTGAAAAGCGTGAGAAGCACGATTTAAGATTTATGCATCTATTTTTACCACTGAAGCACTGAGAACCACTGAATGAACTGATTATTCAAATCTTTTCAGTGCTCTCAGTGGCACTCAGTGTTTCAATGGTTGGAAAATTGTTCTTCCATGAAACAAGCCCATCAAAAAGACGAAGCTCTCCTCCAAGACATCGCCCGCGCTCGCGCCGAAGGCCGCGCACGGCTCTGGTGGCTCGGGCAGAGCGGGTTTCTTGTGTTCACTCCTCAGGGCACGATCCTCTTTGATCCCTATCTCTCCGACTCCCTCACCCGGAAATACGAGCACACGGACAAGCCTCACACGCGTGTTACCGAACGTGTAATCGCACCGGAGAAACTCACTGGAATCGATATCATCACCAGTTCCCACAACCACACCGACCATCTCGACGCTGAAACCTTGCTGCCGCTATTCGACTCGAACCCAAAGGCCAAACTCGTCATCCCGCGAGCCAACCGTGCGTTTGTTCTGGATCGACTCGGCGCGGTGGATTCACGGTTGGTGGGAATTGACGCCGGGGAATCCGTGAAAATTGGCGCGGTCACACTCCACGGCATCCCCGCCGCGCACAACACGGTCGAGCGCGATGAACACGGCTGCTGCAAGTTCCTCGGCTTCGTCGCGCAAGTCGGCGGCTTCACTTTCTATCACAGCGGCGACACGCTGCTGCACGACGGCCTCATTCCCGCTCTCGCTCCATTCGCGCCGGACGTCTCCTTCCTGCCGATCAACGGCAACAATCCCGAGCGCCGAGTCGCCGGCAATCTCGATGGCCGCGAGGCCGCGGAACTCGCGCATGCCACCCGCATCCGTCTCGCCATCCCGCATCACTTCGACATGTTCGCCTTCAACACCGCCAGTCCGGAGCTGTTCATCGCCGAATGCGATCGGCTCGGGCAAGCCCGCCAGGTGTTGGCCAATGGCGAAGGCATCGATCTCACCCCATCCATATCATGAGCAGCAAATGGCAAATCGTCGGCATCGAGTTCTCGCACATGCACATGGGCGACCTGCTGCGCTGCGTGCATGAACACCCCAACGCGGAAATCGCGGGCATTTGCGATCCACATCCCGAACGCATGGCGGAGGCGAAAGCGAAGTTCGGCATCCCCGATGATAAAGTCTTCACCGACCACCATGCGTGTTTGGAACAAACCAAACCCGACCTTGTGATTCTCTGTCCGCCCACCGCCGAGCATGCCTTGTGGGTCGAGCGCGTGGCACACTATGGCGCGCATGTGTTCGTGGAAAAACCCTTCGCCGCCTCGCTCGCCGACGCCGACCGCATGATTGAGGCCATGAAGCCGACCGGCCGCGAGTTGATCATCAACTGGCCGCTGCGCTGGGTGACCAGCCATGTCACCGCACACCGCCTGATCCGCGAGGGGCTGATCGGCGAAGTGATCGAAGTGCATTACTACGATGGCAACCGCGGCCCGCTCTATCACGGCGCGGACAAGGTGGAAATCGAGCCCACGGCAGAGATGAAACAACAAAGCTGGTGGTACAAGCGCGAGTACGGCGGCGGCTCGCTGCGCGACTACCTCGGTTACGGCACCACACTCGGCACCTGGTTCAATGGCGACAAGATTCCGCTCGAAATCACCAGCATCACCTCGGGAACCGCGGGTCTCGAAGTGGACGAGCACAGCATCACCGTCGCGCGCTATACCGACGGGCTCTCGAAGTTCGAGACCCGCTGGGGCACGTTTTCCGACCCATGGGTTCACCAGCCGCAGCCGAAGTGCGGGTTCGTGATCCGCGGCACCGCCGGCACCATCAGCAGCTATGATTACGAGCCTTCCATCCGCATCCAAACCGCGGCTTGCCCTGAAGGCTACGAACAAGCCGCCGATCCGCTGCCGGAAGGCGGACGCAACGCGATCGAATATGTCATCAGCCGGATCGATTCCGGATTGCCGATTGAAGGCCCGCTGTCCCCTACCCTCGCGCGCATCGGCCAGCAAATGGTCGATAGCGCCATTCTCAGCACCGAGCGTCGCGCCACCGTGCCGTTGGTTTCGTAAAAAAACATCCACAGTCATGTCGAAAAACTACGATCTCAAATCGGACTCCGCACGTGAGATGGCGGCACCCGCACTGCCATACCATCCGCCCGCACCCACCGGTCCAGCGCCGAAGATCGGCTTGATCGGCTGCGGCGGCATCACCGAGCACCACCTCAAGGCTTATCGATCCGCCGGTTGGGAAGTCGTCGCGTTTTTTGACCCTGTCCGAGAAAACGCGGAGAAGCGCCGCGATGAATTCTACCCGGATGCCAAAGTCTGCAACAGCCCGGAAGAGTTGTTGGACATCAGGGAAATCGGCATCGTCGATATCGCCACCCATCCCGCGCCGCGCGTTCCGCTCATCGAGCAGGCCATCGCCGCCGGCAAGCACATCCTCAGCCAGAAGCCGTTCGTGAACGATGTCGCCACCGGCGAACGCCTGGTGAAACTCGCCCGTGACGCCGGCGTGCGCCTCGCGGTCAACCAGAACGGCCGTTGGGCACCGTATTTCAGCTACATGCGCCATGCCGTGCGCGCCGGCCTGATCGGCGAAGCCGGCTCCGTCCACATGGTGCTCAACTGGGACCACACCTGGACCGCGGGCACGCCATTCGATAAAATCCATCATCTGATCCTCGAAGACTTCGGCATCCATTGGTTCGATGCGGCGCGTTCGTTTTTCCCCAACCTGGCGGCGACCGCGGTTTCCGCGTCGGTTTCCCGTTTCCCCGGCCAACCGATCACGCCGCCGCTGCTCGCCGGTGCGGCGGTCAGTTTTCCCACCGGCATGGCCACGCTGGCCTTCAACGGTTGCAGCCGCGCCGGCGCGCGCGAAACCTGCACGGTCGTCGGCACCGAGGGCACGCTGCACGCCGTCGGCGACATCTGCGGCATCGCCGAAGTGGAGCTTCATACCGCGCAAGGCAGCGCCCGCGCCAAGCTCGAAGGCGCTTGGTTCCCGGACGGCTTCCGCGGCGCGATGGGCGAGCTGATGCGCGCCATCGAGGAGGACCGGGAGCCTGAAAATTCCGCGGCGGACAACCTCATGACGATCGCGTTGGTTCAGGCCGCCATGATGGCCGCCGATCAGGAAAGAACCGTCCGGCTCGACCAGTATCAGGTGCGGTCATGATTTGCCGCACCATTCTGTTCGCGCTCCCGCTCTCGGTTTTTGCAAACGCCGGCCCCGCCACGCCACTCCGGCTGTGGGCCGACGTTCCGGTGGTCGTCGATGCGGATGCGCGCGAGACCCCCCGCCGCTACTTCCAACTCTGGGAGCGCAACGTCTATCCGATCGGCAACGGCCGCCTCGGAGCCACCCTTTTCGGCGATCCGCAGCGTGAACAGATCCAGTTCAACGAGGACTCGCTGTGGGTCGGCAACGAGGACAACACCGGTGCCTACCAGCCGTTCGGCGATGTGTTCGTGGAACTCAACCACGGCGATTTCAGCGAATACCGCCGCGAACTCGACATCAGCCGCGCCATTCACACCGTGACCTATCAGTCCGGCGGTGTGAAACACACCCGCACCGCCTTCGCCAGCCATCCGGCACAGGTGATGGTGTTCCGTTTCGCCGCCGACAAGCCCGGCTCGCTCAGCGGAAGGATCACCATGGGCAACGTCCACGAACTGCCAATCACCGCGGAAAACGACACGCTCATCCTCACTGGCGACACCAGCGAATTCTTCTATTGGAAACTCCAGACCTCCGACCCGAAACGCCTGCTCTCGGACCGCAAATTCGCCTCCGACCAAAACATCGACCTCGACCTCGAAGCACGTGTCCGCGTCCTGCATGATGGCGGCTCCCTCAGAACGGACGGCAATGCGATCGCGTTCGACAAATGCGACACACTCACCCTGCTGGTCAGCGCGGACACCAATTACCTCAACCAGCGCGACCAGGGCTGGACCGGCCCGCACCCGCGCGCGCGCGTCGTCCAATGGCTCGATGCCGCCGCCAGGCGCCCGTATGACGATCTGCTCGCCGAGCACGTCGCCGATTACCAACCGCTCTTCAAGCGCCTCGACCTCGACCTCGGCACCACGCCCGCCGGGCTGCTCGCCCTGCCCACCGCGGAGCGCGTGAAGCGCTACTCCGAGATCTCCAACAACGGAGGCGTTTCACCCGACCGCGGACTTGAGGCACTGGTCTATCAGTTCGCCCGCTACCTCATGCTTTCCAGTTCGCGTCCCGGCCACGGCGCACTGCCCGCCAACTTGCAGGGGCTGTGGCTCGTCAACAAGCGTCCGCCGTGGCGCAGCGACTACCACACCGACATCAACCTCCAGATGAACTACTGGCTCACCGGCCCCTCGAACCTCGCCGAGTGTTTCATTCCACTCGCCGAGTGGATCGATTCGATCCGCGAGGTCCGCAAGGAGGAAACCCGCAAGGTCTTCGGCATCGAGCGTGGCTGGTTGATGCGCTCCGAAAACGGAGTCTTCGGCGGCTCGACCTGGCATGTGCAGAAAGGCGACTCGGCGTGGCTCTGCCAGAGCTTGTGGGACCACTACGCCTTCACCCGCGACAAGGAGTATCTGAAACGCCATGCCTACCCGGTCATGCGCGAAATCAGCGAGTTCTGGATGAACCACCTCAAGGAGCTGCCCGACGGCACGCTGGTCGCACCCAAAGGCCGCTCGCCCGAGCACGGGCCGGTCGATGTGGATGGCGTCACCTACGACCAGGCGCTCTGCTGGGATCTCTTCAACAACACCATCGAGGCCTCCGCCATCCTCGCGGTGGACGAGGAGATGCGGAAAAAACTCATCGACATGCGCGACCGCCTTTTGGGCCCGAAAATCGGCCGCTGGGGGCAGCTTCAGGAGTGGATGGAGGACATCGACAATCCCCAGGAAAACCACCGCCACAACAACCACCTCATCGGCGTGCACCCCGGCCGGCAGATCCATCCCGAGACCACCCCGGAATGGGCGGAAGGTGCGAAAGTCAGCCTGGTCGCGCGCGGCAAGGGACCCACCGGCTGGAGCAAGATCTGGCGCGCCTGCATCGCGGCGCGGCTGCTGGATGCCGATCTCGCCTACGGCCACCTCTCCGACGTCATCGCCATCAAGACCTATGGCAACCTCTGGACCACCCACCCGCCGTTCCAGATCGACTGCAATTTCGGTTACGCCGCCGGCGTGAACGAGATGCTCGTCCAATCGCACATGGGCTACATCCACCTGCTGCCCGCCCTTCCGAAGGCATGGCAGGAGGGCCACGTGCGCGGCATGCGCCTGCGCGGCGGATTCGAACTCGACATGAGTTGGAAGGATGGCAAACCCACCAAGGTCGAAATCCGTAACATCAACAATCCCGATGGCACATGCAAGGTGCGCCACGGCGATCAATCCCAAACCATGGAAATCCCGCCCGGCAAGAGCGCCACACTGCCACTTCAATCATGAAACGACGACCCTTCCTGAAACTCGGCGGCCTGACCGGCCTGTCGCTCGGATTCACCGGCCAGCGGGGTTTTTCCGCCGCTGACGACGCGGCTGCGCTATACGCTAAATTCGTCCCGAGCGAAAAAGACCTGCCTGCGGATTGGCTTGCCTCGCTCACCCGGCGTGATCACCCGCTCGATGCGGCGATCCGCCAATCGAAGGCCGATGGTAACCTCGATGTCATCGGCATGACCGTCGGCGGCATCGCCTGCGGCACGGTCTATCTGTCAGGCGACGGCCGGCTGTGGGTCTGGGACATCTTCAACCAGCACCACGAGGGCGTGGTGGCCAACAACAAGGCCGAGATTCCCGAAGGCTTGCAGAACATCGGCCACAGCAATCGCAAACCCCGCGAACGCGACGGCGCGAACTTCCTGCTGCCGCCACGCGTGGACGCCCATCGCAACGGCGTCGATGCCCGCGTGACCCTCAAACACGCGGCAAACGAATTCCCGATGGACGCCTCCGGCTGGGACGAAGTCACCTTCACCAACCGCTGGCCGGTCGGCCGCGTCGATTACGGATCGAAGAAAACCCCGCTCAAAGTCCGGCTCGCATCATACAGCCCGTTCATCCCGCTCGATCTGAAATCCTCGTCGTTGCCGGTCACGGTCCTCGAATACACCATCGAAAACCCGACCTCCGAAGCGGTTGACATCACCCTCACCGCCCATCTCAACAATCCCGCAGGGCAATTCTCCAAACGTGAAGCGGACCGCTTTACCGAGGTATTCGAGGCTGGCCCATCCACGGGTTTGTTTCACGGCTTGAAGGGATCACAGGCGGGGCTTGATGCCGGCTCGATGGCGCTTGCCGCGCTCGGGGACGCTTCCGCCGATCCCGGCAACCACACGGTTTCCGTAGCGGTGAAGATTCCCGCCAGGGGATTCCAAGGGGTGCGCTTCGTCATCGCATGGCATTACCCGAACCTGCACCCGAGGATCGGCATCAAGGATGCGAGAAGGCATTATGCCAAGGACTTCGCCAACGCCCGCGAGGTGGTCGCGCACTTCGCGAAACATCACGAAAAGCTCGCTTCGCGCACCATGGGCTGGGTGGAAACCTGGTATGACTCGACGCTGCCGCGCTGGCTGGTGGAACGCACCATTCTAACCGCCAACACACTGCAAACCCAGAACTGCCTGATGCTCGAGGACGGCCGCTTCTGGGCCTGGGAGGGCATCGGCTGCTGCCCCGGCACCTGCGGCCACGTCTGGCAATACTCTCAAGGGCACGCCCGTCTTTTCCCGGAAATCGAGCGCAACCTTCGCGAGGTCACCGACTATGGAATCGCCCAGAAACCGGATGGCTCGATCCGCTTCCGCGGCAGCAACAACAATATCTCCGCCATCGATTCGCAATGCGCCTACGTTTTGCGCACCCTGCGCGACCATCAACTGAGCGATGATCCGGAATATCTCAAACGCGTCTGGGAGCCGACCCGTAAGGCGATCGCCTATCTCGTCGAGTTCGACCGCAAGGACCCGCGCGGTGGGCTCGACGGATTGCTCGACGGCGAACAGCACAATACGCTCGACGCCGAATGGTTCGGCAAGGTCCACGTGCTCTGCTCAATGTATCTCGCCGCCCTCCGCGCCGGCGAGGAGATGGCCCGTGAAATGGGCGATGCCAAACTCGCCGGCGAACTGCGCGACATCCACGCGATGGGCGCGAAGAATATCGAAAAACTCTTCAACGGCGAGTTTTACGAACAGATCGAGGATCCCGCCCACCTCAACAAGATCGGTGTCGGCAAGGGGTGTTACATCGACCAGGTCATGGGCCAGTTCTGGGCGAACCAGACCGGCCTCGGCCGGATCAACAACGCCGGGCACCAGAAGTCCGCCCTGCGCGCCCTGTGGAAGTACAACTTTGTGCCGGAATACGGCGCGTTCCGGCAGGGTTTCCCGCAAGGCCGCCACTACGCCACGCGCGGCGACTCCGGCCTGTTGATGTGCACCTGGCCGAAGGGCGGATTGCGCGACGACTTCAAGAAGCACTGGCAATACGCCTACTTCAACGAGTTCATGACCGGCTTCGAATACCAGGCCGCCGCCCACATGGTGGCCGAGCGCGACGACGACCTGGTCCTGCACGGCCTGGCCATCACCCGCGCCATTCACGACCGCTACTCCGCCGCCCGCGGCCGCAATCCCTTCAACGAAATCGAGTGCTCCGACCACTACGCCCGTGCCGGCGCTTCATACGCCGTGTTCCTCGCGCTGTGCGGATTCCATTTCGACCAATCGAAGGGCCTGCTGCGCTTCGATCCGGTGATCCAGAAGGAAAATTTCAAAACCCCCTTCACCACCAGCGAAGCATGGGGCACATTCGAGCAGGCCACCAATCATGCCAAGCTCACCGTCACCCATGGCAGGCTGCGCCTCAAGTCGGTCGAGCTTCCCGCATTCAATGGCAAATCCATGCGTATGACCCTCAATGGACAGGCCGTTCCCGAAGCAGAAATTCAGCTTGCCGCGGGCGATGTCCTGCGCTGGCAATAAACATCCCGATCATATGAAAACCACCACACCAATGATACTCACCGCCTGCCTCATGGCCGGCGCCGCCCATGCCGAAAACTGGATTCCTCTGTTCAACGGCAAGGACCTCGACGGCTGGACGCCGAAATTCGCCGACATGAAAGTGGGCGAGAACCACCACGACATCTTCCGCGTCGAGGACAGCATGCTCAAGGTGAGTTATGCCGATGCGGAAAAGTTCGACGGCCGCTTCGGGCACTTGTTTTACAAAACGCCATACAGCCACTACCGCATCCGCGCCGAGTTCCGTTTTACCGGCGATCAGCTTGCGGGCGGTCCCGAATGGGCGTTCCGCAACAACGGCTTAATGCTCCACAGCCAGGCACCTGAAACGATGACGCTGGAGCAGAAATTCCCGACCTCCATCGAAGTGCAAATGAGCGGTGCGGACTCCGCAAAGAATCCGCAAACCGCAGATCGCCCGATGGGCTGTCTTTTCACACCGGGAACCAAAGTCATGCGTGAAGGCAAGGAATACAAAGGCGGGGCCGACTCCGCATCCGGCGATCCGATGAGCGGTCTGGAATGGGTCACCATCGAGGCCGAGGTCCGCGGCGGCGAGGAGATCATCCACTTTGTCAACGGCAACGAGGTGCTTCGTTATCAGAAAACCATGCTACAAGACGGCACCCCGCTGACCAGCGGTTACATCGCCATCCAGGCCGAAACGCACCCGACCGAGTTCCGCAAGATCGAGTTGCTGCCATTGCCCGGTAACAACAGCGTGCCCAACGGCATGACCTCGCTGTTCGACGGCAAGTCGCTCGATGGCTGGAAGCTCGGACCGAAAAGCGAAGGCCACTGGAAGGTCGTGGATGGCGTGATCGACTACGACGCGCTGGCCGGCGAGCACCTGTGGACCGACGAATCATTCGGCGATTTCGAACTGCATGTCGATTGGCGCATCAAGGAAACACACGGCCTCTATCCGGTGCCGACGGTAATGCCCGACGGCTCGCACAGGAAAGGCCCCGACGGCAAGGACATCGTCACGCCCACGCCGAACGCCGACTCGGGCATCCTGCTGCGAGGCGAGATGAAATCGCAGTGCAACATCTGGTGCTGGCCCATCGGCTCCGGCGAGGTCTATGGCTACCGCATGGACAGGAACATGCCGCCCGAAGTCCGCGCCGCCGTCACCCCCAAGGTCCGCGCCGACAACCCGGTCGGCGAGTGGAACCGCTTCATCATCCGCATGGTCGGCGACCGCCTCACCGTGAACCTCAACGGCCAGACGGTCATCGAAAACGCGCAGCTCCCCGGCATCCCGGAATCCGGCCCGATCGGTTTCCAGCACCACGGCGGTCTGGAAAAGGACGGAAATTACAACAACGCTTCCAGCCTGATGCAATTCCGCAACGTGTTCATCAGGAAACTTTGAGCGCCAAGGAGGGTCGCACTTCGGGCGGCCCAATGCGGGCCGCAATCCCGCACCCCTTGTGAAAATCCCCCGCCAATCCTTGAAGGCACTGGCCTACAGCCTGCGCCACTGGTTGCCGTCGCGGGCGAGCAGTTCGTCGGCTTCGGGCGGCCCCCACGAGCCGGCGGTGTATTCGGCCATCGGCGGCGGGGTTTCGGACTGGTGCCAGGCGCGCTCGATGTGGTCGATGAACTTCCACGCCTCCTCGACCTCGTCGCGGCGGGCGAAGAGGGTGGCGTCGCCGGAGATGGCATCCAACAAAAGCCGCTCGTAGGCCTCGGGCGAGGACTTGCCGAAGCTGGTGGCGTAGTGGAAATCCATTTTCACCGGTTCGAGGCGCAGGCTGTTGCCGGGGATTTTGGAAACCATGCGTAGCGAGATGCCCTCGTCGGGCTGGATGCGGATGACCAGCACGTTGCCGCCGGGCACGCCGCCGCAGGGCGTGTTGAAGAGCACGCAAGGCGCGTCCTTGAAGTGGATGGAAATCTCGGTGGACTTCTTGGGCAGGCGCTTGCCCATGCGGATGTAGAACGGCACGCCGCTCCAGCGCCAGGTGTCGATGAGCAATCGAACCGCCACGTAGGCCTCGGTCTTCGAGCGCGGATCGACGCGGTCTTCATCTCTGTATCCGGGCACCGGATTGCCATCGACGTGGCCGGCGATGTATTGGGCGCGCAGGACATTGGCGGCGACCTTTTCCGGCGTGTCCCACTGGCGCAGCGAGCGGATGACCTTCACCTTCTCGTCGCGCACGCCATCGGCCGTTAGATCCGTGGGCGGCTCCATGGCGACGAGCGAGAGCAACTGTAGCAAATGGTTCTGCACCATGTCACGCAAGGCACCCGCTCCGTCATAATAAGCGCCGCGGCCGCCTTCCATGCCGAGGTTCTCGGCGCAGGTGATCTGGATGTGGTCGATGTGTTTGCTGTTCCAAAGCGGCTCGAAGATGGCGTTGGCGAAACGCAGCACCATCAGGTTCTGCGCGGTTTCCTTGCCGAGATAGTGGTCGATGCGATAGGTGTCCTTTTCCTCGAAGGTCGCATTGACCACCTCGTTGAGGTGCCGCGCGGTGGCGAGATCGGTGCCGAAAGGTTTTTCCACGATCACCCGCGCCCAGCAGCCGTCTGCCGCATGGTTGAGTCCGGCGTCCTTCAGGTGTTCGAGAATGTCATCGAAGAACTCGGGGGCGGAGGCGATGTAAAACAAGCGGTTGCCCTTGCCGCCGCGCGCGGAATCGATGGCATCGAGTTTTTTCGCGAGGGACCGGTAGCCGTCGCTGTCGGTGAATTCCGATCGATGATAAGCGATTGTTTCCGCGAACGGTTTCCAAATCTCCTCATCCAATCCCGAGCGCGAGACCTTGCGCGCCACCTCGGCGAGACCGTCGCGGAATTCGTCATCGGACTTCTCCCTGCGGGCGAAGCCGACGATTTTCACACCGGTGGGCAGTTCGCCATCCACCGCGAGATTGTAAAGCGCGGGGATGAGCTTGCGGTGCGCGAGGTCGCCGGTGGCTCCGAAGATCACCACGCTGCATGGCTCGGCGGGAGAGCGGGACAGCAGGTCTTCGCGGAAGGGGTTGTTCATGTCAGCATGAAGAGTTATGGCTTCCACAGTTTGGCAAGCCGGGCACTGCGGATTTTCCGGTCTTTGGTTGCCAAGGGCAGTTTGAGTGAGAGCGCGGTGGCAACGATCAACCGGTCGGCAGGATCGCGATGGAAACCCGCGGGCAATCGGTTCATTTCCGCGACGATTCCCGGCGTGATCGGCTGGACTTTCACCGTGGCGGGAGAAGCGGCAATCTTCAGCCAGTCTTCGATGGTTCTGTCTATTTTGACCCTGCCGATGTCCACCAGCATGGCGAATTCCCAAAGGCTGATGTCGGAAATCACCGGTCTTGTGTCTTGGGGCAGCGCATCCAGAGCTTCCCGCTCGGCACGGTCCAGTCCCGGATCGCCAAGCATCCACCAAATCCACACATGGGTATCCAGCAGCGGTGGAACATTCATGGTTTCAGCGCCTCGATTTCGAATTCCTTGAGCACCGGAGCGAAGGGATCGGCCGTGTAGGAGCCGGTTCCACGCAGGGCGAGCCATGGCTTGGGCTCCTTCTCAGCCACTACGCGCGCCACCGTTTTTCCACGTTTGGAAATCACGATATCCTCGCCGGTACGCTGGACCTCATCGAGCAATTGCAGGCATTTGGCCTTGAATTCCGTGGCGTTGATTGTTTTCACATGACCAGTCTAAATGACCAGTTGTGGGCATCAAGTGGATTTTTGACGGCACCCGGAGACCCGAAGATCACCACGGCATCGGAAACGCGCGGTTGAAGGCGAAAACCCGCTCGCGGAGGGCGTGGAGTTTTTCCTCGTTGGTGTGATCGGAAAGCGCCTCGTGGATGAAGTCGGCGACTTGTTCAACATCCTTTTCCCTCATGCCACGGGTGGTGACGGCGGGGGTGCCGATGCGGATGCCGGAGGGTTTCATCGGGCTGCCGGTATCGAAGGGGATGCCGTTCTTGTTGACGGTGATGCCGGCTTCATCGAGCGCGTGGGAGGCTTCCGCACCGTTGAGGCCCTTGGGCCGGAGATCGACGAGCATGAGGTGGTTGTCGGTGCCGCCGGAAACGATGCGGTAGCCGTGCTGCGCGAGGCGCGCGGCCATGGCCTGCGCGTTCCTGACAACCTGTGCCGAGTATTCCTTGAACTCCGGTTTCAACGCCTCGCCGAAACACACCGCCTTGGCCGCGATGACGTGCATGAGCGGCCCGCCCTGGATGCCGGGGAAGACCTGCGAGTCGATCTTCTTCGCGAACTCCTCCTTGCACAGGATGATGCCGCCGCGCGGGCCGCGCAGCGACTTGTGGGTGGTGGAGGTGACGAAGTCGGCATGCGGGATCGGACTCGGGTGGACGCCTGCGGCGACGAGTCCGGCGATGTGGGCCATGTCCACGAACATGTAAGCGCCAACCTCTCGGGCGAGTTTGCCCATGCGCTCGAAATCGATGACACGGGAGTAGGCGGAGGCTCCCACGGTGATGAGCGCGGGTTTCAGATCGCGGGCGGTTTTTTCCAGCTCCGAGTAGTCGATGTGCTCGTCCTCGGGCGAAACGCCGTAATGGGTGACCTCGTAGAAGCGCCCGGAGAAGTTCGCCTTGTGACCGTGGGTGAGGTGACCGCCATGGGCGAGGTCCATGGTGAAGATCTTGTCGCCGGGCTTGAGCACGGAGAAGTAAACCGCGGTGTTCGCCTGCGAGCCGGAGTGCGGCTGGACGTTGGCGTGCTCCGCGCCGAAGAGTTCCTTGGCGCGGTCGATGGCGAGTTGCTCGACGACATCCACATTTTCGCAGCCACCATACCAGCGGCGGCCGGGATAGCCTTCGGCGTATTTGTTGGTCAGCACCGACCCTTGCGCCTCCATGATGGCGGGCGAGGTGAAGTTTTCCGAGGCGATCAGTTCGATGTTGTTGCGCTGGCGTTTTTCCTCGGCGGTGACGGCTTCGTAAACCGCGGGATCGACCTGTTGGAGGCGGCTGCCGGAGGACTTGCAGACGCGTGGCTGGTGGCGGCCTCCCTCGAATGGCGTGACCAGAAAAGTGTCCACCATTTCGATCGCGGTTTTCACATCGGTGGCCTTGCCGCTCAGGCAGAGGATGTTGGCGTCGTTGTGGCTGCGGGTGATGGCGGTCTCCTCGACCGTATGCACGCTGGCGGCGCGCACGTGGCGGTGGCGATTGGCGGCGATGCACACGCCCACGCCGGAGGTGCAGGCGAGGATGCCGAAATCGTAGGTGCCGTCGGCCACACTGCGGGCGACCGGATTGGCGTAATCCGGGTAATCGACCGAGCCTTTCTCGTGGGTTCCGAAGTCATGCACCTCGTGGCCGACGGCCTTGAGGTGGGAAACGACTGCGTTTTTGAGATCGAACGCGCCGTGATCGGCGCCGACGGCGATTCGGAAGGTGGGGTGGCTCATGGGCGGCGGGATTCAAGACCGGGAAATCCGGATTGGAAACCGGAAATTTCCCAACCGCCGCGATCAACGGCCGAGTCTTGCATCCAACTGCTTGCCGAGTTCCGCCACGATGTCGGGATTCGTCTCGGCGATGTTGCGGGTTTCGCCCTCGGGCGTCGTGTGGTCGTAAAGTTCCGTGTGCCCGTCGTTGTGGACGATGAGCCGGTGGCGGTCGGTGCGAATCGTGCGGGCATTACTAAAATATCCGACGGCCGGGCGTCCTGGCGCGGCAGGGTATTCCAACATCGGCACCAGGCTTTTCCCTTGGGTGAAATCCGGCATCGGCAGATCCGTCAACTCGCAAAGCGTGGGGAAAATGCTCAGGGTTTCCACCATCGACGCGGTGGCGACGCCCGGTTGTTTGATGCCCGGATGACGGATGATGAGCGGCGCGTGGAGCGATTCCTCGAACAAGGTGTGCTTGCCCCAGACGGCGTGCTCGCCGAGGTGCCAGCCGTGGTCGCCCCAGAGCACGACGATGGTGTCGTCCGCCGCGCCGGATTCGGCGAGTTGTTTCATCAGGCGGCCGACCTGGGCATCGGCGTAGCTGACGCAGGCGGCGTAGTGCTTGCGGACGAGATTGGCGAACTCGGCGTCGGTGTTGGCATCGCGTCCCCATGAGTGATAGCGCCGGAACTCGCCGGAGTTGTGCCAGGTCGTCTTGCCCTCGGGTTTCGCCGGGTGCGGGATGGGTGGAAACTTCGCATTTTCATAGGGACGGAGATATTTCGCCGGCGCGCCGAACGGGAGATGCGGACGCAAAATGCCGACAGCGAGGAAAAACGGCTGCTCCGGATCGCCAGCGAGTTGCTGCATCTGCCGCAGCGCCTCATCGATCATGATACCGTCGGGATAGATGTCATCCGGCCCATCGAGCGCTTGGAAGACGTCCATTTTTTTTCCGCGGATTTCGCCGTTCGCTAGCCCGTGCATCCACCCGCGCGGGTGCTGCCACGCGCCGGCGGGAAGCAGGTGGCGGTCCCATGCGCCGGGCATTTCGAGAACATCGTTGTCATTCCAATCCGGACCTCCACGGCCGCCGGGGTGGTGCGAAACCTTGCCCACCGAAACCGTGGTGTAGCCGTGCTTGCGGAACCACCCGGGCATCGAGGGCGGCACTTCATCGGGCGCGGTTTGCAGGCGCTTGGCGCGCTTGAAGAGCGCGTCGTTGTTGGAGGGGCCGTAGCGGCCTGTTAGAAGCGTGTAGCGCGAGGCCCCACAAGTGGGTGCCTGGACGTAGTGATGTTGGAACAATCTTCCATCGGCGGCCAGACGGTCGATATTCGGAGACTCGATGTAGGCGCGGCCGTAGCACCCGAGTTCAGGCCGCAGGTCGTCCACGCAGATGAGCAGCACATTGGGTCGGGATCCGGCGCAGGCGAAGACTGTTAGATAAAACGCGAGCGGAGCGATGAGAACAGCGAACTTCATGATGGAATTGGATTGTTTCAGAGTCCGGCCGAGGCGATTTCCTCCGGGTGGGTCAGGAACGCGCCGGCCGGCAGCCCTTCCTTGTTCATCAGGTTCGGCTCGGCGATGTGCGACCAGGCGAAGCGCGCGCGCTGCGGTTCAGGCACCGCCTCGCTGGTGAGCAGGACCGATTTCCCGTCGTCCGCGATCTCCGCCTGTGCCGGCTGGTATTTGCCATCGGCCCCGGCGATTTCGAACCAGCTCAGCGGCTTGCCATCGCGCGAGGCAAGGCCGCCGCCAGTGTGCTCGAAGCGCACGAGAATCCCCTTCCCTTGCGTTTCGTAGCCGGAAAATAGCGGCCCGGATTTCGCCAGGCCGGAGCGGCCGTAGGTATCCGCCAGCGCCCAGCGCGCGAGCCGCTCGCCGACGGCGCTTTTGTTGCGCGGGTGGATGTCGCGGATGTTGCCGATGTCGTTGGTGACGGCCATGCCGGTGTGCGGGATATTGAGCGCCTCCTGCTGGGCCCACCAGATGCCGGGCAGCATCTCGGGGTTGCCGCGGTCGCCGCCATACTTGAAGGGTGCGAGTTGCACGAAGAGGAATGGAGCCTCGGGTGACCGGAACTGTCCGCGCCAGCCGTTGATGAGCGCGCGCATCTTGGCGGTGTAAAGCAGTCCCTCGCCGTTGTTCGACTCGCCCTGATACCAGATGAAACCGCGCAGCGCGTAGGGCACAAGCGGGTGGATCATGGCCTGATAGGTTCCGGTTTCCGCACCGTGGCCGAGCCTGAGCAGTTCCGGCGCGGGCGGCATGTCTGGCGCGGGCAGGCCGGCGTCCATGGCCTTGGCGGCGACTCTCGTCCACTCGCCGAGCTGGTCGAGGTACTTGCGGAACTGCTTGTCGTATTCGGGAAAGCCCGGGCTTTTCGCCATCCGTGTTTTGGCGATGTTCTCAAGTTCGGGTATCCCGTTCAGACCTTCCTCGGCCCACCACGGCTCAATGCGCGAGCCGCCCCACGAGCTGTGGATGATGCCGATGGGCACCTGGAGTTCCTCCGCGAGTTTGCGGCCGAAGAAATATCCCACCGCGGAGAACGACATCGCGTTTTCCGGCGTGGCCGGCCGCCATGAGCCATCGACCGTGTCGTTGCGCTGGTGACTCAGGACGCGCGGGACATCGAACGACCGCAGCAGCGGCACCGGGCTCGACTTCGCCATTTCCTGGTCTTCTGTCCGCGACTGGGAAATCGACCACTGCATGTTCGATTGGCCGCTGGCGAGCCAGACTTCGCCGACGAGCACGTCCTTGATCTCGATGGCCGGCGAGTCGTCGCCGGAAATGGTCATGACGCGTCCTTCCGCGCTGGTCTGGAGCGGATCGAAAACGATCGACCAGCTTCCCTGCGGGTCGGCCGTGGCGGTCTTGCTCTGCCCGGCGAAGGAAACCGTCACCTTGCCGCCGGCATCCGCCTTGCCCCACACCGGCACCGGCTTGTCGCGCTGCAGAACGGCGCCGTCCTGAAACAGCGGCGCGGGCGTGATGGCAGCCGTCAAGGACTGCGCGAAAACCAACAGGGCGAGGGGGGCCGACATTTTCAACATGCGCCCACTACGAACGCCTGACCGCCCGTTTGACAAGAAAATCGCAACGTCGGTCATTCGGAGGAACCTTCTCCGTGCGCTTCCTCATGATGCTCGCGAAGCAGGTCGCGACCGAAGTCGCCCTTGAAGTCGCGCCAGGTCGTGTGGATGTGGTTGGCACCGTTCTGGACGTTGTCGTATTCGATCACGAAATCCGGGCTGTGGATCCGGTAATAATGTCCTTCACCGGGCTCCAAACCGCCCGCCCAGGCGAAATGCAGCTTGTCCCAGCCGCGGTCGGCGATGCGTTGCACTTCCCGCTCCGCGATTTCCTCGCGCAAGCGGCCGGCATAGAACTCCATCAGTTCCCGCAGTTGTTTTTGCTGATCCTCGTTCATCCGCGCGTATGGCAGGCCGGTGGGGGCGGCGAGTTTCGCCTCGCGGTCCGCGCCGGTGACGATATCGGCCGGAGCCGTGTCCGCGATGAGCGCCGTGCGGCGTTGTTCCTCGTCGAACGACTTCATCAGCGCGCGCCCCCAATCCTCCTCGGCGGCAAGCGCGCGGAGGCCCTTTTGCTCATGCTCGATGCGCACCTCGGCCGGGTTCGCGCCGAAAAATAGCGGCGTGGCGGAAATTTCACCACCCGCCGTGATCAGGAAATTGATCGAAAGGTGGTGTCCTTCCAGGCGCCAGCCCCAGGTCTCCTTCGCATCGGGTTTCCCGAATACCGTGAAATAATACAAGCCGCTGTCGCGCCGCGGCGATCCCTCCATTTTCCGCAACACGTCCTCCAGCGCGATGATGGCGTCGGTGGCGAGCGTGCCGCGCTGGCTGAGGCCGGCGGCCACCAAGGCTCGCGCGAGCTTTTGCTGCGCCGCATCCATGTCCTTGAGCGGCACGCCTTTCCGCGCACGCGGCACGAAATGCCAGTTCTGCCGTTCCTCATCGGCCACTTCGAAAAGCGCGGCCTTGCGTTCCGTTGCGCCCAGCGATTCGAGCCAAGCGCGCGCCGCAGCAGTCATGTCCATCGAAGGAGAATGACCTTCATGCGCGATCAATGCGACGCAGCATGACAGTTGGATCAAAAGGGTTCGGATGACATTTCGCATGTTGAAAACACACACCCGGACAGCGCCGGAAGCAAGCAAGCTCTTCGGAGTCCCGCCCCGGGCCGGATTTTTCCTCGTCGCGGACCGGCCGGATCGTTAGACTGCCGCCTGATTGATCCAAGCGCATGAGTTCACCCGAAGCATCCGGAAACAAATCGGAATCCATCCTGCATAAGGACATCAAGGATCTGGAGTTGACCAAGTCACTGCGGCGACTGGGAAGCATCCGCGTGACCGAGTGGGAGTTCAGCGACGTGCTGCCGGCGGTGAACCGCCTCGCGCACAAAGAGGTGGATTTGGCGGACATTTTCAAACGCACCGCAAACTACCGGGTGACGGACTGGGATTTCAGGGACCTGCTGCACCTCCACGCGGAGGAAAAAGACGACGAAGCGCCCGAGCCGCCGGGACCTGAGGAAATGCGGAAACTCATCGTGCGCTACACGCGGTTTCTCGGCTTTGTGTGCAACGGACTGATAGAAATGCCGGACCATGCGAAAATCCTGGCGGCCGAACTCGAGCCGGGCGTGCTGCGTTTCAAATTGGTGCTCGTGAAGCGCGATGCCGCCGCGCTCATCGGCCACGGCGGCCACAGCGCGGCGGCCATCCGCCGGTTGATGAAGGACGCCGGACGCAGGCACGGCGTCCACGTGCTGCTGCAAGTCCTATCCCACGAAGAGGAGGCGGCGCATGCGCGGGAATGATCCGCGGAATCCCCGTCAGCGGACCTCCACCTTGTAATCCCCCAGCGCCCACTGGATGCCGGCGAGGTAATGGCGCACGATCTTCGGGTGCCAGTACATCGCGTCGTTGTGGCCGATCGAGCAATAGAACACACGGCCCTTTTCCCAATGGCGGGCCCAGCCGACTCCGAAGTCTCCATCGGTGCGCTTGATGCCCTTGAGCGTCATGTCGGTTTTCTCCGTATCGAGGCGCAGCAACATGTGCACCGCGGACGAGTCATAGGGATCCTTTAGCTGATAGATCTCCTCCTTGAACTCGACGTTGCGTCCCTCGAACATGGCCACCAGCGGATGTTTCTCCTCGCCAGGCTCCACCTTGATGCTGACGTCGGTGCCCGCGCCCCACGGATGCCCGTCGAAGTAACCGTTGATCATTTTGCCGTATTCCGGCCATTCGTAGCAGGTGTCGGTGGCGGCATGGATACCGACGAATCCGCCGCCGTTCTTGATAAAGCGCATCAGGTTGTCCTTGAGCCGCTCCTCGCGGGCCTTGGCGGCGTCCTTTTCCTCCGCGGACATGTTCTTCATCTGCTGCGGATGCGGCAGGAAGATGTTCTGGGTGGTGCTGAGGAAGCACACGGCGTCGAAGGTGGCGAGTTTGTCGGCCTCGAAGTTGTCGAGATCGTCACTGATGACGGCCTCGAAGGCCCCCGTGCTCCGGCCCATCTCGGTGAACAGCATCTTGCCGGTGGGGATCGACTTGTGGCGGAATCCGTTGGTCTTGGAAACCACCAGCAGACGCCGCGGTTTTTCCGGCTTGGCGTAGGCTTCCTTTGGCAGGGCTTCGGCGATTTTTTCCGCCGCGCCGGCCGGTGCCTGCTCGGTGGACGGGTTTTTCGCCACCACGAAAATGGCGGCGGATGCGACGAGGAAACTCGGGATCAGGGCTTTCATGATTCGGATGGCTGGATTTCTACTCATCCCCGGCAGTGCGATGCAATCTCCGATCCACCGAAAATCCAAAGAGTTCGAAGTCAAAAATGCCGACAATTCCATTGTCATGCGGATTTCACCTTGTTATAGGCAGGAAAAACCCATTTGAATTTCCGCACATGATCTGTTCCCGCATCGCTGCCATAGGCCGGCTCGCCTCGCTGGCCATGGTGCTTTGTGTGCCGCCCGCCGCGTCCGCCGCCGGCTGGCAGATCGCCAAACACGAAGGCCGCGAATACGTCTCGGTGGACAGTCTGAAGCAATTCTACAACTTCACCAAGGTCAGCCGCTCGGGCAAATCGATCGTGCTGGAAAACCCGAAGGTCGAAATGCGGCTCAAATCCGGCGGCCACGAATGCCTGATGAACGGCGTGAAATTCGTCTTCACCCACAGCGTCATCGAAATCGGCGGCAAGGCGCACGTTTCCCGCATGGATCTGGCGAAACTGATCGATCCGGTGCTGCGGCCCAGTTTCATCAAGAACGCCGGCGACTTCCGCACCGTCATTCTCGATCCCGGCCACGGCGGCCACGACCCCGGGGCGACCAATCCCATAGGCACCGAAGCGGCCTACAACCTCCGACTCGCCAAGCGCATCAAGCCACTGCTCGAAGCCCGCGGCTTCCGCGTGGTGATGACCCGCGACAGCGACCGCTTTCTCACGCTGCAGGAACGTGTCAACCTGGCCAACTCGGTGCGGGAAAATGCCATCTTCATCAGCATCCACTTCAATGCCGGAGGCTCCCATGCGCGCGGCATCGAAACCTTCACGCTCTCGCCGCCCGGCGTCTCGCACTACGGCCGCGGCTGGGTGGCCTCGGACAACATGGCGCGGACCGGAAACCATCACGATTCCGCCAACATCGCGCTGGCCACCTCCGTCCACGGCTCGATGTTGCGTCGGCTGGGTAAGCACACCTTTGACCGCGGCATCAAGCGCGCCCGTTTCACCGTTCTCTCCGGAGTCCGCCATCCGGCGATTCTTTTCGAGGGCGGCTTCATGAGCCATCCGCGGGAAGCCCGGCTCATCGCCAACGACGCCTATCAGAACGCGCTCGCCAACGGCATGGCCGACGCCATCGTCAAATATCGATTCGCGGTGGGTGCCAAGCCGTCGCCATCCCGTCGCTGAACCGGCGCATCGTCTCAGCGCGCCGCCGCCGCCCGGCGCAGGCGGTCCATGATCGCCACCCCGAGGCCCGTCTCGCTCACCGGCTCGGCCACGATGCAATCGACGCCGGATTCATCGAGCACACGCATCACGTGGAACAGGCGGATCGCCGCCTCGGCGAGTTTGCCGCTGCCCGGACTGAGCGCCTCGACCGATTCCCATTCGTGCATTTCCGCATACGGCCCTTCCCCACGATAGCTGAGCAGTGCGTAGCGTTTCTCCGGCTCGGGTTTGAAATCGTCGGGATTTTCCAACAAGACCAGCGGCGTCACCGGCGCGTAATGGCTGGGAAGCTGGCCCGGCGCGTGCGGTGCGTCGCCGGGTTTTTCCTTCACCTTCACCACCTTGCCGAAGGGTTGCAGCATCTCCTTGGTCACCGGACCGGCGCGGTGCAGGTGAAAGAGGGGTTTTTTCCCATCGCGCGGCTCGATGGATATGATGGTGCTCTCCAGTCCTTCCGAGCACGCACCGCCATCGACGATCAACGGAATCCGTCCGCCGAGTTCCTTCATCACGGCACCGGCCGAGGTCGGTGAAATGCGGCCGAAACGGTTCGCACTGGGTGCCGCCACCGGGCTGCCGAGCGTCTTGCAAACCGCACGAAACACCGGATGCGCGCTGCAACGCACCGCCACCGTGGGCAGGCCGCTGGTCACAATGTCCGGCACCTCCGGTTGCTTCGGCAGGATCAACGTGAGCGGACCGGGCCAGAATGCGGCGGTCAGTTTCTCCACCGTTTCGGAAAGTTCCTCCGGCACTTGCGCCACTCTCGACAACTCGCCGCGCCGCGCGATGTGGACGATGAGCGGATCGAACGACGGACGCTCCTTGGCCGCGAAAACCTTGGCCGCCGCCTCGGGATTCAACGCGTCCGCCGCGAGGCCGTAAACCGTTTCCGTGGGCAGCGCCACCACCTCGCCGGCGCGCAGGAGTTCACATGCCGCATCCACCGCGTCCTTCTTGTCCTCGTCCGTCGCCTGAATCGTCCGCGTTTCCATCGCGCGCACACACTGGCAGGACCCGCCCGCATTCCGCGAGTGCGGATTTTCCGAAAATCTTCCGTTTGCCATCCCGCAGGCACGGGCCAGACTGAGAATCATGCACTCCCGGATCATCGCCATTGTGGCATTCTGTCTGTCTTGTGTGCCATCCACCGGTCGCGCCGCTCCATGCGTCACGCTGGGAGATTCCCTCACGTTCGCCTACGAGGCGGAGTTCGGATTCGAATTTACGGTCCCCTTCGGTCCCACCTACGGCGACGGCTTCGGCCCCGAGGTGCGCAACTGGGTGGAAATCCTCCGCGATCCCGCCTACCGCGGCGCGGACTTCGATTTCGGTGCACGGGATGAATTCGAACTCGATTTCATCTTTTACAGCTACGACCTGCTGTTCCGCCACAAATACAACTGGGCGCTGCCGGGACTTAGGATTTACGAACTGCGGGACTTCATGGAGGCGAGTCTCACTTTCCGGGACCTGGTCGAGGCCGACCCCGATCTCTCGCTATTGCTGGAGTTTGCGGAAATCGATCTCGACACCGCCTTCGAACTCACCGATCTGGAAGACCAGATTCGCGACACCGCCGAGCGGCTGGTCTTTTTCATCGGCGGCAACGACGTCCGCGGCGTGTATGGCGATATCTATCAGGGGGTGTCACCGGAGCCGTTCATCACTTCGTTCATCGACGATGCCGCGGCCATCCTCGACCGCGTTCAGTCGCTCAACCCGGATCTCCCGGTGGTGGTGGTGAACGTGCCGCACATCGGCATCACGCCCGACATCAAAAACAGCTACCCCACCGACCCGGTCGGCACCGGACGGGTGACCGCCGCGCTGAGTGAGTTGAACCGCCAACTCAAGGCACTGGCCGATGCGCGCGGCTATGGCTACGCCGATGTGTTCACGCCCACGCTGCCAATGCTGGGAGACGCACCCTATGCGATTCACGGAATTCCGTTTCTCAATGCGGGATCCACCAGCGGAAATCTCGACTACGTCTGGCTCAACGGCGAATACAGCGCCAACTTCCACCCGAACACCAACGGCCAGGCCATCATCGCCAACGAAATCATCGACGCCTTCAACACCCGCTACGGCGACGGGATCGCACCGCTCACCGCCACCGAAATCCTCGGTGGCCTGCACGGCAAATCCGCCGCGCAAATCGACATGCCCTTCGCCACCTGGATGGATGCCTATGGCCTCACCGGATTGGGGACCAACGACGATTCCGACGGCGACGGCATTCCCGCCGGAGTGGAATTCGGCGTCGGCCTGAGTCCGATCCTGCGGGATGCACGCAAGGTCGCGTCCTCCGTGCGCCAGACCGAATCGGGTCCGATGCTCGAACTGGCCTACCCGATCCGCCTGCCTGCATCCGTCAGATACTCGCTCGTCCCGGCCTACTCCGCCGATTTGAGCAGTGGTTTCACACCCTTCACCGAAGTTCCCGCCACCGGTTCGGACGGGCTCGCCCGCGCCTGGCTGCCAATGAGCGCGGGACGCGGTTTCCTGCGTTTGGAATGCGATATCGCACCCTGACACCGCCTCCTCTTCGAAGCTCGACCCGATCCCACAGGCGTGCATGATCCGCGTCGATGAGCCGCCGCATTTCCAACGATGTGACCCTGCTGATGGAGGACCCTGGCCGCCGGGTCGGTATCACCCGCAGGCCCTTGGTCCGGATTTACGAAATCCACTCCGCGATTCTCCGCGGCGATTACCCGAATTGCTCGCAGCTCGCCCACAAACTCGGCGTCCAGCGCAAGACGATCCAGCGCGACATCACCTTCATGCGCGACGAACTGAACCTGCCGCTCGTCTATGACGAATCGCTGCACGGTTATTACTACGATCGGGACGTCTCGGATTTCCCCATCCTCCAAACCACCGCCGAAGAACTGGCCGCCCTCTTCCTCGCCCGCCAGGCACTCGAATCGGTCCGCGGAACCTCCCTCGCCGAGGCACTTGGAAACGCCTTTTCCAAACTGACCCGCGGCATGCTCGGCCAAGTCCAGCTCTCTTGGAGCGACCTCGACGAGGCCTTCTCGCGCAAGGCCATCCAACAGAATCCGCGCGACATCAAACGCTTCGGACAAATTGCCGAAGCTATTCTTAATCAACTTCAAATGTCTTTTTATTACCGAAAATTGGGCGCGGAAACCTGCGAGCCCAGAAAGGTCCATCCACTCCATTTGGGCGAAGTCGATGGCGGTTGGTACCTGATCGCAAACGACCTTGAACGCGACGCGCTGCGGACGTTCGCACTGCCGCGAATGAGTCGAATGAAAATTTCCAACACTCGTTTTGATCGACCCAGGGATTTCGATGGTCGCGCCTATCTGAACCGGACCTTCGGCATCTGGCATGTCGCTGGAGATGACACGCGTCATTTGGTGCGGGTCGAACTCCGCTCCTACGCAGCGCGGCTGGCGCAAGAGCGTCGCTGGCATCCGACCCAGGAGTTGATCCCGCTCAACGCGAAAGCGAGCCGGGTGGAATTGCGCTTCGAAGTCGGCCGACTGGAGGAGGTGATGCGTTGGGTGCTGAGCTTCGGCAGTCAGGCGAAAGTGCTCGGGCCGCCGGAATTGGTCCGCATGGTGAGGGACGAAATCCAGGCGATGAGCCGCGGTTGATTTCCTCCGGGCAAGTCCCATGGACAAACCGCGATTCGTGGCTAGTCTCCCGGCCATGCGTTTCGCCAATCTGCTACTGCCCTTTCTGTTATTTGCCGCTTTCGCGCCCGCCGCCGAACCCGCGCCCGATTCCAAGGGCAAGGAAAAAGACGAGGCCAAGGTGGACCTGCCCGAACCGGTGGTCACCGAGGCGACCGTGACGATCGACGGAAAGAAAATACCCTACAAGGCCACCACCGGCAAGCTGCTGCTGAAGCAGGACGACGGCAAACCGCGGGCATCGATCTTCCACGTCAGCTACGAGCGCAGCGACGTGAAGGACAAGACCAAGCGCCCGGTGATGTTCTGCTTCAACGGCGGTCCGGGATCGTCGGCAGTGTGGCTGCACATCGGCGTGCTCGGCCCGCGCATCGTCAGGTTCCCCGGCGACGCCACCGAGCCCCCGCCCCCGCCGCTGTTGGTGGAGGAAAACCCGTTCAGTATCCTCGATGTGTGCGATCTCGTCTTTGTGGACCCGGTTTCCACCGGTTACAGCCGTGCGGAAAAGGACGTGAAACCGTCCGAATTCCACGGCCTCGATGAGGACATCGAGTCGGTCGGCGATTTCATCCGCCGCTGGATCAGCGAGCACGACCGCTGGGCCTCGCCGAAATTCCTGCTCGGCGAATCCTACGGTGGCGTCCGCGTGGCCGGCCTCTCGCATCACCTGCAAAGCCGCTACGGCATGAGTCTCAACGGCGTGGTCCTGCTGTCCTCACTGCTCGATTTCGCCACCCTGCTGGAAATCCCCGGCAACGACCTGTCCAACATCATCTACCTGCCGACCTTCGCCTCGGTCGCGCATTTCCACGGCAAGGTTTCCGGCGACCGCGACGCGCTGGTGAAACAGGCCACGGATTTCGCCTACGGTCCCTATGCCACCGCGTTGCTGAAGGGATCGGACCTCAAACACGCCGATTTGAAATCGCTCGCCGGAGAATTGGAAAAACTCACCGGCATTTCCGCCGCCGTCTGGGAAAAACACCAACTGCGGATTTCCCCCACCCTGTTCCGTGCCGAACTGCTGCGCGCCGAGGGCAAGGTGATCGGCCGCTTCGACGCCCGCGTCGCCTGGGAAAGCACCAATCCCGCCGCGCAAATGCCGGACTACGACCCGTCCTACTCGCTGGCATTCGGTGCGATTTCGACCGCCATGCTCGACTACCTCGGCCGTGACCTCGGCTACAAGGAAAGCCAGCCCTACGAAATCCTCACCGGCAAGGTGCAGCCATGGCGCTGGAACTCGAACAACGCCATCGTGAACGTCAGCAACCGCCTCGCCACCGCGATGCGCGACAACCCGCACCTCAAGGTTCACGTGATGGGCGGTCACACCGACCTCGCCACACCGCCGGAAGGCGTGAACTACTCGCTGCGCCACCTGCCCAGGGCCACTCCGGGATCGCGCGGGAATTTCTCGCTCACTATGTTCGACGGCGGCCACATGTTCTATTTCAACCCGCCCGACCTCGAAAAAACGCGCAGCGACCTGCTCGATTTCCTCAAACGCGCCACCCCCTGAGCCCTCGATTCTCCCGCCATGTCCATCGCCCCCAAGCCTAACAGCGCCCTGCTCATCGTCGGCCACGGATCCACCGAAAACCCGGACTCCTCGACGCCCTACTTCGATCACGCCGCGGAAATCCGCCGCCGCAAGCTGTTCGCGGAAGTCCACTGCTGCTTCTGGAAGGAGGAACCCTCGATGCGCGAGGTACTCTATCAGATCGATAGCGGTGAAATCTATGTCGTGCCCGATTTCATCAGTGAGGGATACTTCACCCAGGACGTCATCCCGCGCGAACTCGGACTCACCGGCCCCAGCACCACCGTCCGCGGAAAAACCCTCCACTACTGCCTGCCGGTCGGCATCCATCCGCACATGACCGACCTCATCCTGCGCCGCGCCCGCGAGGTCGCGCCCGATGTCGATCCCGCCCAGACCACACTCATCATCACCGGCCACGGCACCGGCCTGAACCAGAACTCGACCAAGGCGATCAAGGACCAGGTGGACCTCATCGCCGCCTCCGGTGCCGGTTACGCCGCCGTGCTCGACGCCTACATGGAGGAGCAACCGTTCATCGCGGAGTGGGACCAACTCTCCGCCACCCCCAATGTCATCGTCGTCCCGTTCTTCATCTCGGACGGCCTCCATTCCTATCAGGATATTCCCGTCCTGCTCGGCATCGAACCCGAGGTCGGCCCCGCCGCCAGCCAGCGCGAAGTCTTCCGCCACAACCCCCACCACCTCCGCGGCAAGACTCTTTTCTACAGCTCCGCCATCGGCACCGAACCGCTCATCGCCGATGTCATTCTCGATCAAATCGAGGACTTTGATGCGGCTCACAAGTCGCTCTGAAACAGTATTCAGTAAAATTAATTATCTATTTTTCAAAAACGATGTCGATGGCCCTCAAGTTGCAGAATCTCATCGACTCCGGCACCCACCGGATCGGCGAAATCGAGATTCAAACAAACGTTTCCGGTTTTCGTTTCATGCTTTGCCACTGGCAGGATGTCGAAACATCCCGCGAGCCGGATTTCGGCGACTTGGAGTTGCACGATGACCCGGCCGCCGCGCGCGACATTTCGACCTATGCCGAGGACGGCACCTATCGATTCACCAAAGGCCAGGTGAACCTGAAGCGCGGCTGGCTGATGCGGCTGCAATCCTCCGAGGACTTGCGGCTCGCACTCGACCACTTCTACCCCACCGCCGTGGGACTCCATCTCGCCCGCAGCGAGGGCACGCTCGAAGTGGAAAACCTGCGCGACAAACTCAACCGCCAGACCGGCATGTATCGCTACGCCCGCACGATCAGCGATGCCGGGGCCCAGCAGCTCGTCCGCGAGGTGTGCGGACCCGCCCACAACTGCGCCAAGCGTATCCTTTGGCAGCTCGCTCCAAATACCCCGCTCGATGACAGCGAGGCCAGCCGCTACAACGGCATCCCCGGCGAGGTGCCGGAATCCGAGGCCATCCCCCTGCTCTGCCGCGAAGCCTGCAACCACTTCGTCGCCGAATGCCGCAAGGCCGCCAAGGCGGAGTTCGAATGGCAAAAGCAGTCTTGATCCGCGGAGCGGGCTTCTCGCAAGCCTTCCCCAACATGAAGTGCGCGCTTTACAAAAAAATGTCTCAGCTGAGACATTTTTTCCGCAAATGACTGATAGTGTGTTATTTCGGAAAACATTAAATTTGTTAGATTGTTTGGATTCGCCGCCATTTGTTAGACTCGGTCAGTCGATAGCCGACCTTCGGATGCAATCCCTGATTGACAAAAACCAACACGTGTAAGATGCCGACGCGCGTTTTCCAACCCATTCACTCATCATGAGCCAAGTTCGCGTTCTCCTCACCACCACGTCCTATCAGGACATCCCCGGCCCTCATCACGAATTGCTGGAATCCACCGGCATCGAAATCGTCCGCGAGCGCGGGCCGCTCAGCGAGGAACGGATGCTGGAACTGGTCGGAGATTTCGACGCCATCCTCTGCGGCGACGACGTGATTTCGCGAGCGGTGCTGGAAAAGGCCACGCCGCGTCTCAAGCTTCTCAGCAAATACGGCATCGGCGTGGACAAGATCGACGTGAAAGCCGCCACCGAAATGGGCATTCCTCTCTCCTTCTGCCCCGGCGTCAACCACACCACGGTCGCCGAACACACCTTCGCGCTGTTGCTCGCATTGGTTCGAAACCTCGTGGAAATCGCCTATGCCACCCGCTCCGGAAACTGGAAGCGCCTGACCGGCCATGAGATCATGGGCAAGACCATCGGCATCGTCGGGCTCGGCCGCATCGGCAAGGAAGTCGCCATCCGCGCCAAGGCGTTCGGCATGAGCGTGATCGCCTACGACATCTACTGGGACGAGGCATTCGCTTCATCCCATGACGTCGTCAGAGCCGCCAGCGTGGCCGAGCTATTCGAAAAATCCGAGGTCATTTCCCTGCACACCAACCTGACTCCTGAAACCCGTGACATGGTGCGCGCGGAAACCATCGCCACCATGAAGGACGGCGTGATCATCCTCAACTGCAGCCGCGGCGAAGTGGTGCACACCGGCGATCTCGCCGCCGCGCTCGAAAGCGGCAAGGTCGGCGGCTACGGAGCCGACGTGCTCGACGAGGAACCTCCGCGCGCGGACCACCCGCTGCTCAAGGCAAAGAACTGCATCGTCACCTCGCACATCGGATCGCGCACTTACGAAAGCGTCCAGCGCCAGGCGATGATGGCCGCGCAAAACCTCCTCAACATGCTCCGCGGCGAAAAACCGCTCGCCCAGGTCAACGACGCGCCCATCCCGTCCGCGCTTCTCTAACAATATCATATCATGTCAGAAACCTTCTACGTTGTCCCCGAAGACCAGCACAACGAACTGGTCGCCGCCGTTTACCGCAAGCGCGGTTACAAGAAGTCCGAGGCCGCCGATGGCGCGCGTTTCTGCGCCGAGGCCACCCGCCACGGCATCCGCACCCACAACGCGCTCAAGGCGCTGCACCTCGACCACTTGTTCGGCTCCGCGACCGGCGGCTGCACGCCCAAGGCGAAGATCGAAAAGGTGAAAACCCGCTTCAAAGGCGCGGAAGTCTGGAATGCCAACAAGAAGCTCGGCCAGGCCACCGCCTACGCCGCCATCGAAACCGCCATCAAGCTCGCCGACAAATACGGCGTTGGCATGGTTTCCGTGGACAACGCCTTCCATTATCTCTGGGGCGGCGGATACGTGATGGAAGCCGCGCGACGCGGTTACATCGCTTACACCAACTGCACCGCCGCGCTGGCGGAAGTCGTCCCCTTCGGCGGCAAATACCCTACCCTCGGAACCAACCCGCATTCATGGGGATTCCCAACCACCGATGCCGTCGGCTACCCGGTCGTCATCGACTGGGCGACCTCCGTGGTCGCCATGGGCCGCGTTCAACAGCTCGCCCGCGAAGGCAAGGAACTGCCGCCCGGGGCCGCCGTCGATGAAAACGGCCAACCGACCACTGATCCCAACGCGGCGAAATACCTCGTCCCGTTCGGGGCCCACAAAGGCTACGGCCTCGCGCTGATGAACGAAATCATCGGCGGTTTCATCGGCGGCTCGCTGCCGACCATCCGCAACCGCTGGGACCAGGTTTCCAAAGGCGAAAAAGGCACCTGCTGCTTCTTCTTCCAAGTCTGGCATCCCGACGCGATGAACGCCGGCGATTTCGCAAAGGGCCGAAGCCAGTCTGATAATATCAAAGCCGTCGTCGGCGACATCCTCGGTCACGGCAACGAGAACTGCATGCTCCCCGGCCAACTCGAAGCCCAGGCCGCCGCCCGTTCCGCCAAGAACGGCGGACTTCTCTTCTCCGAAGCGGAGATCCAAGCCTTCAACGAGCTCGCCAAGGAAGCCCGGAAGGCCAAATGGAACGTCTCCGATTTCAAAATCGCGGAGTGATCTGCGGTTATTCCAAATCTCCAATTTCAAATATCAAATCTCCATTCCCATGCCCCTGACCCTCAAACCAGAATCCGACTGCGCCTTCGACCAGATTTCCCTCGGCGAAGTGATGCTCCGCCTCGATCCCGGCGAAGGCCGGATCCGCACCGCCCGCCAGTTCGCCGTCTGGGAAGGCGGCGGCGAATACAACACCTCGCGCGGACTGCGCAAATGCTTCGGTTACAAGACCGCCGTGGTCACCGCCTTCGTGGATAACGAGGTCGGCCACCTGATCGAGGACTTCATCATGCAGGGTGGCGTCGCCACCGACTTCATCCAGTGGCGCGCCGACGACGGCATCGGCCGCTCGGTTAGAAACGGCCTCAACTTCACCGAGCGCGGTTTCGGCATCCGCGGCGCGGTGGGCAATCCCGACCGCGGCAACACCGCGGCCTCGCAGCTCAAGCCCGGCGACATCGATTGGGACCACATCTTCGGCAAGCTCGGCGCGCGCTGGTTCCACACCGGCGGCATCTTCGCCGCGCTTTCGGAAACCACCGCCGCACTCACCGTGGAAGCCGTCAAGGCCGCCAACAAATACGGCACCGTCGTTTCCTACGACCTCAACTACCGTCCGTCGCTGTGGAAATCGATCGGTGGTCTGGCCAAGGCTCAGGAAGTGAACCGCGAGATCGCCAAGTATGTCGATGTGATGATCGGCAACGAGGAAGACTTCACCGCCTCGCTCGGCTTCGAGGTCGAGGGTGTGGATCACAACATTTCCGCGATCGAGACCGACGCGTTCAAGAAGATGATCGAAACCGCGGTGAAGGAGTTCCCGAACTTCAAGGTCGCCGCCACCACCCTGCGCGGCGTGAAAACCGCCACCGTCAACGACTGGTCGGCCATCCTCTGGCACGACGGCGCGTTTTACGAGTCGCGCAAATACGACAACCTCGAAATCCTCGACCGTGTCGGCGGCGGCGACTCCTTCGCCTCCGGCCTGCAGTTCGGCTTTCTTGAATTCAACGACCCGCAGAAAGCCGTGGAATACGGCGCCGCCCATGGCGCGCTCGCCTCCACCACCCCCGGCGACACCTCGATGGCCACCCGCAAGGAAGTGGAGAAACAAATCTCCGGCGGCGGCGCGCGGGTTGTTAGATAATCGCAAACCAGGATTCAAACCACGAAAGACACGAAATTTCACGAAATGAGATGACCTTCGGTCAATTGAGCATGCTTCGCATGCCAAACCTTCAGTGTCTTTCGTGCATTTCTTGGTTAACTCTGATCTCCGAAATCCCGAACCACAGAAAACACAAATCATGAGCGAACCACTCTCCGACATCGGCCTGATCGGCCTGGCCGTCATGGGCCAGAACCTGGCCCTCAACATCGCCGACCACGGCTTCCGCATCTCCGTTTACAACCGAACCACCGCCACCATGGAGAAATTCGTGGCGGAAAACCCGGACACGCCCGGCGGACTCGTCGGTCAGGCAACGCTTGAAGAATTCGCCGCCAGCCTGAAGCGCCCGCGCCGTGCCGTCATCATGGTGCAGGCCGGCAAGGCGACCGACGCGGTCATTGATTCACTGACCAAGGTCTTCGAACCCGGCGACATCATCATCGACGGTGGCAATGCCAAGTGGACCGACACCATCCGCCGCGAGAAGGAGTTGAAGGAAAAGGGTTTCCTGTTCATCGGCAGCGGCGTTTCCGGCGGTGAGGAAGGCGCGCGTTTCGGCCCGTCCGTGATGCCCGGTGGCGATGCCGAAGCCTACAAGCATCTCGAACCGATCTGGAACGCGATCGCCGCCAAGGTGGATCCTGTCACTGGCAAGGAACTCAAGGGCGCGGCCCCCGGCAAGCCGATCACTGGCGGAGTCCCCTGCGCCACCTACATCGGCACCGACGGCGCGGGCCACTACGTGAAGATGGTCCACAACGGCATCGAATACGGCGACATGCAGATGATCTGCGAGGCCTACGATCTGATGCGCAAGTTGCTCGGCATGTCCGCATCGGAAATCGCCGCCGTGTTCAAGAAATGGAACACCGGCGTGCTCGACAGTTATCTCATCGAAATCACCGGTGAGGTGCTGGCGCAGAAAGATCCCGTCACCGGCGGCGACCTCGTCGATCTGATCCTCGACACCGCCGGCCAGAAGGGCACCGGCAAATGGACCAGCGTCAGCGCGCTCGACATGGGCGTGCCCGCACCGACCGTGGCAGAAGCCGTGTTCGCGCGCTGCATCTCCGCGGTGAAGGACGAGCGTGTCGCCGCCAGCAAGATTCTAACAGGTCCTGACAGCCGCTACACCGGCGACAAGGAAGAGTTGATCGAGGCGATCCACGCCGCGTTGTATTGCTCGAAGATCTGCTCCTACGCGCAGGGCTTCCAGCTCATGCGCGAGGCGCAGAAGGAATACGGCTGGACGCTCGATTTCGGAAAAATCGCCCAGATTTTCCGCGGCGGATGCATCATCCGCGCCGTCTTCCTGCAGAAGATCACCGAGGCCTTCGAGCGCGACGGCCAGCTCGCCAACCTGTTGCTCGACCCATACTTCAAAGGCGAGGTGGAGAAACTCCAGCCGCAATGGCGCAAGGTGGTCGCCACCGCCGCGCTGCAGGGCGTGCCCGCGCCGTGCATGGGCAGCGCGCTGTCCTACTACGACGGATATCGTAGTGAAAAACTCCCCGCCAACCTGCTGCAGGGGCAGCGCGACTTCTTCGGCGCGCACACCTACGAGCGCACCGACCAGCCGCGCGGCAAGTTCTTCCACATCGACTGGCCCGAGCCCGGCCGTCCGCAGATCGAAATCTGAAAATTTCCGCGCTGGCAGAGCGACTGCGGGCGTTTCATGCTGAAACCAACCCGCAGTCATGAAAATCCTGGTCGTCGAAGACGAAAAGAAAATCGCCTCGTTCATCCGCATGGGGCTGGAAGGCGCGGGCTTCGATGTCGAGGTTTCGCGCCATGGCGACGATGGCTACATCCTGGCAAGCACCCGGCCGTATGACGCACTGGTGCTCGACATCATGCTGCCCGGCCGCGATGGACTGAGCATTTTGAAAAACCTGCGGCTCAAGGGAAATCCGGTGCCCGTCATACTGCTCAGCGCGCGATCCGAGCCGCATGAGCGCGTCGAAGGGCTCAACCTCGGTGCCGACGATTATCTGGTGAAGCCGTTTTACATCGAGGAACTTGTCGCGCGGCTGCACGTCGTCACGCGCCGCGCGTCGGGCACGGGGACCAGCACACTGGCGGTGGACGATTTGACGATCGACTTGCTCACCCGCGAGGTCACGCGTGGCGGCCAGTCGATCGAGCTGACCTCGCGCGAGTTCCAGTTGTTGGAACACCTCGCGCGCAATCCCGGCCGGGTGCTCAGTCGCGCGCAGATCTGCGAGCGCGTGTGGGATTACGATTTCGATCCGGGCACGAATCTGGTGGACGTTTACATTCAGCGTCTGCGCCGCAAAATCGAAGCCCCCGGCAGCACGCCGTTGATCGAAACAATTCGCGGCGTCGGCTACCGCATGCGCAAACCCCAATGAAACACTCCCCGCTGCGCCTGCGCATCGCACTGCTCTCCACCCTGCTCTCCGGCGCGGTGATGGTGCTCTTCGGCACTGGCGCATGGTGGGTGGTGGCCCAGCAGAAAACCGCCGCACTCGATGCCCGCATCCGCGCCTTGGGCACCCGCATGCCGGGCTGGATGCTCCGGGACCGCGAGTTCCTCAGCTTGGAACAACACATCGACTTCGTGCTCGATAGCCCCGGACAAGAGGCCGGTTATTTCCTGCTCGTTTCCAGCACCGGCGGTGAAGTGCTGCACCGATCCGCCGATTGGCCGCGCGGTCTTGCCCCTGCGGATTTCACCAGCGCGTTGGCAGACGATCCGCAAGCCCCGGCCGAGCCCGAAGCCCCAACGGGTCGCGGCTGGGGCGGCAAGGGACGTGGCCGTGGTCCCGGCGGCGGCGGTGGCCCGGGTAGCGGACAGGCGCTGCGCTTCACCAAACTCCCCGATTTCTCATCCGTGATCGCGGACGGTCGCAACTGGCGCGTCGGCCGGCTTGGCAACGATGACATGACCCTGGTGATCGGCTTGGGTGCCGATGCCACCGCAGCCGAATTGCGGCAGTTGCGCCAAGCGGGCTTCATTGCCTTGCCAGCCGCTCTGCTGCTGATCGGTTTGGGAGGATGGCTCGTCGCCGGGCGCGCGTTGCAACCGCTCCAGCGCATTACG
Source organism: Luteolibacter sp. (assembly GCA_041686775.1). GTDB lineage: Bacteria > Verrucomicrobiota > Verrucomicrobiia > Verrucomicrobiales > Akkermansiaceae > Luteolibacter. Next base: position 50,999 of record JAWLDG010000016.1, on the reverse strand, counting down.
GAAACCGCCGCGAGCGTCACTTCACGCGGACTCGACCAGCGCCTCCCCGCCATCGGCGGCGATCCGGAAATCATCCTCATGGTGGACATGCTCAATGGCATGATGGACCGCCTCGAAGCCGGTTTCCATCAGGCCACCCGATTCAGCGCGGATGCCTCGCACGAATTGAAAACCCCGCTGGCCATCATGCGCGGCGAGATCGAACAGGCCATTGCCACCGCCACCCCCGGCTCGCCCGAACAATGCACGCTCAACAGCCTGTTGGAGGAAAACCACCGCCTTGGAGGCATCGTCCGTAGCCTGCTGCTGCTCTCCCGCGCCGATGCCGGGCGGCTCGTCACCACCCGTGAGCCGGTCGATCTAACAAACTTGCTGGAGGAGTTGGTTGAAGACGTCGCCGTGTCCGCCGAAACCTCCGATATCACCGTGGAATCCGTAATCGCCCCCGGCATCCGTGTATCCGGCGATGGCCCGTTGCTGCGCACAGCCATCCTCAACCTCCTTGGCAATGCGGTGAAACACAACGCGCCCAATGGCAAATTCGCGGTGAAGCTAACATATGATGATGGCAACGTGCTGCTTGAAATCGCCAACACCGCCCCCGCCATCCCGCCGGACGAGCGCGAAGCCATCTTCGAACGCTTCGCACGAGGCTGCCACGCCCGCGACGCCGCCCGCGAAGGCACCGGTCTGGGCCTCAGCCTCGCCCGCGAGATCATTGCGGCGCACGGAGGGACGCTCGTACTGGCCGAAGACTCCGGCGACGGGATGGTGCGCTTTGTCGCGATGCTGCCGCGGAGCGCGGACTGATGTCCGGGCTCTGCGCCCGTCATGGTTTCCACAAGTGTCAATTCATGGACGCTGACACATCCATCCGCCACCTGGCCACGCGGAATTCGAGGCTGGCGTAGATGGCGGGCAGCAGCAGCAGGGTGAGCGCGGTGGAGGTGACCGTGCCGCCGATGACGACGACGGCCAGCGGTTTCTGGATTTCCGAACCCGGGCCACTGGCGATGAGCAGCGGCAGCAGGCCAATGACGGTGAGAACCGCGGTCATCATCACCGGGCGGAAACGCCGTTCGGCGCCGGCGCGCGCGGCGTCTTCGATTTCCATGCCTTCCTGTTCGCGGAGTTGGTTGAGGTAGCTGACGAGCACCACGCCATTCATCACGGCGGTGCCCAACAAGGCGACGAAGCCGAGCGAGGCGGGAACGGAAAGATAGTATCCGGCGATGGCGAGCGCGAGGATGCCGCCGATCAGCGCGAAGGGGACGTTGAGCAGGATGAGCAGTGCTTGGCGGATGTTGCCGAAGGTGGTGTAGAGGATCAGGAAAATCGCCAGCAGGGCGGCGGGAACCACCAGCGCCAGTCGTTTGCCGGCGCGGGCTTCGTTTTCAAACTGCCCGCCGTAGTCGAGCCGGTAGCCGGCGGGAAGCGGCACGGCATCGGCGATGCGCTGCTTGAGGTCGTTGACGAAGCCGACGACATCGCGGCCCTCGACGTTGGATTCGATGACGATCATGCGCTCGGCATCCTCGCGGCCGATCTGGCTCGGGCCGTCTTCCTCGACGATCGCGGCGAGATCGGCGAGCGGCACCGCATGACCGGACGCGCTGCGAACGGTGAGCGCCCCAAGGGCGGCGGGATCGCGGCGGCGGGATTCGGGGAATCGCATGAGCACCGGCACCCGGCGGGTGCCTTCGATGATCTCGGTGACGATCTCGCCGCCGACGGCACGGGCAATGAGGTCGTTCACGGCGGACGGCTCGATCCCGGCGCGGGCGAGGGCATCATGGCGCATGGCCACTTTCAAATATCGCTGGCCGGATAGCGGCGTGCGGGCGACGTCCTGCGCGCCGGGCGTCTGGTTCACGACTTCCTCGATGCGCGAGGAAAGGGTTTCCAAGGTGGCGAGGTCGGTGCCGCTGAGCCGGATGGCCACCGCCGAGGTGACGCCCGAGATCATTTCCGAAACCCGCATGTCGATCGGCTGGGTGAAGCCGCTGACGACGCCCGGATAGTTGGCGAGGATGGCGCGGATTTTCTGTTCCAAGGCGGCGGGATCGGGATCGGGCCATTCGTTGATGGGCTTGGTTTGGAGGAAACAATCGGTCTCGTTGAGGCCCATCGGGTCGAGGCGCAATTCGTCGGAGCCGACGCGTGCGACCACGCCGGTGATTTCCGGCAGGGCCATCAGTTCGGTGGCGATGCGGTCGTCGATTTCGAGCGATTCCTGCAACGGGATCGACGGGATTTTTTCGAACTGCAGGACGATGGTGCCCTCTTCGAGGCGCGGCAGGAACTCGCGGCCGGTGCGCGAGGCAACCCACAGGCTCACGCCGAGCAGGACCACCGCGATGCCCGCCGCGATCAGGCGGAAGCGCAGGAACAGCGCGAGCAGCGGGCGGTAAAGCTTCAGCAAGCCGGCGACCACGGGGCTGCGGCCGGCACCGCCTTTCATCAGCATGCTGGCCAGCACCGGAATGGCGGTGAGACTGAGCACCAGGGAAACCAGCAACGAAATGCCGACGGTGAGGGCAAGCGGGCGGAAGAGTTTTCCTTCGAGTCCGGTGAGGCTCATGATCGGGGCCAATGAAATGATGATGATGACCACGCCTGATAGAATCGGCACGGCCATCTCGCCGGCGGCGCGGCGGAGGATGGCCGCGCGGTGGCTGGAGTCGGTGTTTTTCAACTCGGTGTCGATGTTCTCGACCATCACCACCGCGGAATCGACGAGGATGCCGATGGCGATGGCGATGCCGCCGAGCGACATCAGGTTGGCGGTAAGGCCGATGCGCTCCATCATGAAAAACGCGCCGAGCACGGTGAGCGGCAGGATGACACCGGCGGTGAGCGCGCTGCGCAGGTTGAAGAGAAACAATCCGAGCACGATGAGCACGAGCACCACACCTTGAAGCAGCGCGGTGTTCACGCCGGAGGTCGCGGTTTCAATCAGTTCGGCGCGGTCGTAGAATGGCACGATGCGCACGTCGCCGGGCAGGCTGGCCTGGAGCGAATCGATGCGTTCTTTCACCGCCTGCACCGTCTCGCGGGTGTTGGCACCGCGGCGGGTGAGCACGATGCCCTGTACCGCCTCGCCACGACCGTGGGCGGTGACTGCCCCGAAACGGGTGAGCCGCGAGATGCTGACGTCGGCGACGTCGTGAAGGTGGATTGGCCGGCCATCGCGGCTGGCGAGGGTGAGGTTGGAAACGTCGCGCTCGTCGTGCAGGCGGCCATCGGTGGTGAGCAGATAGACGCCGCCGTTGCGGATGACGTTGCCGCCGCCGGCGTTGTCGTTGTTTTCCGAAATCACGCGGGCGACATCGGCATGGGTGAGGCCGTAGGCGGTGAGCGCCTCGGGCCGTGGTTCGACGAGGATGGTGCGCACCTCGCCGCCGAGCGCGTTGACGTCGGCGACGCCGGGGATCGAGAGCAGGCGCGGGCGGATCTGCCAGTCGAGCAAGCCGCGCAACTCGCGGTTGTCGCGCTGGTCGCTCTCGACGAGAAACATATACACATCGCTGAGCGGCGTGGTGATCGGTGCCAGGCCACCCTCGACCTTGTCGGGCAGGCTGGAGAGCACCTGGGCGATCCGCTCGCTTACCTGCTGGCGCGCCCAATAGACGTCGGTGGCATCGGTGAAGTCGATGGTGATGGCGGCGAGCGCGTATTTGGTGGTCGAACGCAGGATCGTTTGGTTCGGGATGCCGCGGATCTCGGTTTCAAGCGGGTGGGTGATGCGTTGTTCGACTTCCTCGGGCGTCATGCCCGGGGCCTTCACGATCAACTGCACCTGGGTTGTGGTGATGTCTGGAAAGGCATCGATGGGCAGGCTTAAAAACGCGCGCCACCCGAGCCCGACCAGCAACAGCGTGAGGATGATGACGAGGAGGCGACTGGAAAGCGCGGCTTGGACGAATCGGGAAAGCATGGCGATGGGGGTGGATGCTGGAAAAAATTCATTCGCCGGCGTGGGCTTCCTCCCATGCGGCAAGCAGCAACGCCGCGCCGCGGGTGACGATGCGGGTGCCATCGGCGGAGATGCCGCGCACGCCGATGCGCTCGCTGCTCTCGGCCACCACCTCGACCGGATGCGGGCGGAACACGGTGGCGGACTCGGCCACGAAGACACAGCGCTGGCCGTCGATTTCCACCAGCGCGCCGGCCGGCACGGCGGGGAGTTCGGGCGCATCGGGATCTTCTAACAAAATCTCCACCGGGGTGCCGGCGATCCATTTGCCTTCGGGGTTTTCCAAGCGGGCCAGGGCGGTGGCCGAGAGCGTGATGGCATCCGCCGCCGGGACCAGGGCGGTGACGGTGGCGCTGCCCTCGCGTGCCTCGCCGACGATGGTCTGGAATTTCACGACCGCGCCTTCACGCACGCGACCGACCCCGCGCAGCGGCACTTGAAACTCGACGAGCAGGTGATCGAGGGCGGCAATCCTGAGCAGCTCGGCATTGCGCTCAACCGGCGCGCCGGGAGTGGTGGATTTGTCGATGATCACGCCATCGATCGGGGCGGCGACGATTTGTTCGCTGAGGTCGCCGCGAACGAGTTCGTCCTCGACCATGTCGTGCAGGCTGTCTTCGGAGAGCCCGTAGAGATACATTTCCTGGATGGCGGATAGATGCGCGGTGCGGGCGATGGCCAGTTCCTGCTCGCGCTCGCGCAGCGCCTCGGTGGTGGTGAGTTTGCGCTCCGCCAGATCCGCTTCGCGCTGGTGGGCGGCTCTCGCAAAGCGGAGTTGCTGTTCGGCATTGAGATACGTGGTCACGGCGGCGGCGCGCTCGGCGCTGCGCAGCGTGAGCAGGGTGTCGCCCGCCTTGACCCGCGCGCCGCGGCGCAGCGTGTCGCTGAGGATGTGCCCGCCCACCGGCGAGGCAACCACCGCAGTGGCCAGTGGATCGAGCACAAGACTGCCGGTCGCGCGCACCGGATCGGCCACCCGCGCGAGTTCCAGTGCCGCCACGCGCAGGCCGAGTTTTTCGGCGGAGCCGTCGGGCAGGGTCACCGGTTCCAGGGCGGCGGTGGCAAGGGTGGGGAGAATGAGGAAGAGCAGGGCGGATGTTTTCATGAATCGGTGGATGTTAGAGCGAGTGACCGGTGAGCGCCTGCAGGGTGGCGGCGGCCTGCTGGTAATCGCGGCGCGCCTCGAGCCAGCGGCGGTTGGCGGAGGCGAGTTGACGCCGGGCTTCGAGCCATTCAAGGAAGCCGGTGCGTCCGAGTTGGTAGGATTCGTCGATATTGGCAAAGACCTCGCGGGCACCAGGCAGAAGCTCGTTTTCCACGGTCAATGCGGCGTCGTGGCCGTCGGCGAACTCGTTCCATGCCGATTCAAAGCGGCGTCGCAGTTCCAGCCGCGCAGCCTCAGTTTCCATCGCGGCCGAGGCGATGTCGGCATCGGCGGCTTTCATCGCATCGCGGCCCGATTCGAAGAGGGGCAGCGGCACGCTTGCGCCGAGGACGATGGCGTCTTCATCCGCGTCGCGGAAATGGCGGGCACCGACACCGAGTTCGACGTCGGGAAAACGACCGGCTCGCGCCATGGCCAGGCGCGCCGTGGCCTGCTCCTCCCGCCGCCGGGCACTGGCGATTCCCGGGTGCTCCTCAAGTCCGCCAGCCAGTCGGGCGCGCGATGGCAGTGCCGTTGGCGGCGGGGTGAGAAACCCGCGCACGGCGGCAGGCTTCGGGCCGCCGCCCCACAGCGTCGCGAGCCGTGCCAGCGCGCGATCGGCCCCGCGCCCGGTGCGCCGCAGTTCGAGGCGCGCTTCGGTGACGGCCATCTCGGCCAGCTTGCGTTGCGATTCGGTGGCGCGGCCGGCCTCCACCTGGGCGGTCACGCTTTTCAGCCCGCTTTCGGCCAGCTCCAGCTCGCGTTGTGCCAGCGCCGCCGCCTCCTTGGCCGCCAGGGCCGCGACAAAATCGTGCGACGCCTCGGCCAGCACCTCGCGCCGCCGCAGTTCGTAGTCGGCCCGCAACCGCGCCTTTTCCGCATGGAGTTCCGCCGCCCGCGCGGCGCGTTTGCCACCGGTTTCCAAGGTCTGCACCAGCGACGCCGTGTAAATCGCCGAGCGCGTGCCGGAATAAACGCCGCTGCCGGCGAAGTCCTCCATTTCCAGCGACAGCGAGGGATTTGGCGGACGCCTTGCAATGAGCAGACGGGCATCGGCGGCGCGCTCGTCCGAGGAAAAGCGCCGCAACTCCGGATGATGCTCGAGCGCCAGCGCGCAGACGTCCTCCAGTGAAATCTCGCTTGGCACCCGCGCGGGCGAGGTGGATGGGTTCGTGTGCGGTTGTGACGTATTGCCGTCATCCGCCGTTGGTGTCGTGCCCGGTCCCAGACAGGCGGAAACTAACAGAACCGGGAGCAGGGAAAGGATGAACTTTGTTAGATAGTGCATGGTGGCCGGTGGAAAATCATGGATCGAGGCTGCGGGTGGCGCCGAGCAGGCGGAAGAAGCGCTTCGGCAGATCGCGCGGGTGCGTCCATGACATCGGGCCATCGATTCCATCGAGCGGGATTTCGGGTTGCTGCCAGTCTTGCAGATCGGCGCTGGTTTCCAAGAGATATCCCCAATTGAGGTTTCCCGGCCAGCTGAGGGCGACCACCGAACCGTCGAACGTGATGCCAGGAACCGGAGTACTGGTGGCAGGGGTGAGCACAACTTCAAATACGCGGCCGGAGGCCCCGGTATTGCCGCCATTTCCGGCATCGGCCATGATCCCGCCAAAGATATGACCAATCACGGTGGAGCCGCGGATCGCCGCGACGTCGATCACCTTGGGATGCAGCATCGGCACGCCCGCCGCCGGGAAAAACTCGGCGTTGGTGCCAAAGCGCAGTTCCTTGTTATCGACTGTTAGAATGAGCGGGAAGCGGGTTTCCAGAAAGTGTTGTTTGAAGCTGCCATCGCCGCGGCGGATGACGACTCCGCACTGGTTGGTGAACGGGGCCTGGTCGTCCTGGGTGAAGGTGCCGCTGGCCGCGTCGCGTTCGAGAATGGTGATGCCGCCGAACATCACCATGTGCATCTCGTTCGTCGCACGGTGAAAGAGTCCGACTTTCGCGGAGTGATAGATTTGAAACCCCTGGCGCAGGGTGGCGGGCGCGGCGGGATCATCCATCGTCACCAACCCGCCCGGGGCGATCACCACGGGCACCGTCCAGACGCCGCCCTCGGGCGTGAACACGCCGGAATAGACGACGGCCCGCTCGAGCCATTCGCCGGGCTGCGCGCCGGCCTCAAGCACGGTGGCCACATTGAGGTCGCGGCGGCGGTAGGCGTCCATCTGCGGCGTGGCCAACATCGATGCCACCGGCACAAGCGGACCTTCCACCCCCTCGGCCACCTGGAAGCGGCGGATTTGCTTGGTGTAGATGCCGTTGAAAAACGGGCGGTAGGCACCGTCGTAATTTTGCCCCATCACGAGTTGATACTCACCGTGCAGCTTTTCCAAGGAACCGCCGGTCACTTGGAAATACGGATCGCGGAGCTGGCGGATATGATCGGCGGCCTGCGTCGTCTCGCTACCGGCGGCTTGTTTCACCCAATCCACCAACCTGGGCAGGTCGATGAACGTGATCGTGTCATAGGTTTTGTGACTGGCCACCGAGCGTTTGTAGCCGTAACCGCCGACGATGATCAATCGCTCGCCGGTCTGGTGGAACTGGGTGTTCACCGAGCTGAGGGAATCGACGACATCGGTGGTAAGGCCGCTGGCGGGGTTGGTCTCTAACAGCGACTTGTGCCAACTCAAGCGGTTCACCGGATCGATCACCCACACCTCGCGGTTTTCGAATTGCGGGTCGAAGGCATTCTGACCGGTGAGGCCGTGAAGGCCGGCAGTGCGTCCCGCCAGCAGCACCCAATGGCCGTCCCATTTTCCAGCCGCCACCGAGTGCAGGGTGGGCATCGGTGCGGGAACCAGCGACACCTCTCGGATCTCAATTGAATACGGCAGCGTGCCACCCACCAGCGGCAGATCGAGAGGGGTTTGATGCTGGCCAAAGGTGGCCGGAGTGAGAATGACTGCGAGGCATGGCAGAAGCAGGATTTTCATGACAACCGACGGTGACCCGGCATCATGAACCGGAACTTAGTGGAAATATTACAAAATGTTCATCTTCATTCGAGTGCACAAAAAACCGGCATGACGGAATTCCGCCATGCCGGGAGGGTCGCTGTGGGCATCAGGTGCCTTGCTTGCAGCCCGGGCCGCTGCCATCCCGCTTGCGATCGCGTTTTTGTTCGCCGTTGCCATTGCCGCTGCCGTCGCGTTTGCCACGGCGCATGCCCTGGCCATTGCCGTTGCCCTGGCCGCGGCCCTGGTTCAGGTATCCGCTGCCGTCGCATTCGTTGCCGCAGGTGCCGCGTGGTTGTCCGCAACGGCCGATGTCGCCGTTTTGGGCGAAGGTGAAACCGCCCGTGATAAGCAGTGCGGCGAGTATGGTGGTGATGGATTTCGTTTTCATGTCTTGGTTCTACTGGTTTTGGTTTGTTGCACGAACGGATACTCCCGTCCTTGCAATGGATGAAACCGAATCTACATGAACGTCCGCCAAAAGGTTTGATGACAGCTTTGTCATTTTCGGGTCCTACCCGCATCCGCCCGCGAAGGTCCGGAATCCTGTTCCAACGGAAATCCCCACTGCCGGGATCACTTCGGCAGCTTGAATTCCGGCGCCTCGGACATCTCGTTGGAGGTGTCGAGGTTCCGGAGCTTCACCTTCAACTCGAAGAGATCCTTGCGTCGGTCAAGCTGTGGTGTCACGGAGCCGCCCGACCGCGAGCGGTAGAGATCGCCGGTGTCCACATCGGTGACCAGCAGGGTCTCGACGTTGGAGTCCGCGATCGCCTGGATTCCGTCGCGGGCGAACTCGAAATCGGACGGAGTAAACACCGCGGCCTGGCCGTAGTGAATGTCCATCGAGGGCACGCTCGGCAGGTTGCCGATGATGCCGGCGGTGGCGACGAAGATCTGATTTTCCACCGCGCGGGCCTGCGCGCAGAGGCGGACGCGCAGCATCGCGTGGCGGTCGTCGGTGCAGTAGGGCACGAAAATGATTTCCGCCCCCTCGTCGGCCAGATAGCGCGTAGCCTCGGGGAACTCGATGTCATAGCAGATCTGCACGGCGATCTTCGCCTTCGGCGTGGGCAGCACAAACAGCTCATGCCCCCCGCTGATTCCCCAGTAGCGTTGTTCCGCGGGAGTGATGTGGAGTTTCGGCTGGGTAATGTAACGGCCCTCCGGATCGAAGATGAGGCATTTGTTGTACAGCTTGCCGTCCTCTTCGATCGGATGGCTGCCGCCGATGATATAGATACCGAATTTCTTCGCCAGGCCGGAAAGGAGCCCGATGACGGGTTCGGTGAAATCGGACGACAGGCGTCGAATACCTTCAAGCGGCGAGAGCGGTTCGAGCACCGAGAGCAACTGCACGGTGAAAAACTCGGGGAACATGACGAAGTCCGAGCGGTAGTCGGCCGCGGTCTCGACAAAGTATTCCACCTGGTTGGCGAACTCCTCGAAGTCCTGGATCTTTCGCACCTTGTATTGCACGCAGGCGATGCGCACCTTCGACGACGGCTCGCGCTCGGTGTATTCCGTGTTGATCCACTCGATCAGGCTGGCGTAGTTGCGGCTGCGGGGATCGGTGATGTAATTGCGCAGGATACCGCGCACCACGAAACCCTCGCGCAGTTGGAAACTGAGCACCTCGTCGCGCAGCTCGCCGTCCTTGACCTTTTGGACGTATTCCTCGGGCGACATCGCGTCGGCGTGCTCGTCGTAACCGGAGAGGCGGCCACCGGCGAGGATTCGGCGCAGGTTGAGTTCCCGGCACAGCCGTCGGCGGGCCTCGTAGAGCGCCGCCCCCACGCGCTGGCCGCGGACTTCCGGGTCCACATAAACATCGGCGCCGTAGAGCGTGTCACCGAGCGGGTCGTGATTGTGGAAATAGCCGCCATCGGTGATGCCGGCATAAGTGTGGGGGCGGTAGGGATCGCGTCCGCTCTGGATGACGAGCGAGGCCACGGCCCCGACAATCCGGCCGCCGATGTCCGCCACGATCTGCCCCGCGGGAAACAGCTTGAGGTGATTGCGGATCTGGCGCTCGCTCCACACCACGTTTTCCTCCGCCATCAGCGGGAAGGCCCGCTTGTTGAGCTTGATGAGCGCCGGGATGTCGGCGGCTTCGGCCGGACGCAGCAGGACTTCAGCGGATTTTCCCTCATAGACGAATGGTTCCATGCGTTCAGTGTCACGAATTCGCGCGTCCGGTCAAGAGAGGGTCCGCAGCGGAGAATTCCGACGGATTTTCCGTGAATGTTTTCCCGTCCGCGCGGCGTATCGGGTCGATCATGCCACGCTTCGCAATATTCGTCGCCCTGGGAATCTCCACCATCGCCTGCCGCGCGGAGTGGAAGCCGATGTTCAACGGCAGTGATCTCGACGGCTGGTCCGGCGATCCCCGTCTGTGGCGGGTGGAGGAGGGCGTGATCGTCGGTGAAACCAACGACACGGACAAGAAAACCGCAGCCAACACCTTCCTGATCTGGCAGAGCGGCGAACCCGCCGATTTCACTTTCGAATACAAGGCGCGCGTGACCGGCAAGAACAACTCCGGCGTGCAATACCGCAGCCGCGTGATCGACGCGGAAAAATGGAGTGTCGGCGGCTATCAGATGGACCTGCACCCGAAACAGGAATTCCTCGGCATGCTCTACGAGGAGCGCGGACGCGGCATCGCCTGCCAGCGCGGGCAAAAAGTCGATCTCGCCGAAAAACCCACCGTCACCGGCAAGTTCGACGTGCCGCAGGTGGATCTCGCGGAGTGGAATTCCTACCGCATCGTCGCGCGCGGCCACACGGTGCGGCATTACGTGAACGACCAACTCGCCGCGGAAATCACCGACACCCATCCGGAAAAACGCGCCGCAAAGGGCGTGATCGCGCTGCAACTCCACGCCGGTCCGCCGATGAAGGCGGAGTTCAAGGATCTGCGCATCAAACTCGACGGCGGCGGACAGCCTCCCGAGGACGTCACCGGCAGTTATCAGGTCGCTCCCGGCTTCAAGCTGGAGCGCGTTTACAGCGTCCCGAAAGACCAGGGTTCCTGGGTTTCCATCACGAACTTCGGTAAAAAAAAACTTCTTTGCGCCGACCAGCATGGCGGCATCTATCAGGTGACCCTGCCGGATGATCCGGCGGCCCCGGTGGATATCGCGCCGCTCGACATCCCGTTGCGCGGCGCGCACGGACTGCTGTGGCACCGCGGCGTTCTGTGGGTTAGCATCTGTGAGGGCGGGAAAAACAACGGCGTGTGGCGCGTCACGGACAGCAATGGTGACGGCCTGCCGGACAAGCCCGAGCATGTTCTCGCCTTGCGCGGCGGCGGTGAGCATGGCCCTCATTCGTTGGTGGCCTCACCCGATGGCGATCAGATCTGGCTGGTGGCCGGCAACCACACCAACCTTCCGGAATTCGACCGCACGCTGGTGACGCCGGTGTGGCAGGAGGATCAGCTGCTGCCGCGCCAACCGGACGCCCGCGGCCACGCCAGCAACCGGATGGCCCCCGGCGGATGGATCGCGCGCTTCGATCCCGATGTCAAAAACCTCGAACTCGTCTCGGCGGGATACCGCAACTGCTTCGACCTCGCGTTCAACGAGCACGGCGACGCGATCACCTATGACTCGGACATGGAATGGGATCTCGGCATGCCGTGGTACCGCCCCACGCGCTTCTGCCTTGTGATTCCGGGTTCCGAGTTCGGCTGGCGTCACGGCACCGGAAAGTGGCCGGATTATTACGAGGACTCGATGCCATCCCTGCTCGATATCGGCCCCGGTTCACCCACCGGGGTTCTTTCCGGAAAGGGGGCGATGTTTCCGCAGAAATACCAGCGCGCGATCTTCGGTCTCGATTGGACCTTCGCCACGATCTACGCTGTGCATCTCACGCCCTCCGAACGAGGTTACACAGCCACCCGCGAGGAGTTCGTCGCCGGTTCCGGCCTGCCGCTCACCGATGCGGTCATTGGCGACGACGGAGCGATGTATTTTCTAACAGGAGGTCGCCGCACCGGCTCCGCCCTCTGGCGCGTGAGCTACACCGGCGCGGAATCGACCGAGCCGGTCGAATACCGGTCGAAGCCGCTCGAACTGATGGATCCCGCCGAGGCGGAAAAACAACTCGGCACCGACAACCGCATCGCGCGCTTCGAGGCCCGTACCGCGCTTGAACACCGGGGAGCGGAAACGCTGGTGCGGATATTGAAATCCCAGCCCGGCAACCCATGGCAAACGATCCACGCGGCCATCGGACTGGCGCGCGTGGGCGATGCGTCGCATGTGCCGGTCGTTCTAACCGCGCTCGACACTCTCGATTGGAGCCGGCTCGCCACTCATGCCCGCATCAACTGGCTGCGGGCCGCCGGGCTTGTCTTCGCGCGTCATGGCAAGCCGGACGACGCGACCCGCGACCGGGTATTGGCGAAAATCGACACTGCATTCCCATCCGGCGACGCCATGCTCGACCGCGAATTGTGCCGGTTGCTCGCCTATCTCAACGCGCCGGGCGTCGTCGGCCGCACACTCAACCTGATGGACGCCGCCGGACCGGAAGCCGCGCCCGATTGGATGGAACTCGCCAAGCGCAACAAAGGCTACGGCGGCACCATCGAGAAAATGATCGCCAACCTGCCACCGGCGCAGGTGATCCACTACGCTTATTGCCTGCGCGTCGTTCCCGGGCCATGGCGCAATGACGAGCGGCAGCGGTACTTCACCTGGCTGGGCCGCTTGGCCGGCAATTCCGGCGGCGCCAGTTATGCCGGATTCATCGGCAACATCCGCAAGGACGCGCTCGCCAACTGCACGCCGCAAGAACGCGAAAAATTCTCCGCCGTCGGCGAGGCGGCGATTCCCAATCCGCTCGCCAACCTGCCACCGGTCGAAGGTCCCGGGCGGAATTGGACGGTCGATGAAATCGTCAAAACCGCCGGACAAGGGCTGTCAGGACGTTCGAAGGAGCGTGGCCACCGCATGTTCCGCGCCGCGATGTGCGCCGCCTGCCACCGGTTCGGCAACGAGGGTGGATCGTCCGGGCCGGATTTGTCGAATCTGGCCGGCCGTTTCACCGTCCGCGACCTCGCCGAGTCCATCGTCAATCCCGGCAAGGTGGTTTCCGACCAATATCACTTCGAAACCATCACCCGCCCGGACGGCAGCCGGATCAGCGGACGGATCATCGAATCGACCGATGACCGTTGGATACTCGCCACCAATCCATACGACCTGGCTCAAACCATCGAAATCGCTCGCAGCAAGCAGGACCAGGTGGCGCCTTCACCCGTTTCCCCGATGCCGCCCGGCTTGGTCAACCGGCTCAACGCGGAGGAACTCAAGGACCTGATCGCCTATCTGATGAACGGCAAATGAACGCATTTCCCCGAAATCCCATGGTGAAAAATCCGCCAACGCTGCCATAATTCCCCCACATCAAACGTATCGACTCATCACCATGAACACACGCCGTCATTTCCTGCGCAAACTCGCCATCACCGCCGGAGCACCGCTCGTCATCGCCTCGCATCTGCGGGCCGAGGAAACTCCGCCGCCACCGCCCGAGAAAGTTCCCGAAAGCGATCCCATCGCCACCGCCTTCGGCTACAAGGAGGATACCACCAAGGTGGACCAGCAGAAATACCCGCAGCACAAGCCCGAGCAGCGCTGCGACAACTGCCTGCACTACATCGCCAAGCCGGGCGAAGCCACCGGACCCTGCGCGATTTTCCAGAACCGCCACGTCACCGCCGAAGGCTGGTGCATGGCCTATGTGGTCAAGCCCGCCGCGCCAGCGACTCCACCGACACCGCCTGCCGCGCCAAGACTCGAATGAGTTTTCACTTCCCCGCACCGGCCGCGGTCCATAGCCTTCCCCCGACATGAGCAGTTGCGGCCCGAAGATGAAAATGGACCCGGCCCTGCACCGGGACCGCAAGCCGGAGTGGATCAAGGTCCGGCTTCCCAACAACCCGGAATTCTGGTCCACCAAATCGCTGATCACCGACCTCAAGCTGGTCACGGTGTGCGAAGAGGCGCAGTGCCCGAACCGCTGGGAATGCTGGAGCCAGAAAACGGCCACCTTCATGATCGCCGGGGAAAAATGCACCCGCGCCTGCGGGTTCTGCGCGGTGAAAACCGCCAGGCCCGACGCACTCGAGACCGACGAACCTCAGCGCGTCGCCGAGGCCACCCGCCGCATGGGCCTGCGCCACGTGGTCATCACCGCCGTGGCCCGCGACGACCTTCGCGACGGCGGTGCCGACCATTTCCGCCAGACCATCGAAGCGGTGCGCGAGGTGAATCCCGGCATCATCATCGAAGTGCTCGTCCCCGATTTCAACGACCGCGACTGGGCCTTGCAGTTGGTGATGGACGCCCGCCCGCACATCTTCAACCACAACATCGAAACCGTCGAACGGCTCACTCCTCTTGTCAGATCGCGCGCCCAATATCAGCGCTCGCTCACCGTATTGAAGAAGGCCAAGGCGATGGTCGATGGCAAGGTCGCCACCAAGAGCGGCATGATGCTCGGCCTCGGCGAACGCAAGGAGGAAGTGCTGCGCGCCATGGATGACCTGCGCGCCCACGACGTCACCGTGCTCACGCTCGGCCAATACCTCCGCCCCACTCCGAAACACCTGCCGGTGGTCGAGTTCGTTGCGCCGGAGGCGTTCGACGAATACAAACGGATCGCCCTGGAAAAAGGCTTCCGCCACGTCGCCAGCGGACCGCTGGTCAGAAGTTCCTATCACGCCGCCGAGTTCCGCCCGGAACTCGACGTGCTGGAAGCCATCGAGTCCGACCTGCGCGCGATGAAAGGCATCGAACTCGGACCGGAACACCTCCCGCTGCCGCAGCCCAAGCCGCAGCTCTTCAAAGCCATCGCCTGATGAAGCACTGGCTCATCAAGTCCGAACCCGAAGTCTTCTCCATCCACGACCTCGCCAAGGTGAAACGCGAGCCGTGGACCGGTGTTAGAAATTATCAGGCTCGCAATTTCATGTGGAAGGACATGAAACCCGGCGACCTCGCCCTTTTCTATCATTCCAACGCCAGGCCGCCTGGCATCGTCGGCGTCGCCAGGGTCGCCGGCGAACCCTACCCCGACGAAACCCAGTTCGATCCCAAAAGCGAATACCACGATCCCAAGGCCACCCGCGACAATCCCCGTTGGTGGCTGGTGGACTTCGCCTACGTCGGCAAATTCCCCGACATCCTCACGCTCGACCAGCTCAAGGCCGACTCCGTGCTCTCGGAAATGACCGTCTGCCAGCGCGGCACCCGCCTTTCGATCACGCCGGTCGATCCCGCGCACTTCAAGCGCGCCTGCAAGCTCGCGGGTTTCAGGATGTGATCCCGCGCCCCGGGGTTGCCATGACCGTGCCGCGGTGTAAGCTGCGCGGCCATGTCCGACATCAAAATCACCATCCACACCACCGCCGGAGACATCGAGGCCACGCTTTACGCCTCCAAGGTTCCGCTCACCTGCGCCAATTTCCTCAACCTCGCCCGCCGGGGTTACTATGACAACGTCGCCTTCCACCGCGTGATCGAGGGTTTCATGCTGCAGGGCGGCGACCCCACCGAGTCCGGCCGCGGCGGTCCGGGCTACAAGTTCGCAGACGAGTTCCATCCCGAGTTGCGCCACAACGCTCCCGGAATCTTCTCGATGGCCAACGCCGGTCCAGGCACCAACGGCTCGCAGTTCTTCATCACCCACGTCCCCACCCCCTTTCTCGACAACCGCCATTCGGTCTTCGGCCAGGTCACCAACGGCATGGATGTCGTGATGAAGATCACCGGCAAGAACAACACCGGCGAACGCGGCTGCAAGTTCGACGGCACCGGCGACAAAATCACCTCCATCACCATCCACGACGACACCGCCGCGCTGTTCGACTCCCAGAAGGACCACGTCGAGCACTGGAACTCCATCCTCGACCGCTAAATAACACGTCGAATCGCCAATTAATCAACATTTCCTGATTATCTCAAAATCCCCACCAAGCCGGTCCCCGGCAGGTGGGGATTTTTGGTTTCATGGTTTCATTCAACTCATTTCCAAAGAGTTGTAAAAATACGGAGATTTCCGGAGATAGGTCACGGATACCTACGCAATGACGTAGGAGACCCTGAAATCCCTGTTCTTTCGGAGCCGGAAGATATCAATATGCCGGGGTGCGGGCCATCAGGTCCGCATTCACCCCCCAAAAACATAACATGAAACTCCACCACTCCCCCCGTGGCGGACGCATCCTGCTCCTTGGCACCGCGTGCCTTGGCGCAACCGGAGCCGCGTTCGCACAACCGGAAGTTCCGCACGGCAAATTGTCCGTGGATAACACACTGGTGCGCGTTGGCACGCAGTCCCAGTTGAATTGGCAGATTCGCTACGACGTCACTGTCGACAATCTGATCGAATTGCTCGTGCCGCAGGTCGTCTCAGCCAAGGAGGAAGTCAACGTCCGCGTGCGTGTGATCGGCTCCGGTCAGCAGGCGGTCAAGACCAACAACGGCCATGGCAACAACCTCGACGGCTACGATGTCTCCAACAAGGGCAAGAAGCCCGGCGAGGACTTGTCCGGCGACGTGGACGACGAGCGCAAGACCATCGGCTCCATCAGCTCGGACATGCCGGTCGAAGTGCTCTGCAGCGTCAATCATGCCGATTGGTCGCGGGTGTTCTACGGGCTGCAAAGCACCGTGGTCCCCACCGATGTGGTCCTGGACACCACCCTGCAGCCTGGCGAAACGCTCAGCATCGCCAGCCGCGCGTTCACCGACAAGTGGCTGACGCTGCACAGCACCGCAAGCGACGACAAGAACGTGATCGTGCTCAAAAACGGAGATCCCACTCCAAAGCAGATCTCCACCAAGCAATACGGCCAGATCCAGGCGTTCATCAAACCCTACCTCTCGACCGATGGTAAAACCGTCAAGATCGGCGATCGCGAGCTGCTCGTGCTCTTCGAACTCGACAACCAGAACCCCAACGCCGCCGGCTTCGACTATCAGGACATCGGCGTGTTGGTCACCCTCGACTGAGCCTCAATACCATGAAAGCCATCCTCATGCTTTGTGCGACGGTCGTGAGCCTGCACGCCAGGCAGCCGATCGTTCCGCGCATCACCTCCGATGAGTTGGCACGGCTCCAGCAGGCGGACCCGATGGTCCGCCTGCAGAAGCCGGCCGAAGGGAAAGCGGAAGTCGGTCGCCCGGCCGGTCAGTCGATTCTCGGCCAGTCCACCATCCTGAGCGATGGCGAACGCTGGACCCTGGTCCCCAACGGTGCGGTTCTTCACATTCCCGCAAAATTGCAGTCGCGGGTGAATGGCGAGCCCGCCGGCGAGTTGGTGCCGTGGATTGAATTCCTCGGTGCCAACATCGCCTGGCTCGACACCATCGAGGTGAGCATCGACCAGGCCGCCGGCAAATCCGAACTGCCTGCCGGACGCGCCGAGCATTGGCAAAAACAAGGCAAGGTCATCGTCGCCGTCCACCAGCGCGGACCGATTTCCTTCCGCGTCGCAAAATCCAACCACCCCCCCACTCCATGAAAGCCGTCAATCGACTGATGTTGCTGATGGCTCTCGCCGGCCCGGCGTCCGCCCAACAGGAACACTTCCATTTCATCCGCCAACACCAGCAGACCTCAGGCATCGTCTGGGACATGCCGGTTTCCACCGAGGGCCGGTCGCCATCCCCGCTCAATCTCGAGTCCGGCGGCGCGCTGTTCCAGTTGTGGACCGTGTCGTCCGGCCCGCCGCGGGATTACCTGCTCGATCAAAAACTGGTGGGTGCCTACCTACCGAAGGCGGAGATCAACATTGTTACGCTCGATCCAAACGGCGAAATCCCGCGCACCCGCGTGGACCAGCCGTTCCGGGTGGAAATCCAGGTGAGCGACCTGCTCACCGGGCTCGACCTGCCGCAAGCCGCATCCAGCGTCCTGCTGGAAAGGCACGTCGCCAATTTCCCGGTCAATCCCGTCAACGGCGAAACGATCCAGTCGCTCGATCCCGTGCAAGTGCTTTCCGGCACCCCTCACAACAGCGCACTGATCACTTCCAACGGACAGCACGTGCTCAGCTACGATGTCTCGTCGCTCACCGCTGTGGATCCCACCAAGACCTCCGGCGAAGAGCACTTCGTGATCCATGCGCTGCCGGATGGCGATGTTCCGCAAAGCCAGATCGCCTCCGCCAAGGTTCAGGTCTGGCCGGTCGCTTCAGGTGAAATCAAGGGCGTCAGAACCGGCGATCGCATCCGCTTCCAGATGCCGCAGGTGGAACTCTTGCTCAACGACCTCTATCCTCGCAGCGACACCTTCCTGCTGCTCTTCGAAGGCACCCAATACCAGGGAGTGGACGGTAAAATCGTCAAAGCCTTCCCGATGGACCGCGAGACCAGCGAGAGCACCGTGCTGCGCGTCACCGAACTCGAATCAAAGTTGGAAAACGACGGCGACTACACGCTCGTGCTCGTGAGCGAGACGGTTTACGGCCGTGAAATGCTGTGCCCTCCGATCACCTTCAACATCCGCCGCACCCTGCACGTCAACGCCATGCAGGCCGGGTTCTCCGACGGCAGTCATTCCCGATAACTCCCCCCTGAACCCCCGACGGCCGGGCGGCCGGACGCACCACTTCCCCCCGTGGTGCGCCGGTCGGCCCGGCCGCACATTTTTCCACCCGCATTCTTGCGCATCGGCTCGCGGATGGTTTCCTCGCCTCATGGAAGTCCGCAACATCGACGAACAGCCGCCCTTCACCACCAAGGACGGCTCGACCATCCGCAGCATCCTCGACCGCGCCAACGCCCCGGTCGCCAACCAGAGCCTCGCCGAGGCCACCCTGCCCGCCGGCGCGGCCACCGACCGGCATTACCACAAGGCCAGCGAGGAACTCTACTTTCTGTTAGAAGGTCGCGGTGAAATGGAAATCGACGGCGCGTCGCGCAAAGTCGGCCCTGGCGACGCGATCCTGATCCCGGCAGGTGCCTGGCATCAAATCCGCGCCACCGAGCCGCTGCGTTTCCTGTGCTGCTGCGCGCCGCCGTATTCGCATGACGACACGTTTTTCGAGTGAGACCCGCCTTGCACCGCTCCCCCGCCCCTGCTTTTCTCGCCCTCCCGCCACAGCATGTTCTACCTCACCACCGCCATCGATTACACCAACGGCAAACCGCACATCGGCCATGCCTATGAGAAGGTGCTCGCCGACGTGCTCGTCCGCTACCGTCGCCTGCGCGGTGACGAGGCTTATTTCCTTACCGGCGTGGACCAGCACGGCCAGAAGGTCCAGCAGACGGCGGAAAAGGAAGGCGTGGCGCCCGCCGAGTTCGTGGCGCGCGTGACCCAGTCGTTCCTCGATCTCTGGCAGAAACTCGGTGTCCACTACGACGGCTGGGCCGCCACCACCGATCCGCGCCACAAGGCCTGCGTCCAGGCCATCCTCGGCGACCTGATGGAAAAGGGCCAGCTCTACAAAAAAGCCCACTCCGGCCACTATTCGGTGCGGCAGGAACAGTTTCTAACCGACCGCGACCGCGACGAATCCGGAAACTTCGGCCCCGAGTGGGGCGAGGTGGTCGAGCTGGTGGAGGAAAACTGGTATTTCAAACTCAGCGAGCACACCGCGTGGCTGAAAAGTTATCTCGAATCCACCGCCGATTCCGTGATCCCCGCCTTCCGCAAGGCCGAGCTGCTCAACGCGCTTGAACGCAATCCCGACACTGACCTGTGCATTTCCCGCCCGAAGGAACGCCTGCACTGGGGCATCGAGATTCCCTTCGACACCGATTTCGTCACCTACGTCTGGTTCGACGCTCTCATCAACTACGTCTCCTTCGCCGGCTATCAGGCCGCGGCGGATGCCGGGCTGCCGGACTTCGACACCCTCTGGACCGCTGACGAACGCCCGGTTCACATCATCGGCAAGGACATCCTCGTTCCCGCGCACGGCATCTACTGGCTGTGCATGCTGCATGCCATGGGCATCCCCGACGAACGCATGCCGCGGCTGCTCGTCCACGGCTGGTGGAACATCCGCGGTGAGAAAATGAGCAAGTCGCTCGGCAACATCGTCGATCCCGACGAACTCGCCGAAACCTTCGGCGTCGAGGCGCTGCGTTATTATCTCGTGCGCGACATCGTCACCGGCCGCGATTCCGATTTCGACATCGAGCGCCTCGTCATGCTCTTCAATACCGAGCTGGCCAACGAACTCGGCAACCTCTGCAACCGCGCGCTCAACATGAGCCAGCGCTATACCGGCGGCGCGATCACCCGCGGCGGCACCTTCCTCGACGCCGACCTCGCGCTCCAGGAATCGCTCGCCGATTCCAACACCGCCTATCGCGAGGCCATGGATGCCTTCGATGTCTCAAAAGGCCTCGAAGCCATCGGCCGCCACGTGGTGCATTGCAACCAATACGCCGAGCGCATGAAGCCGTGGGAACTCGCCAAGGACCCGGAAAAATCCGCCCGCCTCGCCACTGTGCTTCAACACCTCGTCGAGAGCGTCGCCCACTGCACCGTGCTGCTGTCGCCGGTCCTCCCCGCCGCCGCGGAAAAACTCGCCGCCCAGCTCAACCTGCCGGAACTCACCGAACTCGGCCTCCACGAACTGCGCTGGGGCCTGATCCCTGAAGGCCACGTGATCGGCAAACCCGCCCCGGTCTTCCCGCGCATCGTGGTGGAGGAGAAGAAGGACTGAGCCCGGCCGGCGTCGTTTCGCCGTCGCGTGGCCGGAAACGGGACCTGATGTCCGTTCCGGATTCTTGACAGGCAAGATTCATTAAGGAAACTGCCAGCCTTGTTTCCCATGCATCCGACCGGCCAATCGCCGCGCGCAATCGTGCTCGCTGCAATCGTCCCGCTGATGGTTTCCACCACCGGCCGCGCGCAGATCGATGACAACGCCAACGGCCTGAGCGATGTTTGGGAAGCCGCGCATCCCGCCGGGCTGATTCCGGATGCGGATGACGATGGCGATGGTTTCAAAAACCGCGAGGAAGCCGCCGCCGGCACCGATCCGCGCGATCCGCGGAGTTTTCCACACATCCGCGAACTCACGCTCGATGCACCCGGCCGTTTCACGAAAACCTGGCCGACCGTCGCCGGTGTCCGTTATCAGCCGATGGTTTCGCGCGACATGACCGCATGGAGTCCCGTCGGTCCGCCGATAATCGGAACGGGCGAGGAACACCAGCAGGTGCTGGATGCGACATCGGTCGTTTCATCCGGCTCGATCCGCCGCACGCGCTGGGCCACCACCGGCTGGAGTTTGAGTCCCGTGAAAAGTTACGCGGCATCGGCGACTCCGCCCGCGCCATTGATCGACGACACGCTCACACGCCTCGAAACGCTGCAAAGCAGTCCCAATCTGGAAAACTACGGCCAGTGGCTGCGCGGCTGGATCGTCGCGCCGGAAACGGGGACTTATACCTTCTGGATTGCCAGCGACGACGGATCGGAGTTCTGGCTTTCCAACGACAAGAATCCCGCCGGCAAAACGCGGCGCTGTTCCGTGGACGGATGGACTGGTAGCGGGGAATGGACGAAATATGCCAGCCAGCGGTCCGCTCCAGTCGAACTCAGCGCGGGACAAACCTATTACTTCGAGATTTTCCATATCGAAGGAACCGGCGGCGATCATCTCGACTTGGCATGGACCCGTCCGGGCATGGCGGAGGGCACCCGGGAAATCATCGCCGGCAACGCGCTCGCCTCGTCCGGCGACACGCTCGGCGACCTGATGGAGGGCGGCGAACGTCTGTTCTTCCGCCTCGGCATCCAACATACCGATTCCGACGGCGACGGCGTCAGCAATTACGAGGAACATTTATTAGGACTCAATCCACTGAATGCAACCACCACTCCGCGCGTGGCGGACGGCGAGACGGCACGACGCATACTGTCCAGTCCGAGCGTGGTCACGCTCGGTGTCGCCATTCCCCGCGCTTACGAAGAAGGCGCGCGTGCAGCGCGTTTCATGGCCTTCCGCTCGGGCGGCATCGGACCGCTGACCGTGCCCTACGCGGTTTCCGGCACGGCCGTGGCGGGCGAGGATTACCAACCGCTGGCTGGTGAGGTTGATTTTCCACCGGGCGCGCGGGCGGTTCCCATCCCGGTCATTCCGGTTGATGACGGCCATCTCGAATCTCAGGAAACCGTCACGCTCACCCTGCAATCCGGCAGTGGCTACGACCTCGGAAATCCGATCCAAGCCTCCATCACCATCGACGATGCCGCCGACGTGCTTTACGTCGCCCAACTGCGCAGCGCGCCCAGCCTGAACTCGGCGGGCAAGGGCATCGCCGCCGTGAGAAATGCCGGCAATTCACTCACCAGCCGCGGTTCGCTCTCGTTCGGTGGTCTCGGCGGCGCGCAAACTTCCGCGGAAATCTATCATTCGACAAACCACGGCCTCGGCGGCACCGCGGTCTTCACTTATCCGCCCGGTCAAGTGCCGGAATTCACTTGGGACTTCGCTCCATCCGGCGGACTCGACCGCGAACAGATCCTCACCGCGCTCGCCAGTGGAGAACTCTGGGTGCGGATTAACACCACCACCGCTGGTGGCGCGGAAATCATCGGCCAATTGCTCGCCACACCCGGTTGGCAGACGATGCCGCCGGTCGAACCGGTCCCGCCATCGCCCACCCACGCCACCACCGCGGGCGAGGCCGCGCGTTTCCTGACGCAAGCGACCTTCGGGCCCACTGAAGCCGAATTGGCTCATCTAACAGGCAATGCCTACGCCACATGGATCGACTCCCAGCTCGCCACACCGCCGAGTTTTCATCGCGATGCCGTGAACGCCCGCGCCGCCGAATGGATCGCGAGAGGCGACGAAGGCGGCGGCTGGCAGGGACCGCGCAACGAAACCTGGTGGCAGCGCGCGCTCACCGCACCCGACCAACTCCGCCAGCGCATGGCCTTCGCGCTCAGCCAGATCTTCGTCATCTCGCAGTTCGGAGCGCTCGACATCCATCACGAGGGCGTGACGATTTATTATGACATGTTGCTGGAACACTCCTTCGGCAACTATCGCGACCTGCTGGAAGACGTCACGCTCAGCCCGATGATGGGCACCTACCTGAGCATGATGCGCAACCGCAAGCCGGACCCGGTCACCGGCCACGAGCCGGATGAAAACTACGCCCGCGAGGTGAAGCAGCTTTTCTCCGTCGGGCTCAGCCATACGCACCTCGACGGAAGCTTGAAGCTGGACGAAGAGGGCCTGCCGATTCCCACCTACACACAGGAGGAAACCGTCGGTCTGGCCCACATTTTCACCGGCTGGGGTCCGCATTACGATGACGCCGATCCACCGCGCTGGAGCAATGGCAATGTCGCGGCGAGAAACGACTGGTTCCGCTATGGCTATGACGCGCTGCGTCCGATGTCATATTACCCTGATTTTCACGACACCCAGGAGCGCGTAATTCTCGGCGGCCATGTCATTCCGTCGGGCAGCGATGGCGTGGACCGTCTACGTCAGGCTCTCGACGCGATATTCCAGCATCCCAACACCGGGCCATTCATGGCGAAACAGCTCATCCAGAAATTCGTCACCAGCAATCCGAGTCCGGGCTACGTCGCCCGTGTCGCCGCCGTCTTCAACAACAATGGCTCCGGCACGCGCGGCGATCTTGGCGCGACGATCAAGGCGGTGCTGCTCGATTACGAGGCCCGCGCGCTCGCTCCGCGCCAGTCCTACAGTTATGGCAAGCCGTCCGAGCCGCTGTTGCGCGTCGCGCGAGCATTGCGCGTGCTGCCGGCCAACCTGCCGAAACCCGGCGATCCGAATTATTACATCAACCTCCAGTATGGCATGCCGGAGCAGGCGCCGCTGCTCTCATCCTCCGTCTTCAATTTCTATCAACCCGGCTACTCGAATCCCGGCCCGATCGCCCGCGCCGGACTGCTGTCGCCCGAGTTCCAGATCTTCGCGGAAACCAACGCGCTGCGTCAGGCGAACCAGAACCTGAACATGATCACGTGGGGAATCTGGACGCCGGAGCAAATGCCATCCGGCACGGAAAATTACCGCTACAGCGTCAACTACGCGCCGCTGGTCGCCATTCTCGACACACCCGGGCTCACGCCGGAACAAGCTCAGCAGAAACTGATCGACCATCTCGACGAACGCTTCCTGTTCGGCGCGATGAGTCCCGAACTCCGCACGCAGGTCCAAGCCGTCTTCGCCGCGTTGCCGGGATGCTTTGACTACACTACGGAGCGACAAACCGCCCGCGCCCATGCGGCGCTCTACCTTGTCCTCAACTCTCCCGAATTTTTCGTGCAGAAATGATATGAAACCCGTTTCACGCCGCCAGTTCATCGGCCAATCCGCCTGCGCCGGACTCGGCCTTACCGGCATGTTGTCCACGCTCGGCACCCTGCGGCTATTCAACGCCACGCTGAGCGCCCAAGGCGTGCCGGACCCGGACGACTCGAAGGCCCTCATCTGTCTTTTCCTCTTCGGCGGCAACGATTCGAACAACACACTCGTCCCCCGCGACCTGCCGAACTACAACGCCTACGCGGCGGACCGCGGCATCCTCGCGCTGGGGCGCGACACGCTGCTGCCCATCGCCAACCCTGCTGGCGACGGCCGCGAATACGGACTGCATCCCGCCATGGCCCCGCTGGTCCCGGCCTACGACGCGGGCGACATGGCCATCCTGTGCAACGTCGGCACGCTCGTCGCGCCGATCACCAAGGCGGAGTATCAATCGGGTGGCGCGGCTATTCCGCCGCACTTGTTTTCGCACAACGACCAGCAGGTCCAGTGGCAGACTTCCGTGCCCGATTCACCGCGCAAGGTCGGCTGGGGAGGTCGCATCGCCGATCTGTTGCAAGGCCTCAACGCCGGCTCCGACATCTCGATGAACGTCTCGATCGCCGGTTCCAACTTCTTCCAGGTGGGCGAACAGGTGCTTCAATACCATGTCACGCCGCAGGGCAGCATCGGGCTGGACGGAGCCAACAGGAATTGGTCGCCGTGGCCGGAAACGTTCGCGCAAAACACCCAGATGCTCGGCCGCAGCTACGGCCACATCTTCGAACAGGAATACGCCAACATCATGAAACGCGGCATCGACAACGACGCGCTGGTCAAGGCCGCGCTCGCCGCCAACCCGCTGCCGGAGGACGTCGGCACCTTCCCTAACAGCCAGAACGCGCAGGGCGGATTGAACCGCGTGGCTTCCCAACTGAGGATGATCCTGCGCATGATCCACGCCCGCCAGACGCTGGGCATGAAACGCCAGATCTTCTTCGCCGCGCTCGGCGGATTCGACACCCACGACGCCCAGCTCGACGACCACGCCGCGCTGTTGCTCGAACTTTCCTCCGCCATCGCCGATTTCCACACGCACACCGGCCAGCTCGGCATCGCCGACAAAGTCACGCTTTTCACCGCCTCCGATTTCAACCGCACCTACAACTCCAACGGCAAAGGTTCCGACCACGCCTGGGGCGGCCACCACCTGATTGTCGGCGGCGCGGTCAATGGCGGACGACTTTACGGCGAAATGCCCGTCCTGCAAATCCAGGGGCCGGACGACACCGGCACGCGCGGCAGTTGGATTCCCAAAGTGTCCACCGACGAGATGTCCGCCACCCTCGCCCGCTGGTTCGGCGTGTCCGAAGCAGACCTGCCGCTCGTGCTGCCCAACATCGGCCGCTTTTCACGCACCGATCTCGGTTTCATGCAGGCATGAACCGGAAGCTCCAATTCATCGCGGCGGTCACCGCGGTCTTGTTCATCGCACTGATTTTCATCCTGCGATCATCGCATCAAACACGAGATGAAGCGGCAGCCGGCCCCTCTTCTGTTAGGCCGCCGCCCGTCTCCCCCGGCGCGGTGGCCGTGCTTCCAGCCGATCCGGATGACCTACAAAAAGTTTCCCCGCATCCGCTCGCCATTGCCTTTGGAGAAAACCCGGATCTAGCAGCGAAAGAACCCGCGATGCTTCTGGAAATCCTCGAATTCTACCGCATGGAATTCGGCAGTTTTCCCGCCGGCCAGGAAAACCGCGACATCATGAACGCGCTGACCGGCAACAATCCCGGCAAGCTGCCGGTCTTCCCGCACAAACATCCGCGCATCGATGCCGCGGGCAATCTGCTCGATGCATGGGGAAACCCATTCGTGTTCCATCCGGTGAGCAGCCAGTATCTTGAAGTCCGCTCGCACGGACCTGACGGCGAAATCTTCACCACCGACGACATCGTCGTTCCGCCACCGCGCCTCACCGCACCCAACTCCCGCTGACGCTGGGCATTTCGCCGCGGCCGACCATTACATAACTCGTGGGGCCGCGCGCGCCTTCGAGCGGGATGCCGATGTGGCGCCTCCACACGTCGCTCATGCTCTCGCCCGTGTGGCAGCCCCAGCTTTTGCAGTAGGCGTTGCGGTCGAAGACGGACGACTTGATGCGCGGGATGTCGCGCTCGTGCAGCCAGGCGGTGGAGGCCGCCATGATGTCGTTGCCGTAGTCGAACATGAAGCAATACTTGTTCGAGTGACCGAAGAAATCGAAGGTCAGGATCGCGCCGCGCGGCCGCGAGTTGAGCGCCCGGATGAAGCCGCTCGAACTGTCGAACCAGATCAAGGTGGCATTGCGCTCGCGGGCCAGTTTGGTGAGCCACTGGACGTAGGGTTTCCCGTCCTCGCGTCCGCGGGTGACGTATCCCGGCTTGAACACCATCCATACGAGATGCGCGTCGCGGCCGTAGGCCTTGCGGATTTCCACCATCCGCAAGGTGGAAGCGCGCACGAAGTTGCCCCACCAGCGGTCGTGCTGGTCCGGTTTCACGCGCAGGTCCTCCCATTCCCGCAAGGCCGGACCGCCGGTGACGATCACATGATCCGCAGCGCGCAGCAGCGGAGCGGAAAGCACGAGCGAGAAGAGGAAAATTCGGAAAACCGCGGACATCGGCGGGACGCTAAAGCGCTGTGCCCGCGCTGCAAAGCATGAACCTTGCCGACTTCCCGACATCGTGAAATCCTCAGACACCATGATCCGTGAAAGCCTGCCCGCGATCCGCCGGGCGATCCTGGAGTCCGTCGGGATCACTGTGCATGCCTCGCCGGAATCGGTGGGCGGCGGGTGCATCCACGAGGCGTTCCGGCTCGGGGCGTTTTTCGTGAAACTCAACCGTCCGGACCGTCTGCCGATGTTCGAGGCGGAGGCCGACGGGCTGCGGGCGATCGCCGCGACCGGGACGATCCGCGTGCCGGAGCCGGTGGTTTGCGGAGCGGACGCGCAGGCCGCGTTTCTCGCCATGGAGTGGCTGGATATCGGCGGCAGAGGCGATGAGGCGCTGATGGGCGGGGAAATCGCGGCGATGCATCTCTGTGAGGGAGACGCCCATGGTTGGCCACGCGACAATTTCATCGGCAGCACGCCACAGGAGAATTCGGGATCGGTGGACTGGCCGGATTTTTTCCGCGGCCGACGGCTGGCACCGATGTTCCGGAAACTTGCGGATCGCGGCGCACCGGTGGCAGATGCGGAACGTTTGTTGGAACGGGTGTCGGAGTTACTGGCAGGAGTGAACGCCCGCCCTTGCCTGCTTCACGGCGATTTGTGGGGTGGCAACGCGGGCTTTCTGCGCGATGGCACACCGGTGGTTTTTGATCCGGCGGTTTACCGCGGCCATCACGAGGCGGACCTGGCGATGACGCGGCTTTTCGGCGGATTCGGGCCGCGTTTTTACCAAGCTTATCACGATGTCATTCCCACCGATTCCGGAGAGGCGGATCGCGAGCGGCTCTACAACCTTCATCACATCCTCAACCACGCCCTTCTCTTCGGCGGCGGCTATCATTCGCAGGCCGCGGCGATCGTGCGCGCGCTGGCTTGAGCGATGATCGTTGGGTCAGAACAGGACGCTATTGAGCGGCGGTTCCGGGATGACACATCAAACTCAGTTCTTGAAACCCGCGTGCCATGCGAGGATCTTGCCGCGCATTCTTTCGACGACTTCGGGGTGCCGCTCCGCAAGGTCGTGATGCTCGCCGGGGTCGTCCTTGATATGATAGAGCCTCGCGGGGGCCTTGTCCCAGATGTGGACATCGCGGTAAAAGGTCGTGTCCTTGCCTTCGTGGCGGACGATTAGTTTCCATTCGTCCTCCACGCACCAGAGATATTGCAGGGTGTCGTCCGGATCGCCCGGAGTCATGTTATGGATCGAGTGCGTCACGCCGAAGACCGTGTCGCGAAGTTTCCTCGCCTTGTCGTCGAGAAGATCGATGCCGGGGAGGCCGGCGGGCCGCTCAAGCCCGGCGATGGCCGCGATGGTGGGGAAGAAATCGACCGTGTGTGCGAATCCCGTGGCGCGCGCCGGGGCGATTTTTCCCGGCCACGAGATCATGATCGGGGTGCGGATGCCGTTCTCGTAGGGCGAGCCTTTCGAGCGCAGGGCATAGCCCTTCCAATTCTTCTGGGCGGGGTCATCGCGGTTGCTGCTGGCCGCCGCCCATCCGTTGTCACAAGCGAAAAGTATCACTGTGTTCCGGCCGAGCCCCTTGTTTTCCAGATGTCCGAGCAGTTCGCCACAGGTTTCATCGAACCACTCGCACATCGCATAATACTTCGCCACATCGTCGGCGCGTCCGGGCACCTGGTATTTTTCCAGCAGGCGCGCGGGCGGGTTGTGCGGCGTGTGGGGAAGAAATGGCGCATACCAGACGAAGAACGGCTTTTCCTCGGCCACTGCGTGATCGATGAAATCCGTCACCGGCTTCATTCCCTCCCTTCCGATGGCGAGGCTTTCGGCGCTGCCATGGCGCGCGGGGCGCGGCATCATGCCATGGGTGAAGCCGCCATCGGCATGGCTTCCTTCCCACCATTTGCCCGACTGGTGGGCGAGATATCCGTTGGATGTGAGCAGTTTCACGAACGAGGGCACTTTGTGGAACGTCGCGCGCACCGGCACGTCGAGGCGCTCGCGGTCGTTGCTGCCATCGACGTCGTTGCCGGTGACTCCGTGTTCCTGCGGATACCGGCCGGTGAGCATTGATGCCAGCGAGGGCCGGCACAAGGGAGACGCCACATATCCCCGTTCGAAAACCAGGCTGCGTGCCGCGAGTTGGTCGAGATGCGGTGTCCGGATTTCCGGATGGCCCATGAAACCATAGTCGGACCATGCTTGGTCGTCGCCAAGGATCAGGACGATGTTGGGTGGGCGTTCCGCGGCGGACGACACCGGGAACGATAACGGACAAGCAAGAGCGAGCGCTGTCAGGATGGGTTTCATGTGACTGTAGACTGGGCGTTATCGCGCTTTCCCGGGGGCTTTCCGCTTTTTTCCGGATGGCGGCGAGAGCCCGTCGTCCGGCTGGTTCCACAAGCGCCACGGGTCATTGAGGCGGCGCATTTCGGCGAGCAGCAGGGCTTCCATTTCCGCGAGTTTGGCGGCGTGCTTCGGATCGTCCGCCAGATTCACCTGGGCGGGCGCGGGCTTGACGCCGGCGAGTGCGGCGACCGCAGGATCGTGATGTTCCGCCAGGAACTCGTGCGGGTTTTCCCTGTGATTGAAAAGCTGGGTCTCGCGCACCTTGCCATCCATGACATCGTATTTGACGAGCTTCCAATCGCCCCGTTTCACGGATCTCATGCCCGGCTTGGTGCCGCCGTTGTAAACTCCGTAGAGGGTTTCGCGGACTGTTTGTTTTTCTCCGTAAAGCACGGGCTTGATGCTGACGCCCTCGTTGGTTTCGGGCGGCGCGATGCCGGCGAGGTCGCAGAGGGTCGCGAGCGTGTCGAGCAGGTAGAGGTTCCCCTCGGCGCGGCTGCCGGCCTTGATGCCGGGGCCCCTGACGATGAACGGGACGCGCCAGGTGTGCTGATAGAGGTTCTGTTTCCCCTGCAGACCGTGGCGGCCGATCGCCATGCCGTGGTCGGCGGTGTAGATGATGTAGGTGTTTTCGAGTTCGCCCGTCGCTTCGAGTTTGGCGAGCACGCGGCCGATCTGGACGTCGATGTTTTCCGAGCAGGCGAACTCGCGACCGAGTTCGTTGCGGATGGTGCGTTCGTCGCGCCGTTCCCACACGCCGCTCACGGCGACTTCGTCCCGCAGCTTCGGATGGCCGTGTTCGAACGGATGGGCGGGCAGCCAGTTCGGCGGCAGCGCAGGGGCCCTGGTATTGGCGGGCGGAAGCGAGTTTTTATCGGCATGGTTCACCGCTCCGTATTTTTCCAGCAGTTCCGGCGAGCCGTTGCGCACGTCGTGGGGATGGGAAAAACCGAAGTAGATGAGGAATGGCTTCACCTCCTTGGAGGTCTCGCGTTGCTCCAGGTAATCCATCACGCGGTCGCCGTGCCAGCCGCTGCCGGATTCGTGGCTGCCGCCGCGCTTGGTGGCGTCGTGGCGCACGGTGAAGAGTTTGTTGGCCGCCTCGTAGCTGTTGCCCTGCTTGCAGGTCCGCATGGTGGCGTAGCCGGCGCGGTTGAACACGGCGGGCAGCGTCTGTTGCACGATGTCCGGCGGGCAGAGTTGTTTCTCCATCGCACCCGGAGAGTTCGGCAGGCGCCAAACAGTGCGGCCGCTCATGATCATGTGCCGCGAGGGAGTGCAGACCGCGCCGGAAAACGAACCCATGTGGTAGGCGCCGTCGATGACCATGCCCTCGCGCGCGAGCCGGTCGATGTTCGGCGTCTCCAGCGGCGAGTCCGGGTTGTAAACCTTCAGATCGAACGGCGACTGGTCATCCACCAGAACGAAGAGGATGTTGGGTCTCCGCTCGGGCTGACCGGTGGCGAATGGGGATACCGTGGCCATGAGAAGCGGAATGGCAAGGCGGAGCGGAATCGAATTCAGTGTCATGGCCATCGGTGGTGCGGGCGGAATTGCCGGAGCGTGAAGCATCCATACGCAAGCGATAGACGATTTTTTCGGGGTTCACATTTTCCGATGGGAGCGTATCAGGACTTGCGCGAGGCGGTATCGGTGCGAATTTCGCGGGCCATGGCCAGCTTACGAACGCTTCTGACCGCCGCCACCTCGGGCATCCTCGCCGCATGTGCCACCGCCGAGCCACTGGCGGTGGGCGCGGCGCTGCCGGACGTTTCCCAGAAAAACCAGGACGGCGAGGCGGTGAAACTCGCCGAATTCGGGGCCACCGGACACCTGCTCGTCTATTTCTACCCGAAGGCGGACACCCCGGGCTGCACCAAGCAGGCGTGCAGCCTGCGCGACTCCTACGCGCAACTCACCGAGAAGGGCGTGAAGGTGCTCGGCGTGAGCATGGATGGCGTGAAGGCTCAGAAGGCTTTCAAGGACAAATACGAGCTGCCCTTCGACTTGCTGGCCGACGAGGACGGCGTGGTCGTCAAGGCCTTCGGCGTGCCGAGCAAGATGAAGTTCGCGAGCCGCCAGGCGTTCTTGTTCAAGGACGGCAAGCTGGTATGGCGCGACCTCAGCGCTTCGACGGCGCAACAGGCGGCCGACGTGCTGGATTATCTAACAAAGAACCCCTGACTCGGCGCTTTCCGGTTCCGCGGCGGCAATGGATTCCATGAAGTCGCGGTGATGGACGAGTTCCATGCGGCCGTCGGTGTGTTCGATGACAGCGGTGAGGCTTTCCACCCAGTCGCCGGAGTTGAGGTAGTGAATCTCCCCCACCCTCTTGTCCTCGGGGGTGTGGATGTGACCGCAGACGATGCCGTCGCACTTGCGGTGGCGGGCGAGGTTCTGGAGCAGTTCCTCATAGCGATCGACGAAACAGACGGCGCTTTTGACACGGGCCTTCACGCGCTTGCTGAGCGAGTAGTATTCCATGCCGCGCCACGCGCGCCAGCGGTTGTAGAGGCGGTTGACGCACAGCAGGAAATCATAGCCCACCGCACCGAGCACGGCGAGCCACTTGTGATTGGTGGAAACGCTGTCGAAGCCGTCGCCGTGGACGATGAGATATCTTTTTCCCGCGGCGGTGAGGTGGATGTGCTCCTTGACCATGCGCACGCGGCCGAAGGCGAGCGGCATGAAGCGGTCGAGTATCTCGTCGTGGTTGCCACGCAGATAGACGACCTCGGTTTTGTCGCGCTCGGTCATCTTGAGGATCTTGCGGATCACGCGGCTGTGGCGCGAGGTCCAGCGCGAGCCGCGCTTGAGCGCCCAGCCGTCGATGATGTCGCCGTTGAGCACCAGTTTCCCGCAGCGGACGTGCTTGAGAAAGGTGACGACCTCATCGGCCTTGCTGTCGGGAGTGCCGAGGTGCAGGTCTGATAGAAACACCGTGCGGCAACGGAGTTTCGGCCGCTTGCCGGGCTTGGTGGAAACGACGGCGGGGCGGCGCGCCTTGCCGGAGAGATCGGTTAGCCGGGATTCGAGGTCGTCGAGCACGCGGTCCCAGCCGAATTGGCCGGCGGTTTCGCGCGCGGCGCGGCGGAGGTCGTGATCGGGCCGGATCGAAAGCGCCTCCACGGCAAGCCGGGTGAATTCCGACGCATCGCCCTTGGCGGCCTTGAACCCGTTTTCGCCGTGGCGCACATGCAGGCGGGCGGCGGCATAATCATAACTCACGGTGGCGAGTCCCGAAGCCATGCCTTCGAGCAGCACGTTGCCGAAGGTTTCGGTTTCGCTGGGAAAAATCAGGACATCGGCCGAAGCGTAGTGCGCGGCGAGGTCGTCGCCGGTGCGCATGCCGGCGAAATGGATCCACGGATGATCGCGCTCGAGCGGCGCGCGCGATGGACCGTCTCCGACCAGCACGCATCGGACGTCGGGCACCGCGAGGCGCATTTGTTTGAAAGTCTGAACTGCGACACGGAGGTTCTTTTCCGGTGCCAGACGACCTACCAGAATCGCGACCGGCGCGCCGGGGCGGACACCCCATTCGGCGCGGAGTTCGGCGCTGCGTTTCTCCGGCGAAAACAACCCGGCGTCCACACCGCGACCGAGCTGGTGGACGTTTTCGAATCCTTCGGCGCGGAGACGCGTGGCAACGTCCGTGGAGGGGACGAGCGTGCAGTCGGCACGATCATGGAAACGCCGCAGATAGGCCATGGCCATCGGCTGCAAGGCACGCATGCGGTAGTGCTCCATATAGTCCTGGAAATTCGTGTGGAAACCGGCGGCCACCGGGATGCCGAGCGCGCGCGCGGCCTTGAGAGCGGAAACGCCAAGCGGACTCTCGGTGGCCACATACACCACGTCCGGCCGACGTTTCATCCAGCGTGCGCGCAGCTCGAACGGTTTCGGCAAACCCACCCGCACTTCCTTGTAGCCCGGCAGTTTCACCGCCGCGGCCCGCGTTTCTCCAGCGGAAATCTCGGCAGCGGTGTGGATCACATGCACGCGATGCCCGCGCCCGCGCAATCCCTCCGCCAACCGCCCCAAGGTCATCGCCACTCCGTTCACATCCGGCGCGAAAGTGTCGGTCACCAATTCGATTCTCATGATGATACGGAAGTCTTAACCACTTCCGCCACCAGCAACGCCGCCCCGGACATTTTTCGCAGCCGCAATCCTGTGTCGATTCCGTCACAGGACAGGAATCAATCCCCACCGTGTCCCGCGGCGCGGCTGGCCTCGTGCAGGTATTGGCAAATGACCGGGATGCGCGCGCCCACCGACTCGGTTTCCAGCAGCGACTGACGCAGGTTCGGCTCATGCACGAACTGCTGGCAGATGATGTCGGTCATGAGTTCCGGCCCGTCGGCGCGATCGAGCAGTGAGAAGACTCCATCGCGCACTTCTTCCGGCAGCGGCCGGATGGCGTCCTCCACCGCGCCGCGAAGCGTTTTCATGGCGGCCTGCGCCTGATTGTCCGGAGTGAAAAGTGAAATCACAGGCTCGATGGAAGCGAACGGATAGGGGCGGTCGTCGTGCCACTCGGTGAAGCGCACGCGCATCACGCCGTGCAGGAGAAGCTGCGAGGTGCCATCCGGTTGTTCGTGCGACGCGCGGATCAGCCCGATGGTTCCCACCGGCGCGGTGCACTCGGCGGGTCGCTTCGTTTCATCGCCGGCGAGCCGCGCCACCGCGAAGAAGCAATCCCCCTCGATCGCGTCGTTGAGCATTTTGCGATAACGCGGCTCGAAGATATGCAATGGCAGGCCGCCATGGGGAAACAGGGTGCAGTCCGGCAA
The DNA here is from genome assembly GCA_041686775.1 of Luteolibacter sp. GTDB lineage: Bacteria > Verrucomicrobiota > Verrucomicrobiia > Verrucomicrobiales > Akkermansiaceae > Luteolibacter. The sequence goes on along the minus strand of JAWLDG010000016.1, from coordinate 16,811 downwards.
CAGCATCACGCCGCATTGGCCGGGAAGTCGGATGGAGGACATATCGCGGCAATGGATACACGCGCGGATGGATCAGGCAAGTCGGTTAGACCGCAATTCAAACGATCCGCAGCCGTGCGAGATCCTGGGTATCTATCAGACCCACGGGTTTGTCGTTTTCATCGAGCACCACGATGTCGTCGATCCGGTTCTCGCCGATGGTGCGGAGGACCTCCACCGCAAGTGCGTCGGCGCGCACCGTCACCGGGCTGCGGGTCATCAGTCCGGCCACCGGCTTGTCGCCCAGCAGCGGATCCTTGCGGAAACTGCGGGCGAAGTCGCCGTGGGTGAAAATGCCGGCGAGCCTGCCATCGTCAGAAAGAATCAGGCAGGCCCCGGCGCGCGCGCGGTTCATCGCATCGAGCGCGGCATACACATCGGCGTCTTCGCCCACTGTCGGCAGCGCCGTGTCCGAACGCATAATGTCGGAAACACGGGTGAGCAGCGCGCGTCCGAGCGATCCGCCGGGATGATAGCGCGCGAAGTCCTCCTCGGTGAAGCCGCGCGCTTCAAGCAGCACCATCGCCAGCGCGTCGCCCATCGCCAGCATCGCGGTGGACGACGAAGTGGGCGCGAGATTGAGCGGACAGGCCTCGCGATCGACCGAGGTGTCCAAGGTCACGTCGCTGAGCCGGGCGAGAGTCGATTGCGGATTGCCGGTCAGGGCGATCACGTTCACATCGAAGCGTTTGATGAATGGCAGCAGGTCGAGCAGCTCGTGGGTCTCGCCGGAATAGGAAAGCGCGAGCACGGTGTCGCCGTCGTTGAGGATGCCGAGGTCGCCGTGGAGGGCGTTGGTCGAATCCATGACCACGGCGGTGGCACCGGTCGAGTTGAAGGTGGCGGCGATTTTCTGGCCGATGTTGCCGGATTTCCCCACGCCCGTCACCACCACCTTGCCGCGGTTTTCGAGTGAAGTGCGCAGCAGTGTGACGGCTTCGGTAAAGCGCGCGTCGAGGCGGGCCGCCATGCCCCGCAGCCCTTCGATTTCCGCCTCAATGACAAACCGCGCCTTGGCCAGATGGTCCATGCGCCATGACAAGCGCCGGCGGCCTGCCTTGGCAAGCGCGGAGGCGTGGTGGTCGGGCCGACATGAAATCCCGAATTTGCGCTTGGAGCGGCATGCTACGTTCCTATGCTCGCGCCACATCCGATTCCATCACACGCCATGAAAACCCACACGACCGCACCGTTCGTCCTCGTCGCCTCCATTCTCGCCTCGGCCCACGTTTCCGGCGAGGCGGTGGATCTTTTCAACGGCAAGAACCTCGACGGCTGGGTGCAGCGCGGCGGCAAGGCGGAATACAAGATCGAGGGCGACTCCATCGTCGGCATCTCCAAGACCGGCACGCCCAACAGCTTTCTCTGCACCGCGCGCGACTACGCCGACTTCGTGCTCGAATACGAATTCAAGGTGGATCCCCGGCTCAACTCCGGCGTCCAGATCCGCAGCAACTGCTACGACGTGGAAAGCACGATCGAGTGGAACGGCAAGACGATCAAGATCCCCGCCGGGCGCGTGCACGGCTATCAGGTCGAGATCGATCCGGACACGAATCGCAAGCGGATGTGGAGCGCGGGCATCTTCGACGAGGCGCGCCGTGGCTGGCTCTACCCGGCCGCCGGCAACAAGGAGCAGGAGAAGGCGTTCAGCGAGCAGGGCATGGAAATTTTCAAACCGAACGACTGGAACCACGTCCGCGTCGAGGCCGTCGGCGACAGCATCAAGACCTGGCTCAACGGCCAGCCGCGCGCCGACCTCAAGGACTCGATGACTGCCAGCGGTTTCATCGCCCTGCAAGTGCACAGCATCAACAACAAGGCGGTCGAAGGCACCGAGGTGCGCTGGCGCAATCTGAAAATCACCGAGAAAAGCCCCGCTCCCAACACGCTCACCGAGGAGGAGAAGGCCGGGGGCTGGCGCTTGCTGTGGGATGGCAAGACCAGCGACGGCTGGCGCGGCGCGAAATCCGAAAACTTCCCCGACAAGGGCTGGGAGATCAAGGACGGCGTGCTCACCGTGCTCGCCAGCGGCGGCGCGGAAGCGGCGGCCGGCGGCGACATCATCACCCGCGAGCGATTTTCCAACTTCGAACTGAAACTCGAATTCAAACTCACTCCCGGCGCCAACAGCGGCATCAAGTATTTCTGCCAGCCGAACCTCAACCCGATCACCGGATCCGGCGCCCCGGCCAATACCGGCTCCGCCATCGGCCTGGAATACCAGATCCTCGACGACGAGCGCCACCCGGACGCCAAGAATGGCACCGCCGGCAACCGCACGCTCGCCTCGCTCTACGACCTCATGACCGCCTCACCGGACAAGAAGCCGGCACCCATCGGCGGCTGGAACGAGGCCCGCATCCTCGTCAAGGACGACAAGATCGAGCACTGGCTCAACGGCGAAAAGGTACTTTCCTACGACCGCAACGCGCCGGAGACGATCGAGGCCGTCATGTCGAGCAAGTATCGCAAGATCCCCGGTTTCGGCCAGTGGCCGGACGGACACATCCTGCTGCAGGACCACGGGGATCATGTTTCCTTCCGCAACATCAAGCTGCGGATCCCGTGAGAAACATCGCGCTCAACGGCGGTTGAGCGCGATCATCAGGAAGTAGAGCAGTTGGGCGACGGAACCCACGGCCGCGGCCACATAGGTCATGGCGGCCCAAAACAGCGCGTTTTTCGCCTTTTCATGCTCCATGCTGGCGGCCAGTCCGCTGCGTTCCAACCAAACGAGCGCGCGGCGACTCGCGTCGAACTCGACGGGCAGGGTGACCAGCGAAAACAAGGTGGTGACTCCGAACAGCCCCACCCAGATCCATAGCAAGGTGGCGTTCTGCATCACACCGAGACCGAGCAGGCCGGCGATCATGATGAAATTGAGCATCTTGCTGGAAAGCTGCACGGCAGGCACCATCTTCGAGCGGAATTGAAGCCACTTGTAAGCCTGCTGGTGCTGGACGGCGTGGCCGCACTCGTGCGCCGCCACCGCCGCGGCGGCCACCGAGTTCATGTGATAGACCGGCTCGCTGAGGTTCACGGTCTTTTTCATCGGGTCGTAGTGGTCGGTGAGCTGGCCTTGCACGCTGATGACCTTCACGTCGTTGATGCCGCTCTGGCGCAGCATGCGCTCGGCCACCTGCGCGCCGGTAAGTGCCAGCGGGATTTCCGAGTATTCGGCGAAGCGTCGTTTGAGCATGCCGCTGATCAGCATGCTGGCCACCAGCGTGACGCCGATGATGACCAGATAAAGCGGCGAGATGCCGGGCACGATGAATGCCTGGGTGAGTGGGAGCGTTTCGTTGAGCATGGCGGGATATTATCCATTTTCGTCCACCCCGCAACCGGGATACGTGCGATTTTCGCCACCATCTGACATAAGGAGGGTCGCACTCCGGACGACCCATTGCGGGCCGAAGTCCCGCACTCCTCATGAAAATCAGCCCGGGCGCATTGTGGACCGGATTTTCCGCACCGCGAGCCGGCTCCAGCACCTCCGGTCGCCGCGGTCGGCGAAACGATCAAGATAGCGCATCAATCGCCCGCGGGTCGCCACTTCCTCCCCGGCCACCAGCACCTCGTTCATCGCGTCCGGCGAGGTCACCGAACGCAGCACCGGGAACCGCCCGCCGAGCGTGCGCCGCACCAACGATTGCATCGTCCGGTGACCCGCGCCGGTCACCAGGTTCACCGCCAGCACCCCGCCCGGGGCCACCGCGCGCGCCAGATGGCCGAGCAGGTTCCCATCCATCACCTGCGGGCGGAAGACATCGGATTTTCCCGCCAGATAGATGTCGTCAATGACCACGTCATAGGTCCGGCGGTTGGTCGCCAGCCAGCAGTAGGCGTCGGCGATTCGGATCTCGATGCCCAGTTCATCGAGCGCCATGTGCTTGCGGGCCAGCGCGACGATTTCCGGATCGATATCGATGGCCGTGAATTCGGCGTCCGGCAGCAGGTGGCGCAGCACACGCAGGGAGGTGCCGCCGGCCAGCCCGAGCATCAGCACCGAGCGCGGCGGATGGCGTTTTCCTAACAAGGCTCCGGCGGCGATCATGTCCCATGCCAGGCCGGTGAGCAGCCGCCGCTGGTGGAACCACGCATGCACCGCCCCGGCCACCCGGAACTCGACGGCCTCCCGCGATTTCCACACTTCCAGCGATTGATGACCGGTGCGGACCGTTTCCTCGTGGCGCATGTCGGCACAAGTGGCGGGGAAATCCGGCGCTGGGAAGCGCGAAATCCCCGCCCCGTCGCGCGACCGACAAAATACGGATTGCCCCCCGTCGCGCGATGCACTGAGGTGCGGGCGTGCGCACCGATCCGATCTCCAAGGAATTGTTCATCCGCCATCGCGACAAACTCCGCGCCCTGCTCAAGCCGGGAGCCATCGCCATCGTCCATTCCAATGACATCTATCCGACGAATGCCGACGGCACCATGGCCCACTATCAACAGAGCGACCTGATGCATCTCACCGGCGTGCGCCAGGAGGACACCATCCTGCTACTGATGCCGGACGCCATGGAACCCACCGAGCGCGAGATTCTTTTCGTGCGCAAAACCAGCGACGAGATCGCCGTCTGGGAAGGCCAGAAACTCACCAAGGATCAGGCCAGCGAAGTCAGCGGCATCGAGCGCGTCGAATGGACGGAAAGCTTCGACGACATCCTGCCGCGCCTGATGGTCCAGGCGGAGCGCGTCTATCTGGCCACCAACGAGCACCCGCGTTCGGTGCGGGTGGTGGAAACCCGCAACGACCGATTCGTCAAGGAATGCCGCGAGCAATTCCCGCTGCACCGCTACGAGCGTCTGGCCCCGCTCATGCACCGCATCCGCATGATCAAGGACGAGGAGGAGATTTCCATCATCCGCAAGGCCTGCGACATCACCGAGGCCGGCTTCCGCCGCGTGCTCGGATTCATCAAACCCGGCGTCGGCGAGTGGGAGATCGAGGCCGAGCTGCTCCACGAATTCGTGCGCCGCGGCTCGCGCGGCTTCGCCTACCTGCCGATCGTCGGCTCAGGCGCCAACGCCTGCGTGCTCCACTACATCGAGAATCGCAGTCGCTGCGCCGATGGCGAAATGGTCCTGCTCGACGTGGCCGCCGAATACAACGGCTGGAACTCCGACCTCACCCGCACCGTGCCGGTCAACGGCCGTTTCACCAAACGCCAGCGCCAGGTCTATGACGCCGTGCTGCGCATCTACCGCGGGGCCAACGACCTGCTCCGCCCCGGCATCCGCCTGCCGGAATATCAGAAACAATGCGTCGAGATCGTGGAGCGCGAACTCATCGGCCTCGGCCTCATCGACGCCTGCGCCGCCAAGGACCAGGGCCCCGACAAACCGCTGGTGAAAAAATACTTCATGCACGGCGTCTCCCACCACCTCGGCCTCGACGTCCACGACGTCTCCCCGCCCCACGAACCCATCGCCGAAGGCATGGTCCTCACCATCGAACCCGGCATCTACATCCGCGAGGAAAACCTCGGCGTCCGCCTCGAAAACGACGTCCTCATCGGCGCGGACCGCAACATCGACCTCATGGCCAACATCCCTATCGAGGCCGGCGAAATCGAGGAGCTGATGAACGCGTCCAGGTGATACCCAAGAGGATAGATGCGCTCAGCCCTTGATTTCCAACAGCATCTGCGGGTTGTTGGGGAACTTCTTGAGGAAGAAAATGAGCCGTTCCATGGCCTCGACCGGTCGGTGACCGGATAAACCGCGGCGGATCAGGTGGATCTTGTGCAGCATGTGCCCGGGCAGCAGCAGCTCCTCGCGGCGGGTGCCGGACTTGAAGATGTCCACGGCCGGATAGATATAGTTTTCCGCGATCTTGCGGTCGAGCACGAGTTCCATGTTTCCGGTGCCCTTGAACTCCATGAAGATCGCCTCGTCGGCGCGGGAGTTGGTCTGGATCAGGGCGGTGGCGAGGATGGTGAGCGAGCCGGCCTCGCGGGTGTTGCGGGCGGCGGCGAAAAGGCGGCGCGGGACTTCGAGCGCGCCGATGGTAATGCCACCGGAGCCGATGGCGCGGCCGCGGTGGCCCATGCCGCTGTTGTAGGCGCGGGCGAGGCGGGTGATGGAATCCATCAGCAGGAAGACATCCTTGCCGGCCTCGACGAGGCGCTTGGCGCGCTCGATGGCGAACTCGGCGATGCGGCAATGGTTGCGCGGGTGCTCGTCGTTGGAGCTGGCGTAGATTTCCGCACCGGGCAGGGCGCGGCGGAACTCGGTGACCTCCTCCGGCCGCTCGTCCACCAGCAGGACCATGAGGTGCATGGTGTCCTCGTATTTCTCGCGGATCGCCTCGGCGATGTGCAGCAGCAGGGTGGTCTTGCCGGAACGCGGCGGTGACACGATGAGCCCGCGCTGGCCGCGGCCGACGGGTGCCATGATATCGAGCACGCGCGTGGTGAAACGCTCGGGCGTGGTCTCGAAGCTGAGCCGCTTGTCGGGATTGACCGCCTTGAGTTCGTCGAAGTGCGGCAGCCTGGCGGCGTCCTCCGGCGGCTGGTCATTGACGGTGGAAACCTCGACGAGTTGCGGGCCGCGCGGGCCGGTCTGATAGAATCCGTGGATCCACTGGCCGACGCGGAGGTGGAACTTGCGGATGGTTTCCGGAGTGACGAAGATGTCGTCGCGCGCCTGCTCGTAGCCTTTTTCCGGGACGCGCAGGAAACCGAAACCCTTGGGGGCGAGTTCGAGCATGCCGTCGCAGGCGGTTTTCTCGCCGCTGAGCTGCGGCGGGTGCGCCGGATGCGGCTGGCGCGGCTCGTTGCCGCCTTGGTCGCCGCGCTGCTGGCCGGACATGCGTTCATGGATGCGCTTCTTGCGCTTTTCCCGGCGGCGCTTGCTGCGGCTTTCGCGAGGCTGGCGGTTGTCGTGGCCGGAGGGAGGTTCGTTGGAGGGAGCGGATTTCCCCTCATCGTCCCTGGACTCGCGCTGGACCACGGGACCGCCGCCGGGCACGCGGCCGAAACGCTTGGGCGAGGAATCGGCATCCTCCGACGGACGGGATTCCTCCCGCGGGGCGGGCGCGGGTGGCGGCGCGGGCGCTTCCTGACGGCTGGCAGGTGCCTCCGCCTCGGCGGCGGGCGTTTCCGCAGGTGCGCTTTTGGCAGCCTTTTTCGCGGCTTTTTTAGCCGTTTTCTTCGCCGCGGTCTTCTTGGCGGCGGTTTTTTTTGCCGCCGTTTTTTTGGCTGCGGTTTTTTTCGCGGCGCGCTTGCGGGCGGGTTCTTCGGGTACGGCCGCATCGTCGTTGAAGACGTGCGGAAGGGTTTCCTGTTGCTCTGGTTTGCTCATCCTGTGTCAGGGAAATTTTTTGGGGGCGGCGGTCATTCGCCGAGCCGTTCGAGCGCCTCGTCGGCGATCTCGAAATTGGTGAAAACGTTCACGGTGTCGGGATAGTCGTCGAGTTGGTCGTGCAGCTTGATGATGCGGGTCGCGAAATCGGCGTCTTCGATCACGGTGGGGTTCTGGGCGATGGAGACGAGTTTTTCGGAACTGACGGTGACGCCCGACTCGCGGAGCACGTTGGCCGCGTTGCCGAGCGCGATTGGCGCGGTGAGGACCACGTGCTCTTCGTCGTCGCTTTCAATGTCGTCGGCACCCGCCTCGATGGCGAGTTCCATGAGTTTCTCCGCATCGATGGCCTCGGCCGGGATGCGGATTTCGCCGCGGCGGTCGAACTGATAGGACACGCTGCCGGGCGTGGCGACGCTGCCGCCGTTTTTGGTGAAAATGGTGCGCATGTCCTGGGCGGAGCGGTTCAGGTTGTCGGTGGCCATTTCCACGATGAAGGCGATGCCGTCCGGGCCGTAGCCCTCGTAGGCGACTTCCTGGATGGCCTCGCCGCCGAGTTCGCCGGTGCCCTTCTTGATGGCACGCTCGATGTTGTCCTTGGGCATGGAGACCGCCTTGGCGTTGTCGATGGCGGTGCGGAGCCGGGCGTTGGCCGCGGGGTCGCCGCCGCCGGCACGCGCCGCGAGTGCGATTTCATGGGCGCACTTGCTGAATACGCGTCCTTTGACGGCATCGACTCTGGCCTTGATGTGCTTGACCTTGGACCACTTGTTGTGACCGGCCATGGGTGATGATGGATGGGGATTCGGGGTGAATGAATGCGGCCTGCATGCCGTGGTAAGGCACTTGCGCGAGCGCGGAAGGAAATGGGTGAATGCATCCCCAGCACGGCTTCCGGAGGGAGCCCCCACGGGGACGGGTATGGCCCGGCAGGCCAGGGAAACATCAGGTTCGGCACCGGTTTCGATCGCTCCGTGATACGCAGCCCGGTCGCTCCTACGCGGGAAATCCTGCGACAGCCCCCCTTGCTTGGCAACCCAAAATTTCCGCCGATCGCCGGGGGACACCACCACCGGCTGCGCGGAAATTTTCAAATTAGCGCCATATCCAAGCAGAGAGTGGACCTCCGGGCCTGAAATATGTTCACAACGTATTGTGAAACCGCACAACGCAGCCCAAACGGGCACATTGGACGCCAATCAGGCAGTGGCCTCGGTCGCTTATCGGCTCAACGAATTCTTCGCCATCTATCCGATCACCCCGTCCTCGCCGATGGCGGAGTTCGCCGACGAGTGGTCGGCCGCGGGCCAGAAAAACCTCTGGGGCGCGGTGCCCAGCGTGGTGGAAATGCAATCCGAGGGCGGCGCGGCGGGCGCGCTGCACGGTGCCCTGCAAGCCGGCTCGCTGAGCGCCTCGTTCACCGCATCGCAGGGACTGCTGCTGATGATCCCGAACATGTTCAAGATCGCCGGCGAACTCACGCCGTTCTGCCTGCACGTCACTGCCCGCGCGCTGGCCACCCACGCATTGAGCATTTTCGGCGACCACTCGGACGTGATGGCCTGCCGCCAGACCGGCTTCGCCATGCTGTGCGGCGGCTCGGTGCAGGAGGCGCAGGACACCGCGGTGATCTCGCAGATGGCGACGCTCAAGTCGCGCGTGCCGTTCCTGCATTTCTTCGACGGCTTCCGCACCTCGCACGAGGTTTCGAAAATCGAGCTGCTGGAGGACGACGACCTGCGCGCGCTGATCGACCAGGACGCGGTGCTCGCCCACCGCGACCGCGCACTCACCCCGGACGCGCCGAAAATCCGCGGCACCGCCCAGAACCCGGACGCGTTTTTCCAGGCACGCGAGGCCTGCAATCAGTTTTATCAAAAACTGCCGGGCATCGTGAAGGAGGCGATGCGGGCATTCGGCGAACGCACCGGGCGCTTCTATCAGCCGTTCGACTACGAAGGCGCGCCGGACGCCGACCGCGTGATCGTCATCATGGGATCGGGCGCGGAGGCGGTCGGTGAAACCGTGGAGTGGATGAATGAAAACGGCCACAAGACCGGCGTGGTCAAAGTGCGCCTTTACCGTCCGTTCTGCGTGGAGGACTTCGCCGCGGTGCTGCCGAAGAGCGTGAAATCGATCGCCGTGCTCGACCGCACCAAGGAGCCCGGCGCGCTCGGCGAACCGCTTTACCTCGATGTCATCGGCGCGCTGCGCCAGGCGGAAACGCTCGGCCTGCTGGAGAACACGCAAGGCATCCGCGTGATCGGCGGTCGCTATGGTCTCGGTTCCAAGGAATTCACCCCGGCGATGGTCAAGTCGGTGTTTGACGAACTCGCCAAGGACTCGCCGAAGCGCGACTTCACCGTCGGCATCAACGACGACGTGACCGGTCTCTCGCTCGACTACGATCCGGAGTTCGAGGTCGTCGCCGGCGATGTGAAGCAGGCGGTGTTCTTCGGTCTCGGCTCGGACGGCACGGTCGGCGCAAACAAGAACTCGATCAAGATCATCGGCGAGGAAACCGACAACTACGCGCAGGGATACTTCGTCTATGACTCGAAGAAATCCGGCGCGATGACGGTTTCCCACCTGCGTTTCGGCCCGCGGCCGATCCGTTCGACCTATCTCATCCGGCAGGCCGAGTTCGTCGCCTGCCACCGCTTCGACCTGCTCCACCAGGTGGATGTGCTTTCCCATATCAAGCCCGGCGGCATTTTACTGCTCAACTCGCCCGGCGATCCGAACGAGGCATGGGACCGCCTGCCGCGCGAGATCCAGGAACAGATCATCCTCAAGAACCTCTCGCTTTACGCCATCGACGCCAGCACCGTCGCGCGCAACGTCGGCATGCCGGGTCGTATCAACACGATCATGCAGACGTGTTACTTCGCCATCTCTGGCGTGCTGCCCAAGGACGAGGCCATCGCGCAGATCAAGAAGGCGATTTACAAGACCTACGGCAAGCGCGGCGATGCGGTCGTGCAGCGCAACTACGAGGCCGTGGACGGCACGCTCGAAAACCTCGTGCAGCTCAACTACCCCGACGCCCCCACCTCCACCCACCGTCTCAATCCGGTGGTGCCCGAGGACGCGCCGGATTTCGTCAAACGCGTCACCGCGCTGATGCTCGCCGGCAAGGGCGACCTGCTGCCGGTAAGCGCCTTCCCCGTGGACGGCACCTGGCCGACCGGCACCACCATGTGGGAAAAACGCAACATCGCCGAGGAAATCCCGGTCTGGGAAACCGACATCTGCATCCAGTGCAACAAGTGCGCGATCGTCTGCCCGCACGCCGCGATCCGGCCGAAGATCTATCAGCCGGAACTGTTGGACGGCGCGCCCGCCACCTTCAAGTCCACCGACTTCAAGATGCGCGAATTCGCCGGCATGAAATACACGCTGCAAGTCGCCGCCGAGGACTGCACCGGCTGCCGTCTCTGTGTCGAGGTCTGCCCGGCCAAGGACAAGAGCAACCCGAGCCGCAAGGCGATCAACATGGCCCCGCAACTCCCGTTGCGCGAGGCCGAGCGCGAGAACTTCGACTTCTTCCTCAAGCTGCCCGACCCCGACCGCGCGATGCTCAAGGACGACGTCAAGACCACGCAGTTCATGCGCCCGTTGTTCGAGTTCTCCGGGGCCTGCGCCGGCTGCGGTGAAACGCCCTACCTCAAGCTGCTCACCCAGATGTTCGGCGACCGGCTGCTGATCGCCAACGCCACCGGCTGCTCTTCGATCTACGGCGGCAACCTGCCGACCACGCCCTACACCGTCAACGAATGCGGCCGCGGCCCGGCCTGGGCGAACTCGCTGTTCGAGGACAATGCGGAGTTCGGTCTCGGCATGCGCGCCAGCGTGGACCAATCGAAGGTTTTCGCGGAAATCCTGCTCAAGGGCCAGGCCGGTCTGTTAGGCGATGACCTCGTCACCGCGATTCTATCAGCCGACCAGTCCGCCGAGAATGGCATCGAGTCCCAGCGCGAACGCGTGCTCGCCGTGCGCAAGGCACTCGAAGGACAAAACTCGTTGGAGTCCCGCACACTCTCGCAAATCGCCGATTACCTGGTGGACAAGAGCGTCTGGATCGTCGGCGGCGACGGCTGGGCCTACGACATCGGATTCGGCGGTCTCGACCACGTCATCGCCTCCGGCCGCAACGTCAACATCCTCGTGCTCGACACCGAGGTTTACTCCAACACCGGCGGCCAGCAGTCGAAGTCCACTCCGCTGGGCGCGGTGGCGAAGTTCTCGATGGCCGGCAAGGCGGTGCCGAAAAAAGACCTCGGCCTGATCGCCGCGTCCTACGGCACGGTCTATGTCGCCCGCGTCGCAATCGGCGCCAAGGACGGCCACACGGTGAGCGTGTTCCGCGAGGCGGAAAGCTACGACGGCCCCTCGCTCATCATCGCCTACAGTCACTGCGTCGCACACGGCTACAGCATGTCGCAGGGACTCGAACAACAGAAGCGCGCCGTCAATTGCGGCTACTGGCCGTTGTTCCGCTACGACCCGCGCCGCGCCGATAAGGGCGAGAATCCGATGAAACTCGACTCGTCCGCGCCGAAGAGCACGCTGGCCGAGTTCACCAGCAACGAAACCCGTTTCCAGATGCTCCAGCGCATCGATCCCGAACGCGCCGCCATGCTCCAGCAGATGGCCGCCGATTCCGTGAAGGAACGCTTCGAACTCTATCAGCAAATGGCCGCGACCAAGGACACCGCCGCTGCGGAATGATATCAACGCTTCACCGAACCAAATCCCATGAACCTGGAAACCACCTATCTCGGCCTGAAGCTGAAAAACCCGCTGATGCCCGGTGCCTCGCCGCTGGTTGACAACCTCGACAACGTCCGCCGTCTCGAAGACGCCGGCGCGGCCGCCATCGTCATGCACTCGCTCTTCGAGGAGCAGGTTACCCAACAACAGCTCGCGGAGTTCTCGCACACTGAGAATCCCGCGGAGTCGTTCTCCGAGGCCACGTCCTACTTTCCGCACATGGACGATTACGCGCTCGGGCCGGACCGTTACCTGGAGCAGATTTCCAAGATCAAGGAAATGGTGGAGATTCCCGTGATCGGCTCGCTCAACGGCGTGAGCCTCGGTGGCTGGACCAGTCATGCCAAGCTCATCGAGCAGGCCGGTGCCGATGCGATCGAACTCAACGTCTATTACATCGCCACCGATCCCGAGGAAAACGGCGCCTCCGTGGAGAGCCGCACGCTTTACATCCTGCAATCGGTCCTCGACTCCGTGAAGATCCCGGTGGCGCTGAAGCTCTCGCCCTACTTTTCCGCGCTGGCGAGTTTCGCGCGCGACATCGACTCGCTCGGCGCCGCCGGGCTGGTGCTCTTCAACCGTTTCTATCAGCCCGACATCGACATCGAGGAACTCGAAGCCACCCACCGCCTGGATCTCTCGAACTCCACCGAATTGCGCCTGCGCCTGCGCTGGGCCGCCATTCTACACGGCCGCCTCAAGGCGAGCATCGCGCTCAGCGGCGGCGTCCACAGCACCGAGGACATCATCAAGTCGATCATGTGCGGGGCCGACGCCGTGCAGGTCGTTTCCAGTCTTTTGAAATACGGTCCCTCGCACATCGGCACCCTGCTCCACGGGCTGGAAACGTGGCTCGAGGATCACGAATACGAATCGGTGCGGCAAATGTGCGGCAGCATGAGCCTGCGCCACAGCCCGGACCCGTCGGTTTACGAACGAGCCAACTACCTGCGCATCCTCCAGCTCTGGAAAGTTTAACCGGCTTGCATCGGCGTCCTGCATCTGAATCATCATCCTCATGGCCGCATCTGGCGGTCTCACAACCATGGACCATCCCTACATTCCCGTTCTGGTGTTTTTCTCCGTGGCCCTGGCCGTGCCCATCGGCTCGCTGGTGCTGGCGCGGCTGTGGATGCAATGCTTCACGCCGATCAAGCGCGGCAAGGACAAAAACGCGCTCTACGAATGCGGTGTCAAACCGCTCGCGGAACCCCAGACGCGCTTCCATTCGAAATACTATCTCTTCGGCCTGCTGTTTCTGATCTTCGATGTGGAAACCGTCTTCCTGCTGCCCTTCGCCGTGGCCTTCCTCGACCTTTCCGTGGGCGCATTCCTCGTTGCCATGTTGTTCCTGCTACTGCTTGCCGAAGGCCTGCTGTGGGCCTGGACCAAGGGCCTGCTCGACTGGCGCGCGCCGCAGCGCAGAGTCCTTGTCGCCGTGACCGAGGATTGACCCGCGCAAAAAGATGCCGAATCCCCAGGAACGCGCCGACGCGCTGTTGGTCACCCGCGGGCTGTGCGACTCCCGCGAACAGGCGAAACGCCTGATCCTCGCCGGCGAAGTCCGTTGCGGCGACCGCGTGATCGACAAACCCGGCACCAAACTGCCGCTCGACGCGCCACTCGAAGTGCTCGAAAAACCCCGCTACGTCGGCCGCGGCGGATTGAAACTCGAAGCCGCGCTCGATACCTTCCAGATCGATCCCACCGGCTGGACCTGCATCGACGTCGGCGCCTCCACCGGCGGCTTCACCGACTGCCTGCTGCAACACGGCGCGGCAAAGGTCCACGCGGTGGACGTCGGCACCAACCAGCTCGTGTGGAAACTGCGCAATGATGCCCGGGTTATTGTAAAGGAACAGTTCAACGCCCGCCACATGACGCCGGAGGACATCGGGGAAAAAGTCCGGCTCGTGGTGATGGACCTCTCCTTCATCTCGCTGACCAAAGTGCTGCCCGCCGTGTTTCCCCTCCTCGATCCCGAGGGCACCATCGTCTGCCTGATCAAGCCGCAGTTCGAGCTACGGCGCGAGGACATCTCGAAAGGCGGCATCGTCCGCGATCCCGCACTGCACGAACGGGCGGTCGGGAAAATCCGCGAATTCGTCACCAAGGAACTCGGCCACACATGGCTCGGCCTCATCCCCTCGCCCATCACCGGCACCGACGGCAACCGCGAGTTCCTCGCGTGGCTCGGACGGTCATGACAGACGACCTAACAGATTTCGATGCTGAAAACCAAGGACTGACTCCGTCTGTTGGGTGGCGCGGAACCAGTCTCTATCAGTTGGCGATTGTTAACTTGCGGGAACTGCCCCCAAAGATGCCAAAAGAATTCTTGGCAAAGCGGCCCGGAAAGCTACGATCCCGGAAAATGGTAACAGCCGTAAAACCTCCGTGCCCGGCCCGCTCCCGGCGCTGGCCGGGACTTTTTCTTACCGAAACACCGCCCACCGACTCACCGAAACACCTCTTCCGCCCCTCCTTCCCCCGCAACCCCCATTCTCCCGCCCTCCGGTCCGGCTCAATGGCTCTTTCAGGGGCCTCCCGCACAAAGCAAACTCCTAGCAGCCAATAAGAAAAGATTATCAAAATTCCACTAGCGCGCATTCCCGAGGAGCCCAGTGAGGTGATTCCGCACGTCGGGATCTGCAAGGGGCGTCGAGAAACCGATGTTCCTGCGTGAAAAACCGGGGAAAAAATCTTGTAATCTTGTCGCACTGGCGGCGTAATTCGACCCATGTTCAAGAGTAAATCCATTCTTGGAAAACCATCACTTGTCCTGACGGTCTTTGCGGTCGGTGTATCCGCGCAATCTGAAGCAGCGATATTTGTTGGTGCGACGAGCAGATCGGAATTTGAGTTAATATATCGATCTGAGGTGTTCTCCGAGAGTCGCAATTTCAGTAACTACGGACGCTCCACCACACTTTCCGTCGAATCGGGAATGGCAACAATCGTTTCGGATGCCTTTTATCTTTTAGACCCTCAGGTAGTCAGCGGCAGCCAAATGATCACAAACCCAACAACTTTTAAAACGTCCACTATCTCTCTCGCTGTCACATTCACCGAGTTATCTCTGCAAGCATATTCCACAAGTGCGCAGCTTCAGAACTCTACAAATGGGAATCTCTCCTTCTTTCCACAAATTCAGCATTCTCCCGTGGTGCTGAAAGGGGCATATTTCCTGGTGTCCGATTCAGGAGCCTCCATCTCCGGAGCCTTTGACACGATTGTCGATCTATCCGGATTCCGAAGGGACATCAACTGGACGGAACCATTGATCGGTGTGGGTGATTTCCCGAATTCGATTGATTACGCAGACCGGACTCTGTTTGGCTACAGCCGCGGAAGCTTCATGTTGTTTTCGGACGAAATCGATGGCATACCCATCACCATGAATCTCGAACGACTTGAGGTGGGCCGGGATAGCTCGCTGGAGTTTTACTCCTTGGCGGCGATCCCTGAGCCGTCAGCGTTCGCTCTCCTTGGAGCAAGCGGCGCATTCCTTCTGGCACGGCGCCGTCGCAAGGGTCCGGCTTACATCTCTTCCAAACCAGCATGACATTTGTGTGAGAAAACGCGGTCAAATCGGCATGGAATCGAGGATGAAAGAGTCTTGCGAAGAACAATCAACCATTGACTCCGCGACCACGAGTCCTGTGCCGGGGGCGGAGACGCTGCTGGGTGTGTGACATGGGCAAGTGGAGGAAATTGGCGCGGACTCGGCACTTGACCCACCATTCGGGTCAGTCCTTGGATTTCAAGATTTGGACGGTGGCGGCTCATTCTCGTTCCATTCGCATGCGCCCTCGGCAATGGATCAAGGAGCAGCGATGCATGATCGCCGATGACGATGGCTGGCCGATCAGACTGGAACTTGAGTGCTTCCGGCGCAATTTCCGATTTCCTGCCGCCTTGCTTTCGTTCGGGGCGTCGGTGGTTATCCATGCGGGCTGCGCCGGGATTTTCAAACTCTTGACAATTCCGGGCGCAACCGGGGTGAGGTCGCGGAGTTTCACAGGGTGCAGCGGATCGGCATTTTGCCACCGCGATTCAACCGAAACACACGACTACCATGAAAACCTGCATTCCCATCCTTGGAGCGATGGCCATCGCCACTTCGCTGACTTACGCACAAGACGGACCGGAAGGGCGCAAGGGCCCCGGCGGTTCCGGCAAAGGACGTCCCAACCCTGAACGGATCTTCAAGAAACTCGATGCCGACAACAACGGTTCGGTGAGCCTTGACGAGTTCAAGGCCGGCCCGAGGGCCCAGAAGGATCCCGAAAAGGCCGAGGAGATCTTCAAGAGGATCGACAAGGACGGCAACGGCGAGTTGAGCCTCGAGGAGTTCAAGAACCACCGCCCGCCGCATCGTCGCCGCCCCGGAAAGCGTGAAGGAGACGACGCGCCCCCGACGGAGTAACGGAAACCATCCACCGGCTCCACGGCCTTGCGGGTCGTGGAGCCTTTTTTGTCCGAGGTGTCGGGCCTTGACGCGCTCGATGCTCTCGATGGATTCCCGAATCGGGACTTCCTCGCCGAAACTCCGGCATGCCTGGACCTGGATGGTTTCGACAAAGGTAAGCGGTCAACACAACCCCACTAGCCAGCGGGCCCGGAACGCCTCCATGATGGACCACCATGTCATCCATCATCGAGCAAGCCACCCCCGACGGTGT
>JAWLDG010000015.1:0-145684 GCA_041686775.1 Luteolibacter sp. | reverse complement strand
CCGCCGCACTGGCAGCCGATTCCGCTACGCTCCATCGGCTGCCAGTGCGGCGGACCAATGCCTCGTGCGGACTTTTACAGACAAATCTTTACACCCCCTGGATATCGGCGTTCTGTTCCTTCCGGTTGCCCTTGCCGCCGCCGTTCGTGCAAAGGATCAGGTGCCCGATTCCATCGATTTCATCATAAAAGGTGTAGAGTCGGATGCCGGGGCGTTTGAATTCGAAGACCCCTTCTCCCACGGGTTTGAAGGTGAGTTCGTTCGCGTAGCGGTCGTGATTCGCCACCGCACGGATCCGTTTCCGGATGAAGTCCCATAGATTGCGATCATCTTTCCGAAGCCGGGTGAGGAAGCGGTCAGCGTGATCCCTGCCATCCATACCGAGGGTGACCACGCGGCGTGCCTCGCCAACGTGGATGGAACTGAGGATGATTTCAACAGGGTTTTTCACTTTTAAGATAAAAATGACAACGACTCATGAGACTGCGGGAAGGGAAATTGGGTAAAAGCTTAAACGCTGAAATGCTGAAAGGCAGAAGGGAAGAGGTGGGTCGCACTCCGGGCGACTCCATGCGGGCCGGAGTCCCGCACTCCTTATGGAAGCAATCCCGGATTCGGGTGGCGACGGGACGGTGGATCCCCTGTCAGGAGTTGTCTTGTAGAAACCGCTCGCGCATTTCCCCGGATAGATCCGCGAGAATCAAGTCGATGGGCAGCACGCCGTAATCGGTTTGCTCGCGTCAACCCGACCACCTGGATGTGGTCGCCGAACAACTCGTTCTGGAGTTCCAAGCGCCGCAGGTATTCCGTTGGCAAGGCCTTTTCGATGCGGAGCATTCCAGATGAGTCGAGCACGGGAACCCAGCCATCGGAATGCTGGTGCTTTTCCACTATCATTCCTCGGAAACGAACGGCGTGTTCGGTGCCTTTGGCATCGATCTTGCCCGGATAAGCAAGGATGGGCAACAAACCGGCGGAAACGATCACCTACCGCTGGGCTTTGGCGATTTCATGGCGCCTTCTTTCAAGACCCTCAACTCTTTCGGGGTTTGGGCCAAAAACTCGGCGCGCGACATCACCGGGAAGGATGCCCGCGCCCTCGTGGAACTCATCTTCTCCGCAATCTTTCGGTGACTCTCAGTCTTGGCTGCCATCGCGCTTCACGGTAAGCACAGAGTGTGGATGGGGTCGAGTCATTTTCCATCCTTAAAATCATGGAGATGGAATGCTCACGCACTCAATCTCTGCACCCATCCCAGCCACCCTATTTCGGATGAAAAGCCGGATCCAAGGTAGAAACTGAAAAGCTGAAACGCAGAAGGGAAGAATGGAAAGAGGCGGTTGGAAAACCAACCACGGATGCGCACGGATGAGCACGGATTTGGATCGATTGTTGCCCAATCAGGGTTCCCGCTTGAAGCCAACCGGGTTCCGGGCATGTTTGCCGGATGGACTCATCCCAAAGGCCGATCGCAATGCCCCGGCTGTGGACACGCCGCAAGCTCATCGGCTCAATGGCGCTTGCCTTCGCGGCGCCCGGAGCCTTCGCCGAGCAGCTCGCCCTCACCCCGAGGCAGACCGAAGGTCCGTTTTACCCGGACCGACTGCCGCTGGATACGGACAACGACCTGCTTATCATCAATGACGCCATCACACCCGCCGTCGGTGAGGTCACGCATCTGTCAGGCCGCCTGCTGGATGCGAAGGGCGATCCGATCCGCAACGCGGTGGTCGAGATCTGGCAGGTGGATGGCAGGGGCGTCTATCTCCACAAAGGCAGCAATGGCGCGGAGCGGCGGGACGCGAATTTCCAAGGCTTCGGCCGCTTTCTGACCGACTCCACGGGCGGGTATTATTTCCGCACGATCAAGCCCGTGGCCTATCCCGGACGCACTCCGCACATCCACTTCGCGGTGAAGATGAAGGGCCGGGAAAAGTGGACGACGCAGTGTTATGTCAAGGGCGAGGCGGGGAACGGGAAGGACGGCCTGCTGCGCGGCATCAGGGATGCGAAGACGCGCGAGTCGGTCATCGTGGACTTCGCCGCCATCAAGGATTCGAAAGCCGGCGAACTGGCCGCGAAGTTCGACATCGTGATGGGCTTCACTCCGACGGACATGGGGCATTGAGTTCGGCTTTTTACACCGATTCATGGAAATCATGTGACTCCACCCCGGCAGTGTCTGAGTAAAGCCTTCAGGCGATCTTCCACTCCGTGAAAGCGATGAAGCACGCAGCATGTGAACTCAGGCGCAGCCGCGGAGGTCATGGTCCTTGCGAACCTGTTTGTCAGTGGCGGCTTGAAAGCCGCCGGTGCGTTTCATGGCGCTTGCAAAGCGCCACTCCGGTGAGGCTTTCCATCACCGCGCGGCGGCGAGGACGGCTTCCTTGCCGATGCCGAGTTCCTTGAACACGCTGCCGCCGGGGGCGCTGAGGCCGAAGCGGTCGATGCCGATCACCTTGCCCTGCGTGCCGACGTATTTCCACCACAACGCGGTGACGCCGGCTTCGATGGCGATGCGCTTGGTGCAGGACGATGGCAGCACGCTTTCGCGGTAATCGGCGCTTTGGCGATCGAAGCGTTCGAAGCTGGGCATGGAAACGACGCGCACGCCCGCGCCGAGTTCTTCGGCGGCGGCGATGGCGTATTGCAGTTCGGAACCGGAGGCTAGCAGGAGGGTCGTGAGATCGCCGGTTTCCTTGCGGGCGACGTAGCCGCCCTTGAGCGTTCCGTCGCGGCGTTCGTCGGGCGTGAGTCCGGCGGTTTGCGGCACGGCCTGGCGGGTGAGGATGAGCGCGGTGGGTCCGTCGGTGCGCGCCATGGCGGCGGCGAAGGCGCCCGCGGTTTCCTCGGGGTCGGCGGGGCGGATCACATCGAGGTTCGGGATCACGCGCAGGCCGCTGACGGTTTCCACCGGCTGGTGGGTGGGGCCGTCCTCGCCGACGCCCACGGAATCGTGGGTGAAGATATAAGTGACCGGCAGTCCGGCAAGCGAGGCGAGGCGGATCGAGCCGCGCATGTAATCGGCGAAGACGAGGAAGGTGGCGCCGGACGCGCGGAAGATGCCGTCGTAGGCGATGCCGTTGCAGATGGCTCCCATGGCATGCTCGCGGATGCCGAACCAGATGTTGCGGCCGAGCGGGTTTTCCCGTGAGAAGTCGCCCGCATCCTTGATGTAGTTCTTGGTCGAGCCGAAGAGGTCGGCGCTTCCTGTTAGAAGCTGGGGCATCGCCTTGGCCAGCGCGTTGATGACCACGCCGCCGGCCGAGCGTGTGGCGTCCTTGTAGTCGGCGGCGAAGTGCGGGATGCGCTCGCGCAGGTCGGTGGGCACCGCGAGGGCAAGGCCGTCGGTGAGTTCGGCGGCGAGTTCGGGATTTGCTTTCGACCAAGCGTCGTAGGTCTGCTGCCAGGCATCGAACCCGGCCTTGGCGGCGGATTTTTTCTCGGCGAAGAAGGCGCGGGTTTCCTCGGAAACGAAGAAATGCTCCGCCGGCAGTCCGAGTCCGGCGCGCGCGGCATCTGCGAATTTCGCGCCGCCCTCGCCGTGGCCCTTGGCGGTGCCCGCCACTTCCGGGATGCCCTTGCCGATGAGCGTCCTGGCGATGATCGCCTTGGGACGGCCGTTGTCGTCCGCCTTGGCCTTGGCGATGGCTGCGGCGACGGCATCGAGATCGTGGCCATCGATGGTGACCACATCCCAGTTCAGCGAAGCGAACCATGCGGCGGTGTCCTTGCTCTGGGTCACCTTGGCCATGGCGTCGAGGGTGACGTCGTTGGAATCGTAGATGAGAACCAGGTTGTCCAAGCCGTTGTGGCCGGCGAAGGCGATGGCCTCCTTGGACACGCCCTCCTGCAGGCAGCCGTCGCCGGCGATCGCGATGACGTGATGGTCGAAGATCGTGTGATCCGCGGTGTTGAAGCGGGCGGCGGCGCGCTTGCCGGAGAGCGCGTAGCCCACGGCATTGCCCACGCCCTGTCCGAGCGGGCCGGTGGTGGCTTCCACGCCCGGGGTTTCGCCGAACTCCGGGTGACCCGGAGTGATTGAGTGGAGCTGGCGGAAATTTTTCACCTCATCCAGGCTCACCGCGTATCCGGAAAGGTGCAGCCAGCCGTAGAGGAACATCGAGCCGTGGCCGGCGGAAAGGATCAGGCGGTCGCGATTGAGCCACTTCGGCGCGTCCGGGCAGTAACGCAGCGATTCGCCGAAAAGCACGGCTCCGATTTCGGCGCAGCCGAGCGGCAGGCCGAGGTGGCCGGAATTGCAGGCGTGGACGGCATCGATGGCGAGACCGCGGGCTTCGTTGGCGGCTTGGGCGAGAAGGGTGTGGTTCATGGAATGATGGGATCGTGTGAAAATCGGCCTGCTGAAGGCCGCAAAGCGGCGACAGCCTAGGAATCCGCCACCGCATGACAAGCGCCATTGCTCCCGACGAAGGCAAGCGGTGTCAGCCCACCGAGTTGATGTAGGCGAGGATGGCCGGAACCGCCGTTTCGAGCACACCCGCCACTTCCTCATAAGCGGCCGGGCCCATGCCGATGGGATCCGGCACGTCCACGCCCTGGCACTTGTCGGTGATGCCCGCGAACTCGCCGACCAGGAAAAATTTCTCCGCATGATGTGGGAACCGGGATTCCAAAACCGCCAGGTGCCCCTCCGTCATGGCAAAGACATGGGTGGCCTGGCGCAGCAGATCCTCGGTCACCGGCCGGCTCGCGAACCCGTCCAGCGTGGCCCCGCGTTTTTTCAAGGAGGCCAGTGTCTCGCGACTGACGGGCGCGCCTTTGCCGGCTGCCACTCCGGCGGAACCCACGCTCACATCCTCGCGACCCGCCGCGGCCATGCGGAACAAGCCCTCGGCCATCGGACTGCGGCAGGTGTTGCCGGTGCATACAAACAGCACGTGCTTGGTGGCGGACATCGCGGGGGAAACTGAGGACTCGCCCGCCATCCGTCAAACCGCAATCCCCGCCACGAAAAACCCGGCGCTCCATGAAGGAGGGCCGGGTTTGTGGGAGGTTTTGTCGGGGTTGGCTTACTTGGACGGCATCGGAGCTGGAGCCGGAGCAGGCGCCGGAGCAACCCTCGGGCAGCAGGAAGCGGCGAACAAGGAAGCGACGGCGGCAATCACAAGGAGTTTGGCAATTTTCATAATAGTGTTCGGTGGAGTTGTGTTTCTCTAATGTCCGGAACGTGTATCGGACGTGTGAAATCTAGCAGACTGAAATTTCCGCGCAAGCACTCATTTCCCCGGAGACGCTGCGGGATTGCACCGCTCCTGAATCCGGCGATGCTGCCGGCGCATGAGCGATTGGAACGAGGAAACGCTGCGCAAGGCCGCGTCGTGGAAGGCCTTCAAGGAAGGCGAGGCGCTGGTGCGCGACGGCTGTGTGGCCGACGCCGCACCCACCGCCAGCGGCTGGCGCGGCACCGTGCGCGCGGGCAGGAAGCTGATGCGTGTCGGCGTGACCGTGCGCTCGGCCACGGATATGGAGGCGCGCTGCCCATGCCCGGAAAACCAGGGCAGCGGCGCGCTGTGCAGCCACGCCGTGGCCACCGGCCTCGCCCTGTTGCGTGGGCACATTGAGAAAAGCAATGGTTCGGGCGAAACTCTGCCTGCGCCAGAGGAACGCCCCATTGATATCGTTCTCGGGCCCAATTGGCACGGCGCGCTTTCCCGTGGGAAGATGGCCCTTTCCATTGTGCCCGCCGCACGCAGCGCCGTGCACGATGCCGATTCCCGCGTGCTCGCGCAATTGGCCGCCGCGGGAGTTTCCGCTAACAAGGAAACCCACCTGCAACTCGCCGACAGCCAGCTCGCCGCGTTTCTAACCGCCATGGTCGGCCACCCCGGCGTGTCCGCCCGCAGCGACGGACGCACGATCGAGATTGCCAACGGCCACCGGCTGACGCTGGCGGAAGTCGTCCGCGAGGGCGACGAAGTCCGGCTCGTTGCCGATCCGGATGCCGGGCCATGGCAACTCATCGGCGACGCGCTCGTGCGGGCGGGTGAGGATTGCATCCATCTGGCCGGCAGCGGCGGGCTTCCCGAATCGTTGCGACCCATCGTCGAGGCGCTGGTTGCCGGAATAGCGGAGGTCCGCACGCTTTTGCGCGAATTTCTGGCCGATCTGCCGTCGTGGCAGGAATGGCTGGAATTTCCCGACCGCGGCTGGCTGGCGGGACTTCACTTCGTCCCCGCCAAGCCGCGTTTTCACCTGGCGCTCGACGGATCGCTCAAGGAACTGCGCGCGTCCCTGACCGTGGCCTACCCGGACGCCGATCCGGTTGCGCCGGGCGCGGGAGACGTTCCGTCCCTGCCTCGTGTGACGGACGGAATCTGCGAGGTCCGCGATCCCGAGGTCGAACTGCGGGCCTGCCGCGTGCTTCAAGACGCCGGATTCGCCGCCGGAAACGAGCACAGCGGATCGTGGATTCTTTCCAATGAAACTTCCATTCTGCCCTTTCTTGCCAGGATCCTGCCCGATCTTCGGAAGAACTGGCTCATCGAGGAATCCCCGGCCATCCGGCGGGCATGCGACCGCATTCTCATCGTCACGCCCAGAATCGACGTGATCGGCTCCGGCGACGACTGGCTCGACTTCCGGCTCGACTACCAAACCCAGGACGGCCGCACCCTGCCCGATGCCGAAATCCGCACCCTGATCCGCTCCGGCAGCCACCATCGCAAGCTCTCCGGCGACCGCCATCTTTGGGTGGACGAAAACTCGGCCGGGCTGCTCGAATCGCTCATCGAAGACATCGATCTTCAGCAGCAAGGCGGCCACTACACCGCCAAAAACTGCGCTGCGGAACTGATACGGAAATTCCAGAACAATGATCGTGAATCACTGGATGTTAATAATCAATGTAACGAAAATAAATTCCAGAAACCGGCCTCCATTCACGCCACGCTTCGGCCCTACCAAAGTCACGGCAGTGCATGGCTGGCCGACCGCCTCCAACGCTATGGCGGGGCACTTCTGGCCGACGACATGGGCCTCGGAAAAACCATTCAAACAATTGCTTTAATAGAACACCTCCAACAAACCGAGGGACCAGGCGAAGGGCCGGTGTTGGTGATCGCGACCACCTCCCTGCTCGGCAACTGGCAGGCGGAATTCGCCCGCTTCGCCCCCGGCCGCCGGGTGCGGGTGATACACGGCACGGATCGCGAAACGGTCCGCGACGCGGCCAGCCCCGGCGATGTGCTGATCACGAGTTACGGCACGCTCTCCCGCGACCTGGCCTGGCACCTGCGGCAGCACTACCGGCTGGTGGTGGCCGATGAAGCGAGCCTGATGCGAAATCCGGACACCGACCACGCCCGGGCGGTGGCGAAACTGCGCGCCGTCTACCGGGTCGCCCTCACCGGCACGCCGGTCGAAAACAGCGTGCGCGATTTGTGGTCGATTTTCCGTTTCATCCAACCCGGCTGGCTGGGCGACCGATCGCACTTCCGCGAATGCTATGAACTGCCACTCGCCCAACCCGGGTCACCCACGAGACCGCTGCGCGTGCTCCAGCTCAAAACCTCGCCATTCATCCTCCGGCGCACCAAGCAGGAGGTGGCGCCGGAACTGCCCGGCAAACTGGAGATCAACGAATTCTGTGAGCTGAGCCGTGACCAATGGAGCGTCTATCGCGAGATCCTCGACGAGGGCCGCCGCCAGGTGGAGACACTCACCGACAAGCGCCTCACCGGTGCCGCGCGGATGCGCATGCTGACCATTCTGCTGCGGCTGCGACAGGTCTGCTGCGATCTAGCACTGCTTCAAAACGACCGATTGAATGAGTTGTCGGTGTCACGTCGCTCGGCCAAGCTGGAACGCCTGATGATCCTGCTGGAAGAGGCGAAGAATGGCGGTCACCGAACATTGGTTTTCAGTCAGTTCAGCCGACAATTACAAGAAATCGAGAAATGCATTCAGGCGGCTGGTTTACGCAGTTTGCGGCTCGATGGACAGACCCGCAACCGGCAGGAACTGGTGGATCGTTTTCAGGATCCGGCGGGGCCGGAAGTATTTTTGATCAGCCTCAAGGCGGGCGGCTACGGGTTGAACCTGACGGCGGCGGACACCGTAATCCACTTCGATCCATGGTGGAATCCGGCGGTGGAAGCGCAGGCGACCGACCGCGCGCACCGCATCGGCCAGACGCGGCCGGTCACGGTCTATCGCCTGCTGACGCGCGGCACCGTGGAGGAGAAAGTGCTGCGGCTGCAATCGACGAAACGGGATCTCGCCCGGGCAATCGATGAGTCGGGCGGCAGCGAGCCGCCGATCGGTCTGCTCGACGACCCACGGCGTTTGCGCGAGTTGTTCGAGGCCTGACGCTCACTGCGCGGAGCCGCTCCAAGGGGAGCGTGGGCGTCTCGCCCGCCTCTTCCCGGCTCAGTCCCGCAGCCTCGCGCGGAGCCGTTCGCCGGGCATGTCGCATGACCCGGAAATCCGGCGCAGACGGTGGCGGCGGTCGGCCACGAATTGGTAAAGCGCGTCGCGCCACGCTTTGGGGAGGATCGCCAGCAGAGCGAGCGAGCGGGCGATCCCGCCGACGGCCGCGCCCAGTTCGATCAGGGCGTCGCTGCGGAAAAACAGGTTACCGTCGGACTCGCGCAGAAGGACCATGGTGCCGCCGGACCCGGCCGCGTGTGTTTCAAGCCCGAGTTTCCGCGCCAACTCGCCCTGCAACGGCGCGAAATCCACCCTGCCCCGCTGGTCGAGTCGGTTCACCCTGCGGACCGAGGCGGAGCAAAACGCGCAATCGCCATCAAAGAAGAGCACCCATTTCATCCGCACGAAGGTGCATCGGTTCGAGCGGGCGCGCCAGTCGCGATACGCCGCGCTGGTCAGCCTTTGACCGCGGCGATCAGCGGCGCAGTGAATTCGCGCACGGCCGCGACCGGGTCGTCCTGGTTCATTTCCACCTGCTTGACGATGGCGGAACCGACGATCACGCCATCGGCCGCGGCGGCGACCATCGCGGCCTGTTCCGGATTGCTGATGCCAAAGCCCACGCAGACCGGCACCTCGGTGTGGGCCTTGATGGCGGAAACCAGCTCCGCGATGTTGTCGGAAGGCCCGCCGTGCGCGCCGGTCACGCCGGTGCGGGAAAGCGCGTAAATGAAGCCCTCGGCGGACTCCGCGAGCAGCTTCACACGCTCCGGCGGCGTGGTCGGTGCGATCAGGCGGATGTGCTTCAAGCCGGTGCCTGAGGCGAGGTCCGGATTTCTCAGAGCCTCTTCCGGCGGCAGATCGAGCAGCAGGATGCCGTCCGCACCCGCCTCCGCGGCATCGTGGTGAAAGGCCTCGAAACCGTAATTGAAGACCGGGTTGAGATAAGTGAAGAGCACGATCGGCGTCTCGTGCGTCTGGCGGAATTCGCGGATCAGATCGAGCACCCGGGCGGCGGTCATGCCCGCCTTGAGCGCGCGGTCGGCCGCCATCTGGTTGACGATGCCATCGGCCAGCGGATCGGAAAACGGCAGCCCCAACTCGATCACGTCCGCCCCGAGATCCGCCAGCGATTTCATGATCTCCAGCGAGCGGGCGTAATCCGGATCGCCGGCCGCGATGTAGGCGACGAAGGCTTTCTTTCCGGCGGCGCGGAGTGAGTCGAAACAGGCGTTGAGACGGTCGGGCATGGCGTGTGCGCGCAGTGCTTAGGCGATGCGCGCCACAAGGTCCAATCCTGAAAGCAAATCGCCCGATTTCCCGCACCCAACCAACGAAAATCACCCCAAATCCTCCGCAAACCACTAACTATCAGAGCATACGGATAAAATGTCTCAGATGAGACATTTTATCCGCAAACGTTTGATTGTGGGCGAGTTGAGCGATTTACGGGGGGGTGAGTTAGGATTTCGGTGGAAATGCCCGTTGCCAGCGGGGGCGCGGGCGGTTAGGAGAACGACATGACATTGATTGCCGAAGATTCCGCCGTGCTGACCAAGACCCGCGAATTGTGTGCCGTGATTGCCGGGGACCCGGTGTTTGTGAGCTTGCAGGAAAGCGTGGAGCGTTTTCTGAGCGACGACGAGGCGCGCCTGCAATACCAGAGCGTGCACGAGCGCGGCGAGGATCTGCACCAGAAGCAGCACGCCGGCATCCAGCTCGGCTCGGCGGAGATCCGCGAGTTCGAGGCGGCGCGCGAGGCCTTGTTCGAGAACCCGCTGGCACGCGACTTTTTCACCGCCCGCGAGCAGTTGGAAAAACTGCAGAAGGAAATCAATCGCTACGTGAACCTGACGCTCGAACTCGGCCGCGTGCCGAACGAGGAGGAACTGGCGGAAGCGTCCGGCGGCTGCTGCAACAGCGGCGGGTGCGGGTGCTCGCATTGAGGAAACCGGCGTCTGAGTTCACCTTCAGCGTGCCTCTTCCGGAGGCGGCGTCCGGCGTGGGAAAGATCAGCCTTGACTCAGGCACTGCGGGGGAAAACCGGTGACTCAACCCCATGCGAACGCTCCCACGTTGCGTTTGACCGGTTGCGGGGCGACCGCTAGCGTCCGCGGCGATGACGATTGACCGATACGCGAACCGTTTTGTGTGCGACCTGGTGGCTTACGAGCCGGGCAAGCCGATCGATGAAACCGCCCGCGAGTTGGGTCTCGATCCGGCGCAGATCGTCAAGGTGGCGTCCAACGAGAACCCGCTCGGCCCCTCGCCGCTGGCGAAGGCCGCAATGCGCGAAGCGCTGGAGGATTCCCACATTTATCCCGACGGCGGCGGCTACAAGCTGCGCACCGCCATCGCCGACATGCTCGGGCTCGACCGCTCGAACATCGTGCTGGGCAACGGTTCCAACGAGATCATCGAGCTGCTTTGTCACACCTTTCTCAACCGTGACGCGGAACTGATCGCCGCCGAGCACGCGTTCGTGGTTTACAAGCTGATGGCCACGCTGTTCGGCGCGAAATACGTGGAAGTGCCGGATCCGGAATTCATCCACGATCTCGACGCGATGGCCGCCGCGATCACGCCGGACACGCGGCTCGTGTTCGTCGCCAATCCGAACAACCCGACCGGCACGATGGTCGGGCAGGAGGTGATCGACCGCTTCATGGACCGCCTGCCGGAGCATGTGATCGCGGTGTTCGACGAGGCGTATTACGAATTTCCGGAAAACCCGCCGGACACGCTGAAATACGTGCGCGAAGGCCGCAACGTGTGCGTGCTGCGGACGTTTTCGAAAATCCACGGACTCGCCGCCCTGCGAGTGGGCTACGGGGTGGCGCCGGCGCATCTCGCCGACCTGCTTCAGAAGGCGCGGCAGCCGTTCAACGTGAACGCCATCGCCCAGACCGGCGCGCTTGCCGCGATCGCCGATACCGACCACTTGCAAAAGACCCGCCAGCTCAACCGCGCGGGACTGGCGTTTTACGAGGAGGCGTTCCGCACGCGCGGTCTCGAGTTCGTGCCGAGCCATGCGAATTTCATTCTTGTTAGAACGGGCGACGGCGACCGCGTGTTCCGCGACATGCTCAAGCAGGGCGTGATCGTGCGCGCGATGAGCGGCTACAAGCTGCCGGACTGGGTGCGGATCTCCATCGGCACGCAGGCGCAGAACCAACGCTGCCTGGAAGTGCTCGACGCGGTGCTGCCGGTCGCCGCAGGTGCCTGAAGCGCACGATCCATCCGCCATGGAACCACCGCCAAATCGCCCTGAAAAAAGGGAGTTTCACTGCCCGTCCTGCCGCGGGCGGATCCTGATCCCGTGGGATCTTCCCGCGACCAGCGCGCCGTGTCCGTATTGCGGGGAAACCGTCATCTCGCCCGCGCCGGAACCGGAGGTGCCGTGGCCCCAGCCCGAAATTCCCGCCGCGCCCGCCGAGGTGCCCGCAGCACCCGTGGTCTTGCCACAGCCGGAAAAACCTCTCGCCGCTCCAGCACCCGCGGAGGCAAAACCCGTCAGGCCCGCTCCCCTGCCCTCGCGTCCCGGACCGCGGCATGAAACCGCCAAGCCCAGCGTCCTGAAGGACTGGCTGCCGGTCACCGGCTTTTTCCTGCTGCTCGCGCTCGGCGGCGCCGTTGCGGTGAACCTCGCCCTGCGGGAAAAGGAAAAACCCGCGGCAACGGCAGTGTCCGCGGAAAGCGTGGACGAGTTGCTCGTCCGCGAGAACCACTATATCCGTAGTGGTTGGCGCAAGGACGCGGAACGCCTGCTTGCCGGCTTCGTCGCCGCGAAGACCGTGCGCGACAAGATCCCCTACGTCATCGGCGGCCCGGAGATGGAAGCCCGCATGCGGGAATTTTACGGCGACGAACCGATCGACGATTCCGACACACCCGCGGAAAACTTCGCGGCGCGCGATCTATCGGAAGACGACCGCCGCCGCGGGATGTTCCTGATGGTTTTCGACCAACCGCCGCAGATCGACATGCGGGAGTTCTTCAAACCTCTGGCCACACTGGAAGTGCAGTATGGCCTGGAGGAAGCGGATCTCTTGCTGAGCAGCGTCGCGAGGACGCGCAACTTCGCGATGGACCCGCT
Source organism: Luteolibacter sp. (assembly GCA_041686775.1). Lineage (GTDB taxonomy): Bacteria > Verrucomicrobiota > Verrucomicrobiia > Verrucomicrobiales > Akkermansiaceae > Luteolibacter. The sequence goes on along the minus strand of JAWLDG010000015.1, from coordinate 133,196 downwards.
GCGTGTGAATGCCTTCTTCAAGCGCACGCCGGACGGCCTGAAGCTCGATTGTGAGGTCTTCGTGCAAACCAAACACCGGCTTTTCGAGCGCTTTGTTGACTCACCGGGAGAAGGCCGGAGCGGGGTCTTCCGTGTGCTCATCATGCAGGATGTGACCGATGCCGGGCAAGACCGCACCGGCATGGAAGCCTATCTGATGGCCGATCCCGCGCACCGCGAACAAACCGCGCGGGTGGCGGTGGCGCGGGAATCGGAGATCGGCCGGATCCTCTCCGAGATCCACTGGCGCGACATCCCGGATGCCGAACCCAAAGCGCGCAGCGCCACCGTGGAATTGAAATGGACCGGCCCGGCGGGCGGGCGCACGCTTGAAATCAAGCGCTTCATCTGCTGGGAGTTTCTCGGCCTCGGCGGCGTGGAGTCACAGCAGGACAGCAAGCCCGTTCAACACAAGGATTGATATTGGAACCACGGATGAACACGGATTTTCACGGATATTCCAAAAGCCTGGCGTTATTTTTCATTCACTCCGATTTGAGCGGGATTGGTCACCGCCAAGTCCATCAAATCCGTGTCCATCCGTGTCCTTCCGTGGTTCACCTCTTCCAATCATAAGCCGATGGAACGCAGCACCATCGCCGCCATCGCGACCGCGCCGGGGACCGGGGCCTTGTCGTTGATCCGCCTGTCCGGCACCGACGCGGTGGCGGTGGCGGATCGGGCGTCCGGTGGTGAAAGCGCCGGTCTCGCACCACGGCACGCGCGGCATTGCCGGGTGCTCGACGCACAGGGTGAAACGATCGACGACGGCATTCTAACAATCTTCCGCGGTCCGCACAGCCACACCGGCGAGGACTGCGTGGAATTCACCGGCCACGGCGGCATTCTGGTCACGCGCGAGGTGCTCGGGCGCTTTCTCGAATGCGGTGCGGTGCATGCCGCGCCGGGCGAGTTCAGCCGGCGAGCGTTTCTCAACGGCAAGCTCGACCTCACCCAGGCCGAGGGCGTGATGGACCTGATATCCGCCCAGACACGGCTGGCGATGCGCGCCGCCCGCAGCCAGCTCGAAGGCGAACTCGGCCGCCGCACCACCGAGGCACGGGACAGGCTACTGGAAACATTGGCGCATCTCGAAGCATGGATCGATTTCCCCGAGGAGGACATCGACCCGCAATCCGGCGAATCGCTGCGCGCCGCTGTGCGCGAAACGCTCGCTTCCGTGGACCGACTGCTGGCCACCGCCGATCAGGGACGGGTGCTGCGCGAGGGGGTCAGAACGGTGATTTTCGGCGAGCCGAACGTCGGGAAATCGAGCCTGCTGAATCGTCTGTTAGGCTTCGAGCGGGCGATCGTGAGCGACATCGCCGGCACCACGCGCGACACCATCGAGGAGGTCATCAACCTGCACGGCATCCCGCTGCGGCTGGTGGACACCGCCGGCGTGCGCGAATCCACCGACACCATCGAGGCCGCGGGCATCCAGCGCACCGTGCGTCAGATCGAATCGGCCGACCTGTTGCTGGAACTCCACGACGCAAGCCGCCCGAAGCCGGACGAGGCCGTTTTTCCCGCCAACCATGCGATCCACTTGCGCGTGCTCAACAAGTGCGACCTCAGCGAGCATTCCAGCTGGGACGGCATCGAAGCGGTGCGGATTTCCTGCTCCGGCGGCGAGGGTTTCGACGAACTCTCGGAAAAAATCCGCAACGCCCTGCACCTCGGCGCGGTGGACTGGGGCGAGCACGCGGTGGCGATCAACGCCCGCCACCAGGCCAGCCTGCAGAAGGCCCGCACCGCCCTGCTCGCCGCGCTCGACCTGCTCGGCCAAGACGGGCTCGACCCCGGGCTCGCCGCCATCGACCTGCGCGAGGCGCTCGACGCACTCGGCGAAATCCCCGGAAAGGTGGATATCGAGGACCTGCTGGGCGTGATTTTCAGCCGCTTCTGCATCGGCAAGTGAAGCGGCGGCGAGGCGACTAAGCAAGGGAGCGGCATCTGCGATTCAGACAGAAATTGAACCACGGATGGACACGGATGAGCACGGATTTTGATCGTTTCAGGTGAATTTCATTCCTGTGAATTCTGATGAGTGCTGGATGTCGTTCCAATACCGAGCCATCCGTTGGACTCCCCTCGACCATCCGTGTGAATCCGTGTCCATCCGTGGTTTTCTCTCCCTGGCTTGATTCGGCCGCGGAAAATCCGGGCTTGCGTCGCGCGGCGGCAGTTCCTATCCCCCGCGCCTCACACGACCATGGCCAGCACACCCGTCATCAACCTCCGCAAGGGACACGCCGTCCGCCACAACAACGAAATCTGCATCGTCACCGACCACGAGTTGAAGACGCCGCCGCGCATGGCCTCCTATGTCCAGATGTCGATCCGCAGCGTGGCCACCAAGAAGGTTTCCAACCTGCGCCTCACCTCCAACGACTCGCTGGAAGGCGTGATGCTCGAGCGCACGCCGCACGAGTATTCCTACAAGGACAGCAGCGGCTATCATTTCCTCGACCCCAACACCTACGAGGACGCGGTGGTGCACGAGGACTTCATCGAGAGCGTCAAAAACTATCTCATCGAAGGCCAGCTCTACACCCTGCTCATCGCGGACGGCGCGGTGGTCTCCATCGAACTGCCGCTCACCATGACCATGACCGTCGCCGAGTCGTCGGAAGGCGTGAAGGGCGATTCCGCCAACAACGTTTACAAGCCGGCCGTGATGGAAACCGGGCTGGTGGTGCAGGTGCCGCTGTTCATCAACGTCGGCGAGAAAATCAACGTCAAGACCGAGGACAACTCCTACCTCGGCCGCGCCTGATCGGCGCGATCGTCACGCGCTGGTGGGATCGGCCTGCGGCTTGCGGATGACGGGCGGTGCGGGTTTGCCTTCGGGGACGATTTTCTCGATCGATTCGAGCGGCACCCAGCCGCGCGTGCGGCTGGCGAAGGCGACGTAGGCCCAGCGGCCGGACTCGCGGACGATTTCGCACAGCGAGCCGGGCGGCGCGTCGATTACTTCCGGAGCGGTGCGCGCCGCGGCGGTGTGCAGCACTACGTCGTCGCCGATGATGACGGCTTGGCGCGCCACGGGAGCGAACTCGGCATCGTTCGGGAAATGCCGCCAACCGAGCCCGCTGGCCGCGGCGAGCAATGGGGCGAGCACCAGCACCGCCACGGCCGCGATGCGCGGGCGGTCGCCCGGACGGGTGGCGGGAAACACCAGCAGCGCGAGCGCGATGAGCCACAAGCTGGCCCACAACGCGCCCTGCCAGACGGAGAGCGGGACGCGGGCGAGCACGTATTGGTAATCCGGCCGCTCGACGGTGATCGAGCCGTGCTTGCGCTCGATGAAACGCAGGTTCTGGCGCGCTTCGGCGTGCGAGGGATCGCGTTCAAGCGCGCGGCGGAAGTACAGCGCGGCGTGTCCCGGCGAACCGGCGCGGTAACAGGCGTTGCCAATATTATATAACACATCGGCTGATAGATTTTCGAAATCGCCGGCGGCCAGCCAGTGTTTCACCGCCTCGTCGTAGCGTGCGGCGTCATAGGCCTCGCGCGCCGCGGCGAGCGGATCGTTTTCCGCGGCACGCGCGGAGTCGGCTCCAAGTGCGATTGTGCAAACAAACACCAGCCACAATCCCAGCGCGCCGCGCAGCGTGCGCAGAATCGATTCACGCCGCTCGGCATCCAGCCAGCGGCCGGCGGGTTTCTGGCCGCGGAAACAATGGTCGTCGCGTTCGGCGAGCACCTCGCGCAGCTCGGACGGAGGATTCGCGCCGAAGCGGCGTTCGATGAACGCGCCGGCGGCGAGCAGGAATTGTTCGTCGGACTCCTGTTTCCCGAGGCGGCTGATTTCACGCAGCGCACCGCGTTTTTCGGCACGTTCGGGATCTTTGCGGAACCATTCGGGATGCCGCAGTGTCAGCGCGCGGACGATCAGGGCGAGCGCGACCAGTCCCGCCAGAAGGTGCCACATCCAGAATGGCGGACCATGCCGGACGTCGCGCGCGGCGCGGGTGATATCCAACAAGCCGAGGATGTCGGTCATGCGTTCGACCGGCATGGCAAGCGCCTGCGGCGGCGCGATGCCGTCCACCGCGGCGGCGGGCGCGGGTGTCATTTCCAGCGGGATGGGCTCGCTGAGGATCGTTTGGTATTCACGTGCGCGCGGATCGAAATAGACGAAGCGGAAGGCGGGGATGGCGGTCTTGAGTTCGAGCGGACGCATGAACTGGCGGAACGTGACGCTGCCGGACAACTCGCGCCGTTCGTCGCCGCGCGGCTCGGCGGTGGCGTCGTAGAGCCGCCAGCCGGACGGGTCGGAGGGTTTTGGCGGGCGCAAGGTGTCGAGATTGCCGCTGCCACGGACGCGGATTTCAAGCGGGATCGGATCACCCTCCTGCACGTCCGTGAGACCGCTGGTGACTTCCAGGGAAAAATCGCCCACCGCATTGTCGAAGCCCTCGGGCGCGCCTTCCGGCAGCGGCTGCGCTTCCAGTTCCAGAGCGGGCACATTGAGATACACCTCGCGTGTGACGCGGCGCAGGATTCCCTCCATCACCACCTCGGTGGTCATCAATCTCAACTTGGCCGGACCGATCGCCACCGGACCCTCGCGGGTGGGCGTGAGCGTGCTCGGGTAGGCGACCGAGATGTATGGCAGTCCTAACAGATTCACCTGGCCGCGCATGGCGGATGGCTGGAAGCGCCATGCCGTGACCCCGTCGCGCTCGAAGTCCGGAATTCCCCAGTCTTCCACGAACAGGTCGCGTGGCACGTAGATCTTGATTTCCACCGGTGTGGTTTCGCCGTGATACGGCTTGTCGTTGAGCACGCGGAAGGCGCTGGCATAGCGGAACTGTGTGCTTCCGGAAACGGCCTCCGACCAGCGCAGGTCGTCGGGATTGAAAATGGTGAACTCGACCGGCTCGGTGCGGTACGTCGTCCCGCCCGCCCGGACTTGCAGCGCGGGAATCGTATGCGACCCGATCTCATAGCTGGAAACCAGATAACTGAACACATGTTCGAGCCGCCTGCCGGGCATCATGCGCGTCTGTGCGCCGCGGCCGGCGGGGCGGATCTCGACGTCATCGACGGCGGGCACTTCCGGATACGATTCCGGTTGCACGCCGGTGACGGCCACTTCCAGCAGCGCCTGCTCGCCACGTGCGAGGAAGCGGCTCGAGAGCGTGCTCGTCGCCTCGGCCGCGGCATGGGCGCAGAGCGCCATCCATACGATGCCGGCGGCTGCGAGTCTGCTGAGTGAGTGGGTGTGATTCATATGATTACCAATCTTTTTCCGGTGGGCTGAATTCATGGCGTCCGGGCACGGGCGGTCCCTTTTCGAGGTCGGCATTTTCCCCGAGGATGCGGCGCGCACGTTCCTCCGGCGATTCATTCGGGTCAACCGGCTCTTTCCCCTGCTCTTCCTCATCGCCCTCGCCATCGCGCGGCGGTTCGGCTTCGCGGGGTTCCTCGCCGTCTTCGCGCGGTTCGTCGCCTTCGTCCCCGCTTTCGGATTCGCGCGGCTCGTCCTCGCCGGAACCCTCCTGCTCGCGCGGTTCGCCGCCTTCGCCTTCCTGCGGCTCGCCCTCGGGCTGTTCGCCCTGGCCGGACTCAGGCTGTTCCTGCGGCAGCGAGTCCTCGGTCTGCTGGCGATCCTCATCGATCAATTCCATCAGGCGCTTGAGATAGATCATCGTCACTTCGCGGTTGTGGCGGGCGGCGGGCAGGCTACCGGCGGACTCGAAGTGCCGAACCGCGTCGGTCCAATTGGTGACGAGCGATTTCATGCGGCGCATCTCATCGGCGGAGTCCTCGCTCTGGCGGATCGCGTCGAGCTTGGTGCGCACGATTTCATCGAAGTCCTCGATCGTCGGAATTTCATCCGCGGCATCGGGATACGGGCTGTCATCGAGCACCAGCCAGCCGAGTTGAAACAGCGACCGCCCCATGCCGAGATGGGAGTTTCCGCGCACCTCGGGATTTCCGGATAGCAGCGCGCCGCTGAAGGCATCGCGCGCGGCGCGGAAATCGCCGGCACGCAGCGCGGCGGTCGCCTCGCCCAGCCGGAAACGCGCGCGCCGCGCATCGAACGGCGTGGTTTCCGCCAGGTCGCGGTAGGCCTCGCGCGCCGCTTCGAAATCGCCGGAGCGCAACGCGTCCCTGGCATCGGAGACACGATCCGCCCGCACGCCGCCGGTGGTTGTTAGAAACGCGCCGGCCGCGAGCATGGCGGTTTGCACGGCCCGCCAGCGGGTGGCCGCAATCGTCGAGGCGATCATGAACAGGATCGCGGGCAGCAGCAGCCATTGATAGAACTCGACGGCGATCGCGCGCTCGCGGCCTTCGATTTCGAAGGTATCGAGGTCGTTCACCACATCGCGCACCATTTCCGCCATTCCGGCGGCACCGGAGGCCACCGCGTAGCGGCCGCGGGTTTCACTGGCAAGTTGGCGCAGCACGTCGGACTGGAGCCGGCTGATGACCGGTTGGCCGTCGCGATCCACCATGCGACCCTGCGGGAAATCCGTGTTCGGAACGTAGTCGCCATCCTCGGTGCCGACGCCGATGGCAATGATGAACACGCCGGCCTCGACCGCCTGGTCGATCAGGTCTTCGAGGTCTTCGTCGTGTTTTTCGCCATCGCTGAGAATGACGAGCGCGTTGTTTTTCTGGCCGGTCTCCTTGAGCGTCTCGATGGCGAGGCGGAGGGCGTCGCCGAAGTTGGAGCCGCCGCGGGTGATCCAGTTTTCATCGATCTGCTCGACGGTCTCGCGCACCGCGCGGTGGTCGATGGTGAGCGGCGCGTAGAGATAGGCCGTGCCGGCGAAACCGATGAGCCCCACGCGCTCGTTGGGCATGCCTTCAATCAGTTCGTAAATCGTCATCTTCGCGCGGCTGAGGCGGTCGGGTTTCACGTCCTGCACGCGCATGCTGCGCGAGAGGTCGAGCGCGAAAAGAACGTTGCGACCCAGCGATTTCTCGGTGCGGGTGCCGGAATCCCCCTGCGGCCGGGCCATCGCGGCGATCATCGCGGCGGTGGCGGCGAGCAGGAAAACCAGCGAGAACCAATGCGGCAATCGCGTGCCGTGTTTGAGGAGCGCGCCGCGCAGACGCGGCGCAATGAACGCCGACCATTGCCCGCCGCGCAGGCGCGCCGCCATCACCGCGGCCACGCCGAGCAGCGGCGGCAGCACCAGCAGGATCAACCAGACGGGATGGGCGAAATTCATGGCGACGGCGGCGGATGGAAAAGGATCACGCCGGCCGCGGCGAGCGCGGCCAGCAGCGAGAGACCGAGAAACCACGGGAAGAGTTCCTTGTCCTCGATGACGGTATAACTCCGGGCCTCGGTCTTTTCCAACTGATCGATGGTGGAAAAGGTGCGCCTGAGCGACTCGGTGTTCTGCGCCCAGTAATGTTCGGCTCCGGTGATGCCGGCGATCTTGCGCAACGTGGGGATGTCGAATTCCTGATAGGGAAAGCGCTGGATGCTGCGGTCCACGCGACCTTCCTCGGTGCCGATGGCCACGGTGTAGATCTTGATGCCGAGCGTCTTGGCATGCTCGGCGGCCTCGATCGGGTCGATCTTGCCGGAGTTGTTCGCGCCGTCGGTGATGAGCAGGATGATCTTGCTTTTCGCATCGCGCGAATCGAGCCGGGTGGCGGCGGCGGCGAGAGCGGATCCGATGGCGGTGCCCTGCTCCTTGATCGTGCCGCGGTCGAACTGGTCGTTGAGACGCAGGTTGTCGAGCGCCTGGCGCAGCCACTTGTGGTCGAGCGTGATCGGGCTGGCGTCGCGCGGCCGCCCGGCGAAGGCGACCAGGCCGATCCGGTCGTCCGGACGGCGGCTGATGAAATCGTCCACCACCATCTTGGCGACGTCGATGCGTTTCACGCGGCGGCCGGAATCGATGAAGTCGGGGATCTCCATTGAGAGCGAGACGTCGAAGGCGATGACGATATCGATCCCGCTGGCGGTGCGGTTTTGGAACTGGTTCCGCCATACCGGCCGGGCCATCGCCAGGATGGCGAGCAGGATGGCCACGATGAGCAAGGGCAGCCCGACACCGGCGGCGGTGCGGCGCACGCGGCGGCCGAGGCTGACGAGCACCGAGAGGTTCGGGAAAGTCACCGCGGCGTCCGGCCCGCGGCCGCGGCGCAGGAACACGAGCAGCAGCACCGGCAGGATCAGCAACAGCCAGCCGGGATGGGCGAAACGGAAATGATCGATGAACTCGCTCATGCGACAAAGCCGTGGTGAAGGGTGTGGAGAAGCTGCCGCGAATCGGTTAGAACAGTTGCGGCATCGGCCTGCGGAGTGACCGGCGCGTACTTGAGCGCGGCAAGGCGCGCGAAGCCATCGGCGGCGGCGGCGCGGGCGTTATCATTGAGCCCGTTCAATGCGTCATGGCGGGCGATGAATTCCTCGTGGGTTTCGAACAGGGCGGGGTCGTGCAAGGCCAGCGAGAGATATCTCCGCAGGATCAATGACGACTGCACCGCCGCGTCGCGCGGGTCGGAGGTTTGCACGCCATCGAGCGCGGCGACGGCTTCCTGCCAGGCATGCTCGCGGATTTTCAGCGGGTCCACGGCGGCCGGTTTGCGGCGTTTGAACATGATCCACACAATCAGCGCGATGACCGGCACCACGGCGGCGAACCACCACGGCCACAGCCCGATGCCCGGCAGCAACGGATCGGGCGGCGGGGCGTCGCGCAGTTCGAGGGTGGTGGCGGCGATCATGGTCAGCGGATGCGCCTGCGGCTGCGGCGTTTGAGCAGGCGGTGAAGTTCGGCAAGCGTGTCGCCGTGCGTGGCGAGGTCGGCGAAGTCGATGCCGTGCTTGCGGAAAATGCGCGCCGCGCCCTCGTGCTGGCGGGACATCAGTTTGTGATAGGCCATGCGGAGGTTCGGGTTGCCGGTGTTGACGAGCGTTTCGAAGCCGGTTTCCGGATCGATCATCACCACCTTGCCGGCCTTTGGCAGTTTGCTTTCGAGGGGGTCGGACACGCGCAGGGCCACGGTCTCGTGCTTGCGGGCGAGCTTGCCGAGCGGCTTGTCGAGCGGGTCGGAATAGAAGTCCGAGATCAGGAAGACGAGCGATTTGCGCAATGGCGCGCGGATCAGGAAATCGCAGGCGGCGGCCACCGAAGTGCCGGGCTGCTTGGGCGCGGCGACGAGGATCTCGCGGATCATCCGCAGCAGGTGGCGGCTGCCTTTTTCCGGCGGGATGAACAGCACCGGCTCCGCGGCGAAAAGCAGCAGGCCCACCTTGTCGCCATTGTTGAGCGCGCTGAAGCCGAGCACCGCCGCGGTCTCGGCGGCGACCTCGCGCTTGCTGTAATGCACGCTGCCGTAATCGGCCGAGCCGGAAACGTCCACCGCCAGCACGACCGACAGCTCGCGCTCCTCGCGGAACTTTCTAACAAACGGCGTGTTGAGCCGCGCGGTGACGTTCCAATCGATGAAGCGCGTTTCGTCGCCGTGCTGGTATTCGCGGAAGTCGTCGAAATCGAGCCCCTGGCCGCGGAACGACGACAGGTATTCGCCGGCGAACGACTCGCGGACCAGCCGGCGCGCCTTGAGTTCGAGCTTGCGAACCCGCGCCATGGTTTCCTCGATCTGTGCGTCCGTCAGCATCCTTGGAATTGAAATTTTAAATTTGAGATTTGAAATGGTTAGGGCACCGGGATCTTGGAAACGATGCGGTCGATGATGGTGTCGGTGGTCATTTCCTCGGCCTCCGCCTCGTAGCTGAGCAGGATGCGGTGGCGCAGCACGTCGTGCAGCATGTCCTTGACGTCCTGCGGCGTGACGAAGGCGCGGCCGTGCATGAAGGCGAGCGCGCGGGCGGTGAGCGCGAGGTTGATGGTGCCGCGCGGCGAGGCACCGGCGCGCACCAGGTTCTTGAGCGGCGCGTCCACCAGTCCGGGGTAGCGCGTGGTGTGGATGATCTGGACGATGTATTTGCGGATTGCCGGATCGATGTAGATCGAATTGACCAGCTCGCGCGAGGCGGACACCTCCGCCGGGCTTGCCACGGTTCTGGTTTTGTAAGGCGGCGTCGAGGTCGCCATGCGATCCAGGATCACCAACTCCTCGTCCTTGGTCGGATAGCCGACATTCACCTTGAGCAGGAAGCGGTCGAGCTGCGCCTCGGGAAGCTGATAGGTGCCTTCTTGGTCGATCGGGTTCTGGGTGGCCAGCACGAGAAACGGCTGGGGCAGCGGGTAGGAATGATCGCCGAGCGTGACCTGCCGTTCCTGCATCGCCTCAAGCAGCGCGGACTGCACCTTGGCGGGCGCGCGGTTGATTTCGTCGGCGAGGATCAGGTTGTTGAAAATCGGCCCGAGCTTGGGTTCGAACTTCATCTCCTGCGGATGATAGACCATGGTGCCGACCAGGTCGGCGGGCAGCAGGTCGGGCGTGAACTGGAAGCGCGCGAACGAGGCGTCGAGCGAGCCGGAAAGCGCCTTCACGGCCAGTGTCTTGGCCAGGCCCGGCACACCTTCGAGCAGGATGTGGCCGTTGCAGAGCAGGCCGATGAGCAGACGGTCCACCAGCCGGTCCTGACCGACGAGCACCTGGCCCATTTCCTGTTTCACGGCTTGAATCCAGCCACTGGATTGCTCGATGCGCTGCTGGATTTGTTCGGTCGGGATTTCTTCGGTCATGGTGGAAAATGTGGGCTGAATCTGGCACGGCGGCCATGGCGCGCAACCAGTAAAGCGGCGCAGGCGCACCGGTTCGTTCCGGGATTCCCGTTCACTGCGCGCGCAGGGTTTCCAGGTAGGCATCGAGCGCCGCCGCGCAGCCGCGCTTTGCGGAATCGTTCATGGCGGGGCGGGCGGTGACGCAAAAGCCGGCGATGGCGGAAACGAGAAACACCGCCTCCGCTCCAGGCTGGATGGAACGATGGATCCAGCCCTCCGATTTTCCGCGTTCCAGCATGGCGGCCAGCGCCTCGCGCCATGCGGTGAATACCTTTTCCAGCGCCGCTCCCAGCACCTCATCCGCGGATGAGCCGCCGGCGGTCATCGTGACCAGTGCGGAGGTTGCGTCCGTGGCCTCCATTTCCAGACAGCGCGTGCGGAAAAATCCCTTCAGCGCGTCGAGCGAAGCCAGTTCTTCCAGCGGCGCGATCCAGCATTCCTCCACCGATGGAGCCAGCAATTCGTCGATCCACGCCACCGCCATCGCCCGCTTGTCGGAAAAATGATGGAACAACGCGCCCTTGGTCAGCTCCGCCCGCGTCACGATCGCATCCAACCCGGTGCCGGCGTATCCGTGCCGCGCGAATTCCGCCCCCGCCGCTTCCAGAATCGTGCGCCGGGTCACCGCCGGCTGCTTCCTGCGTGTTCGCATGCCGCGCGTGATACCGACCCCGCGGTATGGACGCAAGAGCGCAATCCGGTCCGGGTGCCGCGCCTGGCCATTCCCGACGCTTGACGCGGAGGCGACTAGGGATTTCATTCTGCCGTGCGCGACGGCACGTTAGCCCGCCGTTCCCGAACCACTCCTTCCCTTGTCACCGTCATGAAGTTCCATCCATCCCTCGGACTCTCCGCCGCCCTGTGTTTCGCCGCAGTTTCCTGCTATCCCATCGATTACTACGAGCGGAACAAGGCGAACAAAGGCCCGCAGCAGAAAACCGCCCAGAAAACCGAAACCAAGGAGGACGAACTCCGTAAGAAGCAGGAGGAGGAACTCAAGAAAGCAGGCCAGGAAAACAATCTCCCGCCCGACAACACGACCACGCAGAACACAGCGCCGGACAGCGGCACCACCACCGGCCCTGCCGATCGCCGCACCGATTACCCGTTCGCCAACAAGGTGCCCGGCAAGGACGGCTTTGTCTTCAGCCCCTACAACAACAAGGTGGTGGACGTGCGTGACATTCCCAGCGGCACTCTGGTCCAGGATCCCACCTACCCCGCTTCCGAGAAGAAATACTTCCGCGTCCCCTGAGACGGGCAGATGACCGCGGATTTCCCGAACGTCGCCATCCTCGGCAGCGGACTGTTAGGCGGCTCGCTCGCGCTGGCGTTGGAACAACGCGGCACACGCCCGCGCCTGTGGGCCCGGCGTGAGGAAACCGTCGGCGCAGCGCTCGATGCGGGGATTTCCGGAGCGACCGCCGACCTAACAGAATCGGTGAAGGACGCGGATCTGATCGTGCTCGCCGTGCCGGTGGGTGCGATGCCGGCATTGGTCTCCAAAGCACTTGCAAGCGGCTTGCAGGCGGGCTGCATGATCACCGATGTGGGCAGCGTGAAAGGCATGCCGCACCAGACAATCCCGCCGCTGCTCGCGGGCAGCGGCGTGGAATTCATCGGCAGCCACCCGATGGCCGGCTCCGAACGCAACGGCCTCGATGCCGCCAGCGCCGATCTTTTCCAAGGCGCGGCCTGCCTGCTCACCAACGACGAAAACGTCGCCGCCGACCGCGCCGCCGCTTTGGAGCGGTTCTGGCAGGGCGTCGGCTGCCATACCGCGTGGCTGGGTGCCGCGGCGCACGACGCGCTGGTCGCCCGCATCAGCCACCTGCCGCACATCGTTGCCGCCAGTGCCGCGCGGGTGTGTTTGGAAAACCCCGCTGACGGCCGTTTCGGTGGAGGCGGCCTGCGCGACACCACCCGCGTCGCCGCCGGCAATCCCGACATGTGGGCCGAGATCCTCACCGAAAACCGCGCCGCGCTCGTCGAGCCGCTGCGCGCCTCCATCGACGACCTGCGGGAGTTTCTCGCTCTGTTAGAAAAAGACGACCTCGCCGCGGTCCGCGAGTGGCTGCTCACCGCCAAGTGCCGCCGCGATCCGCTCAACCCGCCGCGATCCGCCTGACTTTCCCCATCTCCCCCACCCTACGCCGTTTTTCATCATGTCGGAATTCCGAGTCACCGCCATCACCAAGCTCCACGCGGAATTCCGCGTGCCGGGAGACAAAAGCATGTCGCACCGCGCCGCCATCCTCGGCGGGCTGTCCAACGGTATCTGCACAATCCGCAATTTCCTGCCCAGCGAGGATTGCCTCAACACACTCAACGCGATGAAGGCGCTCGGCGCACGCGTCGAGGTCTTCGACGAACTCGCCGGCCATGGCCCGATCCACCTCCACATCCATGGCCGATCGATGAAGCTCGAAGCGCCCGCCGCACCGATCGATTGCGGCAACTCGGGCACCGGCATGCGCCTGCTCGCCGGCATGCTCGCCGGCCAGCCGTTCACTTCCGAACTTTTCGGCGACGCCTCGCTTTCCTCACGACCGATGGGCCGCATCACCCAGCCGCTCGGCGAGATGGGTGCGAAAATCGAAACGCTCGGCGAAAAACCCGGCTGCGCGCCACTCCGCATCCATCCCGCCGAATTGACACCCATCACCTACGAAATGCCCGTCGCCAGCGCGCAGGTGAAAAGCGCCGTGCTGCTCGCCGGGATGTTCGCCGATGGGGTCACCACCGTGATCCAGCCGGCCGAAACGCGCGACCACACCGAGCGCATGCTCGAATCCTTCGGCGTGCCGGTTCAGCGCGACGGCCACGCCATCGGCATCCGCGGCGGACTCGTCCCGCAGGCCTGCGATTTCACCGTGCCGGGCGACATTTCCAGCGCCGCCTTCTGGCTGGTGGCCGCCGCCGCCATGCCCGGCTCGCACCTGCTCGTCAAGGACGTGGGCCTCAACCCCACCCGCAACGCCATCCTCAAGGTACTCGTCCGCATGGGCGCGCATCTAACGGAAATCGTCCACCATTCCGAGGGCGAACCGATCGGCCACATCGAAGTCCACGGCGCGCCGCTCAAGGCCACCACCATTTTCCCCAGCGAGGTGCCGAACCTGATTGATGAAATCCCGGTCATCGCAGTGGCCGCCGCGCTTGCCGATGGGCGCACCGTCATCCGCAACGCCAAGGAGCTGCGCGTCAAGGAAACCGACCGCATCGCCACCGTTGTCAACAACCTGCGCGCCATGGGCGGCGTGGTCGAAGAGTTCGAGGACGGCATGGAAATCGAAGGCGGCCACCCGCTTCACGGCGCGGTCATCGACAGCTTCGGCGACCACCGCATCGCCATGGCCTTCGCCATCGCCGGACTGTTCGCCAAGGGCGAAACCGTGATCCGCGGCACCGAGTGCATCCACACCTCCTATCCCGGCTTCAGCCACCACCTCGCCGCCGTCCAGCGCGAGGCCGCCGAACCCGGCGATTACGAACTGCCCACCGTGCCCGTCGCCCCGGTCACCAAAGCCGCGGCGAATTATGCCATCGCCATCGACGGACCCGCCGCCTCGGGCAAAAGCACCCTTGCCCGCAAGCTCGCCGACCGCCTCGGCCTCGTGATGGTGAACTCCGGAGCGATGTACCGCGCCGTCACCTGGCGCGTGATCCAGGAACACATCGACCCGCGAGACGCCTCCGCCGTGATCGCCCTGCTCGACCGGATCGAGATCCAATGCGACAACCGCGACAATCAATCCACCATCACCATCGACGGCATCGATCCCGGAGACGAACTCCGCAGCGACAGCGTGAACGCCAGCGTCTCCGCCGTTTCCGCCATCCCGGAAGTGCGCAAGCGCCTCATCCATCTCCAGCGCGCCTACCTCGATCACTCCAGCGTCGTCATGGAAGGCCGCGACATCGGCTCGGTCGTGTTTCCCGACACTCCCTACAAACTCTACATCGACGCCGCCGAGCACGTCCGTGCCGCCCGCCGCGGCAACGACGGCGAAACCGACGCCATCGCCCAGCGCGACGCCGCCGACAGCAAACGCAAGACCGCCCCGCTCATCGTCGCCGACGGAGCCACCGTGCTCGACACCTCCGACCTCGATGTCGAGGCCGCGGTCGAAGCCGCCATCGGCATCCTCCAGCGCCAAGGCCTGGAAACCCTGTAGGCGCATTCATGAGAATGCGGTCTTTTTTGTGAGAATGCGGTCTTCCCCTCCCCGCGTTCTCACGAACGCGCCTACATGTTTCTTTACCATTCGACATTTCCCTTTTCCGCGTCCCACAGTCGCCGCGCATGGCAGGACTCATCATCGCTCCACGGTCGCGCGTTTTCCACGGTCACGACTGGGTTTACGCCACGGAAATCAAGAAAAGCTTCGGCAACCCGCAACCTGGCGAGGTGGTGACGCTCAAGGATTTCCGCGACCGTCCGCTCGGCTCGGCGATCTACAATCCGCAGTCGCAGATCGTCGCCCGCCGCTTCTCGCGCCGCAAACAGGACCTCGACCTCGATTTCTTCCAACGCCGCATCACCCAGGCGCTCGAATACCGCCGCCGCGCCGGCATCGATGAAACGCTGTGCCGCATCGTGTGGAGCGAGTCGGACGGCATCCCGGGTCTGATCGTTGATCGCTACGGCCCGCACCTCTCCGTGCAGACGCTCACACTCGCGATGGACCTGCGCCGTGACATCATCCGCGACGCGCTGATCTCCGTCCTGTCGCCCGAGTCCATCGTCCTGCGCAACGACTCGCCTGTTAGAAAGGCCGAGGGCATGGAACCGGAAATCGGCATGCTGCACGGTGAAAATCCCGGCGCGTTCAGGGTGTGCGCCAATGGACTGGAATTCGAGATCGATCTGATGGACGGACAGAAAACCGGCCTCTACCTCGACCAGCTCCAGGCCCACGCTGAAATCGCACGGCTGGCCAAGGGCAAACGCGTGCTCGATTGCTTCACCAACCAAGGCGGCTTCGCCCTCGCCTGCGCCGCCGCCGGTGCCGCCAAGGTCACCGCCGTGGATATCTCAACCGCCGCCTGCGAAGCCGCGCGCCGCAATGCGGAACTCAACAATCTGGAGATCGAAGTGATCGAGCACAACGTCTTCGATTTCCTCAAACACGCGTCGCCGGAATACGACCTCATCGTCCTCGACCCGCCGAGTTTCACGCGCAACAAGAAGACGCTCATGGACGCGATGCGCGGTTACAAGGAGATCCACCTGCGCTCGCTCAAGCTGCTGGAGAAGGGCGGCATCCTCTCCACCTTCTGTTGCTCGCACCACGCCAACCGCGAGTTGTTCCTCGACAACCTCGCCGACGCCTCGGTGGACGCGAAAAAGACCCTCCGCCTCACCCACGAACACCGCCAACGCGCCGACCACCCGATCCTCGTCACCATCCCGGAAACCGGCTACCTCAAGGGCTTCACCGTGGAGGTGATTGCGAGCCGGTGACGGGTTTCAACCCTGGCCTTCCGTAAACTGAACGGGGCTGGCAGGGATTTCACGAAGCGGCTCTTCTTGGCCTCGCTCCGTTTGCCCATCGCCGAATTTGCCATCCGCCGCATCCACCATTGAATGAAAACTCAGCCCGCCTTCATCGCGTGCATGATGTTCGGTCCCGCGTTGCGGGTGCGTTTCCGCGCTACCGTTCCGAGTGGATTCATGCTGCAATCCGAGAAAACCGCCGCAGCCCATGAAGTCCCGCTATCTCGCCCTCGTTCCGATCATCCTGATCGCGCTGTTCCTGATTCCGATGGTGCTGCTGCGCAACGAGGTCGTCCGCAGGCCCATGCCGCAGACAAGCGCTTCGACTGTTTCCGAAAACGTTCTCCCGGCACCACCGCCCTACACGACCGCCGCGCCTTCCGCGGATGGCATCGGCAGGTTTTTCATGGGCCGCGAAATCGCCAAGGTCATGGGGCATCCGGCCATCGGTTGGCTGGAACGCACCGCGCGTGAGAGAGAAGAGGCCCCATCAATGGCGATCGCCATGCTCGACCTGGCACCCGATGCGGTCATCGCCGACATCGGCGCGGGCTCCGGCTATTATTCATTCCGTCTGGCCGGTCTCGTCCCTGACGGGAAAGTCATCGCGGTGGACATCCAGCAGGAAATGCTCGACTACCTGAAAGCTGAGGCTGCCCGAAGGAAGATCGAAAACGTGGAGCCGCACCTCGGGGCGATCGACGACATCAAGGTCGCGCCCGACACGCTCGACGCCGTGCTCATGGTCGATGCCTACCATGAGTTTTCCCACCCGGTGGAAATGCTGCAATCGATCCGACGCGCCCTCAAACCCGGTGGCCGGATTTATCTGCTCGAATACCGTGGCGAAGACCCAAAAGTCCCGATCAAGCCGCTCCACAAAATGACCGCGGAACAGGCCGTCAGGGAGTTCGAGGCCCTCGGCTTCGTGTTTGTGGAAAACAAACGCGCCCTGCCTTGGCAGCATTTGTTGCTTTTCGAAAAGCCCGGCGGATGAGACGGCCTCGGTGTAAGTCGGTCCTTGTCAGCGGCGGAGGCGACCGTTAGGTAAATGATGTCGATGAAAACGAAATGCGTCGGATCCGGTTGGGGCAAAATGTTTGGAAGCCTCGCGTGTTGCGCCCTCATCCAGCATGCGGCTGCGAGGGAATGGACCAATGACAAGGGCCAGACCATCGAGGCGGAATATATGTCCAGCGACGGCAAGTCGGTGGTGCTGAAATTCAAAGGCAAGGACATCACCTATGAGCTGGAACGCCTGTCGCCGGCCGATCGCGAATTCGTGGCGGAGCGGCTCAAGCATGCGGACGAGGTGCCCGCCGCGGAGACCGTGCAGACCGGGTGGATCCATGAGTTTCCGGTCAAACCCGCGTTTCCGGAGACGAAAGGCTATCTGGCAAGCTCCAACGCCAGAGCCGCCTACAAGGCATTCGATTCCGGGAAATTTCCGGATAGCTGGAAAACGAACCAGCCGGATGCGGAAAAGGAATTCGCTTACGAGAACGGCTCGGCGATCGTCTATGTGCCAGCCAGCTATGACGGAACGGAGGCATACGGAGTGTATCTTCACATCAGCCCGGGCGATGGCGGCGAGAAATATCCCGCCTGCGCGCCGGTGATGGACAGGCTCAAAATGATCTATGTGAGTCCCAAGGGCACCTCGAACAACCAGCCCATGCTGCGGCGGGTCAAACTCGCGGTGGACGCACTCGCTTCGGTGAAGGAGAAGTTCAAGACCGACCCCAAGCGGACCTGCGTCGGCGGATATTCCGGCGGCGGTCACATGAGCATGCTCACCCATGCGATGTTTCCGGAGATGTTCGTGGCATCGGTGAGCCACGCGGCGCAAAGCTACCTGCCGGTCAATGGCTGCGGGCATTTTCCCGGGCTGGAAATGTCGGACTTCAAATCCAAGGATCTCAGGGGACACAAGTGGTGCGTGATTTCCGGCAACAAGGACATGAACTATCAGGAAATCCTCAAGACGACCAGGGAGTGGGAAAAGAGCCGCCTCGATTACCGCTTCTTCGACGTGCCCGACATGGGACACACCAACGCCCCTGCGGAAAAGCTGGAAGAAGCGCTGAAGTGGATCGGCATGTGACCCGGGTGTGATCTCCCGGACCGACGAGCCGTTGCCGCACGAAAAATATGCTGATATCGCGGCCAACGCCGCAGCGTAATCCCCGCCATCATGAAAACCATCCTCACCACCCTGCTTGCCGCCGCCATTTTCAGTCCCCACTGGGCCGCTGCGGAGATTCTTGTGAAATCCGGCGACAGGATCGCCTTCCTCGGCGACTCGATCACCCAGGCCGGTTGGGGGCAGCCGGCGGGCTACGTGCGCCTCGTCATGGAGGGACTCAAGGCGAATGGCGTCGAGGCTGAAGCGGTGCCCGCCGGGATCAGCGGCCACAAGTCGGACCAGATGCTCGCCCGGCTTGAAAAGGACGTGCTCTCGAAGAAACCGCAATGGATGACGCTGAGTTGCGGCGTCAACGACGTCTGGCACGGCGCGCGCGGCGTGCCTCTCGATGAAGAGATGGCCGGCAGCGGCAGCTACGATGCCAACGTGGACAAACGCGGCACCTACAAGAAAAACATCACTGAAATCATCGACCGCGCCACTGCCGCCGGTGTCCGTCCGGTGATCCTCACCGCCACGGTGATCAAGGAGGATCTCGACGGCGATCTCAACCAGAAGGTGGCTCCCTACAACGAGTTCCTCCGCGGGCTTGCCAAGGAAAAACAACTGCCGCTCGCCGACCTCAACGCGATGTTCCAAAAGGCGATCAAGGCCGCCAACCAACCCGGCACCAACGTGCTCACCAGCGACGGCGTCCACATGAATCCCCAGGGCAACCAACTCATGGCCGTGGGAGTGCTCCAAGCCTTTGGTTTGGACAAGAAACAAATCGAAAAAGCCGAAACCGCATGGGAACCCCTGCAAGCCGCGGCCGAAAAGGCCGCCAAGGAACGCGCCGAAGCCCGCCGCGCCCGTCAGGAAAAAGCGGCGAAGGAGAAAGCCGCCGGGAAGAAATAAGCCTCAGGCCGATCTAACAGTTTCCTTCACTTGCGCGGTTTCTTCTTACCCCTGGCCTTGCCTGCCTCGGGATCGTAATTTGGATTCGGCGTCGGCATCTGGGCACCGACCGATTTTCTCCATGCCATCAGTTGCTGGAGCATTTCCTTCGCCCGCTCCGGTTGTTCCGTGGCGATGTCATGCTTTTCCCATGGGTCCGACGCGAGGTTGAAGAGTTCGACATTTCCATCCTCGAAAAACTCGATCAGTTTCCAATCGCCGCGGCGGATCGCGCCGTAGGGTTTCGTGCGGTGGTAATGCGGGTAGTGCCAGAACAACGCGTCGCGCGGGATCGTCGCCTCGGGGTTCTTCAGCAGCGGGGCGATGCTGACTCCGTCGGCATGTTGATCCGGCCGTGGTTTCAGGCCGATGAGATCGAGGATCGTCGGATAGAAATCGGTGCCAATCACAGGCACCTCGCAGGTGGTTGCGGCGGGAATCGTTCCCGGCCATTTCGCGATGAACGGCACGCGCACGCCGCCCTCGTGTGAAAAGCCCTTGAATTCGCGCAGGCCGCCGGTGGTTTCCTGGTGGTCGCCGCCGTTGTCGCCGGTGAGGATGATCATCGTCTCTTCGGCGATTCCCATTTCATCGAGTTTGTTCATGAGTCGGCCGATGCTGCGGTCGAGGCACTCCACCATTCCCGCCCTTGCAGGATTGAGGAGTTCGTTTCTTGTATTGTCGAAACCCTGCGCCTTCTTTTTGTATTTCTCCACCAGATCCTCGGGAGCCATCAACGGCGAGTGCAGCGTGTAATAGGAAAAATACAACAGAAACGGCTTGTCGCTTCCAGCCTTGCCGATGAAGTCGATGGCCTGGTCGGTGAGCGCGTCTGTTAGATACTCGCCGGGTTTGCCATCCAGGTTCGGCATCCCGAAGGGCGCGAAGTATTTCCCCGGTCCTTTCGGTTGGCCCCACTCCCTGCCGCCGATGTTGATGTCGAAACCGTGATCGGTCGGGTAGTGCCGTTCGAAATCCGGCTGTCCGTTCGGCATGAGGTGCCATTTGCCGAAAAAGCCTGTCGCGTATCCCGCCTCCTTCATCGCTTCCGGCAGCAGCACCCGCTCGTGGTCGATCTTCATTTTCCAATCCGGGATGGCGAGTTTCGCCTTCGGTTGGTTGTGGCCCGCAATCCAGTCGGTGAGATGCAAACGGGCCGGATAGGATCCGCTCAGGATGGCGGCGCGGCTCGGCGAGCACACCGTGCAGGCGGCATAGGCGTTCGTGAAACGCATGCCACGCTCCGCCAGTTTGTCGATGTTCGGCGTTTCGTAGAACCGAGCGCCGTAGCAGCCGAAGTCGCCCCAGCCGAGATCGTCCACGAGCAGGAAAACGACGTTCGGCTGGGCGGGCTGGGCGGCGGACACCAGGCGCACGGAGAGAAAAAGCAGCAGCAGACAGGTTTTTTTGAACATACTCAGCGATTACTGACACAACCGGTGCGATCCTTACAAGGATTCGTCACCCGATGACCGCTCATTGGCGGAAAGTATTTTCAACTCCCGGATCGTTATCGCAGTAGGGCCGCAGCGGTTTGCGGGGTTTGAATGAAAAACAAATCTTGTATCAAGACGCGGGCCGGCACAGTTTGCGGATCGCTTGCAAGCCGATTGGCATTGCCGGCGCGCTTTGTTGAGTCTCTGACGCCGCAATCAATCGAAGTGATCAACGCAACGGCGTCATGAGAAAACGAATACAATGGATATCTACGTGGGCAATCTGCCCTACACTGCCAATGAAGAGGATGTGACAGCTCTCTTCGCCGAATTTGGACCTGTCGAACGGGTCAAAATCATCACCGACCGCGACACCGGACAATCGAAAGGCTTCGCCTTCGTGACTCTCGCCGACCAGTCCCAGTTGAACGCGGCCATTGATGCCCTCAACGAACACGATTACAACGGACGTCCGCTTCGCGTGAACGCCTCCGAACCGAAAGAAGCCCGTCCCGGCGGCGGTGGCTACGGTGGTGGCGGCGGCGGCGGCGGTTACAAGGGCGGTGGCGGCGGCTACAACAAATCCGGCGGCGGCTACGGCGGCGGCGGTGGTGGCTACAAGGGTGGCAGACGCTGACCCCGCGTTTCATCCCCCGAATTTCCGAACCCTTCCCAAGGCCGATCCGGTGGACCCCCGTCCGCTGGCTCGGCCTTTTCCTTTTTCCGACCGCTGCCTTGCATGACCCAAGCTCGGGCATTCGTGGGGAATTTGGAGCGGCATCGTGACAGCCATGTTCAAAGGGTTTTTCGGCATCGCCGCAGGCGCGCTTGTGTTGCTCGCGCTCAAGCCATTTCTGAAGCGGACCTGATCTCCGTCGTTCCGGCCTTGCAAGACCAGCCGTCCCTTGTTGCCATGCGCTCAGGCAAACGAAGTCCAAGCATGCGAACCCGCCCTCTCGGAACCACCGGCATCCATCTTCCCGTGATCTCGTTCGGTGCATCCTCGATCGGCGCGGAATTCCGCCCGATCACCCTGGACGAGGCGATGCAATCCACCCGCGTCGCATTGGAACTGGGCATGAACTTCATCGACACCTCGCCGTTCTATGGCCGCGGCATGTCGGAAATATTACTCGGCATGGGCCTCCGGGACGTGCCGCGCCATTCCTATCTGCTGGGCACCAAGCTCGGCCGCTACTCGGACATTCACTTCGATTTTTCCGCCAAACGCGTCGAGGAATCCGTGCACGTCTCGCTCCAGCGCCTCAAGACCGACCACCTCGATGTCCTGCTGTTGCATGACATCGAGTTCGTTTCCCTGCCGCAAATCTGGGAGGAAACGCTGCCCGCGCTGCTCAAGATCAGGCAACAGGGCAAGGCGCGCGCGATCGGGTTTTCATGTTATCCGCTCAAGACCTTCCACACCGTGCTCGACCGCATCGAGGACCACATCGACTGCATTCTCGCCTACAACCGCTACACGCTGCAAAACACCACGCTGGCAACCGACCTGCTGCCGCGACTCAAAGCGAAAGGCATCGGCGTGATCGGCGCGGGACCGTTTTCCGCGCGTTTGCTCACGCAGGCCGAGCTTCCCGTTTGGTTGAAGGAACCGGAGGAAGTCAAAACCGCCGCCCGCGAGGCCGCGCGGGTGTGTGCCGCGCGCGGCGTGGACATCGCGCAACTCGCGTTGCAGTTCGCGTGCTCGCATCCTGACATTTCCACCTCGGTGGCCGGTTCCGCGAATCCTGACAACATCCGCAAATGGGCGGACTGGATCGAACAACCGGTTGACGAGGAACTGCTGGCGGAAGTGCTCGCGATCTTCGAGCCGGTCAAAGACATCGGCCACATGGAGGGATTGCCGGAAAACAATTGATTGTCATGCCCGCCGCCATCGAGTTCACCGCACCGGAAACGATCACCTTGATCGAGGTTCCCGACGAAACATCGCCGGGACCGGGCGAGGCATTGGTCCGCACGCACCGCATGGGCATCTGCGGCACCGACCTCGCGTGTTATCTCGGCAGGTTCCCGTTCTTCAGTTATCCGCGCGTTCCCGGCCACGAACTCGGTTTGGAAGTGTTGGCAGTCGGCGAGGATGTCGATCATGTGAAAGCCGGCGACCGCTGTTCACTGGAGCCATATGTCAACAATCCCGCGAGCCATGTTTCCGCCAGTGGCCATCCCAACTGCTGCCCGGACGTGCAGGTGATCGGCGTCCACAAGGCCGGCGGCTTGCGCAAGGGCGCGTTTCTTGTGCCAGCCCGCAAACTCCATCCGGGAAACGATCTCACCTACGATCAACTCGCGCTGGTCGAAACGCTCGCCATCGGTTTCCACGCCGTGCAACGCGGCAACCCGCGGCCCGGCGAGACCGTGCTCGTCATCGGCGCGGGGCCGATCGGTCTCGCCTGCCTCGAATTCCTGCGGCTGATGGACGACGTGAATGTGTTCGTCATGGACACCAACGCGGCACGGCTCGAATTCTGCCGCGAAAAACTCGGCATCACTGGCATCCTCGTCGATGGCGGGCAGCTTGCGGCACTCGAAAGCATCACTTCCGGAAAACTTGCGGATGTGATCATCGATGCCACCGGCAACCCCAAGTCGATGTCCGGCTGTTTCGAATTCGCAGCATTCATCGGCCGCGTGGTTTATGTCGGCATCACCACGTCGGAACTTGTTTTCCGGCACGCCCCGGTGTTCCACCGCCGCGAACTCACGCTGCTCGCCTCGCGCAACGCGATGCCCGCCGATTTCGACCACATCATCGAATTGATCCGCAAGGGACTGATCGATACCGACAAGTGGATCACGCACCGCATCGCGTTCGATGAAGTGTCGGTCCGCTTTGTTGAATTCACCAATCCGGCCACCGCCGCGATCAAGGCCATGATCGAAGTCAACTGATCCAACTCATATCCTCATGCTCCAGAACGGCATCCTCAACCCGCACATCCTGCATCTCATCGCGCGCATCCGGCACACCAACACGCTCGTCATCGCCGACTGGGCGTTTCCGTTCTGGCCGCAAATCGAAACCGTGGATATATCACTCACCCACGGCATCCCCACAGTGCTCGACGTGCTGGAGCAGCTGCGTCAGAATTTCAAGGTCGGCCGCATCTGGCAGGCGCAGGAGTTTCTCGCCACCAACCCGGCGGATACCGTCAGCCGCTTCGATCGATCGTTCGCGGATTTCCCAAATGCCACCGTGAACCGCCTGCCTCATCTCGATTTCAAATCCATGGTGCCGAACGCGATCGGCCTGATCCGCACGGGCGACGCCACGCCTTACGGCAACATCATCATCGAATCCGTCTGATGCGCGCCGCAGTCACACTTTGCCGCGTCCCCGAAGCGGCCGCAGGTCCGTTCGTTTTCCATGAAGAACTGGCGGCCGGTTTCCAAAAAGCCGCGGCCATCGGCTTCGATGCCGTCGAACTCTTCCTGCCCGGTTCCGATGAAGTGGCCGTCGCGGAAATCGAAAACCTGTGTGAAAACCACAGTCTCGCCATCGCGGCGGTCGGCACCGGTGCCGGCATGGTGAAACACGGACTCTCACTCACCGATCCAGATCCCGCGAAGCGTGAGGCGGCTCTGTCGTTCGTGCTTCGCATGATCGAGTTCGGCGGCAATCTCGGCGCGCCCGCCATCCTCGGATCGATGCAAGGGCGCCATGGCGGAAATGTTTCGCGGAACCAGGCGATCGCTTGGCTCGCCGATTCGCTGCGAAAAGCCGGCGAAGCCGCCGCGCGCTTCAACGTGCCGTTCATCTACGAGCCGCTCAACCGCTACGAAACCAACCTCTTCAACCAAGCCGTACCCGCCGCCGCGTTCCTCCGCGAAAACGGCTTGTCGAACGTGAAGATGCTCGCCGACCTGTTCCACATGTCCATCGAGGAAAAAGACATCGCGGCCGCGCTGGTGGAAACCGGTGGCCTGTTAGGCCACGTGCACTGGGCCGATTCAAACCGCCACGCCGCGGGCTTCGGCCACACGGATTTCAAACCCATCGCCGAAGCGTTGGAAAAAATCGGCTACGCCGGATACCTCTCCGCCGAAATCCTTCCCTTGCCCACCCCGGACGAAGCCGCGCGCCGCACGATGGAGAGCATCCGGGAACTTTTTCCATAAACCAAAACTCCCATGAAACACTGCCCAAAATTCACATTCGGCGTCGGCGACCGCTTCGCCCACGGCGCCGTGGCCCAGCTCCAGGCTTTCATTGCCGCGCGCGGACTCGGCATCGACATCACTCCGGTCTGGAACAAGTCGAACCGCGAACACATGATCATCGGTTCCGAACCGCAATCCACCCGCGACGCCGCCGATGCCGCGGTCCGCGAGCTGGGATGGACCGGCGAATACCTGCTCGACGCCGACCACATCAATCTCAAGACCGTGGACCGCTTCATCGCGCCTTGCGATTTCTTCACGCTCGACGTGGCGGAAGACATCGGCAAACCCGCCGATCCGGAGGAAGTGTCCACCTTCATCGACCGCCATCCGGAACTCATCGGCACCGTCCGCGTCGATGGCGTCGCGCAGCCGCTGGAAATCAGCCGTGGGGACATCGAGCGCGCGGCGAACCAGTTTCTCAAGGCCGCGCAACACGCCGGTGCCATTTACCGCCACATCGTCGCCGCCAAGGGCGCGGATTTCGTGACCGAAGTCTCGATGGACGAAACCGACTCACCGCAATCTCCCGTCGAACTGCTGATCATCCTCGCCGCCCTCGCCGACGAAGGCGTTCCCGTGCAAACCATCGCGCCGAAATTCACCGGCCGTTTCAACAAAGGCGTGGACTACGTCGGCGACATCGAGCGCTTCGAGCGTGAATTCAACGACGACCTCGCGGTGATCGCCCATGCGGTGAAAACTTATGGCCTACCGCAAGGACTCAAACTCTCCGTCCATTCCGGGTCCGACAAGTTCTCGATCTATCCGGTCATCCGCCGCGCGCTGGCACGCACCGGCGCGGGGCTGCACATCAAAACCGCGGGCACCAACTGGCTGGAGGAAGTCATCGGCCTGGCCGAGTCCGGCGGCGAGGCGCTGGCGCTCGCCAAGCGCATCTACGCCGGTGCCGTCGAGCACAAGGAAGCGCTCTGCGAACCCTACGCCACCGTGATCGACATCGACATCGCCAAACTCCCCTCGCCCGCCGAGGTGGATGGCTGGACCGGCGAACAGTTCGCCGCTGCCGTGCGCCATGATCCGTCAAACCCGGCCTACGATCCGAACGTCCGCCAGCTCCTGCATGTCGGCTTCAAAATCGCCGCGAAACTGGGCGACACTTATCTCGACGCCCTCAAAACCCACCGCGAAACGGTCGGCCGCTGTGTGACCCACAATCTTCTGGAACGGCACATGAAGCCGCTTTTCGGCGTTTGAGGAAAGCCGGACCCGTTTTTTCCGCGTTGCCAGCGCCGGGAGGCTTGGCCACCGTGTAGCCATGCGCAAGGCGATGTCGATGACTCCGTTGATTCTGGTGCTGTTGCTTGGGGCGACGGCACTGATCCTCTCGTTGCGGGACAATCCTGACCAGGGAACGTCCGCGACGCCTGCGACGGAAAACCCGGCGGTGGACACGACGACGGTGAAGACCGACACCACGGTGTCCTCCGTCGATCCCCGGCCATGGCCGCAGGAGGTTTCCGACATCGCCGCCGATCCCAACGCGGCGTTCGGCGAACTGGACAACGGTTTCCGCTATCTGATCTATCCGAATGGCGAGCCGCCGAAACGGGTTTCGCTGCGGCTGCACATCGCCGCCGGGTCGCTGATGGAGGACGAGGACCAGCGCGGTCTGGCGCATTTCCTGGAGCACATGGTGTTCAACGGCACCAAGAATTTCACCGCCGCCGAACTGGTCCCGCGCATGCAGCGGCTGGGCATCGCCTTCGGCGCGCATGCCAATGCATACACCTCCTTCGACGAAACGGTTTACATGCTCGACCTGCCGGACCTCTCGCAGGACACCATGGACCTTGCCTTCACCGTGATGCGCGATTTCGGCGATGGCGCGCTGCTCGACACCGAGGAAATCGACAAGGAGCGCGGCGTCATTCTGGCGGAAAAACGGACCCGTGATTCGGTGGAATACCGGCTGATGGAGCAGCAGTTCGAGGAACTCATGCCGGACTCGCTGGTTTCGAAACGGTTCCCCATCGGCATCGAGGAGGTAATCGAATCCGCGCCGCGCGAGCGCTTCGTCGATTTCTACACCCGCTACTACACGCCGGAACGCATGACCTTCATCGTGGTGGGCGATGTGGCGGTGGACGACATGCGCAAGCGCATCACCGACGCATTCTCCAGCTTGGCGAATCCGGCCGAGCCGGGCGACGATCCCGATCCGGGCACCATCCACCAGCCGGAGGGGATCGAGACGGCGGTGTTTCATGACAAGGAGGTGAGCGCCACCGATGTCTCGCTGATGCTGGTGCGTCCGCACGAGCGCGAGCCGGACACCCGCGCCACGCGCGCGGAGCGCATGCCGCTGGAGATCGCCCACTCGATCATTTCACGGCGCTTCGACCGCATTTCCAAAGAGCAGGATTCGCCGGTGGCCGATGGCTCGGTTTACAAGACCACCTGGTTCAACCTGCTGGATTTCGGATCGATCGGCGTGACTGCCGCGGACGACCGCTGGCGCGAGGTGGTGCCGGTGATCGAGCGAGAATTCCGCCGCGCGATGCAGCATGGATTCACCGATGCCGAACTGGCCGAGGCCAAGGCGAATTTGCTCAACGCCTACGAGCAGCAGGTGAAACAAAAGGAAACCCGCAAGTCCGAAGGCATCGCCACCGTGCTCGCCCGCACCGTGAACCGCGACCGCGTGTTCTCCGATCCCGAGACCGACCTTGAAATCGCCCGTGAAATCCTCGCCGGAATCGACACGAATGCCTGCCACGCGGCGTTCAAGGAATTCTGGCAGTCCCCGGGATACCATCTGGTGCTCACCACCAAAAAGGAGCCGGAAAACGCGACGCTGGAACTCGCCGCCTTGTTCGAGGACTCGCGCGGCACCCCGGTCGAGCCGCCGGCCGCGCGCGAGGCGCAGGAATTCGGCTATGACGACTTCGGCACGCCCGGCGAGGTGGCGAAGCGCGCGGAAGTCACGGACATGGAGATATCACAACTCGTCCTTTCCAACCAGGTGCGGGTGAACCTGAAACGCACCGATTTCGAACGCGGGAAAATCCGCCTGCTGGCACGCGTGGGCTCGGGCAAACTCACCCAGCCGCGCGACAAGCCGATGCTCGATCTCTTCGCGCAAGCGGTCTTCGAGGGCGGCGGCCTCGGCAAGCACTCGGTGGACGAGCTGCGCCAGATCCTCGCCGGCAGGAATGTCGGCAGCTCGCTGTCGATTTCCGACGATGCGTTTCTGCTTTCCGGCACCACCACGCCCGGAGACTTCGCGCTGCAATGCCGCCTGATGTGCGCCTCACTCACCGATCCCGGCTACCGCGAGGAGGCGCTGTGGCAGTTCCAGAAGGCGCTGCCGATGCTCTATCAGCAGCTCAAACACACACCCGCCGGCGCGCAGCGCGACATGGACGCCTGGCTGCATGGCAACGATCCGCGTTTCACCACCGCGCCGCAGGAACAACTCGCTTCTTATACCATCGACGACGCCAAGGCATGGCTCGCGCCCGAGCTGGAAAAAGGATATCTCGAACTCAGCATCGTCGGCGACTTCGATGAAGCCGCTATCCTGCCCGAACTGCTCGCCACCTTCGGTGCTCTTTCGGAACGCACCGCGCAACCGCCGGCGATGGGAGAGGCAAGGAGCATCGAATTTCCGGAGGCACCCGCCGAAAAACATTTCACCTACGAATCGAAGATCCCGCAGGGCATCGCCACGGTCGTTTGGAAAACCGTCGGCATCCGCGGCAACATCCCGGAATTCCGCCGCCTCAACATCCTCGGCTCGATCCTCGGCGACCGCATGCGCGAGGAAATCCGCGAGAAGCTCGGCGCATCCTACAGCCCCAACGCCGGTGCCGCCGGTTCCGACGGCCTCGACGGCGTGGGATACCTCATTGGCGAAAGCGCCGGCAAACCCGCGGAACTCCCCATCCTGCTCGAAACCATCATGAAAGAAGCCATCTCCCTCGCCAAGGACGGTGCCAGCGAGGACGAACTCGACCGCGCGCTCAAACCCACCCTCGGCATGCTCGAAAAAACCCTGCGCGACAATTCATACTGGCTCGGCACCGTGCTCAGCCAGTCGCAGTCCGACCCCGAAAAGCTCGAACTGGCCCGCAAGCGCGACGAGGACTACCGGTCGATTTCCCTCGCCGAGATCAACGCGCTCGCCGCCAAATACCTCGCCGCCGACAACGCGCTGCAAGTCACCATCCAAGCCGCCGAGTGAAGAAATATCCGGCCCTTTCCGAGAGATTTAGCGAAACCCCGGTGATCGCCGATGTAAGAGCGGCGAACCGCTTGGCGTAACTGGCGGCATGAAACGGAAGCTCCTGCGAATTCCCGCGATCATGGCCGCGCTGGCCATGATCCATGCGGTCTTTGCGGAGCCTGCCGCCAAAGACCCGCCGGCACTGACCGCGGACGCCAATGGAGCGCTCCATCTGCCCGCCGAGCACGCGACCGTCAGCGGCGGCTCGATCCGCGTGGAAACCCGCGACGGCCTCTCCCGCCTCGGCCACTGGCGCGATCCCGCCGACACCGCCAGTTGGAAAATGCGCGTGCCCACCGACGGCCGCTACCTGGTGCGCATCGAGACGGCCGCGGAAGCCGCAGGCGCGGTCCTGCTCGTGAAATGCAATGGCAAGCTCGCCTTGTCCGTGCCCGCCAGCGGCAGCGCTGAAATTTACAAGACCAGCCGCGTCGGCGAGGTCACACTCGCCGCCAACCGCGACATCACGCTCACCCTGAAACCGGTCGTGGACGGCTGGCAGCCGATCCACGTGCGCAAGGTCGAGCTGATCCCGCTGCCCTGATTCGGCGGAAATTCCGCCACACTATACGACACCCAACCGTTGAGCGCTTACGTAGGAAAGGATGAAGATGCTTTGCGAATCGCAACCCGGGGGTGGTCGTCGCTGTCGCTCCTCGACCCCCGGCTAGTCTCTGTAATCCCTACCGGGATCAAGAGATTCAGCTTTCTCATTCTTTAATCCTTGAAGGCACTGGTTTAAGCTAACGCCATTCAGGTCAGTCCCCGCAGTCTCACAAGGCGATTGATGGAGATGCTAAAAGGCAGGACAAGAGCGTGACTGCGGAAGGGAGCGGCGGAATGGGTCCGCCGTGCCAATGAAAAGCCCATGAGTCGGACATTCGCACTCCGCATGATCCACTCATTGACGCGGCGAACATGTTTCGCCGCTCCTTGAGTGCGGGAAATGCGGGCGAAGCAGCCAGGTGCAAGTGGTCCTTCCCGGACGGAGGCCCAACCAACTGGAGTTGGCGCGTCATCTCGCGGACCGGAGCGATCCGGCAGGTGCCTAACAAAACCGCTCCGGTTTCCTGCCGCGCAGGTAGTCGGCGGCGTTCATGCGGCGGCCGCCCTCGGGCTGGACGTGGAGCATGGCGAAGTGCTTGGCGTTCCAAAATCATGTCTCCGCAAGACCGCCGCATGGAGTGTCGTGGCGATCATGGGGTCGCCGGGATGGCGGATCGGGGTCCCGGTTTATCGAAAACAGTGGAATCCAGACCGGTCGACGAATCCCCGGTTTTCAGCCAATCGCGCTGCCTGGCCCGGCGGCTGATTTTCCGGCTTGGATCACCACCCCTCCGGTGATGGAGTTTCCGGGCCATGGCCTACCTCGATCAGGATTTCCTGCTTCACTCCAAAACCGCGCGCCGTCTGTTCCACGAAGTGGCCTGCGATCAGCCGATCGTCGATTACCACTGCCATCTCCCGCCGAGGGAAATCGCCACCAACCACCGCTGGAACGACCTCGCGGAGATCTGGCTCGGCGGAGACCACTACAAATGGCGGCTGCTGCGCGCCAACGGCATCGACGAGGATCTGATCACCGGCGAAAGCTCGCCGCGCGAGAAATTCCAGGCCTGGGCGGAAACCGTGCCCTTCACGCTGCGCAACCCGATCCACCACTGGACCCACCTCGAACTGCGGCGCTACTTCGGAATCGACCTCCTCCTGGGCCCCGATACCGCCGAGGAAATCTGGGAACGCGCCAACGCCCGGCTGCAGGAGGAGGATTTCAGCGTTCACGGCATCCTGGAAAAATTCGACGTCCGCGTGGTCGGCACGACCGACGACCCGGCCGATCCGCTCGACGATCATGCCGCCATCGCCGCCTCAGGGCTCGCCACACGCGTGCTGCCCACTTTCCGCCCGGACAAGGCCTTCATGGTCGATCAGCCGGAAAAGCTCAAACCGTGGCTGCAAAAACTGGAAGCTGTGAGCGACATCCACATCGCCCACCTCTCCGACCTGCTGGCCGCGCTACAGAAGCGGCATGACGATTTCCACGCCGTTGGCGGGCGATTGTCCGACCACGGATTCGACCGCCTCCCCGCCCTGCCGTGCACGGACGCCGAAGCGGCCGTGATTTTCGACAAGGCCCTCTCAGACAAGCCCGCCGACGCGGAGGAACAGGAGAAATTCGCGTTTTACCTGATGGTCTATCTCGGCCAACTCGACGCGGCCCGGGGCTGGACCAAACAACTCCATCTGGGCGCCTTCCGCGGCGTCAACCGCCGCATGACCGGTCTGTTAGGGCCGGATACCGGCTACGACACCATCGGCGACACCCGTCAGGGAGCCGCACTGGTCACCTACCTCGACGCCCTCGCGCATGACGACTCGCTGCCGAAAATCATCCTCTACAACCTGAACCCGGCCGACAACTACCTGTTCGCCGCGATAACTGGCGCGTTCCAGGACGGCACCGTCGCCGGCAAGATCCAGTTCGGCTCCGGCTGGTGGTTTCTCGACCAGAAAAACGGCATCGAACTCCAGCTCGACGCCCTTTCATCCACCGGCCTGCTTTCGCGCTTCGTCGGCATGCTCACCGATTCGCGCTCGTTCCTCTCGTTCCCGCGCCACGAGTATTTCCGCCGGATCCTCTGCAACCTCATCGGTGGCGAGGCGGACCGCGGCGAGCTGCCGGATGACTTCGACACCCTCGCCACACTGGTCCGCGCGATCTGTTACGACAACGCGGCAACCCACTTCGGATTCGATCTGTGAAATCTTCAGTTCCTCAAAACCGCGTGCCGCGATAAGCCAATCAAACACCTGCCGTAAATTTCCTTTCACCGCATGATCAAACGCCCATGAGTTCCGCAGACATCACTCTCAAGACCCGCATCCGCCTCGGCGTCGTTCCCACCCACCTTCGCTTCGTCGGCTGTCTCGTTCCCGACGAGGCCGGCCGCTATCCGCGCGACGAATCCGGCGAAATCCGCATCGTCGCCGGCATGCGCGAGTTGTGCGATGCCTCCCGCGTGCCGCTCAACTGCGTGCAGATCTCGGTGTTTCCCGGCTGCGACGACGGCGACCTCGACGAGATGATCACCAAGCTCCGCGCGCTCGGGCTCGACGTGGATCTGATCATGATGCTCGGCGGCGTGAACCCGATGAATCCCAACGACGAGGACGCGGTGGTCGGCCAACTCCTGCCCGGCATGAAGGCGGCGGTGAAACACGGCATCGGCACGGTTTCCTCCACCTCCATCGAAGGCTGGATGTTCCCCGGCGAAACCGAGCGCAGCGGCAAGGCCTTCGACGAGGCGGTCGCGCAAAACGTGAAAGTCCACCGCCGCGTGATCGACGAGGCAGGGCTGTTGGGTTCGAGTGTCAAAAGCTGGCACATCGAGTTCCTCCGCCCGGGCGAGTTCCAGACCTTCACCAACATCGACCGTGGCCGCGCCTTCGTTCAGGCCGCCAACGCGGCGCTCGGCAACAAGTTCTTCAAACTCATCGTCGATGCCGCGCATTGCGGCAACTCCGGCCTCAACATCGACCACAACATCGCCACCATCCGCAGCCTCGGAGAGGCCGACGAACTCGGTGCCTTCCATGCCACCCCGCCGACCACCCGCGGCTGCCTGACCACCGACAACGGCTGGATCGGCGCGCTGCTGGCCGCGGCCGCCGCCACCGGCAAGCTGGAAAATGTCTATGTCGAAATGTTCCATCACGAGGACGACGCGCTCCAGCCGCTGCGCGACCTCGAGCCGGGTTTCGGCGTCGATACCCGCGACGGCCGGAGTTATACCGAAACGATGGCCGACGGCCTGGCCGACATCGCCCGCCGCCTCAACAATCTGCGCGCCCGCGGCATTCTCAAGGATTGAAGCCATGCACCACGTCCACGGCGAGGTTTCACACCATCTGTCCACTCCCGAGTTGGACTTGTACGTGACCGCCCGCGCGGGTCACATGGGACCGGTGGTGTTTCATCTCGATGGCCGCGACGTTTCCCCCTACACGCTCTCGCCCTGGCAGCCGGGGGAATTTCCCATCCAACCGGCGCTGCTCTCTGTGCTGCGCGGCGATTTTTTCTGCCTGCCGTTCGGTGGACAACTGCACGGCCCGCCCCACGGCGATCCCGCCAACGCGGAGTGGTTGCTCGTGTCGATCGGCGAGCGCTCGATCCGCCTGCGCCAGAAAACCGCCGACACCGGCGCGGTGGTGGAAAAAATCCTCTCCACGCGTCCGGATCATCATGCGGTTTACATCGAAAACCGGATTTCGGAACTCGATGGATATTACAACTACGGCACACACCCCATCCTCGATCTAACAGCCATGCCCGAGGGCGCGGCGAGGGTTTCGGTCAGTCCGTTCCGCTGGGCATCGGTGTTTCCCGGAAAATTTTCCGATCCGGCCAACGGCGAGCAACAGGCATTGGAACCCGGCGCGGAATTCACCGACCTGCGCGAAGTCCCGCTGGCCGCCGGTGGCACCGCCGACCTCACCCGCTACCCCGCCCGCCCGGGCAATGACGACCTGGTGATGATGGTCAGCGAAGCGCCGCATTCCGGCCAGCCGTTCGCGTGGTCGGCCGCGGTGATGGATGGCTGGATGTGGTTTTCGCTGAAAAACCCCGTCGATTTTCCCGCCACCTTGTTCTGGATGTCGAATGGCGGCCGCAGCGACCCGCCGTGGAACAGCCGCCACACCGGGCGCATCGGCATCGAGGAGGTGTGTTCGTATTTCAGCCACGGCGTCGATGAGTCGCGCAAGGCATCTCCCGGTTTTCCCACCACCCGCAAGTTCGACGCGCACGAAACCGTTTCCCTGAGAGTCGTGCAGGGCGTTGCCGCGATGCCGGATGATTTCGGCATGGCCGTGCGAATCCACCCGGTCGGCGAGAATACCGTTGCCATCACCGGCGAATCCGGCGAGGAAATCACCATCCCACTCGAATGGGAATTCGTTCTCTGAAACCCGCTAACAACCCATGAGCCAACCACTCACCACTCAGGATCTCACCACCACTTCAAAAAACCTCAAGGCGCTGATCGACGGCCACCTTGAAGACACCGGCGGCCTGCTGCGACTATGTCCGAACTGGGTCCCCCGCTCGTTCCTGCAACCCGGCCTGCGGATCAAACTGCATCCGGACGACACCTATGCCTATGGCCTGAGCCGCGGCGGCATCGATGAGCGTTGGTTCGGTTCCACCACCGAAACCGCCAACGAAGGCCGCGATGCCGATGAAGGACTTTCCTATGTCGTCGTCGGCCGTGAACGCTTCACCCTGCGCGACGCCATTGCCGAGTCCGGCGCGGGCATCATCGGCAAAACGCTGTGGGACAAATACGGCAAGTGGCCGGTCTATTCGAAGTTCTTCGACAACATGGGCCCCATCCCGCACCACATGCACCAGAACGACGCGCAGGCCGCGCTCGTCGGCCAGGAGGGCAAGCCGGAGAGCTATTACTTTCCACCACAGCACAACAACGTCGGCAACAATTTCCCCTACACCTTCATGGGCTTCGAACCCGGCACCACCCGCGACCAGGTGCGCAAGTGCATCGCGGACTGGCACAAGGGCGACAACGGCATCCTCAACCTGTCCAAGGCCTACAAGCTCAAGGTCGGCTCCGGCTGGCTCATCGATCCCTGCATCCTTCACGCGCCCGGTTCGCTCTGCACCTACGAACCGCAGTGGGGATCCGACGTGTTCGGCATGTATCAGAACCTCGTCGAAGGCCGCGAGGTTCCGTGGTCGCTGCTCGTGAAGGACATGCCCAAGGACAAGCACCAGGACATCGATTTCATCATCGACCAGCTCGACTGGGAGAAAAACGTGGATCCGAACTTCAAGGACAACCATTACCTCGAGCCCGTCACCGCGGAAAAAGGCGAGGGCTACCACGACAAGTGGATCGTCTATGGCAGGATTGACGGTTTCCAATACTTCACCGCCAAGGAACTCACCGTCGAACCGGGCGCCACCGTCACCATCAAGGACAACGGAGCTTATTCACTGATCGTCGTGCAGGGCGAAGGTTTCGCCAACAAGCTGCGCCTCAACTGCCCGAAGCTCCTGCGTTTCAACGAACTCTCCAACGACGAGTTCTTCTGCACCGAAATCGCCGCGAAACAAGGTGTCACGTTCAAAAACACCTCGCTCACCGAACCGCTCGTGGCACTGCGCTACTACGGCCCCGAAGTGAATCCCGACGCCCCCGCCATGGGAGCCTGCAAAAACCAATAAGCAGTTCTCTTTCTCCTGAAAACTGAACACTGAAAACTAACAAACTCCTCTTTATGAAACTCCACAACGCCATGTGGCCCGGCCTCGTCGGAAAAGAGCCGGACACCGACCACCCGCCCATCTCGCTCGAACGCATGCTCGAACTCACCACCGCCGCCAACGTCAACGGCCGCAAGTTCGACGGCGTGGATCTGTTCGTTTTCCATCCGCACACCGATCCGGACGCGTCTGACGACACCATCAAGGCGATGGCCGATCAAATCGCCGCGCTCGGCTTGAAAGTCGGCTCGCTGGTCGCCCCGGTCTGGCCGGGCACCGTCGGTGGCTGCGCCTTCGGCTCGGATGAGGATCGCAGGAACTTCGTGCTCGCCGTGGAAAAAGCCTGCCGCGTCGCCAACATCCTCAAGGCCCACGGCGTGCGTGAATACGGCGTCATCCGCATCGACTCCGCGGGCGGTCCTTCCGATTGGGCGAAGGACCCGGCCGGCAACACGAAGAAAATCGCCGAGACCTTCCGCGAAGCCGGCAAGGTGGCCGAACATCACGGCGAACGCCTCGCCGCCGAAGGCGAAATCTGCTGGGGCGGCATGCATTCGTGGAAGGCGATGCTCGACACCCTTGAAGCCACCAATCTTCCCGGAGTTGTCGGCTTTCAGGCCGACCTCGCCCACACCTATCTCTATCTGATGGGCTACAACGCGCCGGAAGCCGCGCTGCTCAAGGAAGGCTACAGCGAAGAAGAATTCTGGACCGCCTACCAGACGATGACCGACGCCCTGCGGCCGTGGACCATCGATTTCCATGTCGCGCAAAACGACGGCTCCGTGCACGGCACCGGCTCGCACGACAAGACCGGCCGCCATTGCCAGGCGAACGATCCCAACGGCAAACTCGATATCGCCAAGTGCTCGACCTACTGGCTCAAGGACGCGTCATCCCGCGGCATGAAACACATCTGCTGGGACGGCTGCATGTTCGCCAACGAGGTACTCGAAAGCGCCGGCACCTGGAACGAGGTGCTCAAGGCGATGATCGCCGTGGATGAGGCCATCTAACGGTTTTCATCCGTCAATTTGACCACACCCTCGACCCAGCCGATGCCGAACTCATCCGCCGCCACCGCCAGACGCCTGTCGCGCGTCCACAGGCGCGCGGCGCTGAGTTTGGCCGCGGCCAGCAGCAGCACGTCGTTCCATTGCAGACCGCGCCCGGCCAGACCGCGGGTCTCGATCATGCGCAGCACTTGGACGAAGTCCGCCTCCACCGCCGACGGCAGCGACAGCAGGAACTGCCGGATCATCGCGCGATTCGGCGGACTGCCCACCAGCACTTCGCCGATCACGCAGGGATGGCAGATCACCCGCCGCCGCTTCAGCAGCTCGCGCAATTCGGGAAGCGGCTTCCGCAGGAAGTCGATCCACACATTGGTGTCCACCAACACTCGGCCGGGCTCATTCATCCGAATCGTTCAACACGGGGGTGGGAAGTGGCTCACGATCGGACCGGTAACTCCGCTCGGGATACGCCAAGTCCGGCATCGTGCCCTCCAAGGCGAGAAACCGCTCCAAGAGTTCCTGATCCACGAGCAATTTGAGCGCCCGGTTGATCAATTCCGACTTGTTCTGGATCCCGGTCCACTTGCCGGCGGCTTCCACCAATTGGTCATCCAACGTCACGGTCGTTCTCATACACCAAAATCTGCATCATTTGATGCGAATCCACAAGCGCCTTCTTCCAGCTATCACCTAACCCATTGAACATCATGAAAAAACAACTCCGCATCGGACTCATCGGCTACGGCTTCATGGGCCGCACGCACTCGAACGCCTACTCGCAGGTCGGCCATTTCTTCGATTCCAATCACACGGTCGTCCGCCAAGCCGTCTGCGGACGCGATGAAGCGAAGGTCAAAGCCTTCGCCGAAAAATGGGGTTACGCGTCCTACGAAACCGACTGGCGCGAGCTCATCAAACGCGAGGACATCGACGCCATCGACATCTGCACGCCCAATGACTCGCACGCCGAGATCGCACTCGAATGCGTGAAGCACGGCAAGATGATCCTCTGCGAGAAACCGCTCGCCCTCAACGGCGCCCAAGGCGAGGAAATGGTGAAAGCCGTCGAAGCCTCCGGCCTGCCCAACCTCGTTTGGTACAACTACCGCTTCCTTCCAGCCGTCACACTGGCGAAGAACATCGTCGCCGCCGGCGAACTCGGACGTGTCTTCCACTACCGCGCGAATTTCCTCCAGGACTGGACGATTTCCGAAGACCTCCCGCAAGGCGGCGCGGCATTGTGGCGTCTCGATGCCAAGGCGGCCGGATCGGGCGTCACCGGCGACCTGTTAGCCCACTGCATCGACACCGCGCGGTGGATCAACGGCGAAATCCTTTCTGTTTCCGCCATGACCGAGACCTTCATCAAGGAGCGTGTCCACACCGCCACCGGTGAGAAGCAGGCCGTCACCATCGACGACGCCTGCGCCTTCCTCGCCCGCTTCGAGAACGGCTCATTGGCGATCTTCGAATCCACCCGCTACGCCCGCGGCCACAAGGCGCTTTACACTTTCGAGATCAACGGCGAGCACAAGTCGCTGTTCTGGGACCTCCACGACCTCAACCGCCTCTCCTATTTCGACCACGGCGTCCCCGGCGACCGCCGCGGCTGGAGCAGCATCCATTGTTCCGATGGCGATCACCCTTACGCCGGCAACTGGTGGGTTCCGGGTCTCTGCCTTGGCTACGAGCACTCGTTCATCCACGAACTCGCCGAGTTTCTCAAATCGCTCGACGACCCGAAGGCGGAAAAACGCTACCCCGATTTCCGCCACGCGCTGGGCACCCAGCACGTCTGCGACGCCGTGCTCGAATCGGCCCGCACCGGCCAATGGGTGGAAGTGAAACGCTGACAGGTTCCCACACTCACAGCATCCGCGGTCCGAGTTCCGCCAGCCATGCCGCCAGGTCCGCACCTGCGGCAGTCGCTGGCAGGGCGTCGAGATTTTGCGTATCCCAGCGGAATGCCAGCTTGTAGCCGTCCCACTCGCCTTCCCCGCCGCAGTCGCGCATCCAGTCCGCCGCACGCCGGTTTTCCGTGAGGCAATACCCGACCAGGCGACGCATCCCGGCGCGGTAGGCACTCAGCCAAACGACCGCCAGCAACAAGGTGCCGATGCCGCGGCGTTGGTCGTCATCCATGACCATCAGGGAAATTTCCGCCTCTTCCGGACCGCTGGAGTCCAGCCACCAGCTCGCTCCGCCCACCGCGGGAAAATCGCGGGACGGATCCAGCAAAACCCACGTCATGTGCCGCGAGCGATCCTGGTCGATCAGGCTGTTCAACATCTCGTTGCCGAGCATGCCACCGGTCCTGGTCCACAGCCGCTGGTATCGGGCTTCCGGCGAAACGCGCCGGTAAGCCTCCGCCACCATCGCGCGGTCGCCTTCGTTCAACGGACGCACCATCACAGGTGTGCCGTCGCGCAGCCGCAAATTAAACCGCTCTCCGACCTGACGACCTGGCGCATTCCCATTCATGCGCAAATCCATACCCGCCCCACGCCAGTGCCGGAATGCGTAAATTATGGAAAATCTCCTTGCCGCGCCCGGCGGATGTTTCAGAGTCCGCAGCGTCACAATCGAAACCAACCCAACGCCACATGATTCCCCACCAGTCTCGTCGGAATGCCGTCTTTCTCCTCGCCGGACTCGCCACCCTGATCCTTTCCAGTCCCTCGCTTCTTGCCCAGGACGTAGCTCCGGCTTCCGAGACACTGCTGCAAAGATGGGTGCTCAGCGGCGGCAAGACCATGTTCTTCATTGGGGCCGCGGTGGTCGCGTTCATCGCCCTGACCGTTTACAACTTCATGGCGCTCACCAAGACGAAATACTGTCCGGACGACCTCAAGGCCGCGCTCATGGACCACATGACCAACTGCCGCGTCCGCTCCGCCATCGAACTGGCCGCCAGCCATCCCTCCTATCTCGGCCGGATGGTCGCCTATTCCTTCCCTAACATCGACGCCACCCGCCCCGAAGACCTCGGACGCGACCAGGTCGAGGACGCGATGGCGGATTTCACCATCAACGAAAACCGCAAGGCCATGACCTGGATCAACTACATCTCGGTCATCGCCCAGGCCTCGCCGATGCTCGGACTGCTCGGTACCGTCATCGGCATGGTCAGCGCCTTCGGCACCCTCAAGGTCAGTGGCGGCGCGGACCCCAGCCAGCTTGCCGGTGACATCTCCGTCGCCCTGCTCACCACGCTCTGGGGCCTCATCAACGCCATTCCCTGCATCATTGTGTTTTACATCCTCAAAAACCGCTTCAATGGTTTGGTAGCCGATTGTGTCCACACCGCCGAGGAACTCCTCAACGCCGCCGTGGCCACCGTCAACGCCGACACCCTTTACGCCAAAATCCCCGAAGGCATCGCCGAATAATCCACACACCATTGCCAGCCGTCCGCAAACCCAACTAAATCATGGCATCGAGACTGCGCAGAAGCACCACCGAACCCGAGGCGGAGTGCAAAATGGACATGTCGCCCATGATCGACATGGTGTTCCTGCTGCTCATTTTCTTCATCGTCAACGCCACCGCCATCATCGTCAAAACCGACCCCGAGGTCGAACCGCCGGTCGCCAAGAACTCGAAGCGTCAGACGGATGGCAGCGGGCGGATCGTCGTCAACGTCCAC
Organism: Luteolibacter sp.; assembly: GCA_041686775.1. Taxonomy (GTDB): domain Bacteria; phylum Verrucomicrobiota; class Verrucomicrobiia; order Verrucomicrobiales; family Akkermansiaceae; genus Luteolibacter. The sequence goes on along the minus strand of JAWLDG010000015.1, from coordinate 93,085 downwards.
CAGGACGGCACTTACACCGCCGAGGACTTCAACGTTGTCCTCGAAAACGAGGATGCCATCCACGACTTGGTCAAGAACATGAAAGACCGCCATCAGGGACTCGGAGTCACCTCCAAGCTCCACCTGCGCGGCGACAAGGACACAGTCTTCCGCCACAGCCGCACCGCCATCCGCGCCGCCGCCCGCGCCGGCGTGGACCAGGTGGTTTTCGCCGTCTTCACCCGCGAGCCGAAACGCTGAAACCCAACCGACCCCTTCCGTCATGGCACGCCACCGCAAATACGAAGCACCCGAGGAGGATCAGCCCGGCCTCGACATCTCGTCGCTCATCGACGTCTGCTTCCTTCTGCTCATCTACTTCCTGGTCACCTCCACCATCACCCCCCGCGAGTCGGATCTCGGCATGTCACTGCCTGCCAACAATCCCGATCCCTCGCTGCAGCCCGAACTGGATCCCATTTTCATCCGGATCGATGGCAACGGCCTGATTTCCACCGGCGTCGGCACCTCCGTGCAACCGCTCGATTCCGATGTGAACGTGCGCGAAGTTCCAATGCTCAGAGCACAGCTCGATCTTTATGCCAGCGCCGCGCGTGCCGCCAACCAGACGCCGCTGGTCCAGGTTTACGCCGAAGGCGAAGCCTCCCAACAACGCGTTATCGATGTCCTCAACGCGCTCGCCGCAGTGAACATCACCTCGGTCACTTTCACCGATCTGGTGGACTGATGACTTGCCTGCCTCCGTGATGGCTGGAATTTCCCCCGCTTCTCCCGAGATTCCCCCTTGCCCGCGCATGGCAGCCACGCTTTGTTGCGCATGGCTTTGAGATCACATCCGCCCAGACCAGAAAAACCTTCCTTCACCATGATCCAGATCAGACGCCAATGCGCCCTGGCCGCCACGGCCCTCACCCTTGCGGTGGCATCCCTCACTCCAGTACACGCCCAGGACATCGGCGCCCTCGTGGACGGTGCGCTCAAGGCGATGAAGGCGGAGAGATGGGAGGAAGCCCTGGAACTCAACAAGCAGGCCATCGGCAACCGCGATCCCAAGCAGTTGAAAATGCTCTTCAGCGCCAAGTTCGGCACCATCTATTACCGCAAGGGCATCTGCGAGATGCAACTCCAGAAGTGGGACGAGGCCATCGAGTCCTTTGAGACCTGCTACAAGGAGTTCCCCAACGGAAAGGATCAGGGTGCCGCCCGTGAGAATCCGTTCGAAAAAATGGCGCTGCTGCGCTGGGCGGAAGCCGCCACCGGTGGCGGCGACTGGCAGACGGGCATCGACAAGTTCCTCCAGTTCCTCAAGGAACGCGACCCCGCGCTCGACCCCTACCAGCAAGGGCCGTTCCACATCAAAATGGCCATCTGTTACTACAATCTGGACAATGTCGAGGAAGGCAACAAGCACCTCCAAGCCGCCATCGACAACAAACTCACCTTCCCCACGCCGGACAACCTCATCATCGCCGCCTTTCAGGAACTCGTCGGGGCCACGCTCCGTTCCAAAGACGAATCGCCGCTGCTCGACTTCATCGCCAAAAACCGCGGCGGGCTCGTCGTCGAGCCCTACCTGATGCAGCGCTACTCCAAGATTTTCCTCAAACTCGCGGGCGATTGCGTCAAGGCCGGTCTGGACCACACCGCCATGACGCTCTATCAGTTCATTCCGGCCACCGACACCGCCATCGACGACCTCCGTGCCCGCCTGAAAGCGATGGGCCCCTTGCAGCGCCTCAACGACGGAGCCAACACCCTGGTCCGCGCGGAACTCGAAAAAGAACTCGCCGACCTTGAGGCCGAACGCCGCAGCGGCAGATCCGTCGAAACCATCAAGCTCGCCGTCACCGCCTTCCTGCACGAGAAAAACGGCAACGTCCGCGGTGCCAATGCCGCCTACCTGCTGCTGGAAACCTTCCACTCCAACGCCGACAAGCGCGAAGACAACCTGTTCAACCTCGCGCGCACCACATCCATCGTCGGCAGCGCCGATGACACCCGCAGTTACAGCGAGAAATTCATCGCCACTTTTCCTGACTCGCGCCACATCCCCTCGCTGCGCCGCATCATGCTCGCCTCGCTGTTCTACGACGGCGAGTACGAGCAATGCATCGAGATCGCGGAGCCGATGAAAGACGCGCTCGAGCCCGGCACACCCGAGCACGACATGTGTCTCCACGTGCTTGGCGGATCCTACTTCTTCACCACCCGTTTCGAAGAGGCCCAGCCCCTGCTCGACGAGCACGTGAAACAGTATCCCGAGAGCAGGTTCGCGATGGCCGCCGCCTACTTCCAGGGATCCAACCAGTACCGCCTCGGCAACTGGAACAAGGCCGGCGAACTGCTCGACGCCTTCATCGCCAAGTATCCGGATTCCAGTGAGAACGAATACCTCGCGCTCGCGCTCTTCGACCGCGCCAACTGTTATTCGTCGCTCGAACAACCGGATCCCGCGCTCGAAATCATTTCCCGGCTCGTGCTCGAGTTCCCCAACGCCAGCATCATCGACCAAGCCTACATCCTTCGCGGCAACATCGAGCAACTCCTCAAGGAAAATCCCCAGCGCGCCGAACAGGCCTACCTCGCCGCGCTCGATTCCGCCGCAAGCCTCAACCACAGGAACATCGCAGGTGAAGCGCTCTTCTGGCTCATCAACCTGATCGGCCAGCCGGAAAGCGACCGCATCAAGGATGCCGTCCCCCACGCCGACCGTTTCTGGAGCGAATTCGCCGAGGGCTCGCCCTTCCGCGCCAGCATCGCCATCTCCCAATTCCCGGCCCTCGCCGCCGTGGACAGAACCGATGACGGACTCGATCGACTGCGCGAAATGATCGTCGAACACACCCGGAACGATCAAACCGACGTGCTGGAGGAACTCATCCCCGCCTACACCGAAGCCTACCTCACCAAACACACACCGGAGGAACTCAGGAACCACTTTTTCGATTTCCCCGACATCCGTCCCACCGACACCGCCACCCGCGCCCTGTTGAGGGTTTCCGTGATCGGGGTGTTCGAAAAAATCGCCCGGGAAAGCGAGGACGAGAACGAGAAGCGTTCCGCCATTGCCCTGGTCAAGGTGCTCTTCCAACAGCTCAAGACCGATTTCGATCTCAAACAGCTTTCCACCTCCATCCTCGCCCAACTCGGCGATTTCCTCCGCCTCCGCACCGCCACCCCGCGCGAGGCGATCCCCTACTACGACGAAGTGCTCGCCCGGGAAGACAGCGAATTCCGCTTCCGGGCGCTGCTCGGCCGCGCCAAGGCCTACGCCGAATCCTCCGCGCCGGAAGACATCGACAAGGCGCTCGCCGATTTCGGCATCGTTTACGCCGAGTCCGATGACAACAAGCAGGCCGAGGAATCGCTTTACCGCACCGTCGAGTTGCTGGTCGCCAAGGGGGCCTACGCCGAGGCCGCCAAGCAGGCGCTCGTTTATCTCGACGAGCGGAACTTCAAAACGAACTCCGCGAAAGTCGGCATGCTGCTGGCCCGGAGTTTCGACCAGCGCAAGATGATGGAGGACGCCATCTCCATGTATGGCCAGGTGTGGTCTGGCAACAACATGGGCGACATCTCGGTCTCCGCCCCCGCCATCAAGCGCTGGATGGAACTCTCGTGGCAGCGCAACCGCTCCGCCAAGGACGCCAGGACGAAGTCCGACCGCCAGGCTGCCTACGAATCCGGCGCGAAATACATCAAAGGCACCGCCCCGCTCAAAGACAAAATGACCGAGGAAGAACTCAAAATGTGGAACGAGGTCGAGGAACTGGTCAAAAACTACGAGGCGGATCCCGACATCAAGACGATGGCCGAGATCGAACGCGAGAAAGAAGCCGCCGGCGGTCTCCGGCTCATCCGGTGAACCCGCTCACACGCCACCAACCCCAACTTGTTCACTTCATGAATCTCCGCTCCGCCATTCTCCTTCCGCTCGCCCTCGCCGGCAGCGCCATCGCACAGAACCCGCAGGATTCCTTCCAGACGCCTGCGTTCCTGATCAGTGAAAACGGCAGTACCTTCCAGCGTGTCTGGATCGTCAGTGCCACCAAGACCAACGTCCGTTACCGTGAAACCGAGATCTCCACCCAGATCGAGGAATCCCGCATCAACCGCTTCGACACGATTTTCATCCAAGAGCCGCCCGACTACTCCAAGGCCATCGATCTCTATCAGGGCCGCAAGTATTCCGAGGCCAGGGAACTCTTCGCCAAGATCAAGGAAACCTACAGCCCGGTGGCCACCATCGAGAACAATCCTTCGACCCTCGCCGCCTTCCACGAAATGGAATGCCTGCGCAAGCTCGGCGATCTGGAGGGCCTCGCCACCGCCTTGCGCGGATTCGACAAATCCGCGCTCACCCGCGAATATCAACTCCGCCAGATCGAGCTATATCTCATGTGGGAGGCCGTCCGTGGCGAAAACTGGGAGCAGGTGGAAAAAATCGTCGAAGAGCGCGCCAAATCGCGTCTCCCCGGTGACCAGCGCGCGCAGCTTGCCTACTGCCACGCGCTGGCGCTTGAAGCCACCGATCGCCAGCAGGAAGCCGTCGCCGCCTACCACCGCGCCATGGTCGCGGACTCCGCGGCCTCGGAGGAAATCAGCCGTCCGGCCGTGCTCAGGGTGCTCGCCATCCTCACCGCCAAGCCCGAGGTCAAGCGCGCCATCCAGTTCTGGGGCAAACCGGAGCAAAACACCGCCGGTCCCGGATACAACCAACTGCTCGAAGCCGCCTCCCTCGCCAATCTATACCTGATGTCACTCGGCGGCGGCGAACCCTTGCCCGAACCGTTCAAGGACCTCCCGGGCTTTCGACCCGCGAAGGAACAGGAAACCGGCCTCGGTGCCGCCCCACCGGAAACCGAGTGATCCGCCATCACTCCGCAGGCGTCTGAGTTGAAGCCGCCCTTTGTCTGTAAGGATCCGGACTTTGTCGTCCTGTTTCCTGATCCCGGAGGAAGCGGAAAATCAGCCCGGAATCGAGCCGCGATAGCGACGATCGCCCGGGGTATTGCATCCCAAACGTATCCGATCCCGGCTGCGGGTCGGAGAACTCCGCGGGGGCTTCCGCACTCAGTCCCCATCAAAACACAGCACCCGGCACTTTTGCTCCATCAGCGCCGCGATGCGTCCGACCTCGGCGGGATTGAGACGCGGCTCCTGCTTCTCCAGAAAAGCGACCACATTGCGCGGATCTCGGATTCGATCCGAGGCTCCCTTGGGATAACCCACCGACCACCCGGGCAAGACCACCAGGGCCCCGACGAAACGCACGGGCGTTGCCGCGTCGTTGCAAGCCATCTGCAAGGCCCTTGCAGCTCCACGCGCCTGCTTCAGCGGCTCCTGCCTTCAACCGTCCGGCAACACAACGGTCTCGCCCTCGATCTTCTACTTCATCGCCCAGCCTTCCCGGTTGTCAGGCGTTTTGCGCCAGCGCCTCCTCCACCGCACAGAACTCCTCCAAGGCTGCTCGACGTAGTCGCCGTAACCGACCCCCGCGTTTTTTAACACGTGAGCGTAATTCCAAACCTTGGAAACAATTGCGGAGGATGAATCAGACATAATTAAAATGGGCGCTTGTCCCGCCATAGCTCGAAGAGCGACGGCGGATACGTTCCGGCGAGTCCGCTCTACCCGATTTCCAGAGACACCGCCCGCGAGGGTGGGTTTCCCGACCCTTTTTCCCAGGCGGAGGACTCCACGCAGACCTCCGGTTCGGAAAAAACGAATGCCCGGCACGGCCCGACCGCGAGTGCGGATCCGGGGGAACCGTCCGGGCTTTTCATCATACCACCATACCATTATGGCCACTACCACGACACGCCGCCGTCAGCCCGGCGAAAAGGCTGAAGACATCCACCGCGTGTGGAAAGAGCAGGCCCCGGACTCCGTGTTCGGGGGGAAATCCCTCGCTGACTTCGAAGCCGCCCTCACGGCGCTGAAGCAAGCCAACGAGGATGTGAAAATCCGCAATGAAGCCCGCTCGGCCGCACTGCGGACACGCAACGAGAAACTGGAAGAACTCACTCCGTTGATGCGCTTGATCGTGAAGGGAGTGCAGGCACATCCGGACCACGGCGAGAACTCGCCGATCTACCGCGCGATGGGCTTCGTGCCGTTCAATGAACGCGGCAGCGGCCTGACCCGCAAGGGCACGACCGATGGCGGCGACGCCACCGGACAAGAAGAAACCGCCGCTTGATTCACTCCGGCTAGAGAACGGAATCAAGACAGCGGTTTGTTGAAACCTGCCACCGGCCCGTATGGGCCGGTGGCTTATGGTTCAAGGAAGACAAGCACGGATTTCCACGGATGCCAATCCTTAAAGGCATTGAATTTCATCCTATCCTCCCTCCACGCGCGACCGCCATTCCAGCGAACTTCCGCAGCTTGACTGGAAAATTGTCAAGAAAAGTAAAATATTTTACTGGATGAACGAAGTGCTTTGGGATAAGGGGCTTGCGTCATTCACCCCCATTTCAAGCCATGTCCGCCACGACCGAGCACACCCACCACATCAAAATCCGCTCCACCCAGTTGGAAATGCCCGCCACTTCAGGCGGCGGACGCGACACCGATGACTACGACCGCAAGCTGAGGGCGGCCCAGGAGGAATTGCAGCGCATCCAGCAGCAGCAGGAGGAACTCGAACGCAAGAAGGCGGAACTCGAGGAACTCACCAGCCGCAAGCGCGCCTTCGTGGCCCAGCAGGTGGAACTGACGGAAAAACTCACCTCCGCGCTCACCCTCATCGACCGCGAGCTGTTCGAAATGCGCAACGAAACCGAGGATCTCGAACAATGCCGCGGATGCTTCGCCTCACATCTGGACAAGATCCAGAAATTCACCCCCGAAAACTGGACCCGCGACAACCTGCCCGAAAAGCTCGAGCGCGCCACCATGGTCATCGACCTCGCCGCCGACGAATACGAACAGGCCGCCGCCCATTTCCAAGGCACCCGCAGCGGATCCATCTTCGGCCATCCCTCCAAACGCGGACGCGCCACCGCGCGTGGCCGCCAAACCGGTGAGTTCGCCGCCCAGTTCCGCAACGGCCTGGCCTTCAACCTGCCGGTCATTGTGCTTGGTGCCGCCGCCCTGATCGTCTATCTGCTCAAGTAAACGATCCCGTCACCCATGAGCCGCGAAAAATTGTTCAAGGAGGAACACGAACTCGACGAGGTGCTTGCCCGCCAGCAGGAGCTGAGGAAACGCCTGCGCGAGTTCGAGCGCAACCGCCTTGAAATCGAGCGCAGCCGCGCGGAACGCGAGTGCACCATTCCCCCGCTCGATGAAATCCAGGAGCGGGAGAGATACCGCCAGCACGAGCAACTCGTCTCGCGCGGCGAGGTCGCCAACGTCCGCCGCGATCAGAACCAGGGCCTGCTCCTGCTGCTCCTGCTGCTCGCGGCCACCGCGTCGCTCGTCTGGTGGGGCCTGCGCCTGATGCAGGGCGGCTGATCTCCCGGACTCAGAATTTCCTGAGCGGAGCCGGCAGCTTGCCTCCGCCGGATTTCAGCCGCTTCGCCAGATCCGGCCATTGCGAGCGGCTCACGATGTAGCCCACGCATTCGGGTTTGCCGCAGCGGCACGGGTGATCCTCATAGCAATCGACATCGAAGCCGTAATCGAAAGTGAGTTCCTCGCCCTCGTTGATGTCGTGCAGGGCATGGATGAATATTTTACGCCCCTCGATCCACGCCTCGCAGTTCGGCGCGCACGAGTGGTTGATGAGCCGCGCGGTGTTCCACGGCACGTTGCCGTCCAGATCGTAGTTCTTCGAGAGCGTGAAAATGTAAACCGCGGCGTCGCCGTTCTCGAGCGACTTGCGGTGCTGCGCGTTGCCGCGCTTCTCGCTCTCGCGCTTGTCGATGCGCTCGCCCACGTATTCGATGATGCGCTCCCCCTTCGCGATGAAACAGGTCGCGTAAACGCCGCGGCCGTGAATCTCCGATCCGCGAACCTCGCAATAACGGCTCTGGCCGCGCTGCCACAGTTCGACCAGTTTGCGATGCAGTTGTTTTTCCGAAAAATTCGGATTCTTTCCCGATGACATATGCGATTCTAACGGACTTCACGCTTGCCCACCGGCGGCAACTCCATGTCCTTCGGCAGGGTGATGAACAAACCGCGCAGGTCCGCGGCGGTGAGACCGGAGCCATCGATGAAGGACCAGTCGAGCTTGTCCTTGTCGGCCACGGCCACTTGGAAACCCGTGTTCTCGATCACCATCGGTCGCGGATTGCCCTCGGCGATGATCCGGAAACGCGTCACGGTGGGCACCAGCACCAACCACTTGGTGAAGACCATCCGTTCTTTTTCCACACCGTTTTCACGAACCTTCTTCGTGCCCGGGGAAACCTCGTGGACGAACGGCTCTCCCTGCGGCTTGAATGAAATCATCGTGATGCCCTGACGGATCATCTCGGCGGCCACGCCCTCGAGCCGCCGCTCCAGTTCCGCCATGCCGCCCATGCGCGCCGCGGTGCGCTGTTTCCACTCGGGATTCATCCGGTCCAAGGCGGCCTGGTAGCGGCCCAGCACCACTTCATCGCCCAGTTTCCCGACCGCCGCCACCGCCGAGGCCTTCACTCCGGGCGGCACGGGCTCGGCCATGATCTCGGCTTCGCCGGTTCCCCCGCCCTGAGCGCGGACGGGCGATCCACACGCCATCATGATGGCCGCGACAATCGCCGTCAGATGGATGAATGTTCTCACGCGCGGATGAATGCCCACAGCCGCCTGCCACGTCAAGCGCGGGGAAATTCGTTTCGGTTGCAAATCCGCTTGGAATCACCGCGGGCATTGCTAATCCTCGCTGCCCCATGGCGAAACAGGCACTCGGCAAAGGACTTGGAGCACTCATCAGGAAAAGCGCCGCCGCGCCGGCTCCCGATGGCGCCGATGCCGACTCCGTCTTCAAACGTGTGCGCGACGTGCCGCACGACCAGGTCATCCCCAGCCCGTTGCAACCCCGCACCCACTTCGTGGACGCGCCGCTCGACGACCTCGTCGAGTCCATCCGCCAGCATGGCATCATCCAGCCGCTCATCGTCCGGCCCGTCGATGGCAAGCTCGAACTCATCGCCGGCGAGCGCCGCTGGCGCGCCTCCGGCAAACTCGGCCTTGCCACCGTGCCCGTCATCGAACGCGAGGCGTCGGATCGCGACGTGCTCGAAATGGCCCTCATCGAGAACCTCCAGCGCGAGGACCTCAATCCGATGGAGGAAGCCGCCGGCTACGTGCGCCTAGCCAGGGAGTTCGCCATGAAACAGGAGGAAATCGCCGCGCGTGTCGGCAAATCCCGCGCCAGCGTGGCCAATGCCATGCGCCTGCTCGATCTCCACAAGGACGTGCAGTTGCTCGTCGCCCAGGGACGCCTCACCGTGGGGCACGCCAAGGCCGTGCTTTCCATCAAGGACCACGCAACCCAACAGCTCGCCGCCGACCAGATCATCCGCCGCCAACTCACCGTGCGCGCCGCGGAAAAGCTCTCCCAAGGCCTCGCCAACGGCTCCGCCACCAAGGACGGTGGAACGAAATCGTCCGCCACATCCGGCGAAACCGACGTCCACCTCAAGGCGATCACCGGCAAGCTGCGCGAACGCCTCGCCACCCACGTCGCCATCCATCACTCGGCGAAAAAAGGCCGCATCGAAATCGAATACTACGGCGACGACGACCTCCAGCGCCTGCTCGATCTGCTCGGCGTCACATTGTGACATGCTCCTCAAGGAGCGGCGGAGCATGTCCGCCGATGTCCTTGGAAAGCCAATGCCCGGCGCATCCGCTCATCTCATGGCCGCTCCCTCGGCACCGGCGAACACGTTTCGCCGCTCCCTGGCCCATGACATGACGCACATGCCCGCATCGAATCATCACCGCCCGCTGAGCAATTCCACCATCAGCTTGCCCATCCCTTCTCCGACGTTCATGTAGGTCTCGGCATCGCCACCGTAGTGACCTCCGCTGCCTCCCTTGGAGACAGGCTTCGAATAGAATACCGCCGCCTGATCCTTGAACTCCGGCAAAGCAGCGAAGTCGAACATCTTCTGAGAGAGAGTCGCGCTCTTGTCGTGTTCACCCAATGTGGCGCAAACAAACTTGGCGTTCGGCGCATTGAAGTCCTTTCTCAGGTCGTTGAAGAGAAACGCCAGATTCTTGTCGTAAGTCTCCACGTTCCCCTTGCCTGGCTCGGCATTTCCCTGCCACCAGAAGAATCCCGCGACTTCGTATTCCTTGGCACCGGGGTAATAGTCAGACAAGTTTCTCAGGGCATCCTGAGCCGCACCCACGTCCTGGTCATACTGGAGGCCTGCATACCAGCCATCCCTGTCTGCTTTGACCTTCCGATTCGAACTCTCCGAATCCCCTTGGTATGACATGCCATCTTTTCCCGTGCCTACCGCACTGGGTGGCAGCAGGTCCCAGCCCAACGCACGGTTGCCCACACACGATTTCAGTATCATCACAGGCGCGTCAATCACGTGACCCAGATAATTCCCAATGCCGATTTCCGGGCCGAATTTCCCACTACCATTCCCGTTTTCAGCGGTTAGCCAATCGTTGTATCTCTGATCCCCCATGCAGAAAAAGACATTGCGAACATCCTTGCGCACGTTCCAGTTCCCTCCATCGTCGACAAGATATGGATATTTTTCAGGAGCAATCCCCTTGAGTTGACCTGCATTCCCGAAGCCCAGCATGTTGGACTGGCCCATCAGGATGAACACCTGCACCGGTTTGCTCATGTCGGCTTCCTTGCCATCGGGATCAGGAATCTCGTCGGGCACCGTGCCGCTGACTATCGAAGCCGTGGAAGACCCACCCGGCCTCGCCTGCGGCGGCGGCAGTTTCACACCCTCGGTCTTGAGATACTCGATATCATTCTCCGAGAGCAGTTTCTGGTCGAAGGTCATCGCCCGCCCGCCACGGTCCACAGTCACCTTGCCAGTGCCCGGATCGTAAGCGGTCAAATCACCCTCGAAGGTGCTTTTGCCGTCGGCGCTGGTCCAGGTGCGCGCGGACGCAAGACCGAGAATCGAAACCGAGACGAGGATACAAACCGGAAGGTGGCGCAAGCGGGGCATTTTCATGGTGGAAAAACTACGGGTTCTACGTGCAAGACGGTCACATGCTTGCAGTTTCCGGCGGAATTTCAATCCCAAGCCGATGCGGTCGCGATTCCGAGTGTTTCCAACCCAGACCAACATCCCATGTCCCGTTCCCTCCATTCACCCCGGCTTTCCGGCGACGTGGTCCGCGCGCTCTACCGCGAGGGTCAGCGCCAACGGAATCCGGGCCGAACGGCTGCGCACCCTGCGCATCGTCGGTTTCCTGGTCCTTTCCGGCGGCGCGCTCGGAACCATCATCTGGTGCGGCTGGCCGCGCGATGCCCCGGGCGGTTCGGCGGCCGGCGGGCCATCGTCGCAAATCCTCCGTCATCCCCCTGCGCGGACAACGGGAAGATCCGGGAAGAGCGGACCGTAAAAGGAGCCGGGCAACGCAAGATGCCCTTCACCCAGAACCCGACCGATGGTTCTGAGACACCCACTCCTCATCGACATGCTAAAACACCTCACGATCCTCGCCCTGCTCGCAGGAGCTTCCACCGTCACCGCCACCACGGCGTCACCGATCCCGCCCCTGGAACCCAAGGGCGACGTCTACAAAACCGAGGGCCCCAACGACCCACTTATCTACGGCCCCACCGTCGGCAACCAGAAGGCCATCCTGCTCTATGTCGACTTCCCCAACATTCCGCAGGACGGTGACACCAGGGAACGGGGTGAAAAGCTCCTCGCGGGCGGCAGGTTCCAGCAGCTCTTTCTTGACCAGTCCTATGGCAAACTGACGATCGAAGTAGAGCACGTCCACGGCTGGCGGCGGATGCCCAAGGAGAACAAGGCCTATGATCCCGGAACCACCGAAGGCCACCGCGACATGTTTGTCGATGCCTTCGCCCTCTATCCGGAGATCAACCTCCTCGAATACGACTACGTCATGATCAGCATGCCCGGCCGGGGAAACTTCGCCTTCGGGGAACGTGACGACAAGGCCATCCCCTACCGCGGCGAAAAGATCAACGTCGCCCTCAACCAGGGCAGCATGAGCTACTTCGTCCTGGCCCACGAGTTCGCCCACTGCATGGGCTTGCCCGATCTTTACACCTACACCCATGAAGTCCCGGACGACGCCCCGCGCAACCCGCTCGGGCCCTGGGACATCATGTCCTCCGCGGGTCAGGCCTCGGGCTTCATCGGCTGGCACCGGCACAAATTCGGATGGCTCGACGAAGACCGGAAGACATACCTGACAAAAGGCACCCACAACCTCGTCCTCACCCCCCTTGATGGCAGGGAAGGGATCTCCATGGTCGTGGTGCCCGCGGATGACCCTGCCAATCCCAGCAAGGTATTCGTGATCGAGTGTGCCCAGCCGTTGCGGATGGAGAAGGACGCCCCCAAGCCCGGCGGCGTACTCGTCTATAGTGTCGATGCAACCCGCCCCAGCGGCCAGAACGCCGTCGTTGTGCATCCCCGGGAGGACAAGGTGCACGCTGCGTTCCACCCCGGTCAGAAGTTCGACGACCCTGCCGCTCCCGCCAGTGTGAAGGTTCACAAGAAGAACGACGGCGGATGCTATGCCATCGAAGTGGTGGTGAAGTGATCCTCGCCTCCAGATGCTCCAGATTCGGCTGGATGTTGCGACCCACACACCAGACAAAGTCGTAGAAATCCCGTCCCTTGACCCGGCTCTTTCTCCGGCCGGTAGGCCTCCAGCATGTCCTTGAGGGCGGGGTTCATGCTCGGATCAGTTGGTTCTTTTCGGCAAAACGCAGCAGCCATCGCACGGAAGGACGCCCGTAAAGTTCCGCGCAGGCCGCAAGCTCTTCCCGGTCGAGGCCGCTGCCGGTTTCGACACGCATGGTCGTCACCCCCGAAGGCTTCCCGCTCGCCTACGAAGTCATGCCCGGCAACACCGCCGACAAAACCACCCTGCGCGGCTTCCTTGAAAAAATCCAAACCCGCTTCGGCAAAGCCCGCCGCATCTGGATCAACCCCCTGCCCATGCCATTTACCCACATCCGGACCCTCCTCCTGCGGAAAATCCACCGGCATTGCCGGAACGCTTCCGGACGTCCCAAGCAAATGCCAGAGACCTTGATGGGTGTTCAGCCAAATGCTCTTCTCCTCGTGTCCGAGCGATTCATGATCCAGTTTCCAATGGTTGCAGAGAACGCCGAGAGCGTCGTGGACATTCATGCCAACTCGGGCGAGAAAACCGCCTCATTTTTTGGGACTGAGCGGCCAATTCTGCGAACGCCTCACCGGCTGATTTCCCCCCACTGCCCAAGTTTCCGCCGCCCTGATCTTTTCCCGTGATCCGGTCCCATGACTCCAACAGTTGCGGCATGTCCGGATGCCGTCTCACCGTCTCCCACAAAAACCCGGGTAGAACGCGTTTAAGCTCGGCATCGGGCGGCACGAAAAATCGGGCGGCCCTGTCCGCCTGGCGGTTCCTTACCCAATCAATGGACTCCTACCAGTATGGGTCTGCGCGCGCTTTCGGGACCTGAAAGTCCTCCACACAGCGATACCAGGCATACTTCCGCGCCCGCTCCGAAGGAGGGCGCCCACGTTTCCCAGGTGCGGTTTTCTTGGCCTTGGACGGCGGTTTACAGTCATCCCTCTTGGTCGCCATGCCGATGAACCAAAGCAGATTATTTGAAATGCGCAGCTTGAAACGGGACGACTCCGCAAATTCGCGCATCGCGCAATCGATTACCGCAACCATTTCAAGCAGCCCCCAGGCTGAACTCAAAAAGTGGGACAAAGTGAGGACAAGCGGATTTTACCATCTCGCTGAAACCCCTCTTCAACACTCCCAACTCATTGATAATGAGCTGGTGGGCAGGGCTGGATTCGAACCAGCGTAGGCGTTAGCCAGCAGATTTACAGTCTGCCCCCTTTAGCCACTCGGGCACCTACCCATTTGCCGCACCGTGCGGCGCGGGCGGTTTTTTTGTCGGGCGGCACGGGTTTGACAAGCCAAAAGGCGAACAACCAGGGAAAAAGTTTCTCCCTGAGTGACTGTCGATCATGTCACGACACGTGCTGCCAGACGAAAGGACATCGCGGACCATTCTGATGAGGTCTCTTGTGCGTTTTCCCGATCATTCGCCGGGATCGATCGGCGTTGCCTTGAGGCGCATGAATCCGCGACCTTCGGGTGTTTCGGGTAGAACGAAGTGGTGTATGCCGCCTGTGCCGGTGTTGGGCAGGTTTTGCCAGCTTCCGGGTTTCAAATCCGGACTCCACTCGGCACCAAGTTGAACTCCGACCGTATCCTCGATCATCGGGAATTGCAGGATCAAGCGGTCGTTTTCGATCTGCGGCCGCGGCAAACGGGTGCGGTCGGGCGCATGCGGTTCCAGTCCGAAAGCGTAACACAGCAGCAACGGCACGTCACAAGAGCCGGGGTCCGGGGCACCTTGTGGGAAATGTCGCTGCAACCACGCGGCATAGGTTTCACCATCGATGATCGATTGGGTGGCATCATTCGGCAGTGCAACGATGCCGAGGTTGTGGAAGGCAGCCGGACCACTTGCGACGGAGATCCATGGCGGCGGCAGCAGATCGCCTGGCTGAGACGCGCTGGTCCATGCGGCACGCGTGTCGCCCCAGGCATGGATCGAGTCGGACGACTGCCGGAGCACGCTGTGACTTGCGCCAGCGGCCAGGTCGAGGGCATTGCCGATGAGCGGTTGCGGCGATTCATAGAGCGCCGCGCCGCCTGGAATCAATTGCCCGCGGAAATTGTCACCCCAGCCGGCGATGGTGCCGTCGCTAAATCGGAGCAGGCTGTGCATGCCACCGGCGGCTGGCGCGGTGATCGTTTTTCCCGAGAAATCGCCTTCCATGGTGATGACAACCGGCGAGTGGCGGTCGGAAGTGCTGCCATCCCCTATCTGACCGCGGCCATTGTAGCCCCACGAAACCAAGGTGCCGTCGGCGCGAAGTGCGAGACTGTGGTATTGTCCGCAGGAGACGCGGACCACCTTTTTGCCGGCCAGCGCTCCGGAAACATCCACCGCCACGGGCTCCATGGATGTGAGCGTGGAGCCGTCGCCGAGTTGACCTTCGTCGTTGTATCCCCAAGCCACCAACGTGCCGTCGTCGCAGCGTGCCAAACTGTGATAGGCACCTGCCGCGATGCCGACCACGCGCTTGCCGGCCAGCGCCCCGACTGGCGCGACGATTGTGGGAGAATGGCGCGAATCGCGGTCTCCTGTCCCGAGTTGACCGTGATTGTTCATGCCCCAGGTGACGAGCGTGCCGTCGGCGCAGAGCACGAGGTTGTGGAATGTTCCGGCAGCGATCGCGACCGGCACTTTGCCAGCCAGCGCGCCGTCGGCCGGAATCGCGTTCGGCAGGTGCTTGTGGTTCTGGTGACCGAGCCCGAGCTGGCCCTGCGTGTTGTATCCCCATGTGGCCAGCGTGCCGTCATGGAACAGAGCGAGGCTGTGCAAATAACCGGCGGAGAGCTCGAGGAGGGTTTTGCCGGCAAGAGTTTCCTCGGGAAGCCCGACCGTCACCGGCGAACCGCGGTTCACTGTCGTGCCGTCGCCGAGCTGCCCCTGATTGTTGAGTCCCCACGCCACCGCCGCGGTTTCCGCCCATTGCAGGACCAGATCGTTGCCGCTGCCGCCGTAATAAGTCGCGACGAAGGCATATCTAACACCATCATGCGTCAGCCACACCCGCTGGCCGTGGGCAAGATTTCCGAAACGGCCGTGGATGAAAGCAAGGCTGGTATTGTCCAACACCATGAGATTGCTGCCGACGGGTGGATGGAAGTCGAGGCGCAGCATCGCCTGAAGGTCGTTGGCGAAGAACCCGTCGGCCGTGACCGGCGGCACGCCGGATTCGTCCAGCGCGAGAACCGCCGGCAGACGCGTGACCACCAGCGTGTAGGTCAGGGTAGCGATGCCATCTTCGGCGGTGACGAACACCGCAAATGCATTACTGCCGACGGCGAGAGGCAGGGGCTGGCTGGCGGCACCGGAAACCACATTTTGCCCGGCAATCTCGACCCGCGCACCGGGGTGGTCGGTAACGGGAATGATCGAGATCTGCTCCGTGGAATGAGCCACACTGATGAGATAATCGAATTTCAACTTCTCGAAATCAGGCGCGGGATTTCCCGCGCTGGTGGTGAGGGCGGCGAGTTTCGCATTGTCGCTGAGCGTGGTGAAGCTGCGTGTCTGGCTGCGGACGGTGCCGAAATCGTTCTCGACGACGACCCGATAAAGATAGGTGGTGCCGGGGCGGAGACCTGAGACTGCGGCGCTGACCGGAGTGGTGACGCGGCGGCTCACTTCGGAGGGATCGCTGGTGACGGCCTGCATGGAGTCCTTCGATTCGCCGATTTCAAACCAGACCGAGCTCGCCCGTCCGTAAACCCTGGCGCTACCGTGCAAGGTGGCACTGATGCCGGTGATGTCGTCGGCACCCAACGTCATGGCGGTGGCGGCAGGTGTGGCAACGAGAGCCACTTGATGCCCGGCAGCATGGCCGCGGGCCAGAGTCATGAAGCGCTCGCCTTCGCGCAGGGTGGCGTCCGTCGTGACGACGGGAATGGCGACAGGTGTGGAGTAACCTGTGCTAGTTCCGTCGCCCAATTTGCCATTGGAGTTACTACCCCAGCCGACGATAGTGCCATCGTCGCAGAGCACATGGTTGAAATCGTCGCCCGCGCGAATTTCACGGACTGTTTTACCAGCCAGCACTCCGGATTGATCCACCGCCACGGGAACCAAGCTGTCATTCGTGGTTCCGTTGCCCAGTTGGCCGATCTTGTTGTATCCCCATGCGACCAGCGTGCCGTCATCGCCGAGCGCCAACGAGTGTTCGCTTCCTGCGGAGATTGCGACGACCTTACCACCCTTCAACACGCCGCTCATGTCCACGGCCATCGGCACCCTGCTGGAGGCGGTGCTGCCTATGCCCAACTGGCCAAGGTTGTTCACGCCCCATGCCGCCACGGTGCCATCGTCACAGAGGGCCAGGTTGAAGTTTGCTCCTGCCGAAATGGCGACGACGCGTTTGCCGGCCAACGCACCGAGCGGACTGACGGGTTTCGGGGCATGCCTGCCATCCATATCGGTTCCCCAGGTGAGCAAGCTGCCGTCCGCGCACAAGGCGAGAACATGCCGTTCCCCCATCGCAAGAGCGGAAACCCGGCGGCCCACAAGAGCGCCGACCGGTTCGATCAGGCTCGGGACCGAGAGCAACTGGGGCCGGTCGCCCGGAAACTGACCGTAGGAGTCGCTGTTGCCCCAGCCGATCAGGGAGCCATCCGCGCACAACGCGATGGCAAGGTCCGATCGCAAGACAAGCGAGGCAATTTCCTTGCCGGCAAAGGCACCGGTCTGGTCGACCGCTTTCGGGATATAATAACCGGAGCCGATGTTTGCAAACGAGTTGCTACTCCAGGCGGTCAGAATTCCATCGTCGCATAGGGCGAAGGTGTTCGATGATGTGAGATAGGTCTGGATGATCCGTTTGCCGGACAGCGCACCACCGATCCCGGCCTCTGCAGGAACATAACTCTCGCCGGATGATGCCCCATTGCCGAAACGGCCGCCGGAATTGCTTCCCCAAGCGACCAGCCGGGTGTTGGCCCATTGGAGGACGAGATCGTTGCCGTCGCCGCCATGATAGTTGGCGATGAACTGGTAGAAACTCCCGTCATGTTCGAGCATCACGTTCTGGCCTTGTGAGAGGTTGGCGAAACGGCCGTGTATCGGCATGCCGCCGGTATTTTCCACCAGCGTGAGGATGGCACCGGTGGCGGGAGCGAATCCGAGAAAAACCGGCGGCAGGTTTCCGGCGGCTTGGAACAAGGCGCCGCCCAATGGTGCCGCTGTGGGCGAATGAAGCGCGATCGTCTCCGGCAATCGTGTCACCGTGACGGTGTAGGAGTAGGTTTCACCGCCGGCGGTTGTCACTGTGACAGGGATGGGATTCGTGCCGATCACCAGGGGAATGGCGGGCCCGGGTTGGCCGGATGCGGAGGTAGAACCGGCGACACTGATGACCGCAGACGAATCGGCCGCGGTGGCGGTGAGCGTGATGCTGGCCGTGCCGAACGGCAGCGTGGCCACATAGTCGCGGGTCGTGCCGGCGAAGGACGGGAAGAGATCGCCGGTGCTTATTGCGAGGTCTTGCAATGTGGCGTCGCTGGAGGTGACAAAGCTGAGATTTTCGCCTACAAAGGTGCCGATCTCCGTGAGGAGACGGACCCGGAAATGACAGGTGGTGCCTGGGCTCAGCCCACTGATCACCGCGCTCGCCTGTTGTGATGAATTGACTGGCACGGATGCTCCATATTCCGGGGTCGGGCCATAATCGAAGAAGATTTCGGCAGGTGCTGACAGATTGATGATTTCCCCGCGCAGTGTGGCGCGTGTATTGCCGACTGACGTTGCGGCCAAAGTCGTGACCTGCGGCCTGCCGGGCAATGCGGTCACAGCATATCCGAAACTTTGGACCGGATTCCCAGCGATGGAGAGCACGCGCTCGCCGGGCAGCAGATTGACCCGGCTCACCTCGACCGGCGTCGCGCTCGCAACCTGTGTGCCATTGCCGAGCTGGCCGACCGGGTTGTCGCCCCATGCGACGATCGATCCATCCGAGCAGAGGGCGAGGCAATGGTTGGTGCCCGCTTTCACGGCGATGACCGACATGCCAGCCAGCGCTCCGGAAGGATTGACCCGCACGGGGAACTTCGCGGTAGCCTCGGTCCATCCGTCACCGAGTTGTCCTTTGGAATTTCCTCCCCACGCCGCGATGGTTCCATCGGAGCACAGGGCGAGGCTGTGGTTTTCGCCCGCGGCGATATCGATCACGGCCTTGCCGGCCAACAAGCCCGAGGCATCGACTGCAACCGGCGATGACTGCGACCAGGTGTTGGATGCGTTGTTGCCGAGTTGGGAATGATAGTTGGCTCCCCATGAGGCGAGCGTGCCGTCGTCGCAAAGCGCCAGCGTGTGTTTTCCTCCTGTCGCGATCTTGATCACCTTCTTGCCGGCGAGGATGCCCGAGGCGTTCACCAGCGTTGGGAACATGTAGCGGCTGGTTGGACGGCCGTTCCCCAGTTGCGAATCGTAATGATCGCCCCATGCGGCGACCGCGCCGTCTTCGCAGATGGCAAAGCTGAATTCCGGCCCTGCCACGATGGACACCACACGTCGCCCGGCGAGGACGCCTGTCATGTCCACGGCCATCGGCACCGGTTGGCTGCTGGAATCATCGCCAATGCCCAACTGGCCGCGGAAGTTTCTCCCCCATGCGGCGATGGTGCCGTCGTCGCAGAGTGCGAGGCTGTGGTAGGTACCGGCAGCCACTGAGACCACCCTCTTGCCGGCGAGCACACCGCTCATGTCCACCTTCACCGCGGTCTGGGTACTGGAGCGATAACTGCCGTCACCCAGTTGGCCGTAGCTGTTGTCGCCCCAGGTACTGATCGTGCCATCGAAATGAAGGGCCACGCAATGACCGCCACCTGCGGCGAACGCGGCGATTCCTTTGTTGAAGACGATGCCTTCCGGAGCGGCCTTCACGGGCAGCGAAGATGCCGGGTTCACCGCACTGCCCCAGCCCATGAGGCGCATGGCGCCCCACTCGAGCACCAGGTCGTTTCCATCGCCGCCGAAATAGTTTGCGATGAAGGGATAAGACACTCCGTCATGAGTCAGGAAAATCTGCTGTCCATGTGCCGGGTTGGCGAAGGTGCCCACAATCTGTGCGGTGCCGGTGTGATCGACCACCTTGAGCCGCGTGCCGGGCGCGGGTTCGAAATCGAGTGCGAACTCCTCAGACAGCCCGGATGCGATGAGACGCGAAATGGCAACCGGCACGTCGGCCGCATGCCCAAAGCGGAAGACGTCAGGCAAAACGGTGACATGCAGTGTGTATTCCTGGGTCGTGTTGCCGTCAAGTGAAGTGACTGCGATTATGATTTCGTTTTCCGTAGCCGGCAAATCGACAGGCTGGCTGGCAGTGCCTGAAACTACCGGAACGCCATTGACGGTGATGGTGGCACCGGGAGTGGCGGCGACCGGGGTCAACGTGACAGGCACGGCGGAACGGGAGACGGTTGCGTAGGCTTCGAGCACGCCCGTCGCGATCGCCGGCTCGATGGTGCCGGAACTCAACGCAAGGTCTGACAATGCGGCGAGCGTGGTGGTGGTGAAGGACATGTCCTCGCCCTTGACCGTCCCACGCTCGTCGGTGGCCAATACCCGGTAGTGATAGGTGGTTCCCGGAAGCAGACCGTTCAGACTCGCACTCACTGCGGTGGAGCCAGCCCCGTCCACCGTCGCCGGAGTGGCGGCAATCGACATGCCGTATGACTGGGATGGACCATACTCAAACGTCACCGTTACGCTGCCGCCATTGGTATTCACCCTGCCGTTGAGAGTGGCACCCGTATCGATGATGGTGGCTGCCTCCATTGTTCTTGCCTCCGCAGGCGGTGGCGATGCCACCAGCGCCACGCTGGTGACGAAACCCGCAGTGACTGCGGTGAATCGCTCGCGAGTCCCCAGTGCGCCGGTATTGACCAGAACGGGCACGCTGCTGTTAGTCGTACTGTTGTTGCCCAACTGGCCTTCAGAGTTATATCCCCACGAGGCCAAGGTTCCGTCCGCGCAAAGCGCGAGGCTGTGGCGACCGTTGATTCCAGCCGCGTTGGCGATGACCGATTTGCCGGAGAGCACTCCGGTTTGAGTCACCAACACCGGCACCTTGCTATTGGTCGTGCTACTGTTGCCCAGGCTGCCGTAAGAATTTCCACCCCATGAAGCCATGGTTCCGTCCGAGCACAGGGCAAGACTGTAACCTTCGCTGGCGCGGATATTGACCACGGATTTTCCGGCGAGCACGCCCGAGCGATCCACCAGAACAGGGACTGAGGCATTGGTCTGGCTGTTGTTGCCCAATTGTCCACCCGAGTTACTTCCCCAGGCAGCCACCGTGCCATCCGAGCAGAGCGCAAGGCTGTGGCCGTTGCCGGCGGAAACCGCCACCACGGTTTTACCGGCAAGCACACCGGTCCGGTCCACCAGAACCGGCACAGAGCTGTCGCTGGTGGTGTTGTTTCCCAATCTTCCATTGGAGTTGTAACCCCATGCGGCCAAGGTGCCATCGGCGCACAGCACGAGGTTGTGGGCACTGCCTGCGGAGATGCTGATGATGGTCTTGCCGGCAAGCACACCGGTTAGATCCACCGCCACCGGCACCCTGCTGTCGGTGGTGCTGTTGTTGCCCAAGCTACCGCGCCAGTTGGATCCCCAGGCGACAAGGGTTCCATCCGAACAAAGCGCGAGGCAGTGGGAGCCGCCGGCGGAGATGGCGACGACTGTCTTGCCCGCAAGCAACCCCGTCCGGGGCACCAACATGGGAGCGGTAATGCTGGAACTGGTGGTGCCGCTGCCAACGCGGCCGTCAGGATTGTAGCCCCATCCCGCCAGTGTGCCATCCGCGCATAGTGCCAGGCTGTGCCTGTCTCCGGAAGAGACGGTCACCACTGTTTTTCCTGCCAGAACCCCGGTCATGTCCACCGGCACGGGAATGCTGCTGCCTGTCATGGTCTTGTTGCCCAACTCGCCGTAGCTGTTAGAACCCCATGCAAGCAGCCGTGTGTTCGCCCATTGCAGGACCAGATCGTTGCCGGTGCCGCCGAAATAGTTGGCCACGTAGGAATAGGTGACACCCGCGTGGGTCAACGCCACGGTTTGGCCCTGTGCCAGATTGGCGAAGGTCCCCTGAATCAAATTGTTTCCGGTGTTATTCACCAAGGTCAGGGTGCTGCCCACCGCCGCTGTGAAACCAATGGAAATTTGCGGCACGTCACCGGTCGCCGCGAAATCCGCCACCGTGAGCGGCACGCTGGATTCGGAGGCGAGGTGGAAGGTTTCCGGAAGGCGCATCACGGCCACCGAGTAGGACTGGCTGCCGATGCCATCCGCGGATTCGACGGTCACCGCGATGGTGTTGTTCCCTGGCGAAAGATTGATCGGACCGCTGGCGGAGCCGGATGCCACAGCGGTGCCATTCACGCGGATAGTGGCCCCAGGCGAGGCGGCGACCGGAGTGAAGCGGATGGCATCGATGGAGAATGGAACCGTGGCCAGGTAATCGCCCCGATTGCTGGAGAATGCGGGCCTCAACGATCCCGCGCTGAGTGTCAGCCCGGACAAGATGGATCCGGAGCCGGTGGTGAAAGTCATGTTATCTCCGCGCGCGATGGCGCCATCACTGGAGCAGACAAGCCGGTAGTGATAAGTGGTTCCGGGAAGCAGGCCGTTGATGGATGCGCTCACTGCGGTGGAGCCGGTGCCCTGGAGGGTGCCGGGTGTGGCCGCCACGACATTCCCGTATGCGGTGGTGAGGCCATATTCGAAGATCACAGTGATATGGTTGCCGTTGGGCATTGCCGATCCCCGCAGTTCGGCTTCCGTATCGGTCAGCGATCCTGCCGCAAGCGTGGTGGCAAACGGACGAGGATGGCTGGCAACCACGCCGAGGGTCGCCCGGTCACCAGCCTCAATCACGGTAAAACGCTCCGCCGGCCGTAGCATCGTGGTCGTGACCGCCACGGGAAGACTGCTACTTGACGAACTACCGTGCCCCAAGCTGCCGGAGTCGCTCCCGCCCCAACCGGCGAGGAATCCATCCTCGCACAAGACAAAGCAGTTGTTGCCGCCGGCGCTGACCGCCACCGGAATTTTCCCCGAAAGAACTCCCGACTGGTTCACTTGGACCGGTACCAAACTGCCGGAACTGGAAGATACGCCGTCACCCAATTGCTTGAAACTGTTTTCGCCCCAGGTGGCGAGCGTCCCGTCATCCGTCAATGCCATGGTGTGGAATGAACCGGCAGCGAATCCGCGAGCCGTTTTGCCGGCGAGCACACCGGAAGTGTCCACGGCCGTTGGAAGCGGGCTGTTTGCGATGCTGTTGTTGCCCAGGCGGCCGGTGCCGTTTTGCCCCCAGCCGACGAGTGTGCCGTCCGAACAAAGGGCCATGCAATGGAACGACAAGCTATCCAGTGCGATGACACGCTTGCCCGCGAGCACACCATGCCGCTTCACCTCGACCGGTGAGAATGCGAGGCTTCCCCCCAAGCTGCCGATACCCAACTGCCCGTAATCGTTCGATCCCCATGCAGCGATCGTTCCATCCTGACAGAGCACGTAACTGGACCTGCGGGCGGCAGCGATCGCAATCACCTTCTTGCCGGCGAGGACCCCGGAACGGTCCACTTCCACCGGAACCGCCCCGGATGTGCCGCTGGGAACACCCAGCACGCCATAGGTTGAAAAGCCCCAGGTCACCACTGTCCCGTCGGAGCAAAGGGCCATGCTATGGTTTTCTCCGGCGGCCACCCGAATCACCGTGCGTCCGGCGAGGACACCGGAACGGTCGACCGCCACCGGCACGGTGCTTGATTTCCCGGCACCATCGCCAAGCAAGCTGCCACCTCCCCAGGAGGCCACGGTGCCATCGGAGCAAAGCGCGACCGCGTGGTTCGTGCCCATCGCCACCTGCACGACCGTCTTGCCGGCGAGAACGCCAGTGGAAACGACATCCACCGGTATGGTCCGGCTGGTTCCGCTGCCGTCACCCAACTGGCCATAGTAATTATTGCCCCAGGCCAGCAAACGGGTGTTGCCCCAGCGCAGGATCAGATCATTGCCGTCGCCGCCGAAATAGTCGGCAACATACTGATAGACGATGCCACCATGTGAAAGATTCACCAACTGCCCCTGATCGAGATTTCCGAACGCGCCATTGATCGGATCAAAGCCGGTGTTGTCCACCACCATGAGGTCGGTTCCCGGCGTGGGGGCGAAATCCAGTGTGAATTCCGGGGCCGTGCCAATCGCCGTGAAATGGCCGACCGCAACCGGGCGTTCGGCCCCACTCCGATAAGCAATGCGGTCGGGCAGCCGGGTAACAATGACTGTGTATGTGAGGGCTTGGCCACTGCCAGGGTAACCGACTTCCACGCGGATCAGTGTGTTGCCGGTGGCCAATAGAATTGGAGAAGAGGGTTCTCCGGAATTTACAGTCGCACCATTGACCTTGATCAAAGCCTCGGGGTGGGTTGGCAATGCCGTGACGGATAGCGCATCGGTGGCGGCGGTGACGGCGGTGGCATAATCGAGCATGCTGGCATTGAATGCCGGTGAGAGACCGCCCGCGCTCAAGGTGAGTCCTGCCAGGGTGGACAGGTCACCGGTGGTGAATGCCTGGTCTTGGCCACGGGAAACTCCGCCCACGCCCGTGGAAACCACACGGTAATGGTAGGTGGTGTTTGGCATCAAATCCTCAAGAAGCGCCTGCGCCGGAATCTCCGCGATGCCGTCAGCCGCCGGCGGATCGGCCGCGACGAACGAGCCGTAATCCCGACTCGTCCCGAACTCGAAGCCAAGCGTGGAGTTTTGCCCGTTCGGCCTGACAGACGCACGCAGGGTGGCCGTGGTGTCGCCGATTTCGGTCGCGGCCAGCGTTTCCACCCGCGGCAGGATTGGGGCCGCCACCATGGCGAAGACATGCGAACCGGTGGAACTGCTGGTTAGGGCAAGCGGTTTCCCAAGCGCACCGATTGCCACTTCCACAGGATTGCTCGAAGTCGTGGGTTGCGAACCGACACCCAGGTTTCCTGACCCATTGGTTCCCCATGCGACAGTCGTGCCGTCATCGCACAGGGCGAACACGCTGGAACCGGAGCTTGAAATCGCGACGACATTCTTGCCGGCCAGGACGCCCAGCCGATTCACCGCGACGGGTCTGGTGCTGCTGGTCGTGGTTCCGTTGCCGAGTTGGCCATAGTTGTTGATTCCCCACGCGGCCAGCGTGCCATCCTCACACAGCACCACGCTGAATTCGGAGCCGACGGCGATATCGATGATCCGCTTGCCGGCGAGGACACCGCTGGTGTCCACTCGAACCGGCATCGTCCGTTCGGTGTAGGTGCCATCACCCAACTGCCCATAACTGTTGCGTCCCCAGGAAACCAAGGTTCCGTCGGAGCATAGTGCCAGGTTGTGGGCCGGCCCGGCCGCGGCCTGAATCACCATTTTGTCGGCAAGGATGCCACGCCCGCCCACACGGACAGGCACGCTTTTTGATTCGTAAGTTCCGTCCCCGATCAACACACCTTGCAGGCTGTCTCCCCAAGCGGCCAGCACACCGTCCTCACAGACTGCGAGGTTATGGTCATAGCCGGAATGGATCGAGACGATCTTCCTGCCGGCGAGCACGCCCAAGGACTCGATGAGGGTGGGCAGGTTGCTGCTGGCGGTTCCGGTCGCACCCAATTGGCCCTCGTTATTGAGCCCCCAGGCGGCCAACGATCCGTCGCTGCACAACACAAGGGTGTGTCTTCCTCCCGCCGCCACTGCGACGACCTTCTTGCCATACAGATCTCCTGTCATGTCCACTGACACGGGAATCAGGCTGCCTTCGGCCGAGTCCACATGGCCCAGCCAGCCGACTCCCCAAGCTGCCAAGGAACCGTCGGAACACAGCGCAAGACTGTGATCCCGTCCAGCCGCCACCGACATCACGGTCTTCCCTGCCAGCGCACCCTGAAGGTTAGGCGCGGGCGATGGCAGGAAGCGGGTGACGATGTCCCCCAGTCCCAGTTGGCCCTCGGCATTCAAACCCCATGCCACTGGCACGGTGTTCGCCCATTGCAAGACCAGGTCGTTGCCGCTGCCGCCGTAATAATTGGCGATGAATGGATAGACGATTCCGCCAAATTCCAGATCCACCTGTTGTCCGTGGGCCAGGTTGCCGAACTGGCCGCGGATGAATCCGGGGCCGGTATTCTGGACCATGGTCAAGGAGGTGCCCGCCGCAGGCACAAAGCCGAGCTTGATGGAAACCGCCTCCGTGGGCGCGGTGAAACCCGGGGCGCTCGCCGGGATGTCCTGCGCCGAGTTGAAGACAAACTCCCCGGGCAGCCGGGTTATCGTCATGGTGTAGGTGTTGGAAAATGCGCCATCGCTGCTGGCGACCACCACGCCAATCACGATGTTGCCGGATGTGAGCGTGATCGGATCGCTGGCCTCGCCATCGGCGACTGCGCTGCCATTGATCATAATCGACGCCCCGGGATTGGCTGTGCTGGCCGTGAAACGGATCGCTTCGACGGAGGACGGAACGGTCACGGTGTAATCGAGAATGTCCGGCTGGAACGCGGGCAGCAGCAATCCGGCGTCAGGCGACAGACTGGCGAGCGTCGCAAAGGTGCTGGTGGTGAAGGTCATGGTCTCGCCGATGACCCGACCTCCACCGTTCTCAACGATGGTCCGGTAGTGATAGATCGCGCCCGGCCGCAGTCCCGGGATGTCGGCCGTGGCAGTCTTCAAACCTCCGCTGCTGACCGATGAGGGACTCGCCTCGACCATGCGGCCGAAAACATCGGTGGTTCCATACTCGAACCAGATTTGTGTCGGCGTGCCATTCGCCCGCACCGTGGCATTCAAGCGGACGCTGGTGTCGGTCACCGTGTCAGCGGCCAAGGTCGTCACTTCAGGCGAAAGCGGTTTGGCAAGCAGCGCGAGGGTGGTGCCGGATGCGGCGGCATTCACGCCTGGCATGAACCATGCTCCCGACGACCCGCGATCTACCCACCCGGGAATCGAGCGGTTCATGCTGGTGCTGTCACCCAGTTCTCCGTTCTGGTTGGATCCCCAGGAGGCGAGAGATCCATCTTCGCAGAGTGCGAGACTGAATGCCGATCCCGCCGACAACTGTGTGATGGTTATTCCGGCCAGCACGCCGGTAAGGTTCACCAGTACGGGACGTGTCTGCTGGCTGGTGGTCGAGCCGTTGCCGAGTTGGCCGGACGAGCCACCGCCCCAGGCAGCGAGGGTGCCGTCGGCACAGCGCACCAGGGAATGATCACCACCGGCGGAAATTTCGACGATTTCCCTGCCGGCAAGCACACCGGTCCGATCCACTGCGACCGGCAAGGAAGCATTGGAAGTGCTCCCGTTGCCGAGGCGTCCCTGCCAGCCATATCCCCATGCGGCCAACGTGCCGTCTTGGCACAAGGCGAGACTGTGTTCGATTCCGGCGGCGATCGCCACCACCTTCTTGCCGGCCAGAACTCCGGTCGTATTCACAGCCACCGGAAGGCTACGGTGGGTCGTGGTGCCGTCGCCGAGTTTGCCGTATTGGTTGTTACCCCAAGCCACCATCGTGCCATCCGCACAAAGCGCCAGCATGTGGGTACTACCGGCGGCGATTGCGACCGCGTGTTTGCCGACGAGCGCTCCCGCGGCCGGCATGACCACCGGTTCGAGATCATTGACACCGGTCGCTTCATTGAGTCCCCAGCGCAAAATCGTGTGGTCCGAACACAAAATATAACAGGTTTCCGCCGTCGCCTGGATCGAGAGCACGGTTTTGCCATCGAGCAGGGTGCCGATGCTTACCTCGACGGGTTTGGTGCTTGCCACGGTGGTGCCGTTTCCGAGTTGGCCCTTCTCATTTCTTCCCCAGGCCGCAAGCGTGCCATCCATGCAGAGCGCCACGGAGAACCCTTGTCCGCGTGCAATCATCCGGATGCCTTTGTCGGCGAGAACACCTGTGGAATCCACCGGTGTCGGAACATAAGTGCGTTGCGTGCCACCATTGCCCAGCTCGCCCCAAGCATTCGCTCCCCAGCCCACCAATAAAGTATTCGCCCACTCAAGCACGAGGTCATTGCCGTCGCCGCCGTGATAATTGACATGATATAGGTATGTGACTTCGTCGAACTCAAGTGTCACCTTTTGGCCGGGAGCGAGGTTGTCGAAAGCGCCATGGACACCGTCCGCACCCGTGTTGTTCACCAGCATCAGTGCGCCGCCCGGCTGCGGGACGTGACCGAGCACCAGGCGGGGCGCATTCCCCGCCGCGATGAAACCATTTCCGGTGACCGCCGCGGCATCCTGCGAGGTCCAGACGAATTCCTCCGGCAGCCGGGTCACGGTGATCTGATAGATCATGCTGTCGCTACCGCCGCCGGATGCGACTGCGATCGTGATCACGGTGTTGCCGGGTGCCAGCGGGATGGCATCACCCGGGACGCCTGACTCCACTTCCGTCTCGTTCACCAGAATGCGTTCCACGGCGGGATTGGCCACCGGAATGACCGTGATGCCGGTGGTGGCAAACGGCACCGTGGCGACGTATTGCGTGCGGTTGCGATCGAATGCCGGCGCGATGGTGGCACCGCCCAGCGACAAATCGTCCAGTGTGGCGAGCCCAGAGGTGGTGAAGGTCATGTCCTGCCCCACGGAGACACCCTTGGCACTGGTGGCGACCACCCGGTAATGATAGGTGGTTTCCGCAAGCAGACCGGTGAGCGTGCAAGTTGCCGCTTTCTCCCCGGTTCCGGAAAGCTGCGCGGGACTGGCCGCGACAGTGGTTCCGTAGGCGGGTGTCAGGCCGTATTCGAAGTTCACCGTCGCGGTAATATTGTTCGGATAGACGCTGGCGTTAAGGGTGGCGCTTCTGTCACGCACGCTGGTCGCCGGCCGTGTCGCCACTGTGGGTAACGGCGGGGAAGCGACGACGGCGAGCGAATAACTCGAAGACGGACTGCTCACGACATTCATCAACCGCTCGCCCGATGACAGGTTCGTCAGGCTGACCGCGACCGGCGTGAAGTTCGCATAACTCGCAGATCCATCACCCAATTCCCCATAGAATCCCATTCCCCATCCTGCCGCACTGCGATCGGAACAAAGCGCCAGACTGTAACTCTCACCTGCGGCTGCCGCGATGATTTGCTTACCAGCGAGCGCACCTGCGGGCAGCACTGACACGGGCACCTGGCTCTGATAGTTGAATGTTGAAATCCCGTTGCCGAGTTGACCGGCACTACCGTATCCCCAGGCGGCGAGCGTTCCGTCGTCGCAGAGGACCAGATTGTGACGGTCGCCAGCCAATACCTTGGTGACCGCCTTGCCAGCGAGCGCACCGTTGCGCATCACCCCTACCGGCACGGCAGAATTCTGGGTGTCGTCGTTGCCGAGCTGACCATATCTGTTCTCTCCCCAGGTGGCGAGCGTGCCATCATCGCACAACACCAGGCTGTGCGACGAGCCGCCGGCGATCCCGATGACGCGCTTTCCGGCCAGCACCCCGCTCATGTCCACCGTCACCGGGAGCAGCGCGTCGATCGTAGTTCCATTACCAAGTTGTCCCTTGTCATTGGCTCCCCATGACACCACGGAGCCATCCTGGCACAGCGCGAGATTGTGTGTCTCGCCGGTAGCCACCGCGACGACCCGACGGCCGGCCAGCGCCCCACCGCGATGCACTTCCACCGGCACGTTGCTTTGAGTGGTGCTGTTGTTACCGAGTCTGCCATTGGTTCCGACTCCCCATGCGGCCAATGTGCCGTCCGAACACAAGGCGAGCGAGTGACTATTACCCGCTGCCACCGCCACCACCGTCCGGCCTGCCAGCACGCCCTTACGGTTCACTTCGACAGGAACTGCCGTCCGGGCATTATAGTCGTTCGGATTGACGGCATCAGGGTTGCCAAGCTGCCCGCTGGTATTCGAGCCGATCGCTACCACGATGCCATCCGAGCGCAACACCAGAGTGTGCGACCCGCCGGCCGCCAACGCGGTGATCGCCCTGTTGGACAAGAGTTCCGAATCATTCGCGGGCGTGGGAATAAGCACTCTGGTTTGCGAGTCGATGAATCCCATCTGGCTACTGAAGTTGTTGCCCCATCCGAACAGCCTCGTATCCGCCCACCGCAAGACCAGGTCATTGCCGTCTCCGCCGAAGTAGTCGGCCACGAATCGATAGCCGATGCCGCCGAATGGCAGCACGACGGTTTGGCCGTGTGCGAGATTGTCGAAGACACCCCCGATCGGCGCCAGGCCCGACTGGTTGATCGCTGTTAGATTGGTTCCGGCCTGCGGCTGGAATGCGAGATCGAATTCGATGGTGCCGCCGGAGGCCTGCAGGCTGGACACCTTCACCGGCACGCTGGTGGCCGAACTGAAACGCAGGCGCTGAGGTATGCGGGTGACGGTAACCGTGTAGGTCTGAGAGTTGACGCCATCGGCGGCGGTGACCACGACGTTGATGAGGTTGTCGCCCTCGGCGAGCACTACCGGAGGGCTCGCCGCGCCGGAAACAACCGAAGCACCATTCACGGCGATCGAGCCACCGGGAAAAGTAGCCACCGGAGTGAGAGTGATGCTTTCAGTGGCATTGGGAACGCTGACCGAGTAACCGGTGGTCTCTGGTGTGAAAACAGGCAGCATTTTCCCGGCATTCACAGTCAACCCGACCAGTGTGGAAAACCCGCTGGTGGTGAATGTCATGTCATTGCCGCGCCAGGCGCCATTGGCATTGGTGGCAACCACCCGGTAGTGATAGGTCGTGTTCGTCAGCAAGCCCTGCGGAGTCGCGCTTGCCGCGGCGGAGCCGGTGCCGTTGAACGACGCGGGAGTGGCCGCAATGGAGGAGCCGTATTCGGTCGTGAGTCCGTATTCGAAACTCACGGTGGTGGGCAGCCCATTGGGATAAACGCGGGCGTTGAAGGTGGCGAGATTGTCACGAACGGCGGTGGCGGAGAGCGTTTGCGCCACCGCCGAAGGAGGCGAAGCGACCACGGCGAAACTGTGGTTGGCACCTGCGGCAATCACCCGGCCGAAGCGCTCGCCGGTCTTGAGGATCGAGGCATTCACCTGCACCGGGACGGAACTGTCCGGACTGGCGCTGTTCATGCTGTCCACACCGTTACCCAGCCCGCCATAGTAATTCCAACCCCACGCCGCCAGGGTGCCATCCGAACAGTAAACCAGGTTGTGCCCCGAACGTGAGCTGATATGCCTCACCGTCCTGCGCGCCAGGGCGCCACTGCGGTCCACTGCGACGGGAACCGGGCTGTGTGTGGTGCTGTTGTTGCCCAATTGGCCGGCGCCATTGGCACCCCACGCCGCCAAAGTGCCATCACTGCACAGTGCCAGCACATGTCCGTAGCCGGCGGTCATATCGATGACCGTCTTGCCGGCCAGGACTCCCAAGGTGCCGGTTTGAACGACCTGACTGTAATTGCCCGTGGCACCAATTCCGAGTTGGCCGAAATTGTTTTCCCCCCAGGCCGCCAGGGTTCCATCGGAATACAGCACCAGATTGAATTGATCCGACGCGACAATACGTATGGCAGTCTTGTCTGCGAAAAATGCGGGAAGCTTGACGAGCACCGGGACCGGGCTGTGTGTGAAGTCGCCGTTGCCCAGCTGTGCCTTGTCATTCCGCCCCCACGCGGCGAGTGTGCCATCCGAGCACAAGACCAGGTTGTGATCGAAACCCGCGGCGATTGCCACCACGGTCTTGCCGGCAAGAACCCCGCTCTGGTCGACTGCCACCGGCACAGCACTGAAATCCACCGTGCTGCCATTGCCCAAGGCACGATAGCTGTTATTGCCCCATGTCGCGAGAGTGCCGTCGGAACAGAGAACCAAAGCGTGTTCGGATCCGGTGGCAACGGCGACCACTGTCTTGCCCGCCAGCACACCAGCGGTATAGACGTTCACTGGAGTTCGGCTGCTGGTCGTTCGGTTGTTGCCCAACTGGCCGGAGTAATAGTTTTTACCCCATGACACGAGAGAGCCATCCGCACACAAGGCCACGTTGAACCCATCGCCGGCTTTGGTGGAGAGGATGGTCTTGCCAGCCAGCACTCCCGAGTTGTCCACCGCCACCGGGATCGTGGTGCTGGATCCGGAGTTTGATCCCAATTGACCACTCTGGTTGCCACCCCATGCCGTTGGCCGGGTGTTCGCCCATTCCAGCGTCAGGTCATTGCCGGTGCCCCCGTAATAGTTGGCCGCGAACGGGTAAGCGATGCCGCCGTGTTCAAGGATCACCATTTCGCCATGGGCCATGTTGGCGAACCGCCCGCGGATCAACCCACCGCCGGTATTGTCGAGGATTGTGAAGTTGGTGCCGGGAAGTGGCGAGAAACCGAGCGACAGGTTTGCGCTCATGCCATCGATATCGAACGAAGCGGACCTTGCACCCACCGTATTCACGGACCCGAAAGCAAAGACCTGCGGGATGCGCTCCACGGTGACTTGGTAGGTGAAACTGGTATTGCCATCGGGTGAGGTCACCACCACCGCCACCGGGTTGCTGCCGTCCGCCAACGGCACCGGCGCACTGGCGGCACCGGATGTGCAAGACACCCCTGCCACCGTCACAGTGGCACCCGGCGTGGCGACCACCGGAGTCAAACGAATCGAATCCACCGAGGATGAAACTGTTAAATAATAATTGCCCCGTGAAGTGCGGAAATCCGGGGCCAAGGAACCGACACTTGGCGTCAGGGCGGAAAGAGCAGCCGCGCTGGACGTGGTGAAGGTCTGGTTGCCGCCGAAGCGGGTGCCGCCAGCGCTGCTTGCTACCACCCGGTAATGATAGGTCATTCCTGGCAGAAGGCCGGACAGAGATGCCCCGACCTGCACCTCCCCCGTACCGGTCAACCGTGCCGGGGAAGCAGCCACTGTTTTGCCGTATTCGGCGGTCAAGCCGTATTCGAAGATCACGTCGGTGGCGCTGCCATTGGCGTTGACGCTGGCAGCGAGTGTGGAGGTTTGGTCACCGATGTCTGCCGCAGCCAAAGTCGTGGGAAGCGGTGCGGGCAGCGCTGCGGCGATCGCCAACATATGGTTACTCGTGCCGGAACCAATTGCTGTGAGGCGTTCACCAAGTCGCAGGTCGCCCGCAGCGGCCAGAACCGGCACATTGCTTGATATGGTGTCGCCGGTGCCCAACTGCCCGTCGGTGTTCGAGCCCCACAGGGCGACTTTGCCATCGGAGCAGAATGCGTAAGCGTGCGAAATCCTCCCACCGATCATGGCGATCGTCCGGCCGGTTAATGCCGCGGTCTTGGTGACGGCGACCGGCACCGTGCTCTGAGTCGAGCTGCCGTTGCCCAGTTGGCCGGAGTTGTTTTGTCCCCAGCTTGCAAGGGTTCCGTCCGAACATAGTGCGTAGCTGGCGTTCGATCCCGCAGCCAACCGTGTGATTGTTTTGCCGGCCAGAATGCCACTGTTGTTGACCAGAACCGGTTGCAGGCTGTCCGTGGTGCTGCCGATTCCCAACTGACCGAAGCCATTACCGCCCCATGCCGCCAATGTGCCATCCGAGCAAAGCGCCAGACTGTGGCGGCTGCCGCCGGCTATGCCGACCACCGTCTTGCCGGCCAACACGCCGTTTTGAATGACGGCCACCGGTGAATTGCGGCTGTTGTCGGTGCCATCGCCGAGCCGGCCATTCAAATTATTGCCCCATGCCGCGAGCGTGCCGTCCGAGCATAGGGCTAGACTGTGACTGGCACCGACAGCAATCGAGATCACTTTCCTGCCCGAGAGCACACCTGTTTGAACTACGGCCGCCGGCACGAGACTCCAATAATTGGAGTGGCCAAGCCCCAACTGACTAGAGGAATTGAGCCCCCAAGCAACCACGGAGCCATCCGAGCACAGGACCAGATTGTGACTGTTTCCAGCAGCGATCGCGACGACCCGCTTGCCGGCGAGCGCTCCGGAGGTATCCACCAACACCGGCCGGGCGCTATCGATCGTCGAGTTGTTGCCCAACTGCCCTTCGCCATTATCTCCCCACGCTGCGAGCGTGCCATCGCTGCAAAGAGCCAGGCTGTGTCTGCCACCCGCCGCCACCGCGACAATCCGTTTGCCGGCCAATACCCCAGTGTCCGGCACTGCCACAGCAGACAAACTGTCCTGCGTCGTATCGATCCCCAGCTGGCCATTACTGCTATCTCCCCAGGCGAGCAGACGGGTATTCGCCCAGTCCAGCACCAGGTCATTGCCGTCGCCGCCGAAGTAATTCACCTCTAACGGGTAGGAAATGCCGTTGTGCGTAAGGTCCAGCATCTGCCCTTGCTCCAGATTGGCGAATCCACCCTTGATGGAATCCTGGCCGGTTTGGTTCACGACAAGAAGTTCCGCACCTGTGTCAGGCGCGAAACCGAGGGACAAATCGAGAGTCAAGCCCGTGGCATCGAACGCGGCGGCCTCGATCGCCGACGCGTTGGGAGAAGTGAACGTGTAGGAAGTCGGCGGACGGATCACGGTGACCCGGTAGTTTTTCGAAAACGAAGAACCGGCCGCGGAAATGCCGACGGTGATGACGGTGTTGCCGGGGGGCAGCGGGATGGGGCCGCTTGCGGTGCCGGAAGCCACCTCGACACCCTGCACGCGGATGGTCGCGCCTGTGTCTTGTGTTTCCGGAGTGAGGCTGATGGCGCTGGCCGCAGCTGGCACCTGAACCGCATAGCTTGTCACGTTGCTGTCAAACGAGGGCGTGAGGTTCCCCTCACTCGGCGTCAAACCGGACAGATACGCCGGGATTTCGGTCGTGAATGTCAGATCCGCGCCCTGAACCGTGCCCGCCTCGTTGGTGGCCACCACGCGGTAGTGATAGGTGGTTCCCGGAGGCAATCCCTCCAGCGTGGCGGCAACCGCTGTGGGCGTGCTGCCGGTGAGCGGCGAAGGCACGGCGGTGAGAGTGTTGCCATAGCTCGTCGTCGGCCCGTATTCGAACACGACCGATGTCACGGGACCTCCTGCGTTCACCGTGCCGTTGAGGGTGGCACTGATGTCGGTGACCTCGGTGGCTGCAAGCGTGGTGGCCTGTGGAGGCAACAATGAAACCGCCGTGAGCCGGACGCGGTCGAAGTGCGAGCGGCCGGAGCCGCCGGCTTGCAGCAGGATGCGGATGGTTTTGCCAATGGCCGACGACCGGGGTCCGGTCTCGAACACCAGTGCGGGGGCGTCCGTGAAATTGCCGACCGACACCGTCGAGGCGTTGAAACTGCCCGTGGCGAAGATCGTGCCGTCACTGGCGGCCAGCATGTAGCGGCTCTGGTTGGCGGCCTGGGTGAAGCCGCTGCGGTTGCCGCAGGCGACCGTGAGCGTGTAGCGGGTGTTGGACTGATAGGTCACCCCGAGGTCCTGCCACACGTTGTGGTTGAGATTCATGGCCAGATGATTCTGGCCGTCGGCCGCGAATCCGCTGATCCGATCGATCCAGCCATTCCCATTGCCCGTGCCGCCGGTTTCCAACCATGGAGTGAGCATGGTGCTCGGGCCACCCACGGAAAGGCTGCGGGTGTCAAATGACGCGTCCTGGATCGTCACCGGACTGGCCGAGGCGATAGGCGCGAAGATGGCCATCAGCAAGGCAAGGACCGGATTGGCAATGAAGGCGAATCGCAAGCAATGCGAATTCGGATTGGAGGGCATCCAGAATCTCATGGCAAATTGGTCAATGAGCTTCATTCAGCCCGACATCACACTACCCCACAAGCGAAAAACACGGGAGGCATTTCAGGATTTGGGATTGACGCTCTAGCAGGAGATCGATTGCATCGCTTAGATCGTTTTATTGGCGCGACAACCGTCCTTTCATTTATGAAAACACGCACCCCCCTTTGTTTTAATTCCTTGATCACATGGACATCTGTAATAATCGCCACGAGCGGTCTGGGGCTTCATGCGCAGGACATATTCTGGAATGCCGGCGGGGTTGGCGGCGACGGCATCTGGGGCAACACGCCCGGCGACAAGAACTGGAACATCACGCCGGGCGCGCCTGCCGGCACCAACACGTTCTGGCTGGACGGGCCTGACGATGTCGCGGTGTTCCAGGATGCGGTCGGCGGAACCGTCACGGTGTTCGACACGGTGCAAACCCATGGCATTTCGCAGCAAGAGGCGAATTACCGGATCGAGGCCGGCACGATCGTTCTCACGGACAACACCTTGGGCAACACGCCATTCATCAATGTCGGCAGCGGCGTGCTAACAGTCGATGCACAGCTTGCCGGCACCGATGGCTTGTTGAAAACCGGCACCGGCACTTTGCTGTTGCCCGCCGCGAATTCCATTTCCGGCCCCACCGTGATCGCAGGCGGCACGCTTGATCTCGCGGGCTCTCTTCCAAACGTCACCAACACCAGTCTCAGCATCTCCTCCGGCGCATCGCTTCTCAACCGTAACGGAGGTCTCGCGGACAGTGTCGATATGATCAATGCCGGATCACTTACACTGGACACCGACGACACTGTGAACAGTTACACCTCCAATGGTGGCACGCTCGCCAACGGCGCCGGCACGCTTTTCACCAGATTCGCGAATATCAACAACGGCTCGACCGTTGCCGGCAAAATCGACACCATCGTGTTTGAAAGCGATGGAAACAACCTACTCAGTGGCAGCGTTAGTTCGGCGCGCAATGGGATCTCCAACGGCACGCTCACGCTGACTGGCGAGATCATTGCCAAGTTGCCCGCGGGCGTCACCATTACGATCGAATCCACTGGCACGCTCCTCAATCAGAGCGGCGGTCTCAGCTCCGCGTCACTCGTCACCAACCGCGGGACGCTCACACTGAACGCCGACGACACCATCGAAAGTTACTCCTCGATTGGCGGCACGCTCGCCAACGGAACAGGCACGCTTTTCACCACAACCGCCGAACTCAACGACGGTTCGTCGGTCGCCGGACGCCTCAACACCGGAGACCTCACGAGCAACGGAGCGGTCACGATGAGTGGCATCGTGACCGCCACCGACACGGCCCGCGTGCAAACCGGCACCCTCACATTGACGGGCACTCTCAGCACACTGAACCTCAACATCGCCAACGGCGCGACATTCATCCAGGATGGAATCGTCGGACCCGGCAGTCCGTCTTCCGCGGTCACTGTCGTCACCAACGAAGGCAACCTCATCATCGAGGAAAGCGCGGTTTTCAAAACCTATATCTCCAACGGCGGCTTGCTCGACATCCGCAACGGCCGGATGATCACCCAGACGGTCTTGCTCAACGACGGATCCATCACCAAGGGTGGCCCGTTCAGCGCCGACCTGATCACCACCAACGGAGCCGTGCGGATCGAAAACAGCGCCTTGAGCGATCGCACCGTTGTCGCCAGCGGCGTGCTGGATCTTGTCGGCAGTCTCGGCACCGACGACGTGGAGATCGCCGGTGGCGCCACCCTGCGGAATCGCAACGGCGGCTTGCGCTTCGACGCGGCGGTCACGAACGCGGGATCGCTTGTTCTGGAGAGTTCGGATCAGATCGCGAGTTATACATCCAACGGCGGCTTGCTGGACGTGCAAGGCGGCACGCTCACCACCACCCGGATGTCGCTCAATGACGGATCGACAACCCGCGGCTCGGCGGCGACAGACCAACTCGTCACAAACGGCAACGTGCGCGTCGAGGGCGGCATCATCGGCAATACCGCCAACATCGCCAGCGGCACGCTCACCCTCACCGGAACCCTCGGGCTGACGAACACCAACATCGCCAATGGCGCGACACTGCTCAATCAGGGCGGAGGGTTCACCCATACCATTTTCCTAACCAATGCCGGCACGCTCGATCTTCGCTCGGATGCATCGGTGCGCGATTATATCTCCAACGGCGGCACGCTCGCCAACAGCCCGGGCACCTTGTTCGCGACCTCCGCGGCACTCAATGGCGGGTCATTGCTGGCGGGCCTGCTCGATACCGACAATCTAACAACCAATGGCTTGGTCAACCTGAGCGGCACGGCCACGGCGGACACCGCCAGAATAGTCAGCGGCACGTTGAACCACAGCGGCATCCTCAACGCCGGCACGCTCGACATCGCAGGCGGCGCGACCTTGCTGGCCGGTGGAACGATCGACTACGGGCTCTTGACCACTTCCGGCGCGGGCGCGGGGATTTGGAGCGGCAGCCTGCTGAATGAAACTCAAGTGGCACCCGGCGGCATCGGCAGCGTGGGCATCCTGTCGGTGACGGATGATTTCACCAACCTCCCCGGCAGCACGCTGCATCTCGATCTCGACGGCGGCGTCAGCGATCTGTTCGTGGTCGGCGGCAAAGCGACATTCGGCGGTCAGCTTCATCTCCGGCAACTCGGCGAACTGCCGACATTTTCTCCGATCCAGGTGGTCGATGCTTCGCAATATCTCGGCAACTTCTCCAGCTTGCAGGCGGATGCCACCAACGCGCTGTGGTTCAATCCGGCCGACGGATCGGTGATGGCGCTCGGCGATCCGAACGCGGGCGGCGGCCTGTGGGGCGGCACCGAGAATCAAAGCGCGGTGATGGTCTCGCTTTACGACGATGTGATCGATCCTGGAATCACCAACATCACCCGCAATCCGGACGGCAGCTACACGGTGCTCGGCGGTCTCGCGGATGGCAACAATCCGGCCATGCTCAACGCTCTCACGGCGAGTTTGTCGGCTGGCGGCCTGAATGCCGCGGTGGTGAACCGGCTCTCGCCGGAGCCCTACGCCGGGATCATCGACTATTCGAGCCGTGCCACTCTCTCGCTCGCGCGGGCCGTGCGCAGCTCACTCGCCGGCCGCAGGGCCGCAACCGAACCGGCAGCGGAAACCGGAAGCGCGAAACGCGCGATCCCCAGCTCGAAGGAGCCGATCGCAGGCACCAGCGCAGGCAACTCGGGCGATTTCTTCAGCTTGGTCGATTTCTTCCTCGCCGGCACCGACGGCTCGCCGAATCAGGCCGATTACAATGTCCAGGGCACCACGTTTGGACTCGGCGGCATGGCCCGCGTCGATGAACGGGTGGAACTCGGCGGCTACTTCGCCATGAACCAAGGCACACTCGACGGCCAGCTCATCGATGGCGACGCCTCGGGGTGGGTGCTCGGACTTTCCGGTTCCGCGCTCGTTCATCCGCCGAGCGGTGCAACCATCGGAGCCGGCCTGTCCTACGGGTCGTTCGATTTCCAAGGCACGCGCGGCGGCGTGATCACCGGCCCCGGCGGCGCATGGGCACCCGCCGATCTCGATTTCGATGACATCTCCGGCAATTCGCTGCTCGCCTACCTCGATGTCTCCTGGGTCGCATGGAGAAACGAGCAGATCACAATCTCGCCGACTCTCGCGCTTTATTCGATCTGGAGCGATCGCGAATCGATCCGCGAAAGCGCCGCCGCCCCGGGCGCAACGCCGGCACTGCGTGTCGGCTCCGAAGACCACAACGCCAGCTTCATCGACTTGCAGGTGGCCGCGGAATACGACCCCGAGGGACCGTTCAGCGCCATCTTCCTGGTCGGCGGCACGATTGCCCTCGACACGCCGACGCGCCGCGTCGATGCGAACTTCACCGATGGCCAGCAACCGTTCTCCGTTACTGCTCCCGGCCTCGATTCGGATACGTGGTTCCTCGGCACCGGGGTGACTTGGGCACCGGAGGAACGCGTGCGGCTGGGCCTCAACCTGCGCGCCGATTTCCCGAGCGATGCGGACCCGGCGCAAAGCATCTCGGGTTTCGTGCGCTTCCAGTTCTAACGAACTGCCGCTGAAAAATCAAATCGTGCGCCGGATCGGAGGATTTTTGACTGGCGGGCACACGGGGAAATGTGGCGATTTCGTCACAGATGTTCATTGCGACGCTTTCGATTTGGTCGGTGCTCGGGACACTGCTGCAGATTCTCGGCTCGCTGGGGGTCTTTCTGTTCGGCATGAAGGTGATGTCCGAGGGGGTGCAGAAGGCGGCGGGCAACCGGATGCGCGCGGCGCTATCGGGCATGACCGGCAACCGCTTGAGCGGCGTGGTGACGGGATTTTTCACCACCACACTGGTGCAATCGTCTTCGGCGACGACGGTGCTGGTGGTTTCGTTCGTCAATGCCGGGCTGCTCACGCTGATCCAGTCCATCGGGGTGATCATGGGCGCGAACCTCGGGACCACGACGACGGCGTGGATCGTGGCGTTGATCGGAAAATTCGACGTGTCGGTGGTGGCGCTGCCGTTGATCGGCCTGGGCTTGCCGCTTTTTTTCGTTGGCAGGGAGCGGGGTCGGAACTGGGGCGAGATGCTGATCGGCTTCGGATTGGTGTTTTTCGGACTGGGACTGCTCAAGGACTCGGTGCCGGACCTCCGCACGATGATCGCCGAACAGCCGGAAACGGCGGCGATGGTGCAATCGATCGTGGAAACCATCAACGGCCATGGTTTCGCCACGATCGTGATGTTCCTGTTTGCGGGACTGGTGCTGACCCTGATGGTGCAATCGTCCTCGGCGGCGATGGCGATCACGATCACCTGCGCGCTCAACGGCTGGCTCGGTGACATCGATGCCGATCCGCTCGGCGTGATGCGCAACTCGGCGGCGATCGTGCTGGGCGAGAACATCGGCACCACGGTGACGGCATGGCTGGCCTCGCTGGGTGCCAACACGCACGCCAAACGCGCGGCGCGGGCGCACTTTTCCTTCAATGTGCTCGGCGTGCTGTGGTGCCTGGTGGCGTTTTATCCCTTCACCGCGCTGGTCTGGACTGTGGCCAACCATCTGCCTGAGGCGCTGCGCAGTGCCAGCGATGGCATGGCGAAATCCGAAGTCGCCTTCGCCACCGCGATATTCCACACCACGTTCAACCTTGCCAACATCTGCGTGCTGGTGTGGTTCGTGCCGCAGATCGGGAAACTGGTGACCTGGTGGGTGAAGGACCGCGAGGAAGCGGTGGAAACCGGCAAGTTGCAATACATGGGCAGTACTTTCGTGGATATCGGCGAGCTGAGTCTCGCGGAGGCGGAGGCATCCATCCGCAAGATGGCCCGGCTCACCTCCGAGATGTTCGACGGCATGGTGGACGTGCTCGGACGGCCGGACGAGGACCTCTCACAGCGGGTCTCCGCGTTGAAAGGCATGGAGGACACCTGCGACGAAATGCTCCACGACATCACGGCTTACCTGATCCAGTGCTCGACGCACGAGATCGGGGCGGGCAATGCCACGCGCATCACGGCCATGTTGCGCGCGGTCGCCGAGTTCGAGGAAGCCACCGACCGGATCTACCGGCTGGTGAAAGTGATCGAGCGGAAATACCGCAAGAGCCGCGATTTCACCGACATCCAGCACAAGGACCTGACGGCGATCACCATGCAGGTTCGCGCCTTGCTCGACGTGGCGTGCAACTCGCTGGGCAACGTGAACGGCGAGGTGATCGAAAAGGCGCAGATCATCGAGGATCGCGTGGACGCGCTGCGCAAGCGCAACAACAAGGCGGCCGCCCTGCGCATGCAACAGGGGGCGGTGGTGCAGACCGAGATGATCTTCATCGACATGAACAACCACTTCGAAGCCGTCGCCAACCACGCGCTCAACGTGGTGCAGGCCACCCGCCGCGACCCGGCGGCGTGAGATTGAGAGACCAGAATCCAGAATCCAGAGCAGAGAGCATGCGAAGAGCGGTGCTCCAATCATGCGCATTTCTCAATCTGGTTTCTGGCTTCTGGCTTCTGGCCTCTCAAGTTCACCACAATCCGTATTTCCCGGTCTGCATGATATAAAGTCCCATCAGCAGGTTCGCCACCGCGTGCATGACGACGCAGGCCCCGAGGTTCCTGCTCCACACGCAGAGCAGCCAGGTGAGGCTGCCGTAAACGAACGCGCCCGCGTAATCCACCGGCGCGTGGGCGGCCATGAAGAGGCCGGTGACGATCAGATAGGATTTCCACGAGGCGCGGCCGAAGGGCTGGCGCCAATAGTCCCCTTCCCAATCGTGGACGAAACGCATCATGAATCCGCGCCAGAAGATTTCCTCGACGAAGGCGACGACCACCACGGCCCGCAGGAAGCGCAGCAGCACGACAGTCCACCACGCAACGGGATTCTCGAACAGCGAGGGATCGAAACCGTCGGCGCGGGCGTCCACGCCGAGCCATGACAGGATGCCGGTGGTTTTTCCGATCAATCCGTAAAAGTCATAAGCCATCGTGGGCAGCAGCCAGAAGAAGATGCCGAGCACCCCGGCCGGGATGGCGACCAGCGACCATCTCCACGACCAATCGAAAGCATAACTCCGTCGGTAATGGAAAAGCAGCGCCAGCGTGACGAGCGTCTGTAGCGGATAGATGAAATGCGCCACATCCTGCCGCCACCACGGAGCCTGCGGATGGTCCCAGCCGATGAGCGCGTCCACCAGCGGCAGCACCAGCATGAACGCCATGAAGACGGCGAAGGGGACGACGTGCGCCCGAGTCAACCGCGCCGGGTCGGTGGCCGATACACGTTCGCTCATGGTTTCCGGAGTCTGCCGACGAAACGCCCGATACGCTCGGTGGCGGTGCGGATGTCATCAAAGGCGGTGGCGTAGCAACAGCGCAGAAAACCCTCACCGGAAGCGCCGAAGGCACCACCCGGCACGCAGGCGACGTTTTCCTCCTCCAGCAGGCGTGTGGCGAAGTCCTTGCTGGAAAGTCCCGTGGAACGGATGTCCGGGAACACATAAAACGCGCCACCCGGCGTGTGGCAGTCGAGACCGATCTCGTTGAGCCGGCGCACCAGGTAATCGCGGCGCTGATGATAACTCGCGCGCATTTCCAGCATCGCGGGCCGCCCGTTTTCGAGAGCCTCGATGGCGGCGTTCTGGCTCATGATCGGCGCGCACAGCATCGCATATTGATGGATTTTCATCATCGCCTCGATCACCGGCTGCGGCGCGCAGGCGTAACCGAGGCGGAAACCGGTCATGGCAAAGGCCTTGGAAAACCCGTGCAGCAGGATGGTGCGCTCGCGCATGCCGGGCAGCGCGGCGATGGAAACATGCGCGTCGTCGTCATAACGCAGTTCGCTGTAGATTTCATCGGTCATGACGATGAGGTCGTGCTCGACGGCGAGTTTCGCGATGCCTTCCAGATCCCCGCGGGTGGCGCAGGCACCGGTCGGATTGGTGGGGAAGTTGAGCATGATCACGCGCGTCTTGGGCGTGATGGCGGCGGCGACGGCTTCCGGTTTCAGCGAAAAGCCGTGCTCCCTGGTGGTGACCACAGGCACCGGCACCGCGTGGGCCAGCAGGATGCTCGGCGAATAGGACACATAACACGGTTCGTGATAGATCACCTCGTCGCCCGGATTGAGCAGCGCGCGCAGGGCGATGTCGATCGCCTCGGAGACCCCCACGGTGACGAGCACCTCGCCCGCGGGGTCGTAGGGAATGCCGAAGAAACCCTCCACGTAGCGGGAGATCGATTTGCGCAGCGAGAGCAGTCCGAGATTCGAGGTGTAGGTGGTGTGGCCTTTTTCGAGTGAGTAGATGGCGGCCTCGCGGATGTTCCATGGCGTGACGAAGTCGGGCTCGCCGACGCCGAGCGAGATCACGTCGTCGCGGCCCTGCACAAGTTCGAAGAAGTCGCGGATCCCGGAGCGAGGGATGGCGGCGACGTTGCGGGCGATTTTCGCTGAATAATCCATGTGACATCCGCCGGAGGGCGGGCGCGGCATCTCAGCCGCGCGACGGGCGCGCGTCAATGCCGGGCTTCTTCACCGGCCGGCGGAATGTTCCGCCACAGGGAAACGATCCATCTTGATTCGCCGCACACTTCCCCTAGTGTGCGGCGCGTTCCCGAGACCGCATGACCCCACGATGACCCTGCTGATCTTTTACATTTCCCTGGCGATTGTCGTCTCGTTCCTGTGTTCCATTCTCGAAGCCACCCTGCTCACGCTGACTCCGGTCACCGTCGCCAACGCGAAGCAGAAAGGCAAAAAGTGGGCCTTGCGCATGGAAGCGCTCAAGCAGGACATCGACCGGCCGCTCTCCGCCATCCTCACGCTCAACACCATCGCCCACACCATGGGCGCCGCGGGAGCCGGCGCGCAATACGTGCGGGTTTTCGGCAATGTCGGCGAGGCACTGTTCGCCGCCCTGCTCACGCTGGCCATTCTGGTTTTCACCGAGATCATCCCGAAGACGCTCGGTGCGCGCTACGCCACGCCGCTGGCCGGACCCGCCTCGTTCGTTCTCAACCTCATGGTGGTAATGCTCGGCCCGGTGGTGTGGGCATCGCGGCAAATCACCCGGTTGTTCACGCCAAAGATCCAGGCGGAACATCTCGCCCACCGCGAGGAGTTGCTGGCGATGGCCCGGCTCGGCGAGGAATCGGGATCGCTGGTGCCGCGCGAAAGCCAGTTCGTCCAGAACCTGATCCAACTCCACTCGATGAAGGTGTGGGACATCATGACACCCAAGCCGGTCATTTACTCGCTGCCCGAGACCACTCCGCTCGCCACATTTGTGGAAATCGTCAGCGAAAAACCCTTCACCCGCATTCCGGTTTACAGCAAGAGCCAGGACGATTTCGCGGGTTTCGTGATCCGCGGCGAAGCGCTCATCGCCCATCTCAAGGACACCGGCAGGATCAGCACG
Source organism: Luteolibacter sp. (assembly GCA_041686775.1). Lineage (GTDB taxonomy): Bacteria > Verrucomicrobiota > Verrucomicrobiia > Verrucomicrobiales > Akkermansiaceae > Luteolibacter. Next base: position 48,777 of record JAWLDG010000015.1, on the reverse strand, counting down.
CTCGCCGATGTGACGCGCCCGATCGCCGTGACGCCGGACCACATACCCGTGGACCAGTTGTTCCAGCGTTTCATCTCGGAACGCCACCAGATCATGCTTGTCGCCGATGAATTCGGCACCATCGTCGGACTGGTGACCTTCGAGGACATCATCGAGACGATCTTCGGTTTCGAGATTCTCGACGAAAAAGACAAGGTGCCCGACTTGCAGGAGCACGCCCGCGGCCTGTGGCGCGAGCGGGCGCGGCGGATGGGCATCCTGCTTGAAGAGGACGAAGCGGCCCGTCCGGAGAATCATTGATCCGCACGCCTGCCGCGATGCAGCAGAAGCAGCGCTCCCAGACCGGCCAGCAGCAGGGCACGGGGCTCGGGAACGGGCGTGTAGGTCAGGTAAATCTGCGAGGAATCGCCGCCGAAAACCGCCTCGCCGGAGGCGATGGCGAAACTGCCGTCGAACGGATTGCTGAAGCCGCTGGTATCGATGGCGAACGCGGAGGAGGCGAAACTGACGACGGCATCGAAGTCCGCGATGAGCCAGTTGTAACTTGCCGCCTGATCGAACGCGACGGCGTCGCCCTCCACGTTGTTGAGTCCCAGCGAGGTGACGGCGATGGTGAAGGGCGAATTTTCGTCGGCGCTGATATTGAGCGTCCCGGTGCCGGCGACAAGATCCCAACCGGGATCGGCACCAGCGCTGCCGGAGGCATCATTGATTTCCCAGCGGTAGGTGCCGCCGCCAGCCCATGTCTGCGAAGTGGTCTCCGCGGTGCCGGGGCTGCTGCCGGGTGATAGGGTTTGGTTTTCACCGATGACCAATCCTCCGAGCGTGCCGGTCAGATTGGTTCCGCCGATGGTGCCGCCGGTGAAGGTGAGCGCGCCGTCGTAGGCGACCGACGAATTGTAGCGAAAGGTGCCGCCGGAGATCGTCACGGCGCTGTTGTTGATGGAGCCCGAGCCGTCGATGGAGAGGATACCGGAAGCGATCACGGTATTGCCGCTGTGACTGTTGGCGGCGGTGAGCGAATTCGTTCCGCCGTGGTTCATCACCAGATGGGTGGCAACTCCCGAGTCGGCGAGCGCGGATGACAGGGTGAAGGAGGACGAGAGCAGGATGTCCTGCTCCACTTGGCGGATGCCGCCCGCGACGATACCGGTTCCGCCTGTGGCATAAGCCCAGTCCCTGACCACCGCGCCGCCGGTGTTGTTGGTGAAAACCACGCGCGCCCAACCGAAGTGGGCGTCGTCGAGATTGAAACCGATGTAGCCTTCCTGACCGGCGGTGAAGGTGCTGCCCAGATGCCCCTGCGACCCGCCAGGTCCGGTGGACAGATGGAGCGAACCGGCATCGATGAGCGAGCCGGCGGAAAAATTCAGAATGGTGTCCAGCCCGCCGGTGCCGGTGCGGAACGGCTGCAGTGCCGAGTTGTTGGCCACGCCCACGCCGCCGAAGAAGGGGTTCAGCGTGCCATTGCCGATGGATATGTCCACACCGTCGAAATCGAGCGGAATCTCCGTGTTCAACAAGTTGCTGTAAATCGTTCCGGCGGTCCCGGACAGTATCATGACCAGCGATGCGGTGCCGGTGACGAGAGAATGTTTCATGTTTCGGAAATGGGAATCGATTCGGTGGTTCGGGAACGGATCAATCCATGGATACGCCGACGCGGAAGAAGGTGGGTTTCTTGAAACCGCCCTCCACGGGAACGAAAAGCGGATACGGCACGCTCACCGCCTCGATGTCGCTTTCGTTGTTCTCGCCGGTGAGGACGGTGGGGGCATCGGAGCTGTCCACCCAGACATCCAGGCCGGCGCTGAACTGGACCGTGTAGGTCAAGCCGGCAGCCTGATAGTCCCTGCGGCGACCGAACACCGCGCGGTAGTCCACACCTTCGCCGGTTGCGAGATTGAGCGCCTCCGGCAGGCCCGGGCTGGTGACATCTCCATCCGGCACATAGCTGATCGGGCCGGATGATGAAACCAACGGGTCGGTGCCGAAGGCGAATTCCTGAAGATTGTTGAGACTGTCGCCATCGGGGTTGGCGGCGGGATCGGCATTGGAACCGACAAGGTCGTTGGCCGCCGCCCAGCTTTCGAACACGGTAAGCACGTCAAAGGTGACGCTGCCGGTGTGCCCCTCGCCGTCGTCAACGGTGAAGGTGAGACCGCTGCCGGTGACGGCCGGCGCGATACTTGCATTTTCCAGCACGCCATCGACGAAATTGGCCGTGGTACCGGTGATGCCGGCGGTGCCGCCAAGGACGACGGTGCCGCTGAACGAAGTGGCGGTCTGGTCGAATTCATCCAACGCGGTGATCGTGATACCGGTGATGACGGCGCCAACGGTGGTTTGTGCAGGGACGCCGGTGATGGTGAAGGAATCTACCGGCCCGGGGCCGCTGCCGGTGGAGGTGACATTCAGAACCAGGCTGTTGCCGCTGATTTCCGTGGTGGCCGCCCAATCGGAAGGCAGGTTCAACGTGGCAGGGGCGCTGCCGGTAATGCCGCCGGGCGCGGTGACCAAGGTGTAGGTGCCCGGATTGGCACCGCCACCGGATGTGATGGTGAGCACCGAGGCGCCGGAGAAGGTCAGGGTGCGGCCGCTGGCGAGATCGAGTGGGTCATGGCTGGCGGCGGCAGTGCCGAGGTCGAACTCAAGGCGGCCGTTGGCCGCGATCGTGGTGTTACCACCGATCGTGCCGCTACCGCCGAGGGTGGCGTTGGCGGCGACGCTCACATCCCCTGTGGCCGTGCTCTGGTCGCCGTGGATGAACAACTTGCCCGCGCTGATGGTGGTGGGACCGGTATAGGCATTATCGCCGCCCAACGTCCAGGTGCCGGTGCCTGATTTGGTCAAGCCACCCGTCGGAAGAGCTGGCAGGGCCTGGGTGATTTCACCGCCACCCGTGCCGGAGAGGATGAGTTGACCGGTTTGACTCGCCGCATTGGAGGTCATGGCGCTGGTGAATTTCAACAGGCCGGAGCCGGATGCGGAAATCGTTTGCGAGGAAGTGTCGTTGAATCCCAGATTGATCACCCGGTCGGTCGTCTCGCCGGGGCCGGTGTAGTTGAGGGTGACGTTTGCCCGCTTGCCGCCGCTGCCCAAGTCGATGGTGCCGTCAGCCACGGTGGTCGGCGCTCCCAGGGAGCTGCTGGCCATGAGGGGTGTTCCGCCATTGACGCTGTTGAACGAGGACACGTTCACCGTGAAGCCTGCGGTGGTCTGGGGCAGGAATGTGGTTCTGCCGGTGTAGGTGTTGGGGCCGGACAAGGTAAGGGTGCCATTGTAGGCCTTGTCCAGTCCGCCCGCGCCACTGATGATGCCACTGAGCGTTTGGGCCGCGGTGCTCCAGATTTGCAGGGTGGCACCGCTGGCGATGCTGATGTTTCCGGAGTAATTTCCGCCGTTGAGTGTGCCGCCGGTATTGTTGCCGATCCGCAGGTTGCCTCCGCTGATCGTCGTGTCTCCGGTGTAGGTATTGACGGCGGAAAGGACCAAGGTGCCCTCACCCTCCTTGATCAGTCCTACCGGACCCGTGCTGCTGGTGATGGCGCCGGAGATCGTGGAAACATTGCCGCCCGAACTCAGGCCCTTGGGCACCAGGATCGTGCGCGTCGCACCATTGAAATCGATCGCGCTGGCGAAGTTGGTGGCACCAGCATTGCCCGTGCCGGAGTCGCCGAGGACGAACTTGCCCGGGTTGAAGAAGCCCGTGGCGGAACCTTCGCCTGATGCACCCCAGATCACAGATGAGCCCAGATTGACCGTGGGGCCGGTGGTTCCCGCACCCGCAAAGCCGCTTTCTCCACCGGGAATGCGCACCTGATCGACCCCGGTGCCCAAGCTGCGGGTGTAGGTGACACCCCAATAGAATGAGAGAACACCGCCATTGAGCGTCAGGTTGCCGTTGCCGAGGACGCCCGCATTGTTATGTCCGTGCAGCACCCCGCCGTTGATGGCGACGCTGCCGGTGAAGTCGGAATTGAGTCCTCCGACATTCAGCCTGCCGCTGCCGTTTTTTACCAGGGCTCCCGCCCCCGAAAGTGTGGCAGCCGAATTGCTGATGACGCCGAAACTGGTGGTGCCGGTGCCGTCGATGGTGAGTTGGTAACCGTTGTTGGTGATGAGGTTGGTTCCATTTCCTGTCAGCAAGGCGCCGCTCGAGTTGTTGGTCCACGTCTGATCGCCGCCGAGCGCGATGGGACTGGCAAAGGTAACCGCCGCAGAGCCCGCTGGCTTGTCGATCCCGCTGTTGAGGGTGATGGCCTGCCCGGCGCTGCCGAGAGTGTAGGTGCCCGTGAATGGATTGAAGGTGAAGTTCTCCACTGTGGTGGGAGCCGCGAGGGTCACGGCACCGCCCGCCGTGTTGGGGCCGCCGAAGGTCGCACTGGCACCGGAGACCCAGTTCTGGTTGCCCGTGCCATTCCACCACAAGTTCGCACCTTCCCAAGCGCCCGCGCCATTGGTCTGCCCGGCTGCCGCGCCGTTCGCATCCCATGTGAGGTAGGTGCCTGTGATCCACTGCGCGTAGAGGGTGATGGAAGCGTTGGCCGCATAGGTGGAACCGACGGCGTATTCAGTGCCGGAACCGTCGGGCGCTGTGTTCCACCCGATGAAGGTGTATCCGGTCTTGGTTAGACTCCCGCTGTTGGTGGCGAGAACGAGATCGGCGTCATGGGTTTTCTCCTGGTCCGCCGGAACCGTGCCACCGGTGTTGTCGTTGCCGTTGTAGGTGACCACGTAGGTCTTCGGCGTGAAATTGGCCTGCACGGTGGCCGGTTCGCTGAGGGTCGCCGTGGTGGCGGGTGCATTTGCGGCGGCGAGGGTGGCGGCGCCGTTGGTGACCGTCCAGTTGACGAAGTCATAGCCTACGGCCGGGGTGGCGCTGATGGCGGTGGCGGTTCCTTTTGCGACGATGACCGCGCCGGAGGGAACGGTCACGCCATTGCCGCCGTTCGTCACCGTCAGGATGGTGTCCTTGTCGAATTCGGTGGCGGTGATGGACGCGGCGTCGTAGGCCGCATCGCTTGGTGTACAGGTGATGGTGGCCGTGCCGTTTTCCGTGTCAGCGTCGATCGCAGCGGCGAGAGTGACGGCTTGGTAGGTATCCCAGTTGGCGGTGGTGAAATCCAAGCTGCCGCCGGATTGAACGGTAATGTCGGCATCACCGGAGCTGCGCGCGACGGTAACGGTGACATTGTCCGCAGGCTGAGCGGAGAGTTTCACCTGGAAAGTGGCGGTAACGCCTTCGGGGACGAGGACATTATCGACATTCGTGACCACACTGACCGGAGTGAGCGTCCACTGGGCGTAGAGCGTGTGGTTTTCGGCGATGGTGACGGCGGTGGCTTCCGTGATTTCGGTACCACCGGAGGCGGCGGTGAACCAGCCTTCAAACGTGTGTCCGGGGCGACTCACCGTGGCCAGGGTGCCGTAGGCGGCATCGAAGGTGACTTCCTTGCTCGTCGGGCTGGGGGTGCCGCCGCCGTTCGGGTCGAAGGTGACGGTGTAGGTGTTCGGCGTCCACTGGGCGTGGAGCGTGGTGTTGGCGTTGATGGTGAAGGTGGCACCTGCCGCATAGGGGGTGCCATTGCCATTGGCGCTGGTGTTCCAGCCTGCGAAGGTGTGGCCGGTTTTCACCAGGTCCCCCGCCCCGAGCACGGTGACGGTGGCACCATCCTGATATGGGCTTTGCGGATCCACCAGGGCCGTGCCGCCGGTGTATTCATTTCCATTGTAGGTGAGGGTCCACTCCACGGGCGCGGGGCCGACCGTGATGATGACATCATCGAACGCGCTGCCACTGCCGTCATTGGCCGTCAGACGAAGGGTGTAGACGCCCTCCTGCATGAAGGTGACGTTTGAATTCGTGGCGGAAACATCGTCAAAGGTTGCCGCCGCCGGACCGTCCTCGAGCGTCCACTGCGTGACCAAGGGATCCTCTTCGGGATCGCTGGCGGAACCGGCAAGCGTGGTGGTCGCCGCGGCTCCATCCGGTGGGGATGCCTTGTAGGGATGATCGTTGGGCAGGTTCGCGGCAAGCCCCCATTTGTGGGCGAGGTAGCCCTCGATTTCCTGCCGGACTTCCGTGGTGACGGCACCGTGGATGATGATGATTTCGGCGATGTCGCCGCCGAAGAACGGATGCCCGGTGGTGCGACCGATGCGGCCGCCGCCGGACATGGCGCCGATCACTCCGGCATTGGTGTTGGTCCCTTCCGATTTGCCATTGGCGAGGATCTGTTTGCCGACCCCCGTGGTCCAGATGTAGTTGACGAGGTTGGCCTGGCCGGCGACGAAATTGGCGCTGCGCACCGGGCCGAAGTCGTTGGCCCAGAAGTTCATGCGGTAGTTGCCGCCGTTGAATCCGACGTGCAGGCTGTTGGCTGCTTGGTTGCCATTTGCCGCTCCGTAGATGTTGCTGAAAACCGTGGGGTTGGTGACGATGAAGGCCGAGTGGGAGACTCCGGCGAGGAAATCGAGGTCAATTTCAAAGAGGTCGTTGCCGCCGTCGAAATTCACGACGCCTTTGGCATTGAGTCCGGTGGCGGAGTAAGTGGGTTGGGATGCGGCATCGCTCTGGGTGGCATGGCGGTTGAATCCGCTTTTGTCGGCCCATTCGGAGATGGTGGCGCCATTCAAAGTGATGGTCTCCGAATCCGCCGCGTCGAGCCACAGCCCGGGGTTCAGGGTGAGCGGTGTCCATGTGCTGGCAGTCAGGAAGATATTCTGGTCCGGCCCGGCGTTCACCACCGGCATGGCGTTCCAGACGGCGTAAAGCGTCACATTCGCCCCAGGCATGGAAAACGTGGCACCGGGCGCGTAGGTCATGCCCGAGCCATTGGCGGCGGTGTTCCATCCGGCAAAGCTGAATCCGGCCTTGATCAGGTTACCGGTGTTATCAAGGACGGTGACGGTGGAGCCTTCGAAATACGGATTGTTTGCATCGACCGGGGCGGAGCCGCTGTCGCTGTTGTTGCCGTCGTAGGTAAGCGTGTGGCTGCCGAAGGCGGAGCCGCTGATGGTCCAAGTGTAGGGGTTTTTATCCGCATCGTTGTTGGCGATCGAGACGCTGGCGGACCAGGCACCCGCGCTGGATGGGGTGACGGTGAGCACCAAGTCCGTGCTGGCGGAAGCCGCGACTGTGCCGGTTGGCTGGGTGTTGACGGTGATCGAGCAATTGGAAACTGCGGTGGCCGTCACCGGGGTCGTCAGGCTGAGGTTGGCATTGCCCAGGTTCTGGATCGTGTAGGTGAGCTGAGTCCCGACTGTCGCTTGGGTGACCGGGATGGGATCCGATCCGCCGTTGGAGATGACGCCGTCATTTCCCGAGACGATCATCAAGGGGGCGTCCACCGTGCCGCCACCGCCGTAAGTCACGGTGAGTCTGGGGTGGTGGGCGGAGGTTGGGTGCTCGCGGGAGCGGAGCGACATCCAGTTTTGGCTGTTTCCGCTGTCTGTGGCGGTCACACCGAACCCATGGTTGCCGGATGGAGTGTTCACCCAGCTTTGAACTTTGGACAGACCGCTCGCGTTCAGGCTGATGCCTGGCACAGCCCCCCCTACGGTTCCGGGCAAATCTGCGATCCCGTAGATAGTGCTACCGAAGATGTTATTACTGTCATTCCAGGTGGCACCGCCTTCCGTCCACGCTCCGGTCGCCTCATAGATGTCGATCGAACCGGCGACGGTATTGTCCTGGACGAAGTCGAGGGTGGCCGACTCGATGGTGGTTCCGGTCGGGATCGATGAGAGGTCGAAGCGCACCAGGCCACGCATATAAAGGCGGCTGTTTGGACTGCCGCCGGTCTGGTTATTCAGGCGAATGTCGTTCGCAGATCCATAATTGGACCCCGCATTCAGGCTGTCGATGTAGGTATCGGCGACGGGGGTGAATGAGACGGTCGCGGACGATCCGGCGATGCCGGTGACGAACCAGTGGTAGGGATCCTTTTCCGGATCGTTGTTGGCGATGGAAATGTTGAAGCTCCAAGTCCCGCCCGCAGCCGGGGTGACGGTGGCGACGAGGTTGGTCGAGTCGCCGCCATTGATTGGGGAAGCAGGCTGGGTATTGACGGTGACCGAGCAGTTCTGCGGGTTGCTGATGGCGACCGGCGTGGTCAGTTCGAGCTGGCCGCCACCGACGTTGGAGATGGTGTAGCTGAGCTCGGTGCCCGATCCGACGGCGGTTCCGCTGACGCCGTCCGCAGCCCCCACGCCGATGGGTGATCCGCCGCGGGCGACTTCCATGGATAGCGGGGCGGCAGACAGGCCGCTGGTCACGAGACTGTAGGATTGCTGGTTGTTGGTGAGATTGCCTTTGTGGTCGATAACGACCTGCCAGGTGCCGGTTAGTCCCGGGTTTGCGATGAGCACCTGTTCGACATTGTCGGTGCTGTTGATGCCGGTGGTGGCATGGGCGCTCATGGAGGCCACCGTCCAGGTACCGACGAAGGGCATGACAAAGGGGTAATGCTGGGTGCCATTGGGCGCGATGATTTTGAGGTCGAGGTCGTTGACGAGACGTGAGTCACGCGAGTCGTGCGCGGTGGTCGATGAAGCGGCCGGATCCGTCCAGCAGAGCGTGGCGCGGATCGGCGAACTGCCATCCCAAGTGAATGTGTAGGTTTGAGATGAAACGGCAGTTGAAAGCTGCTCTTCGAGCATGCGGTTTTTCTCGGGATTCGCATGATGATCGATGATGAGATCGGCGGCTTTCTTGGTGTCCATCAGGCCCCAGCCGTAATGGTAGTCCGGGCCGGGGTTTCCGATGTCGGTGGCGGTGTGGAGGATGAGGCCCTTGAGCGTGCTGGCGCGCATGTCACCACCGGGGAAGAGATTGCGATACAGCTGGACCAACAGGGCGGCGGACCCGGCGGCGCTGGGGGAAGACATGCTGGTGCCTGATTTGCTGCTGTAGATCGTGTCGCCACTACTCTCCGTGGAGGTAAGGCGGTCCCCGTTGGCGACGAGATCGGGCTTGATTCGTCCGTCGTCGGTGGGACCTCGCGAGGAAAATCCGGTGAGAGTGCTCTTGGCCGGATCACGCAAGCCGCTGGTCACCGCGTCGTTGGCCGCGCCAATAACCATGATGTTTTTGGAGGTCGCCTGGTGGCCGATGTTTTCGAAGCCGTTGCGATAAACGCCATCCCCAAGCGGGTGGACTGAGGAATTGTAGGTCACCAAACTACCGCCGATCACCACCTGGCTGCCATTGGTAGGATTGTTACTGTTGTCATTGCCGGCGGAATGGAAAATCAGGTAGTAAGGGGCATTGTAGGAGATGAGATCCCACGACCTGGCTTTCGAGGAATACTGGCCGAACTGGGAAGCATAGGCATTCTGGTCGGTTCCCGTGCCATACCATTGCCAGTTCGAGCCGTTCCATTCCCAGCCGACGCCAAAACCATAGCTATGGTTGGAGATCGTGAGCTTGCCCGCTTGCACTGGGGAGGTAGCTCCGGCTGTGGTCATTTCACTATCATCGCTGGTCCAATTGTAGGAATCCACCAACGCATTCGGTGCCATGCCCTTCGCGGTGGCAGAAGCCCCTCTGGCGGCAACGGTGCCTGCAACGTGGGTGGCATGGCTGGAAAGCGCGGTTGCTGTATCCCTCACAGTGACGCGCGAGCCGGAACCGGTCTGGAACTCCGTGTGGCTGACACGCACGGCGCTTTCGTCCCAAACCCCCACGGTGACTCCTGTGCCATCCAGATTGTATGGCGCGGGATGCACCAGATTGGCGGCACTGGAAATCGCCGCATTGGCATTGCGGGTCCGATTGATGAGGAAGTCGCCGTTTTCATCCAGCCCCATGATTTCGGTGACGGTGCCATTTGGCAGCACTCGGCGGATCGGCACGCCCATGGCGCGGGCTTTGGCATGGGCGCGGTCGCGATTCGCGGCTTCGATCGCCTGAATCCGCGCCACCGCGCGGGCCCGGTCTGCGGGACGGTTCAGGTCAAGCCCCGGCTGACCCAGGACGGCGGCAATATCATCGTCCGCTTGTCCATGCGATAACGGGGCCAGCAAAAACAGCATTGCGCCAAAAAGCAACGGAGCACGCATTGAAATCCAGGTGGTGTTTTTTGTATTCGGAGCCGTACAGACGGTTGATGAGAACATGCTGACGGCCCATCCAGATGACCGATCCGGCTCGTAAGAACAGGGAAACAAGTGTTATCGGACATTTCCGGAGCCCCGCCGGACGCGGCTTTGATACACCACACGAGCAAGTTGTCACGTGGCTTTTCCGAGAAGTCGCGATCAACCGGCGGATCAGTCCATGGTGATGCCAATACGGAAGAAGACCGGCTCCCCGGAAGAACCATCGCCGGTCATGGCTGGAGGAAACGGCACGCTTACCGCATCGACATCGCCTTCGCCATCGGAATCGGTCAGCAGGATGGGTTCTGTATCGCTGGTGAACCATTGGCTGAGATCCGGGCTGAACTGGACGGCATAGTTGAGGCCAGCGGCTTGGTAATCCTTGCGGCGGCCGAAGACCGCGTGGAAATCCGGCTCGCCGCCTGTCGCCAAGTCCCGCAACACCGGCGTGCCAGGTGTGGTGACCTGACCGCCCGGCTGATAAACGATGGAGCCGGGAGCGCCTACGGTCGGATCGGTGCCAAAGGCGAATTCGGTGAGATTGTCCAGTCCGTCGCCATCGGGATCCATGCCGGGATCGGTCACCAGGAAGGGGTTGGCGAAAACGCCGCCGGTCCATATTTCATAAGGACTGGCGGCTGCTGCTGCGTAGCGGACGATGACGATACCCGATCCGCCCGGTGCCCCGGTTCGGTTGTTGTTGCCACCACCACCGCCGCCGCCGGTGTGGGGCGCGCCGGGGGTGGCCGGGTTGTCGTTGTTGGCACCATTGCCGCCGCCGCCCTGGCCGCCAGTGCCGAAGGCGCTGGTGGTCGAGCCGCCGCCACCACCGCCGCCGGCGTAGTAGGTGGGAATGCCGCTGATGTCATAGGAAAGGCCAGATCCTCCGGATCCGCCGACCTTGGCGTTGGATGGTGGCGCGGATGCCGCCGGGGCACCGGCACCACCGCCGCCTCCGGCACCGTCGCCTGCCGCGGAGGTCCATCCGCCACCGGCATTGCCGAAACCTCCGGACGCGGAGGCGGGCTGCTGGCCGGCACCCCCGCTGGCGTTGCCGCGCGAGCCGCCGCCGGACCCTCCGGCTCGTCCCTGGACGTTGCCGCCGGAGCCGCCGCCGCCGCCGAGCGCGACGAGCGAGCCGAAGCTGGAATTGCCGCCATCGCCGCCCGGTGTGTTGCCGGCACCGGCAGCCGAGCCGCCGGCACCGATGGCGACGTTCGCCGCGCCCGCGACTTGAAAGCCCGTTCGATAGACCAGACCGCCGGCTCCTCCACCACCGGCACCCGCGGTGCCGAAGGAGGTCGAACTGCCGCCGCCACCACCGCCGCCGACCACCAGCACATCCACTTCGAGGGTGCCGCCACCGGTCACTTGGAAGGAGTCGTCGCCGCCGAGCTTGAAGATATGGACATAATGACCGCCGACCAATGAGATATCACCACCCGCCGCAAGCGGACCGCTGGCCACGGAGCTGTCGATGACAAATCCGACGGTATAATTGTCTTCACCCGCCTCACCTGCGATTCCGTCGAAATCCTGATCGAGCGGCTGCCCGGATTCGTCTGGCACGGTGGGTGCGAGCACGAGCGAGTATTGGCCGGAGGCGAACTGGATCGGGAAATCGATCCGCAACACGCTTGAGGCTATCCACTCGAAACCGGTGGCCGTGATTCCGCCATCGGGACCGGAAAACGATATGATATCTCCGAGGCTGAAAGCTCCGGTGTCCATCGGTTGGGAGAAATCGATCCATAAGGAACGTTGCGGGATTTCCACCGTCTCTGCCGGGATATGACCGGTGACCCACGGTGCCGGATCCGCGGCGGGCTGGCCGGTGCCTTGGACGACGATGGCGTCGAGCTGCCAACCGGTCTGGGTGCCGCTGCCGGCCTGGGTGACATCCACCAAGCCCCAGCGCAGCTTGAAATCCGGATTGAGGTCACCGGATCCGCTGAGCGGAATCTGATAACTCAGCCACGCGTTGTCGCTGTCGCCGCCGTTGGGGCCGGTATGGGAGAACATCCGTTGCCACGATGCCCCGTCCCATGCATCGATGTAGAGCGTGTCGTTTTTGCCAGCACCCTTCCAGCCGCGGAACGTGAGCGAGACATCGGTGTGGCCGCCGCAGTCGATGACCGGGCTTTCCGCGAACGAGTTCTCATTGACATTGTAGTCGCCCGCGAGGTTCTGGGCGATGATCGGCGCGCCGTCATGGGAAGTGGATGGGCTGCCGGCGGGTGTTCCGGATTGCCAACTGCTGTTGGCACCGGAAAACGACCAACCGGCGTCTGGGGCGTCGTTGTCCACAAGATCCGACCATATCGTTTCCACAATGCCGCCGCCGCTGATTTGGAAGCTGGCGATGTAGCGGTCGTCAATGGGTTCGCCGGCGATCTCATCCTTATCCTGATCGAGTGCCTTGCCATCGGCGTCAGAGATCTCCGGGCCGATTACCATTCGGTAGAATCCCGGGGTTGCCTGAGGAGCGAAGGCGATGGTGAGCACGGTGTTGCCGTCGGACCATGAAGCACCGGCGATGTCCGCCGATAGATCGAGCCCCGAGGGACCTGTGAATGACAGGATATCGTCGCTGGCGGCGAACGTGGCGGGATCCATCTCCTGGCTGAAGGTGAGCGAGACCTGCGAAACCGGTGCGGCAACCGGAGTTTCCGCGACGGGTGAATGCGCGATCACATTGGGAGTGGTGGTGGCGATGCTGAAAAAACCGCTGTCCGCGATGAGGGTTGCGCCGTTTCGATTGAGCACGACCCGGATCATGTAGTCGCTGCCGGGAACCATTCCTTCGGGAATGTTCCAGGTGAAATTCCGTCCGGTGGCGGGGTTGCGGTTGCTGGCGAGGGTGGTCTGCAGGACACCGCCCTTGTGAAGCTCGATGGTGGCGGTGTCCTTCATGTCACCGCCGGTGAAGAGGATGGAGCGGGTTTCGCCACGGAGCCATTGCGCGCCCGCGAGCGGACTGGCGACGGCGAAGGCCGTTCGCGTGGCGCGGTTGGAAGCGAAGGTGGCTCCGTAGCTGCTGGATCCACCGGTGTTGATGGTATCCGCGTTGCGCGCGCCGAGCGACAGGCTGTTGCCATCGAAGCCGTATTTGTTCGGATCGGAATTGCTGTAGCCGAGACCTCCCTGGTAGTAGCGCTGGTCCGCGGTGAGATCGCCCAGCACGTTGTAACCGTTCACCGCGCCGGTGGCCGCGCCATTGAAGCTGACGGACGGGTTGGCGAAATAGGGAATGCGGGTGCCACTGCCCCAGTTCCAATCGTAGGCCATGATGGTGCGGACGCGGTCGCTGGTGGTCGCGGAATTGCCATCGGGATCGATGCGCCAGCCGTAATGGGACGATGTGTTGTTTTGCGAGGAATCGCCCCAGCTGTGATCGCAGCCCAGGTTATGCCCGAGTTCGTGGGCGAAGGTGATGCGGTTGCTCGTCATATAAGTACGGGCCACGATGCTCGCGCGGCCGGGACGATAGGCGATGCCGGCACTGCCGTCGGTTTGTTTCGTCACGAAACAGAGCAGGTCCGATCCAAGCCGGGAGTGGAAGTCGGAGACCGCGTCCAGCACGCCGTTGGAGAAATTGTTCAAACTGCCGAGTTCGTCGCTCATCGACCCTGACGTGGCACCGGGAAACACATAATCCGGATCCTCGATGGTTCCCAGCAGCATCAACTCGGTGTTGGGGATGAGGCTGTTGGCGAAGGCCAAGGTCATGCGATCCACCGAAGTGATGATGCGGCCCTCGATCTGGGCGTATCCTCCGTCCGCAATGCGGGCTCCCTCGTCGTAGCCGACCACCACGTCAACAATCCTCCACCCGGAAGTGTCTTCGACGATCTCACCGTCGTTCCGGGGCACGATTTCAAATCCCCCGTCAAACAACTCGTCGAGCGCCTCGTCGCCCTCGACACCCTCGTTCGGGTTGCCGCAGACCGCGGTCATGGTGGCTGGGTCGAGTTCACGGACCATCATGTGGCCGTCGGCCATGATGCGGTATTCGAGATGCTGGTCGATGTCGTAGCGGGCGACCTGGCCGTGGATGATGCCATCGTGCCAGACCACGATCGCATCGCTGGTTTCCGCCTCGCCGACCACGCGCCCGAGCAGCGTGTGGGTGCGGGCGGAGCGGGTTTTCACCGCGTGGAACTGGAGTGTGATCGCGTCGTCGCCGGGGGTCGGGGCGATGAGCCGTGTGGCCTTGCCGGCGACGATGTGTTCGAGCGAGGACGGATCGAAGACCATCCGCCGTGCGATCCGGGTGTGGTGGTCGATTTCCTTCGGCAGCAGATGCGTCCGGCCGTCCTCGGGTGTCATGGCCAGCACGGTAGGAGTGCGTTCGCGCAGTCCGCGTGGAAGTTCGCGGGTTTCCGGCGCGGCGTAGCGGCGGGTGGCATTCTCGCCGCGGGTGAAAGGGGGTTGCGGAGCGGGACTGCCGGACTTGGCGAAAACCGCCGGTGGCTTCCAGCCCTCCGGGGACAAACGCCGCGCGGTTTCCGCACCGGGCCTCGTCTGCGATTCACCGACGGAATGCGAAGCATCGCTCCGGTCGTTCGCGCCTCGCTCACCCGCCACTTGGCCGGTTGACGAACCGGCGGTGCCGGATGGCGGCGAGTTGCGCGTGAACCAAACCATCACCCCCGCCAGAAACAGAAGCGCAACCAAGAAAGCGGCGGAGTTTTTTCTCATGGGCTGCAACCAGGTGGGTGGTCATGCAATGCGACATCATACGGGTCACGTCCGCTGATGTCGCGTAACGTGGAGCAATTCCCGGAATTTCCAAGTGCGGATTCATGAACATCCGGCTCAGCCCGACCACCGGCCGCCTTGACCGCCCGGCACCGCGGCGCAAGGCTCGCGCATGCCAGACTGCGTCAAATCACCGGAGAAAATCGCCTTGTTCGGCGGGACCTTCGATCCGGTGCATCTGGGGCACATTCATCTGGCACGCACCGCGGTGGAAAATCCGGGACTCGACCAAGTGCGGTTTCTGCCGTGCCGGATTTCTCCGCACAAGCCCGGCAGCGAGCCCACACCCGCCGCCGACCGTCTGGAAATGCTGAAACTGGCCACCGCAGAGTTGCCGTGGGCGGTAGTGGACGATTACGAAACGGGATTCGAGGGGCCGTCGTTTTCCTATCGGACGGCGGAGGAAATGGCGGCGCGTTTTCCGCAAGCGAGGCTGTTCTGGATCATGGGTGGCGACCAATGGGCCGCGCTCGACAAATGGGCGGAGCCTCGGCGGCTGGCGGCGTGTGTCGAGTTCATCGTGTTCAAACGCGGCAAACCACTGGTGCAGCGCGATGGCTATGAGCTGCATCCGATCATCGCGCATCACCCGGCATCGGCCACCGCGATTCGCGAGGCGCTGGCTGGCGGCGCGGAAAGTCACGAGTGGCTCGATCCGCAGGTCAGCCGCTGGATTCGGGAACACCGCCTGTACCGCGATACTCAGTAGCGATGATAACCGTAGCGCGAGTGGCGGTAGTGGCCACGATAGTATCGATTGTGCCCGCCGCGATAATGACGATGGCGATTATTGTCATTGGCCACGGCATAGCCGATGAGACCGGCGGCGGCCACCCCGGCCACGGCGAGTCCGGGATCGACGGATTGCACGGGTCGGCCCGCGCTGTCGTAGGTGGTCATGCAGCTCACACTGCCGGCGGCGAGTGCGAGGATGGCTGCCCAGCGTAACATCGGAGTAGTTCTCTTCATACCCTGATAAACGGATCGCAGCGCGGCTTATTCGAACGGTTTGCGTTTTTCCGAGTCGCAGCCGCAACGGTTTCCACAGCCTGGCTTGCGGCGCGACCGGCCCAGGCGGACGAGGAAAGCCACCAGCGTGAGCACCACGATGGCGGCGGCGGCGAGGGTTTGCCAGTCCATGATCAGAAACCGAAAAGCCGCCCGCCCTGGTACACCACCAGCGCGGCGAGATAGGCGAATCCGGACATGAATACGAATTGCCCGAGCGCCCATTTCCACGAGCCGGATTCACGTGCGACCACTGCCGAGGTGGGCAGGCATTGCAAGGCGAAGATGAAGAACACCAGCACCGACAACGAAGCGAGCGGCGTGAAAAGCGGGCTGCCGTCCGGCCAGGTGGCTGCGGCGATGCGGTCGCGGACCAGATCGCGCGTCCGCTCCTCGTCGTCGGTTTCCTCGACCCGGAAAATGATCGCCAGCGACGAGTTGAAAACCTCGCGCGCGGCGAAGGAGGTAAGGACGGCGGTGCCGATGCGGCCGTCGAAACCGAGCGGCTTGACCACCGGTTCGATCACCGCGCCGATGCGGCCCATCGCGCTGTGGGCGAGCGCCCCGGCTTCGTCATCAGCCTCCGACTTGGGATAGGTGCTCAGCGCCCACAGCAGGATCGAGAGTCCGAGAATCACCGTGCCGGCCTTGACCACGAAGGCGCGGCCACGGTCGAGCACGTGGCGGAGGATATAACTCCACTGCGGCGCGCGGTAGGGCGGCAGTTCCAGCATGAAATGATGCGGGGTTTCATCCGGCCCGAGCCGTCCGCGCAGCAGACGCGCCACCACGAAGGCGCTCACGGTTCCCAGCGCGTAAACGGCGAACAGGACCAAAGCCTGTTTCCACGAGCCTTCCTTTTCATGCAGGAGCAGCGGCACGATGAGAAAATAGACCGGCAGCCGCGCCGAACAACTCATCCAGGGCGCGACGAAAATCGCCACCATTCGCTCCTTTGCGGAGTCGATCGTGCGGGTGGCCATCACGCCGGGAATCGCGCAGGCATACGAGCTGAACAAGGGCAGGAACGCCTTGCCGCTGAGCCCGGCACGCGACATCACACCATCCATCAGATAAGCCGCGCGCGCCATGTATCCGGAACTTTCCAACAGGCCGATGAAGAAAAACAACAACAGGATCTGCGGCAGGAACATCAGCACTCCACCCACCCCGCCGATCATGCCGTCCACAATGAGCGAACGGAGGTCGCCTTCCGGCATCGCGGCTTCCACCCACGTGCCGGCCGCTCCCTGCACCTGCTCGATCCAGCCCATCGGAATCTGCGCGAACGAGAAAATCGACCAGAACAACGCGAACATCGTGGCGAGGAATGCCACCCAGCCGAAGACCGGATGCAGCAACCAGCCATCGATCCGGTCCGAGACGGTCAGTTGATGGGCGTCCGGCCGTCGCGCGGCGACGCGACAGACTTCGAGAATGTAATCGTGGCGCGCGGTTTCGGCATCCGCGCCCTCGGATTTCCAGCGTGCGTGCGGCGCGGCGGGCAGTGGGAAACGCAGCGCCTGCTTGAGTTCGACGATCCCCTTGCCGGAGTTTGCCTGCATCGGCA
Organism: Luteolibacter sp.; assembly: GCA_041686775.1. GTDB lineage: Bacteria > Verrucomicrobiota > Verrucomicrobiia > Verrucomicrobiales > Akkermansiaceae > Luteolibacter. Next base: position 31,334 of record JAWLDG010000015.1, on the reverse strand, counting down.
CCACCGGCACGCCGAGTTCTTCGGAGAGTTTCGCGGGGTCCAGACGCAGGCCGGCTATTTCCGCCACGTCCACCATGTTGAGGGCGATCACGACGGGCAGTTCGAGTTCGACGACCTCAAGGACGAGCCTCAAATGGCGTTCGAGGTTCGAGGCGTCCACCACGCAGACCACCAGATCGGGTTTGGTTTTTCCCGCCAGACCTTCCTTGAGCGCGTTCACCGCCACCTGCTCGTCGGGCGAGGTGGCCCGGAGCGAATAGCAGCCCGGCAGGTCCAGCACCCGCAGCTTCTTGCCGTGCGGCGTGCGCGTTTCGCCCACCTTGATGTCCACGGTCACCCCGGCGTAATTGCCCACCTTCTGGTTGGCACCGGTGAGCGCGTTGAAAAGCGTCGTTTTGCCGGAGTTCGGATTGCCGACGAGCGCGATGGTCGCGGAATGATCCGGGGAAGGCTCCATGACGCTGCCGGTTTTCATCCCAGCGGAGCCACCATCACCTGATCCGCCAATTCACGGCTGATCGCCATCCGCGTGCCGCACACCGAGCAAATCAGATTGCGACCGCCCGCTAGCTTGCGCACCTGCATCCGCTCGCAGAATCCCATGTCGCGCAGCCGGTCACAACCCGGGCCGCTGAGGAAACGGATCGTCACATCGCAACCCACGCCCGCCTGGTTCAAGGTCATGGCGTTGTCGATTTCCAATTCGGCCATCAATGCGTGTGACACGGCGAAACCATCCGCAATTGAGATTGATTTGCAACAAGAAAGTCGCGCAATGCCGTCCTAGAAAGAAATTCCCACGCCTGCGGTTCAGCGGCCCTCGGCGATACGTTCGGCGAGCATTTCGGGCAGGCCGGCGGCGCGGATTTTCCGCTGGGTGGTGTCGATGTCGTACTCGACGCGCCGCACCACCACCAATTTGTGATCCAGATCGTAGATCGCGTAGCAGGCGCGCCAGTCGCCATCGCGCGGCTGGCCCACCGAGCCGACATTGATGAAATACTTCGAGTTTTCCTCGATCTCGACCGACTCGGCCGGCACCTCGTGGACCTTGTCGTTTTTCACGTAAACCCGCGGCACGTGGGTGTGGCCGTGGAAGCAGACGCGGGTGAACTGGTAGGAGAAATTCGACATCGCGTCGAAGCGGTTGGTCACGTAGTTCCAATGCGCCGGCTGGTCGAGCGTGCTGTGGACCACCGTGAAGTCGGAAACCTGGCGCACCATGCGCAGGCGGCGCAGCCACTGGCGCTGATCGTCGCTGAGCTGGCGTCGCGTCCACTCGAGCGCGGTGGCAGCCACGGGATTCAGGTTGTCGAGCGAGTGGGTCGAGGAGGCGTCCTCGTCGTGGTTCCCCTTCACGGTGGGGCAGTTCATCGATCGGATGCGTTCGAGGCAGGCGGCGGGGTCCGCGTTGTAGCCGACGATGTCGCCCATGCAGACGTAATCGTCCACATCCTGTCCCGCCGCATCGGCCAGGACGGCCTCAAGGGCCTCCAGGTTGGCGTGAATATCTCCAAACAAAGCAATCCGCATCGGGGCCGGGGAAACGAACGGGAGTTTCGTGACTTCCGCGCGGAGTGTCGAGACGAAACACCGGATCAACCGCCGCCGAAATGACTTTCCACCATTTTCGCGACATCGGTGAAGACCCCGTCGCGCAGCGGCTCGTCCAGGCCGAGCGCTATTACCGGCACCTGCTCGCGCGTGTGGTCGGTGCCTTGGTGGTAGGGATCGTTGCCGTGATCGGCGGTGAAAACGACCAAATCTCCGGGCCGCACACGCGGCAGGAAGGTGCCGAGCCATTCGTCGAACTCGCGCAGGCAGGCCGCGTAGCCTGCCGGGTCGCGGCGGTGGCCGTAGAGCGAATCGAAATCCACCAGATTGGCGAAAATGAAGTGCGGCTCCGAACGTTCCCGCGCCCAAAGCCGGTCGATGGCGGTCATGCCGCCGACATTGTATTTCGTGGGATACGACTCACCGATGCCGGAGCCGGCGAAGATGTCCGCGATCTTGCCGACGCCGATGGTGGCGACGCCCGCGGCTTGCAGGCGGTTGAGCGCGGTCTCGCCGGGCATGAGCGAGAAATCGCGGCGGTTGCCGGTGCGCATGAAATCGTCCGGCGACTTGCCGAGGAACGGCCGCGCGATCACGCGGCCGATGCGGATGTCGCGCTCGTCGAGCAGCGCGCGCGCCGTCCGGCACAGGTCGAGCAGGCGTTCCAGTCCGAAGACTTCCTCGTGCGCGGCGATTTGAAGCACGCTGTCGGCGCTGGTGTAGAGGATGGGAAATCCGGTGGAGAGGTGTTGCGGGCCGAGCTTTTCGAGAATCTCGGTGCCGGATGAGGCGAAGTTTCCGAGAAACTCGACACCGCCGCGTTGTTCCAACTCCGCCACCAGGTTCGCGGGAAAGCGCTCGAAGGTGGCGAACGGCTCGTCGAGCGGATGCCCCATCAACTCCCAGTGGCCGGTGGTCGTGTCCTTGCCCGCGGAAACCTCCGTAAGCCGCGCCCATGCCGCGCCGGACCGCAGCTCCGCGGTTTTTTCCAAGCCGAGAATCCGATAGAGCCCGAGCGATGCCAAATGCGGCAGCTCGAAGTCCGGAATGCGCTCGAACAAATGCCCCAGGGTGTCCGCTCCTTCGTCACCGTACCCGGCGGCATCCGGCGCACGACCGCAGGCGACGGAATCCAGCACGATCACGAGCGCCCGTTTCATGACATTGCGCACATCACTTGATATCCATGCCGAGGTCCGGCCAGAACCAGCGGACCACCTTGCCGTCCTTGATGAGCGCCTTGGCCTTCAGGGTCTTGTCGCCGAAGAGCATCTGCTTGTCGTAGAGCACGGTGCCGGTCTGATAGGTTTCGCCGTCGTGGGTTTCCTCCGGCCCGGGGAGCCATTCGCGCACCTGATCCGCCTGGAACTCGCCGATCTCCTCATCCTGAATGCTCTGCTGCATGATTTTCACCAAGGCGTCGGGCTCCGGTTCGGGTGGTGCGGTGACCACCGGTTCCGGCTCGGGTTCGGGCTCCGGCTCGGGCGGCGGCGCGGCCAGACTGGTCAGGGAAACATCGATGGAAATCGGGCTTTTCGACTCATTGGACATGATGATCGCCTGATCGTCCTCCACCCGCAGCAGCTTCACCTCGGTGCCGGGCGTCAGGTTGACCAGGCGTGCGGCGGCGTTGTCGTAAAACGTGACCTGCCCGGTGATGGTGATGGTTTGCAGTTCCTTCGGCACGACCGGAGCCGCAGCCATCTCCGCGGCCGGTGGTTTCACCGTGAACACGCTCCGCAGCGAGGATTCCAGCTTGTATCCGGCGATAAAAGCCGCCAGCGCGATCGCCACCGTCAACATGAATTTCATAACCGGTCGGAGCGATAACGGCTGATGCCCTGCTTGAAAAGCAATTCGTCGCCGTCAGCTCCCCCGCCCCGCCGCTTCGAGATGGGCGAGCGCCTTGGCGAAACTCGCGTTGCCGAGGTAATGGCGCAGCCGGGCGTCGATTTCCGCCTGGTGCCGGTTCGTCCACGCCTCGATTTCCAGCGAGACGTTTTTCAACGCCTCCAGATGCCCCGGCGCGTCGCGGTCGCGCCACTCGTGGTCCGCGATCACCGCCTCGCGGCGGCGCAAGAGATCGATCAATTCCCCGTGCATGTGCGGCGCAATCAAGCACGCCCGCGGCACACCCGCAACGCCGTCCTTGCCCGCGTGGGCGCATTTGATAGAAAACCCCCATGGCCCAACCGAGCGACGTGCGTGAAGTGCTCCAATACATCCCCCAGTTCCGGGGCAAGGTGTTCCTCGTGCTGGTCGAGGCGGGCCTGCTGCCCGAGCCGGCCATCGCCGAAACGCTGCTCGATCTCGCCGTGCTCGAAGACCTCGGCGTGAAACTCGTGCTCGGCGTGCTCGGCGGCGATTTGAAGGACCTCTACGATTGGACACTCGAATGCGAAATCATGGCCGCGCGTGTCCCGCGCCCGATCACCGACCCCGTCGCGATAAAGGAAACCCGCGACATCCTCGCCCGCGGACAATCCGCCGTGGTGGACGCCTCCGCCACCGGACCGCTCGACGACGCCGTGGTCGAATACGCCCGCGGCCTCGGCGTGGCCAAAATCATCGCCCTGCTCGAAGAGGAAATCCTCATCGACGATGCACCCGCCCATGCCATCCGCGCCGCCGAGGCGGCCAGCCTGGAAAGCCGCACCAACCCCGCCGGCCTGCCGCTGTTGCGCGCCGCCGTCGCCGCCTGCGCGCGCGGGATCCCGCGCGTCCACGTGCTCAACGGCCGTCGCCAGGGCGTGCTGGTCAACGAGCTGTTCTCCAACGAAGGCGTCGGCACCATGGTCCACGCCGACAGCTACCGCATGATCCGCCCGCTGCGAGAGGAGGACATCCCGGAGCTGCTGGGCATGATCGGACGCTCGGTGCGCCGCACCAAACTCGTCGAGCGCAATTACGAGGACATCCACTCGACCATCGGCGATTTCCACGTGATGACCATCGACGACAACGTGGTCGCCTGCGTGGCGCTGCACCCCTACCCCGCCGAACATTGTGCCGAGGTCGCATGCCTGTATGTGAAACAGGCGCACGAAGCCCGCGGCTACGGCAAACAACTCGTCACGCACGCCGAGGAAGTCGCCGCCGCACTCGACATCCCCCGCGTGTTCGCGCTCACCAACCGCGCCGCCGGATTCTTCACCGGCCTCGGCTATTCCCAGGCCACGGTGGACGCGCTGCCCGGCCCTCGCCGCGCGCAGTTCGAGGCCAGCGGGCGCGACTCGCTCGTGTTTTCAAAAACCCTCTGATATCATATTCACCCGACAAAAATCCCATATAATGAAACTCAAATTCTGCGGTGCCGCCGGCACCACCACCGGCTCCCAGCACCTCCTCGAAGTGAATGGCAAGCGCATCCTGCTCGATTGCGGACTCTATCAGGGAGCGCGCGCGCAGGCTTACGAAATCAACTGCTGCTTTCCGCACTTCGACCCCAAGACCATCGACTGTGTGGTCCTTTCCCACGCGCACATCGACCACAGCGGCAATCTGCCCAACCTCACCAAGAACGGCTTCACCGGCAACATCCACGCCACCCACGCCACGCGCGACCTCTGCCAGATCATGCTCGCCGATTCCGCGCGCATCCAGGAAAGCGACATCGGCTGGCTCAACAAACACCGCAAGCGCAACGGCCTCGGCACGATCGATCCACTTTACACCGAGCAGGACGCCGAGCGCTGCCTGCGCCAGTTCGTCACCCTCGGCTACGACCGCCCGCTGATGATCGCCGACGGCGTCACGCTCACCTTCATCGACGCCGGCCATATCCTCGGCAGCGCGCAGGTTTTGCTGGAAATCCAAGACAAGGAGGACGGCCGCAAAAAACGCTTCCTGTTCTCCGGCGATGTCGGCCGCGGCAAGAACGAAGTGCTACGCGATCCGGTGCCCGCCCGTGACATCGATTTCCTGCTCATGGAAAGCACCTACGGCGGCCGCGAGCACGAGGCACCACCGGGCATGGGCGAGCACTTCGCGGAAATCATCCGCAAGTCGGTCAAGCACGGCGGCCTCATCCTGATCCCGTCCTTCGCCGTCGAGCGCACCCAGCAGGTGCTCTACATGCTCAACGAACTCTTCGAGAGCGGAGCCGTCCCGCACGTGCCGGTCTATGTGGACAGCCCGCTGGCCGTGAGCGCCACCGAGATTTACCGACTCCACCCGGACGCCTTCAACGACGAGGTCTATCAGGCATTGTTCGAGAAACAGAACCCCTTCGGTTTCGAAAACCTCACGCTGGTACGCTCGGTGAAAGGTTCCAAGGCGCTCAACGATATCGAAGGCACCGCCATCATCATCTCCGCCTCTGGCATGTGCGAGGCCGGCCGCATTCTGCATCACTTGAAAAACCGTATCGGCGATTCCAGGACCACCGTGCTCTTCGTGGGCTTCTGCGCCGAGAACACGCTCGGCCGCCGCATCCGCGACGGCGAAAAGGAAGTCCCCATCCTCGGCGGACGCTACAAGGTGCGCGCCCACATCGAGGCCGTCGATTCCTTCTCCGGCCACGCCGACCACTCGGAACTCATCGATTACTTCAACCGCACCACCGGACCCAAGGAGCGCGTCTGGCTCGTCCACGGCGAACCCGAAGCCGGTGCCGCCCTGCAGGAAAGCCTGCTGAAAATCCACAACGGCACCGTGGAAGTCGGCGAAACCGGCGCTGAAGTGGAATTCTGATTCCTCTCAATCAATCAATCCAGCTTATGAAAACGCTCCCAGTCTTCCCACTGATTGCAGCACTCGCCCTGCCGCTTTCATTCGCCGAGGAAGTTCCGCCGGCCTTTGAAAACGGCGGTGGAGGTGAAGGTGAATCTCAGGCAGAACAAGCCTACGACCCCTTCGATCCTGCCTACGATGCTCCCAGGCTGATCCGCGTGCAAGTCGAGCATGTCGAAATGGCCCACACGGAACTGACCCGCTTGTTGATGGAAGACAAATCCAAGTCCGCCGACGCCACCGCCCTGCGCATGAAGGTGCAGGCAATGGTGGGAAAGGACGCTGCGAAGGTGATCGACACCCAAATGACCATCGGTAGGAGCGGTCACAGATTCACCACCGAGTCCCGCGAGGAGTTCATCTATCCGACCGAATTCACGCCTGCGGAAATGGATGAAAAGATGAAGAAGCAGATGGAAAATTTGTTGGCGTCACCTTTTCCAGTGAACCTCTCATTTCCGACCGCGTTTGAGACCCGGAATCTCGGCAGTTCGATGGAGGCCGAACCCACATTGGGCGAGGAGGAAAACGATGCCATCGATCTCAGACTTTTATCCACATTGATCTGGCATACCGGCGATACCGTCTGGCAAGAGGGCAAGGACGCCGCAGGCAATTCGATAAGGATATCCATGCCGGACTTTTACGTGATGGAAACCGACACCAGCATCGCCTGCATTGCCGGCCAATACACGCTTGCGGGAGTGCTCAGCCCGAAGAATGCCGAGGGGAAAATCGATCCCGACCGCAAGGTGATGGTGTTTGTGAAATGCGATGTCCTGCCCGTGGTCCCATGATCCGTAACGCATTTCTAACAGCCTTTTTGCTCGCCTCCGCCGCCGCGGAGGTCGTGACCGTGATCGATCCGGCAGGTGAATTGCCCGCGGACAAGACGGTCGTCTGGTCGCCGTTGTTCCAAGCCACCTGGGACGGATTGAACCACAGGATGGGCGGCAAACCGGTGAAGATCGTGCCGCCCAACCAACTCATGGCGAAACTCGATGACTTCGAGTGGCAAGCGGACCAGACCCTGCCGCCGGGAAGTTGGAAAGTCTGGGCGGGCGAGACGACTCCGGAGTTCCTCGAATCCGTGAACCGTGAGGCGGCACAAATGACCGGCGAGGCGCAAGGGCCGTTCACTCTTGGAAATCCGATACGAGGCAGCCTGGCCTGCTACGGTCTGCTGGACCGCGAGGTCGAGTTTGAGATACCATTTATCAAAAGCAGGAGGCAGCCATTGCTTTTTGGAGATGCCCAAAAACCGGTCCGATTCTTCGGCGCCCGCGGCGAATCCACCGCGGGATATGCCACCACCAAAGTCCTCGCCTTTCGCCCGAAGGACGGTTCGCACGCCTTGGAAGTTTCCTGCAAGGGCATCGATGACAAGCTGATCCTCTATCTGCCACCGCAGCCGCAGGATTTCCAAACCGCCTGCAAGTGGCTCCGCGAATGGCGAAAAACCTGGCGCGACGACAAGGCGACGCGCGACCGCTGGAACGACACGCGATTGCACGAAGGCGACGACATCCGCATCCCCTACGTGACGCTCGATACCAAAAGCGACTTCGCCCCGCAGTTGCAGGGCGGGCGCTATTACGGCAAACCCGGCGATCCATGGACGATCCGCCGCGCGGAACAGAAAACGAAATTCATCCTGATGGAAAAGGGAGCCAAGGTCCGGGTGGAAACATCTATCGACATGGACCCGTTTGGTGCCGCTCCCCCCAAACCCGTCCCGCGCCGCTTCATTTACGACCGGCCGTTTTTCGTCTTCCTCTGGTGCGAGCAAGCCGAGTGGCCCTATCTCGGCGTGTGGATCGGAAATGTGGATGCCTTGGAGCGGATGGACTGAGCCCTGCCATCGTCCCTGCTTGATGCAGATCGATCCGAGCTTTGACCCGCCGCGCCGGAGGTGATAGCACCTGCGCGTGACCGGGATTGAAACCGTGTGCCGGGGATGCGCCGCCGCCATGCCGTTGTTGCAGGATGCCAGCCGGTCGCTCGGACGGCCGGTGGTCGTCGGTATCGGCGGGCCGGGTGGCGGTGGCAAGTCCAGCTTCGTCCATGCGCTCGCCCGCCAGCTCGGCGATGCGCGGGTGCTGCCATTGGACGATTACCGCAAACCCCGCGCCGAGCGCGCGCCGGGGATTTACGGCTCGCATCCCGCGGGCAACCGGCTCGATCTGCTGAAACGCCATCTCGCGGAAGCGCGCGCCGGCATGCCGTTCGAGCGCCCGGTATTCTGCCGGCAGCGCGGCGCGGCACACGAAACCGAAACCATCCATCCGGCGGGGTTCCTTCTCGCCGATGGCGAAATTTCGGCCCACCGCGGGCTGCGCGATTGCTTTGATATACGCATCCTGATCCTCGCCGGCTGGAACCACCAATGGCAGGCACGTTTCGGACGCGATCGCCAGGAGCGCTCCACCAGCCTGCGCAAGGCCCTCGCGCTTTTCTGCATCAGCAACCTGCTCGACTACCCGCGCTTCGCTGCCGGTGCCGCAAACGATTCCCACCTGGTCCTGCACCGGTCACGTTGCGGACGCCATTTCATGCCACTGCGGCAATGAAGCCGCCATTGCGTTTCATGGCGTTTTGAAAACGCATCTCCGTCCCACAAAGCGCTCGCGTCGCCACGCCGAATGCCTACAGTCGCGCCGCCGATGAAGCCGCATCGGAATCCATTGCGGCCGCCGCCGTTCCGGCCCCGGTCGCTTGAGCTTTTCCACGCCGAAAAACGTGGCTCTTTTTCGCTGGCGGGCGAAGCGCTTGCCGGACTCACCGTCGGCCTGATCGCCCTGCCGCTGGCGCTTGCACTGGGAATCGCGAGCATTCCGCAAGGCATCGAAACCCCGCTGCCCGCGCCGGCCTTGGGCATTTTCACCGCGGTGATCGGCGGCTTCCTGATTTCGCTGTTAGGCGGCAGCCGGGTGCAGATCGGCGGACCCACGGCCGCGTTCATTCCGATCATCCTGCTGATCGTCAGCAAGCACGGCTACAGCGGACTGTTGCTCGCCACCATGATGGCCGGAGCGATCCTGATCCTGATGGGCGTCACGCGGATGGGCGCGCTCATCAAGTTCATCCCATGGCCGGTGACCAGCGGCTTCACCACCGGCATCGCGGTGGCCATCATGCTTACGCAGATTCCGGACTTCACCGGCCTGCGCGCGGACGCAGCGATGCCGCGCGAGTTTTTCGAGAAAATCCCGTGGCTGATGGAAAACCTCGGCTCGGCGAACCTATACTCCGCGGCTCTCGCCGTGTTCTGCGCGGCGGTCATCCTGCTGTGGCCGCGCCTCAAGATCAAATGGCTGCCCGGATCGGTGGTGGCCATCATAACTGCGACGGTCATCGTCGCGCTGACCGGTTGGCAGGGCGCGCACGGCGTGGCCACGGTCAGCAGCAAGTTCGGGCCGGATGCGATTCCCTCGGGTTTTCCCATGCCGATGTGGCCGGCATGGAATTTCGAATTGATCCGCGAATTGATCGGTCCGGCCACCGCCATCGCCCTGCTCGGTGCCATCGAGTCGCTGCTTTCCGCCGTGGTGGCGGATGGCCTGAGCGGCGACCGCCACGACAGCAACACCGAACTCATCGCGCAAGGGGTGGCCAATCTCGTGTGCCCGTTCTTCGGCGGCCTGCCGGTCACCGGAGCCATCGCCCGCACCTCGGCCAATATCAACAATGGTGGGCGCACGCCGCTCGCCGGCATGATCCATGCAGTCACCCTGTTAGGCATCATCCTGATCGCCGCGCGTTGGGCCGCGCACATTCCGATGGCGGCCATGTCGGCGGTGCTGGTGGTCGTGGCTCTACGCATGGGCGAGTGGCATGAACTGGCACGCCTGCGGAAAATGCCGCACAGCGATGCGCTGGTGTTGTTTACCACCTTCGCGCTCACGGTGGTCTTCGATCTGGTGATCGCGGTGGAGGTGGGCATGGTACTGGCCGCCGCGCTGTTCATCAAACGCGTCTCGGAAACCACGGAAATCAGCCAGGTCACCGCCGAAGACATGCTCGAACGCCCGGAGCACATCGCGCAGGGCAAGGAAATCCCCGAGGGCGTGCTGGTCTATCGCATCTTCGGGCCGTTCCTGTTCGGTGCCGCCGAGAAAATGGAGGACGCGCTGGCACGCGTGGGCGATTGGCCGAAGGTGCTCATCCTGCGCCTGCATCTCGTCCCCGCCATGGACGCCACCGGCATGAACGCTCTCGAAAGCGTGGTCGAACGCATGAAACGCCGCCACAGCACCGTGATCCTCAGCGGCATCCACCAGCAACCGCTCCAAATGCTCCGCAAAGCCGGATTCATCGACGTGGTCGGCCGGGACAATCTCTGCGCGACTTTCGACGATGCGCTGCTGAGGGCGAAATCACTGATCTCATGACATGCATTGCCAGCCCGACGACGGCCCGCTATCAAGCCGCGTGATTTCCATCGTCATGCCCGTTAGAAACGCGGCCAACACACTGGAAGCTGCGGTTGGCAGCATTCTGAACCAGACTTTTGCGGACTGGGAACTGCTCACAGTGAATGATGGATCGACCGATGAGACGGCCGCGATGCTGGAGGACTTCACGCGCCGCGATCCGCGGGTGAAGGTCATTCACACGCCGCCGCAGGGGATTGCAAAGGCCCTGCAAACCGGCTGCACGACCGCCGCGGGCGAATGGATCGCCCGCATGGATGCGGATGACACGATGCATCCGGAACGGCTCGCGGCGCAGTGGGACCATGCAATGCAGAATCCGGAGTTGGACGTGGTTTCCTGCCTGGTGGAATACGGCGGCGGGACTGCGGGCTACGCGGCGCATGTCGATTGGATCAACTCGCTGCGCACGCCGGATGAAATCGCGCTGCGGCGCTTCATCGAGTCGCCAGTGGCGCACCCGAGCGTGATGTTCCGCAGGAGTCTGTTAGACAGGCACGGCGGCTATCGCGACGGGGATTTCCCGGAGGATTACGAGTTGTGGCTGCGCTGGCTGGACGCGGACGCGCGTTTCGGCAAAGTGCCGCGCGAGTTGCTGCTGTGGAACGATCCGCCATCACGGCTGTCGCGAACCGACCCGCGCTACGCGGTGGAGCAATTCTATCGCACCAAGTGCCGTTACCTCGCGCGCTGGCTGCGGACGAACGTCGAACCCGCACGCAATTTATGGCTGTGGGGCGCGGGACGCATCACCCGCCGGCGCTTCGATGCCTTGGAAGCGGAAGGATGCCGTTTTGAGGGCTTCATCGATGTGGACCCGAAAAAATCCAACCGCCACCGCGACGGACGCCGGGTGCGGATGGCCGACGACCTGCCGGAAACCGAAGACAACTTCATCGTCACCGGCGTCGGCAACCGCGGCGCGCGCGAAACCATCCACGCCTTCCTGACCGCCCGCGGTTGGATCGAAGGACGGGATTTCATCATGGCCGCGTAGTTTTGAATCGAGTGCCCGCTTGCAAGCCTGCCGGGATGACGGGAGTATCAGAGCCGCCACGAAGATCACGCTCACAGGCCATCGTCATGAAACACATCCTCACTCATCTCGCCGCGTTGCTCTTTCCGCTGTGCGCCACACTCCACGCGGAACCTCTCAACATCCTCTTCCTCACCGCGGACGACATGAACCACGACTCGCTCGGCGTGACCGGCGGGCCGATCAAGGACCTCACACCCCACATCGACCGCCTCGCCGCCGACGGACTGCGCTTCGAATACGCCTATTCGACCGTCGCCGTCTGCCAGCCGGTGCGGCAGATCATGTTCACCGGCCTGTATCCGCACCGCAACGGCTCGATGGGATTTTTCCCGATCAAACCCGGCGTGCGCACGCTCAACGAGCAGTTGCGCGATGCGGGTTATCTCATTTCACGACTCGGCAAGGGCCCGCACCTCAAACCCAACGACAAATTCTGCGCCGACATCGCCGACGACTCGATCACCCGCCATCCGTCACGGCTGGAGGAAATCACGCGTGAATTCCTGCGTCGCGCGCGCAAGGAAGGACGGCCGTTTTTCCATAATGTGAATTGCTATGATCCACACCGCCCGTTCATCGGCATGAAAGGCCCCGACGACCTCGCGCTCGGCGAAGCGCCGAGCCGCTGGATCAAGCCGGAGGAAGTGACCGAAGTCCCCGGTTTCCTCGAAGACCTGCCGGACATCCGCCGCGAACTCGCGGGCTATTACACCAACGTCCGGCGCCTCGACGACTGCGTCGGGACCATCCTCCGCGTGCTCGACGAGGAAGGCTTCGCCGAAAACACGCTGGTCGTCTTCTACGGCGGCGATCACGGCATGTCGTTCCCCTTCGCCAAGTCCAACGACTACGAGGCCAGCGTGCGCGGAACATTGATCGTGCGCTGGCCCGGCGTGGTGAAACCCGGCCGCGTGGACCGCGACCACATGATCACCACGCTCGACTTCACCCCCACCCTGCTCGAAGCCGCGCGGCTGCTGGAGATTCCCGGCATCGATGGCCGCTCATTCCTGCCGGTGATCCGTGGCGGAAAACTTGATGGCTGGGACCGCGTCTTCACCTTCTACAACGCCGCCTATGGCAACAACTGGCTGCCGATGCGCTCCATCCGCACCCGCGAAAAATCCTACATCTGGAACGCGTGGAGCGACGGGGAAAAGAAATACCGCACCGAAAACATGGCCGGACTGTCATGGAACGCGATGCTCGCCGCCGCGGAAACCAACCCGGAAATCAAGGCCCGCTGCGACTTCTATCAGTTCCGCGTGCCGCAGGAGTTTTATGACATGTCGAGCGACCGCTTCGAGCGCGACAACTTGATCGACGACCCCGCCCGCCAGGCCGAGATCGACGCGATGCGCAAGGAACTGCTCACCCTCATGCAACGCACCGGAGACCCGCTCGCCGCGGCCTTCGCCGATCTGGAAAACAAACCGCTCCTCGCCGACTCGCTGGAAAAACTCAAACAGGAATACGGCGGGAGGAAATGACCGCGGGCACTCGCGATCACAATCTGCAATTCCAAAGGCAATCCCGCAATCCCGTTGGGATTCACGCCCGATACTCCCCGGTTTTCCCGATCGAACATCCATGTCGCAATCAGCGGCCAGCACTCAATTTGGGAATTCCGGCTGCTTGTTAGATGCCCAGGCCTTCGTCGCGCGATCGCATGCTTGCGGAAAACCGTGAATGGGTTGTGATGGCGGCGTGCAGGGGATCGTCACACAGGAAAAACTCGCCGCGCTGGATCAGCGGATGGCGGACCTCGGCATCGCGGATGCGGATCTGGCGGAAAAATTCACCCGCGGCTCCGGTTCCGGCGGGCAGAAGATCAACAAGACGAACAACTGCGTCTTTCTCAAACACCTGCCCAGCGGCGTGTGCGTGAAATGCCAGATGAACCGTTCGCGCGAACTCAACCGCTTCCTCGCCCGCCGCGAACTCTGTGACCGCCTCGAAGCGATCCGCGACGGCAAGGCCACCGCCAAAACCCAGGCCATCGAGAAATTGCGCCGACAGAAACGCCGCCGCTCGCGCCGCTCGAAACAGCGGTCGATCGCCGACAAACGCCTTCTCTCGCAGAAGAAATCGCTGCGCCGCCCGCCGGGTATCGATTGATCGTCGCAGTTTCCGCTTTCCAGCATTTCCGCTTTTCCGCATCTACTCCCCGCATGGACCGCTGGCTGCTCATCGCCTCCACCCTGCTCGCCCTGATCGGCGGGGCGTGGGGGATTCTTTCGGTGCACCGCGGACACCGCAGCCGCTGGACCACGGCCTGGATGCTGGGCGTGCTGCTCTGCCAGTTCGCGTTTCTCACGCTGCGCGGCGAGCAGCGCGCCGCCTGCCCGCTGGGCGACCGGGGGGAAATCCTCGCCTTCCTCTCGTGGTCGCTCACCTTGTTTTACCTGATCATCGGTCCGGCCTACCGGATCTCGCTGCTGGGCGTCTTCACCGCGCCGGTGGTGGTGATTTTCCAATCGATCGCGCTGATTCCGGGGGTGCTTTCGGCGGACCCGCAGCCGCTGCCCGGCGCCAACCCGTGGCACGAGACGCACGCGGCCACCTCGGTGCTGGCCTACGGCGCGCTGGCGCTCGCGGCGGTGGCCGGCGTGATGTTCATGGTGCTGGACAAGCAGTTGAAGGACCAGCATCTCACCAGCGGACTTTTCCGCAATCTGCCGCCGGTGCGCGAACTGCTCGTCTCGCTCAAACGGCTGCTGTGGACCGGCGGTGTGCTGCTCACCATCGGGGTGGTCGCCGGCCTGTTCATGCCGCATGAAAAATCCGCCACGGCCCACTTGGTTGCCGCGCTATTGGTCTGGATCGGCTACGCACTGCTGCTCGGCGTGATGACCTTGCGCGGCATGACCGGCCGGCGGCTCTCGATGGCCACCGTGGCGCTTTTCCTCGTTTCACTCGCCGTGTTCGCGTTCATCTGATGGAACTCATTTGTCTCGGCCTCAATCACAAGACCGCACCCGTCGAAGTCCGGGAGCGGTTCGCCGTGGGCAGCCACCGGCTGGGCGAGGCGGCGCGGGAAATCCACACGCTGGCCGGCGTCTCGGAGGCGGTGGTCATTTCCACCTGCAACCGCACCGAGTTTTATCTGGCCGCATCGTCAGCGACCGAGGCGGTGACCGCGCTCGAATCCCACCTCGCCGGCAAAACCGGTGTCAGCGGCGAGGCCTCCGCACATTTCTACCGCTTCGAAAAACACCCCGCCGCGCGCCACTTGTGCCGCGTGGTCAGCGGGCTCGACTCGATGTTGCTCGGCGAAACCGAGATCTTCGGGCAGGTGAAGCAATCCTATCAGGCCGCGCTCGACGCCGGCTCCACCGCCACCGTGCTCAACCGCCTGTTCCAGCGCGCCTTCGGCATCGGCAAGAAAGTCCGCACCGAAACCTCCATCCAGGAGGGAGCCACCTCGGTCGGCAACGTCGCGGTCGATCTCGCCGGGAAAATCTTCGGCCACCTCGGCGAAAGCGAAGTGATGATCCTCGGTGCCGGCGAAATGAGCCGCGTCACCGCGCAAAGCCTCGTCTCGCGCGGCGCACGCTCGATTTTCGTCACCAACCGCTCGTTCGAACGCGCCGAACAGCTCGCCGCCGAAATGAACGGCATGGCCGTGCGCTTCGACGACTGGCAGGGCGTGCTCGAACGCGTGGACATCGTCATCGCCTCCACCGGCGCGCCGCACGCCATCGTGCACCGCGAACACGTCGAGCAAGTCCGCCGCGCGCGGAAATTCCGCCCCCTCTTCTTCATCGACATCGCCGTCCCGCGCGACATCGACCCCGCCGTGGGCGAAATCGAGGAAGTCTATCTCTACGACATCGACACCCTCGAACAAATCGCCGCCGACGCGCGCGTCAAACGCCAGCGCCAGATCGAGGAATGCGAGCGCATCATCGAGCGCGAACTCGCCAAACACCAACTGCCCGGGACTTGAAAAAACGGTCCCTCAAACCCCTTCGGCAGGGAGCCCCGGGATAGCCCTTCGTTGACTCAGGCCAGTTCCTCTTTGCGCAGGCTGACGATCGGCGCGAGCACGGTGGGGAGTGCCTGCATTTTCGCCTGGGCCTCGCGCAGGCGGCCTTCGACGGTTTCGTGCGTGAGGATGATCACATCGGTCTGATGCTCGCCCTCGGCCGATTCGCGCTGGAGGATGGCGTCGATGGAAATGTCGCCCGCCGCGAGGATGCGGGTGATGCTTGCCAGAACACCCTTTTCGTCGGCCACTCGCAGGCGCATGTAAAACGCGGTGAGCACTTCCTCCACCGGCATCACCGGCGTCGGGTGCAGTTTGTCGGGCTGGAATGCGAGATGCGGCACGCGGTGGCCGGGATCGGCGGTGTGCAGGCGGGCGATGTCCACGAGATCGGCGATCACGGCGGAAGCCGTCGGCTCGCTGCCCGCGCCCTGGCCGTAGTAAAGCGTGGTGCCCACGGCGTCGGCCTGCACGACCACGGCGTTCATCGCACCCTCGACGTTGGCGATGAGGCGGCGCGCCGGCACCAGCGCCGGATGCACCCGCAATTCCACCCCCTCGGGCCGGCGGCGGGTGATGCCCAGCAGCTTGATGCGGTAGCCGAGCTGTTCGGCATAGCGGATATCGGCCGCCTGCAGGCCGGTGATGCCCTCGATGTGCGCCTTGTCGAACTGCACCGGAATGCCGAAGGCGATGGCACTCATCAGCGTGATCTTGTGGGCCGCGTCCACGCCCTCGATGTCGAATGTCGGGTCCGCCTCCGCGTAGCCGAGACGCTGGGCTTCGGCGAGCGCATCGGTGAAATCGAGACCCTTCTCGCGCATTTCCGTGAGGATGAAATTGGTGGTGCCGTTGATGATGCCGGCAATCCACTCGATGCGGTTGGCGGTGAGTCCCTCGCGCAGCGCCTTGATGATCGGGATGCCCCCCGCCACCGCGGCTTCGAAAGCGACCATCACGCCCCTGGCGCGCGCCGCTTCGAAGATCTCCGTTCCGTGCACCGCCAGCAGCGCCTTGTTCGCGGTGACCACATGCTTGCCGGCGGCGATGGCCTCCATCACCAAATCCCGAGCGATGCCGTAACCGCCGATCAATTCCACCACGATGCTGATATCCGGATCGGCGATCACCTGCCGGGCGTCGGTCACCACCCTCACATCCCCGCCCACGATCGAGCGGGCGCGATCCGCGTCCAGGTCCGCCACCATGGCGATCTCGATGCCGCGTCCCGCCCGGCGACGGATTTCCTCCTGATTTCGCGCGAGCACCTGGAATGTGCCACCTCCCACGGTGCCGATGCCGAGAAGTCCGACTTTGATGGGTTCCATGAATTGATGCAGTGAATGAAATTCTGAACACAACCGGCACCCGCGCCGGCGGCGCGGGAGTCTTGGCCGCAAGTCATTCCGATTCAATGCCAATCCTCCGGGCATTGGGCGCACCCATCGCCGCAGGCGATTGCCCGATAACGGAGAGCAGACCCCGAATGCGCCAGCTTGAGGCAGAATCATGCAAATCCAACGAGTTGCCAGCACCGGAATGAGGCAATGGGAACGACTGCTTTCCGCCCTGTTTCCCCGAGAATTCGGAAGTGTTACAAGGCCCGCGTCTGGCCATCCCAATTTCCGGATTTCATCCCGAATGAAACCTCAAGCGAGCGCCATTCAGGACTGACCCAGATCCTCTGATCCCGGTCACGTGGAAAAATTCCCACGTTGACCTGTCGTACGGCCCGCATAGGTTCACACCCGCTTTCCGGGTCAATATCATCTCCCGGGATCCAACCCACCACAGCCACACTTCCCATGAGCCAAATCATTCCACTTATCAGTTCCGGCGTCGCCGGTCCGCTCGGCGTCCTCCACCTGCCACGCCTGTGGCTCAAAGCCTCGCTCGGCGCCGCCGGCAAACTCCATCCCGACTACCCCGCCATTGGCGCCGGATACGACCAGATGGTGCTCGATGGCCTCGGTATCGAGAAGGCCGACTTCGAGTCATTCATCGCCACCGACAAACCCAGCTACGTCGAATGCGAAAACTGGATCCTCGCCCAAAACGGCGGATCGCTCGACGCCGCAGCCGTTGGAAAACTCAACGCCGCCATCGCCGGCTACATCCACACCGACGAAACCCGCGCCGCCATCCTCGCAGCCGCCGGCCGCCCCGACGACGGCACGATCAAGGACGCCGTCAACCTCAACAACCTCGACGACTGGGCTTCCTTCCACGCCAGGGAACTCAAATAAAACCAAGCTTCATCCCCCCACCCCGCCCGTTCCCAAACGCGGGCGGGGTTTTTTGTGATGTGAAAAGGGATGTCATCAAGCCATGACGGCTCTGCGGCTGCCCAGTCACATTCGCGTTGTAACGAACGCGCCTACAGTTATGACTCAAACGCCCGCTTCCTGCTGGGTCTCGGTGCGTTGGGAGATGAAGTCGAGTTCCTCGGCGTCGGGCTTCTTGACCACTTCCACGCTGTCGCCGGTCTTGACGGTGCCGCGGAGCACGGCTTCGGCGAGCGGGTCTTCGAGGAAACGTTCGACGGCGCGGCGCATCGGTCGCGCGCCGTAGGACGGATCGAAGCCTTTTTCCGAGAGGAAATCGCGGGCCTCGGCAGTGAGCGTGAGGGCGATTTCCTTTTCGGCGAGACGCTTGACGAGCTTGTTCACCTCGAGATCGACGATCTGATTGAGGTCCTTCTTCTCCAGCATGTGGAAGACGACGAGGTCGTCGAGGCGGTTGAGGAACTCGGGGCGGAAGTGTTTTTTCGCCTCTTCGAGGATCTTGCCCTTCATGCCTTCGAAGTCCGCCTCGTCCTCGGTCATCGCGCCGAAGCCGAGCGAGGTCTGGCGCTTGATGGAGGCAGCGCCGACGTTGGAGGTCATGATGATGATGGTGTTGCGGAAGTCGATCTTGCGGCCGAGCGAATCGGTGATGGTGCCTTCCTCCAGGATCTGGAGCAGCAGGTTCATCACGTCCGGGTGGGCTTTTTCGACCTCGTCGAAAAGCACGACCGAATACGGCCGCCTTCTGACCGCCTCGGACAGTTGTCCGCCTTCCTCGTAGCCGACGTATCCCGGAGGCGATCCGATCAGGCGGCTGGAAGTGAATTTCTCCATGTATTCCGACATGTCGATCTGGATCAGCGCGTCGGCGTCGCCGAACATGAACTCGGCGAGATTGCGCGCGAGGTAGGTCTTGCCGACGCCGGTGGGGCCGAGGAAAAGGAACGAACCGATCGGCCGGCGCGGGTCCTTGAGGTCGGCGCGCGAGCGGCGGAGCGCCTTGGAAATGGCGATGACCGCCTCGTCCTGGCCGATCACGCGGCCCCTGAGTTCCTCGTCCATCTTGAGTAGTTTTTCGGTTTCCTTCTCCTCCATGCGGCGGAGCGGGACGCCGGTCCACTTGGAAACGACGGACATGATGTCGTCGTCGGTGACGGTGACGATTTTCTCTTCGGACGAGGCGCGCCATGACTTGAGCGTTTCCTCGAGCTCCTTCTTGGCGTTCTTCTCGTCGTCGCGCAGAGCGGCGGCGGTCTCGAAGTTCTGCTCGGAAATGGCGGCGAGCTTGTCGCGGTTGATCTGCTCGATGCGGGCTTCGAGCTGCTTGATTTCCGGCGGGCGCGTCATGGTGCCGATGCGTGCGCGGGCACCTGCCTCGTCGAGCACGTCGATCGCCTTGTCCGGCAGGTAGCGGGCGGTGAGGTAGCGGGCGGTGAGTTTCACCGAGGCGTCGATGGCCTCGGGCGTGAACTTCGCCTTGTGGTGGGACTCGTATTTCTCCTGAAGCCCTTCGAGGATCTTGATCGCGTCATCGACGGACGGTTCCTCGACCTTGACCTGTTGGAAACGGCGTTCGAGCGCGGAGTCCTTTTCGATATACTTGCGGTATTCGTTGAGGGTGGTGGCGCCGACACATTGCAACTCGGCGCGGGACAGCGCGGGCTTGATGATGTTGGAGGCGTCCATCGCGCCTTCGGCGGAACCGGCGCCGACGATGGTGTGCAATTCGTCAATGAACAGGATGACGTTCTTCACCTTGCGGATCTCGTCCATGACCGCTTTGATGCGTTCCTCGAACTGGCCGCGGTATTTGGTGCCGGCGACCATCAGCGCAAGGTCGAGGGTGACGACGCGTTTGTCGCGGAGGATTTCCGGCACGTTGCCGCTGGCGATTTCCTGGGCGAGTCCTTCGACGATGGCGGTCTTGCCAACGCCTGCCTCGCCGATGAGGACGGGATTGTTTTTCGTGCGGCGGCAGAGGATCTGGATGACGCGCTCGATTTCGGATTCGCGGCCGATCACCGGGTCGAGCCCGCCCTCGCGGGCGATCTTGGTGAGGTCGCGGCCGAACGCCTTGAGCGCGGGGGTCTTGGTCTTGCCCTCGGCTTCCGGACCGGAGGCCGGCGACTCGTCCTCGAACGGGCCGTCGTCCATGTCGTCATCGTCGTCGTGGTCTTCGGGAGAGAAATTCGGGTCGATCTCGGCGAGGATCTCGTTGCGGGTGCGCTGGATGTCCACGTCGAGGCGCTTGAGCACGCGGGCGGCGACGCCCTCGCCCTCGCGCAGCAGGCCGAGCAGCAGGTGCTCGGTGCCGACGTAGGAATGGTTGAGCGCCTTGGCCTCCTTGTTGGCCAGCGCGAGCACTTTTTTCACCCGCGGGGTGTACGGGATGTTGCCGGAGGTTTTTTGCGGAGGGCCGGAGCCGACTTCCTTTTCGACCTCCATGCGGACGGCTTCGAGTTCGAGACCCATGCGTTCCAGCACGTTGACCGCCACGCCCTGGCCGAGCTTGATCAGGCCGAGCAGCAGGTGCTCGGTGCCGACGTAGGAGTGGTTGAAGCGGTCCGCCTCCTTGCGGGCGAGAGCGAGGACCTGTTGGGCGCGTGGGGTGAAGTTGTTCATGCGTCGGAAGAGTGTTGGTTGTCGGAATCTGGCCCAGACCCGTCGTCCGGGCAACGGTTATCTGGGGAATCGAGCGATTGCAAACGGGAGCGCACGATTTCGGCACGCAGGGCGTCTCGATCCTCGGGCTGGAGCTGCCGTCCGGCGTGGAGCTGGAGGTGGGCGGGCTGGATGTCCATCAGCAGCGTGTCGCACAGCACCACGGTGCCTTCCGGGAAAAAACCGAGGATCCCGCCGAAGCGGAGCAGCGAGAGATGACCGAGCGCCTCCTTGGATTCGATCAAATGGGCGTGGCGCAGGATGCCGTAGGCACGGCCGATCTTGTCCGAAACCATCGCCGGATCGTCCTCAAGCAGCTTTTCACGGGCGTTGCGCTCGTGGGTGGCCACTTCGGAAATGACCCGTTCGAGGCGGCGGATGATCGTTTCCTCGCTCTCGCCGAGGGTGGACTGGTTGGAAATCTGATAGAGATTGCCGAGCGACTCGGTGCCTTCGCCGTAGAGGCCGCGGACGGCGAGGCCGATCTTGTTCACGGCCTGGAGCACCTGGCCGATCTGATCGCTGAGCACGAGCGCGGGCAGGTGGAGCATGGCGGAGGCGCGCAGACCGGTGCCAAGGTTGGTGGGGCAGGTGGTGAGGTATCCGAGTTTCGGATCGAAGGCGAATTCGAGCGATTCCTCCAGTTCGCTGTCGAGTTCGGAGAGCGCCTCGTAGGCGGAGGCGAGCTGCAAACCCGGGCGGATCGCCTGCATCCGCAGGTGGTCCTCCTCGTTGAGCATGAGACTGTAGGTCTGGCGGCGTTCGATCACCGCGGCCGACCCGTTGCCGCGCGCGGCGTGTTCGCGTGAAATCAGATGGCGCTCCACCAGCACCTGTTTCTGCACGCTGCTGAGACTGCCGAGTTCCTGCGAAAACGCGTCCTTCATGACCGGCAGCGCTTCGACGGCGGAGCGCATCAGGTCGAGCGTGGCCGTCCGTTCCTCACGCCGCGCCCAGCCGGGGAACGGATGACCGCGGAGGTTGCGGGCAAGGCGGATGCGCGAGGTGAGCACGGAGTCATGCAAGCCCTGCCCGCCCGCCATCCAGTCGGCGGGATACTTGATCAGGGTGGAAAAACGCATCATGGGGAAATCAAAGCTGAAATGCTGAAATGCCGAGAAGCTGGAATCCGGGACAAGATCATGATTTCGAACTTTCCTCAAGATTGCGGATTTCGTCGCGGATGCCGGCGGCTTCCTCGTAACTTTCGGCGACCACGGCTTGTTCAAGCCTCTCGCGCAGTTCGTCGAGCCGTTGTTTGAGCACATGCCGGGCCATCATGCCGGACGGCACCTTGCCGGTGTGAGAGACTCCCTTGTGCATGCCCTGCAGGATCTGGCCGACCTCGTCGGCGAAGGTCGCGTAGCAATCGCCGCAGCCGAAACGCCGCACCTTGCGCAGGTCCTCGAGGGTGAAACCGCAGGACGGGCACTTGCGCCCGCCGCCGCGCGATGCGGATTTCGCCTTGCCGCCGCCCGTGCCGGCAACGGGAGTTCCGCCAAGCAGCAGGTCGGCGAGCGAGAATCCCGTGGGATCGGTGACGCCGCGCTCCTTGGCGCAGTCATCGCACAAACAGACCTTCTTCATCTGTCCCTCGACCAGTTGGGTGAGGAAAACCGTGGCTTTGCGTTCGCAGAAATCACATTTCATTCCTTGGAATCCGGTGTCGTACGGTGGTCGATCCGCTTCATTGGATCGGCGTGCCGGTGCTGTTGGCGAGTGTGTGGAAGGCGTCGAGAAAGCGCGCGGTGAGCGGGCCGGGCTTGCCGCTGCCGATGGTGCGGCGGTCGAGTTCCACCACCGGAATCACTTCCGCGGCGGTGCCGGTGAGGAAACATTCGTCGGCGGTGAAGATATCATATCTCGTGAGCGATTTTTCGACCACCGGCACGCCGAGGTCGCCGGCAATCTCGATGATCACGGAGCGGGTGATGCCGTCCAGCGCGCCATCGCTGATGAGCGGCGTGACGAGGGTGCCGTTTTTCACCAGGAACAGGTTGTCGCCGGTGCACTCGGCCACGTAACCCTGCTCGTTGAGCATCACGGCCTCCATCGCGCCGCATTGGATCGCCTCCACCTTCGCCATCACGTTGTTGAGATAGTTGAGCGACTTCACCTGCGGCATCAGCGCCGCCGGCGTGGGGCGGCGGGTGGCGCAGGTGATGATGGAGAGCCCGTCGCGGTAAAACTCCTCCGGATAAAGCTGGATGGTCGAGGCGATGATGAACATCGAGGGTTTCGGACTCAGGTAGGGATTGAGCCCCAGTTCGCCCGCACCTCGGGTGACGACCAAGCGGATGTAGCCGTCGGTCAGCCCGTTGGCCGCCACGGTTTCACAGGTGTGGCGGCAGACTTCCTCCTGGGTCCACGGCATTTTGAGGATGATGGCACGCGCGGAGTCGAACAGCCGCCGGATGTGCTCCTCCAGCCGGAACACCCGGCCGCTGTAAAAACGGATGCCTTCGAACACTCCGTCGCCATACAAAAGACCGTGATCGAAGACCGAGATCTTCGCTTCGGATTGATCCACCAGATTGCCGTCGAGCCAGATTTTCATGTGCGATTTGTGCTGGCAGCCTAGGTGTGCGCCGCCCGCTGGCAAGCGGAAGATGGGGGCGGCTTCGTCGATCCCGCCGCCACCAGTCAGCCCCCTCCTCAGCGCTTGCTCCAGATCCGGGTGTTGAGGTTGAGCTGATCCACGAGATCCATACAGACGCGGATTTCTCCGGCGATCTGCTGCAATTGCCGCTGGCAGTCCGCCGGTTGGTTCAAATGCGGCTCGAAGAGGTTGCGACGGTGTTGGATGGCGATGCAGACACAGGAGTCGATGAACGAGAACCGCACTTCGTCGTTCCAGCGGCGGCGGAGTTCCAGCATCCGCCGCATCATGCCGGGGCTGAGGATGTAGCGCGCCTCGATGTCGTCGCTGCCATAGACATTGAAGGATTTCTCAAACTCCGGGTCTTCGAGACGAACGAGCTGCTCGCTGCTGAACGGACGGAACGCGCTCAGCGCACGACCGAGCCCGCCGAGGAACGAGGTGCTGTTAGGCATGATCCGGAGCGTGCCGCGGAAGTGCTTGTGGAAATCCGCACAGACGAACAAGCCGCGGAAAAACGTGTGGTACCTTGTGCTCGTTCGGCCTTTCGAATCGGTGCTCGTGGAGCGGTATTCCGCATGCACTTCCGAAAGCATGATGTCCGTTTCACCGACGCGGCCGCGGATGAGGTCCTCGACGTTGTAGCGGTCCGGCGATTGGGAAAACAACCGCGACGCGGTGAACATCGACTTCGGAATGCCCGAATCGGGATCGTATTGGAGACCGGGCTGGATGGCATCCAGCAGACGGCGCATCGTTTCGTATTTCAAGCGCCCGAGGAAAGTGGCGCCGCGCTTGTGGGCACGGTAAAAAAACACGACCCCGGCGATCACGCCGATGGCGGCCGTGACGATCGCGGGCAGCGCATTGCCGGAAGCGGATTGCGGCATCACCAGTGCCAACGCCAAACCCACGCCGAGCGCCACGAAGCCGATGAGCCAGTCGTTCCGGTTCGCCGCGAGCACCTGCACGCGCTGCGGTTCCAGTGGTGCGAGTTCCTTGCGGACCCGCTGGATGGATTGGTCGATGTCGTTTTCCATGGTGCGGTTAGATCCTGACTTCCGGCACGGCGCGATCCGACTCGATGGCCTCGAAGAATGCGGCGAGTCCGAATCCGAACATGCGGGCAACGAGATTCGACGGGAACGATTCGACCTTGTTGTTCATTTGTTCGACCGCGGCGTTGTAGGAGCGGCGGCTGGCGGATATCTGTTCCTCGATCTCGTTGAGCGAGCGCATCAACAGGGTGAAATGCCCGGCAGCCTTGAGGTCCGGATAGGCCTCGGCGAGCGCGCGGATTTGCCCCAGACAGTTGCCGATGCCGCGCTCTTCCGCCATGCGCTCCGGGTCGCCGATCCGCCGCAATGCCGCCTCCGCGCGCAGTTGCACGACCCGTTCCAACAATTCCCGCTCATGGCGCATGTAGCCTCGCACGGCTTCCACCAGATTGGGAATCAGGTCGTGGCGTTTCTTCAACTGCACGTCGATGCCGCTGGCCGCGTTGCGCATCCGGTTGCGAAATGTGACCAGCCCGTTGTAGGTGAGCACCAGCCACAGCAGCGGGATGCCGAGCAACAGTGCGGGCAGCAGCCATGAACTGTCTGATAGAAATATCTGGTTGTTCATGATGTAAATTCGCGGAACGGCCGCGACGCCAGACTGACGTTGAAATAGCGGGCGTCGCCGGAAACCTCGTCGCCCACCCAGGGTGGAAGCGGCGGAATGGTGTTTTCATCATCCAGTTCCACCTCGGCCAAAACGAGTCCTTCGTTATCGCCATGGAAAACGTCCACCTCCCAGAGATGGCCGGCGTAATGAATGCGATGCCGCGTTTTATCGATCAACGACGGCAAACACATCTCCAACAATCCGCGCGCGTCATCCGGCGGGACGGGGTATTCATACTCGGCGCGGCTGATACCATGGGTGCGGCCCTTGACGGTGATCCACGCCTTATCCCCCGCAAGGCGCACGCGCACGCTGCGGTCGGGATCGAGCGAGAGATAACCCTGCACCATCCGCTCGCCCGGCGAGCCGTCGTTCCACGCATCGCCGGTGACGAGATACTTGCGCTCGATTTCCATTGTGCGAAAAGCATCGGAACCACCGCTCACGCCGCAAGCGCATTCTCGACAATCATCCCCCACCCCTCCGGCGCGCGACTTTCACGCCCCTGGCGATCATCGCCTCGATCAGCTCGCCGATGAGCGGATTGGGAAACCTCCGGCTGGGCGTCACCGCGTGGAAGGTCTCGCGGATTTCGGGAATCCGGTGCGTCACGACCAACATGCCTGACGCGATCTCGTCGCGCACCACCACCGGCGGGACCAGCGCGAGCCCCTCGCCCTCGCGGGCGAGCAGGCGCAGCATCGCCATGTCGTCCACCTCGGCCATGATGAGCGGTCGCACGCCGGCGGAGGCGAGCAACCGCTCGAAACCGGCGCGCGTGTTGCTTTCGTGACCCGGCAGCACCAGCGGCACGTCGGTGAAGTCGCGGGGAAACTTCAGGCGCTTGTTTTTCCAGTTCGGTGATCCCACCAAGGCCACCGCCTGGTCGGCCAGCCGGTGGCTGTGCCACGGCCGCTCGGCATCGCGGCGCACCGCCTCGTTGGACAAAACCAGATCCACCTCGTGCGTTTGCATCGCCACCAGCAACTCGGCCAGCGAACCGGAACGCAGAACCAGCTCCACATCCGGCCGCCTCAGCGCGGGTTTGAGAAACTCCAACTGGAAATTCCGCGACAAGGTGGCCACCGCGCCCACCCGCAGCACCTGCCGCCGCGCGCCCACGCGGTGGCGCATCACGTCCATCAGCTCCTCGCCCGCGCGGCCGATCGAATCGGCGTAATCGAGCGCCACGCGTCCCGCCTCGGTGAGCTGCAACCCGCCGGGCAAACGCTCGAACAAGGCATGGCCGAAGCTTTCCTCAAGCTGCTTCAACTGCACGCTCAGGGCGGGCGGCGAGAGGTTCAGCTTGCGGGCCGCCCGTGTCAGGTTCAGCTCGCCCGCGATGACGCGGAAATAGCGCAGGTGGTGGTAGTTGAGGAATTCCATGGCTTTCCTAGCATTAATTTTTTCTTAACGCGGAGATAAAAACCATGTCATTCCCTAAAATGCAAGCTCCGGGCATGCTCCGCGCCGATGCATCTCACCGACCTCCTCCATCCGCTCGTCATCCCGCTCATTCCCGTTCTCGCCGGCATCGCCTCCCGCGCCATTCCCCATCAAGCCCAACGCATCGCCCGCGTCGCCGCCGCAGGGGCCTTCGGACTGGCCCTGCTGCAGGCGATCCTGCCACATCACGCTCCCGGCCTCGCGCGGCTCGACGCGCTGGCCGTCACCATGGCGCTGTTGGTTTCCTTCCTCGGCGCGGTGGTTCTCAGGTTCGCCGCACGTTACCTTGATGGCGACCCCGCACGGCCGCGCTTCCTTTCCTGGATGAGTCTGACGCTCGCGGCGGTGCTCACGATGGTGGTGTCCAACCACCTGCTGCTGCTCGCCGGTGCCTGGCTGGCCACCAGCCTCTGCCTGCACCGACTTCTGCTGCACCACCCGGACCGCCCGGGCGCGATTTTCGCGGCGCGGAAAAAATTTGTCTTCAGCCGTATGGCGGAACTCCTGCTGCTGTGCGCGATCCTCCTTCTCCATCAAGGTCACGGCACCTGGCGCATCGATGAACTCACAGCCTCCATCGCCGCCGGAAACCATGCCGGCCTGCCCGCCGCAGCCGTTCTGCTGGCCCTCTGCGCGATGTTGAAATCCGCCCAATTCCCCTTCCACAGCTGGTTGCCCGACACGATGGACACGCCCACGCCGGTGTCCGCCTTCATGCACGCGGGCATCATCAACGGCGGCGGCTTCCTCGTCCTGCGACTCGCGCCGGTGTTCGCCGCGGCACCCATCTCGCTGCACCTGCTTGCGGTGGTCGGCTCTATCACCGCAGCCTTCGGAGCCATCGTGATGCTGGCCCAGCCGGGAGTGAAACGCTCGCTCGCCTTTTCCACGATCGCGCAAATGGGCTTCATGATGATCCAGTGCGGTCTCGGTGCCTGGGGACTCGCGCTGCTCCACCTCGTGGCGCACTCGCTCTACAAGGCGCACGCCTTCCTGCATGCCGGATCGACCATCGGCGTCACCCCGCGCGCGGCCGTGCCGCTGGCCACCCCGGCTCTCGCGCTCGGTGTCATGGCCGGTGCCACGCTGGTTGCGGTGGCCGCCACCACCCTGCACGCGCTGATCCCCGGGGCCGCCTCCGTGCCGATCGCATTCCATATCATTCTCGCGCTTGCCCTCGCTTACGGCATCGGCCGCGCATGGTCGGGCCACCGCACCAGCCTGAAACGCGCTCTGGCCGTCGCCGCAGGAATCGCGCTGGCCGGATTGGGCCTGCATCTCGCCGCCGGGCTCGTTCTGCCCGACCTCGCCACGCATCACGCGCCCGGCTGGCTCGTCGCATGGGTCGCCGCGGTCTTCACGCTCCTGTTCCTCTTCCAGTCACTGCTCTGGCGGGCCTCCGCGCATCCGCTGGGCCGCGGCCTCTACATCCATGCGCTCAACGGCTTCTACGTCGGCACCCTCGCCAACCGTCTGTTAGGCCGCCTCTGGCCCTCCCGCTCCCTCTCCTGAAACCTTCAACTCCATACGAACATGAACGCCACCATCAACGCCCCCGCAGCCACTCACAACGATCTGGATCACGCCATCACCGAAGCGCTCGAACGCATCGCGCCGCTCTGGCCGCTCGAACACTTCGTCGCCGTCAATCCCTTCATGGGGTTCGCCGGTGTCCCCTTCGCGGATGCCTGCGCCACCCTCCGCCGCACGCTCGGCAAGGCGCCGGTGCAAACGCCCGGAGAATACCTCGCCGCATGGAAAAAAGGTCTCATCACTGCCGATGATCTCGCTTCCGCAAGTGACACGGAATGGCCTGTGCAACGTCTGTTAGAGACGCTCGAAAACGCCGACCACATGCCATTGCATCACCCCGTGGCCAGCTTCGCCGACTTGTTGGATGAAACCCTGCCACACGCGCACTGGTCCGGCTTCATTGCCGAGGAAATCGCCAAATGGTGCGCCGTGCACTTCGACCGCAACCAAACCACCTGGGTTTCGCCATGGCGGCACATGGGACTCTTCGCCGCATGGAAAGCCGCCGCCAGCCACGACCGCAAACCGGAAACCTTCGGCCTGCCCGGCTTCCGGGCGTTCGTCTGCACGCTGCCGGACGATCCAAGAAAAGTCATCCGCCGCTGCTTCATGAAGCTCGATCCTCAGGGCGTCGATACCGCCGATTTCCTACACCGCCAGCTCGCCAACATCTCCGGCTGGGCCGGCCATGTCCGCTACCTCGTGCGCGAGGACGCCATGCGCGGCAACGACAACCCGGCGCTCATCGAACTGCTCGCCATCCGCCTCGCCTATGACGCCGCACTCCACCGCGCCTTCGGCCACGACCCGCAGATCGCCGCGGCTTGGCGGAACCAGACGGTCAAAACCGGTCCTAGCGATCTGGACGAAGCACTTGCCCGCTGGCAATCGGCTTATGAAGCCGGCTATCAACGGAAACTCGCCGCCGATCTAACAACCCAGCCCTCGCAAGCCTCCACCGAACGCCCGCGGGTGCAGGCCGTGTTCTGCATCGACGTGCGCTCGGAAATCGTCCGCCGCCATCTGGAAGCCGCGCTGCCCGGCACGCGGACGCTCGGATTCGCCGGCTTCTTCGGCTTCCCGGTGGCCCACCAGCCGGCCCACGCCTGCAAGCCCGCGCCACGTTGCCCGGTGTTGGTGGTGCCGCCGGTGATCAGCCGCGAACCCAGGCCCACCGATGCCGCACGCATCCGGTCCGAACGCGGCGCATGGAAGGCATTTCAAAACTCCGCCACATCCTGCTTCACCTTCGTCGAATCGCTCGGCCTGGCATTCTCCGGCAGCCTGCTGAAGATGCGCCGGAAGACCAATTCTCACGTCGCCCCCGCGCCCGAGATCGAGAATCTAACAGACGAAGAACGCGCCGCGCTCGCCGAGGGTGCCTTGCGCGGCATGAGTCTCACGGAAAACTTCGCCCGGCTCGTGGTGATCTGCGGCCACGGCAGCCACAGCGCCAACAACCCGTTCGCCTCGTCGCTCGACTGCGGTGCCTGCGGCGGCCATGCCGGCGAGGTGAACGCGCGGCTCGCCGCCGACACGCTCAACGACCCGGAAGTCCGCGCGATCCTCGCGCAACGTGGCATCCTCATCCCGGAAGACACTCACTTCATCGCCGCGCGGCACGACACGCTCGCCGACAATTTCCAACTCTACGAAACCGCCGCCGTCCCCGCATCGCACCGCACGGAACTAGCAGAACTCGAATCCGCGCTCCAACAAGCCGGCACCGCCGCACGCCGCGAACGCGCCCCGCGCTTGGGACTTGGCCATCTGCAAGGACCCGCACTCGACCGCGCCATCCGCGAGCGGGGCTGCGATATTGCCCAGGTCCGGCCCGAATGGGGGCTTGCCAACAACGCCGCGCTCATCGCCGCGCCGCGCTCGCGCACCGCGGCTCTCAAGCTCGACGGCCGCACGTTCCTCCACGAATACGATCCCGCCAACGACCCCGAATCGAACATTCTAACAGCCATACTGACCGCGCCGGTGGTCGTCGCGAGCTGGATCAACCTGCAATACTACGCCTCACGCATCGACCCCGAGCATTTCGCCGCCGGCAACAAGACGATCCACCAGGTCGTCGCAGGCATCGGAGTCATCGAAGGCAACGCCGGCGACCTCCGCGGCGGCCTGCCGCTGCAATCGATCCACGACGGCAAGGACTTCGTCCACGAACCTCGCAGGCTGACGGTATTCATCGAAAGCGAACCCTCGCGCATCGACGCCGTGCTGGACGCCCACCCGGCCGTGAAACAGCTCTTCGACCACCAGTGGATCCACCTCGTCTGCCTCACCGGCGACGCGGCGCAACAGCGCCACGGCGGAAAATGGCGGACCCTCGCTTGCCAAAACCAAGCGATCCACTGAGCATCGCCGCCAGTGGCATCCAGCGACCTTCCATCACAAAAGAAATCCCTGCGCGCCGCCATGCGCCGCTTGCTGGCCAACCTGCCGGCAAGCGATGCGCTGGCGGTCGATGCGTGGCTTGAGGCGCACACCGCGCCGAAGACCATCGCCGCGTTCGCCGCCCTGTCCGGTGAGGTGGATTTGATGGATGTCATCTCCCGCCATCCCGAACGCCGCTGGGTTTTCCCGCGAGTGGAGGGAAACGGGTTATGCTTTCATGCGGTCGGAAATCCCAACGTCGATCTAACAACCGGCGCGTTCGGCGTGCGCGAACCCTCCCCTGCCCTTCCAGTGGTAGAAATCGCGGAAATCGACGCCTTTTTATGCCCCGGACTCGCATTCGACGCGAACGGTGGTCGTCTCGGCCGCGGCAAGGGTTTCTACGACCGCATGCTCGCCAAAGCCCGGCCCGACGCGCTCAGGATCGGCATCTGTTTCCAGGCACAGCGCGTGGACGACACTTTTTCAGAGCCTCACGACATCGCGATGGACGTGGTGATTTTCTGTTAGAATCCACTCGGCGCGGCGTGTGCGGGATTTTACGCGGCATTTACAGATCGATCGGGTTTTCCATCCGATGATGCGCCTGTCATGAAGCCATCCATACGCCTCGCCCTCCTCCATCTCGTTCTGGCACACACGGCCGCCCCCGCGATGACCGTCCATGAATGGGGCACCTTCACGGTGTTGTTCTCATCCAGCGGTTCCACGTCATCGTGGTATCAACCGTATTCCGATACGGCGCACCTGCCGCTGTTCGCCCAACTGCAGAATCCGGGCGCGAAATCCGCCGGTGCTTTCATCGTCCGCATGGAGACACCCGTGCTCTATTTCTACCCGGAAAGCGAAACCGACGTCACCGTCAACGTCAGCTTCGCCGACGGCATGATCAGGCCGCGCAAATTTTTTTCTGTAAAAGTGGCTGATGGCTTTTTCTGAAGGTGGTTGTTTTTGTGTTTTCCGGTTTGATTTCTGTTAGTTCAGGGATAGG
>JAWLDG010000014.1:90635-157257 GCA_041686775.1 Luteolibacter sp. | reverse complement strand
CTGTCCCCGTCGGCTGATTGGAACCGCCGGATGCGGACCCGCATGTCCGGTGGTGTGGGAGGGGTGACGGGCGCAATCCCGTCACCTCGACCCGATTCGGCATTTTCGGATTCGGGAACCTCTGGCTCGTAGATCTCGATCACGTGCCGCGGCTCAAACTCGACCTCGAGACCGGCCTTAATCTTGTCGGTGCAATAGGGATCATTGTCCAACGTTCCCGTGTAGTGCTTGCCATCTCCACCGGTTACCAGCACCCACATTCGCTCTCCCTGTGTTTGGTTGCCGTCTGTCAGGTTGAACACCAACTTGACGAGATCGTCCGCGACCAAGCTCTCGCGTTCCTGCCGTGCTGGTATCCAAAATGTGTCCGGATACTTCCGATTGAGAGCTTCGCCGTCCTCAAGGGTGAACGTGACTTCGCCCTCCAATTTGGCAATCTGCTCGAGTGACGAGTCAGACGCGGTCTCATCGTTTGAAGCACGCTCGCCCTCGGAGTCGGACTCACAAGAGACAAGAGCGCTCAGGGTGCAAATGAGGACAGTCTTTGCCCAGAGGTTAGTAGCTATCATTTCTTTGCCGAACAGTGGTATTCGTATGACCTGACGAGGCGATATCAGGCGAATATCACACATGTGGATTTTCACGTAACCCATTGACGATGCAAGGATATTTTCCACGCAGGCGCTGATATCAGGCGGGACGGGGTGGCGGGATTCGGACCGGAGCGGAGCGGCTGACATAGGGGGTAAATGCTGGACAGGGGGTAGAGGCTGAAGTGCTGAAAATCTGATATTTTCGGTGACGAAGATTGGGCGGCACGGGGCGTAGCAGCGTATTCGAGACGGGCTGTGCCGGGAC
Source organism: Luteolibacter sp. (assembly GCA_041686775.1). Taxonomy (GTDB): domain Bacteria; phylum Verrucomicrobiota; class Verrucomicrobiia; order Verrucomicrobiales; family Akkermansiaceae; genus Luteolibacter. The sequence goes on along the minus strand of JAWLDG010000014.1, from coordinate 156,399 downwards.
GCGCTCCGTCTCCGCTGCGCTACGCCGGGACGGGTTCCGGATTTGCGGTCGGGCCGGAGTGATGTTGTGGGCTGTGGACCAGACTGACGCCTGCGGCCTGTTGGTTGGGGCCGGTGCACGAGACGGCGGCATGGCGGAACAAGCCCTGTTTCAATGCCGCCGCCGCGGCCACCGTTTGCACGGCCCCTGCGGCGCCCATGCAATCGCCGAGCAGGGTCTTCGGCGACCACCGCGCTCCGCGCCAGCCGTGCCACGCGTGTTCCTCCGCGCGGTCGAAGCGGCGGATGCCGTTGCGGCTGTCGATGAGCAGGGTTTGGTCATCGTTTTCCACGGCGAGCCGCTCGCGCATCATGCGCGCGGCATGCTCGCGGGGAGTGGATACATAGGGGAGGGGGGCGGGCAGGCGCCCGATGCGCACCGGGCCGTCCGCCGGTTCCAGATAGATCGCCGCCGCGGCTTCCGACGGAATGAAATTTCCCGAGTAGAGCCGCAGCGCCTCGGCGCTCAGCCAGTCGAGTTCCTCCGCGGCGATCACCAGGCAGCCGTCCGCGTCGCCGCGTTCGAGCCACTCGATGGCGAGTTCGAGGCCGGTGAAAAACGCCGAGGCGTCGCCGAGCAGCGTGTCGTTGGGCGCGTGGCTGCCGATCATCGCGGAGATGTGGCTGGACGGCGCGTTGAAGACCGTTTCCGGAAACAGGATCGGACTGGCCAGCGCCGGCTCGGCGAGTGCCTCGGCAAAGAAGCGGCTGGAAAAATTCACGCAGCCGTTGCTGAGCGAGAAAATCACGCCGACGCGCAGACGGCCGGCGAGCGATGCCTCCAGGCGCTCCGCACCGAGCGCCTCGACCGCGGCGGCGGCGGCGAATTTCGCGATCGGACTCACGCGCCGCAGGCGGGCGGATTTCGGGATTTGTCCGTTGGCGGAGGGCACGCGCCGCACGGGGGTTTTGACCACCGAGTCGCCGCGGGTTCTTTCCAAAAACCCGACGTCAGGCATTTCACGCCCCACCAGCGCGCGCAGCAGCGCCTCGTGCCCCCAGCCGGCCGGCGTGACGGCTCCGATGCCGGTGATGGCGGGGGTGAAACTCATGCCGCGTCCTCCTTTTGGAAAATCAAGGTGGCGTTCGCGCCGCCGAAGCCGAACGAGTTGGTGAGCACGCGTGCGACCCGCGCCTCGCGCGGCGCGCGAACCAGATCGAAGGTGCAGACCGGATCCGGCTCGCGCACGTTCAGGCTCGCGGGCAGCCACTGGCCTTCCATGGCCATCAGGCAGATCACCGATTCCACCGCGCCCGCACCGCCCAGCAGATGGCCGATGGCGGACTTGGTGGAACTCACTTTGATGGAGGCAACCGCCCCGCCCGCCCAGCGTTGGATGGCATTTCCCTCGGCCACATCGTTGAGCGGCGTGCCGGTGCCGTGCGAGTTGATATAATCGATTTGTTCCGGCGAAATTCCTGCCATCGCGCAGGCGGCGCTCATGGTGGCGAGCGCGGCATCGCCCTGCGGATGCGGCTGGGTGAGGTGATGCGTGTCGGTGGCCGCGCCGTAGCCGCAGATTTCCGCGAGCACCCGCGCGCCGCGGGATTTCGCCGCTGCCGCGGATTCCACCACCACGAAACCCGCGCCCTCGCCGAGTGCAAGGCCGTCGCGCGCCACATCGAATGGCCGCGGAATGCCGGACGGACTGAGCGCCTGCAACGAATCGAAGCCGGCGAAAACCAGTTGGCAAAGCGGATCGAAACCACCGGCCAGCACGCGCTCCGCGCGGCCCTCGCGCACGAGCTGGAACGCTTGGCCGATCGCGTTCGCGCCCGATGCGCAGGCGTTCGAAACGATCCGCATCGGGCCATCGATCCGCAACAGCCTTGCGAGTTCCAGCATCTGCCGTTGCGGCTGGTGGATTTCCACGCGGTGGAGCTGCGCGCGGCGGCTGACGGTCGTTTCATGGGCCGCTTTGAAATACGCCTCGCCCACCGGCATCGCGGCCGCCGAGGTGCCGACGATCATCGGCATGTTCCCGCCATCGATGCGCGCCGCGGCCATCGCTTCGCGCGCCGCCTGCCATGCCATAAGCGTGCCGCGGTCCAGCCGCGACATCGTGCGGCGCGGGATGATGCCGGACGTTTCCGGCAGCTTCGCCACGCCCGCGGTTTTCGCCCGCTGCCTTGAGACATCGAACAGGGTGACGGGTGAAAACGCGGTTTTCCCCGCGCGGAAACCGGCGGCGTTTTCCGCGATGCCGATGCCCATCGGCGAGACGATGCCCGCGCCGGTCACCACCACCCGGCGGGGGCTTGATGCTGCGGAGGATTCGCGGGGCCAGGACATGGGAAGCAGGTGAGATAGGACTCGTCAGCGTCGTCCAGGGCAGCTAGGCAGGCGGTCACGCCGCTTGTCAAATGCTCTATCGACGCTGGCTCGAAACCTCACGCCGCCTCGCCGGAAAACCCGCGCTTTTCGACGACGGCGAAACGATGACGTTCGCGGAACTCGCCGCCGCCGCGGAGTCCGCGCCGCCTGCCAACAGGCCGGTGATCGCGCGCACCGGCGGCAGCTCGTTTTTCATCGAAATCCTGCGCGCCTGGCGCGACGGGCAGGCGGCGATTCCGGTCGAACGCGACGCGCCCGAACCCGTGCTCAAAACCACACCGACGGATGATGTCCGGCTGGTGAAACACACGCCCGGCGCGAGTGGAATCCCGCGCGGGATTTTCTTCAACGCGGAGCAGTTGACCGCCGACTGCGACCGCATCGTGGCCGCGATGGGATTGTCACCTGACACGACGAATCTCGCGGTGATCTCGCTCTCCCACTCTTATGGCTTCAGCAATGTCGTGCTGCCCCTGCTGCTGTGCGGCGTGCCCGCGCACCTGCTTGCCGTGCCCTACCCGCGGGTGGTCGAGGAAGCGCTGCGAATGCACGATTCGCCGGTGCTCCCGGCCGTGCCGTCGATGTGGCGGGCGTGGCACCGCGCCGGATTTTTAACAAACACATCATGCCTCGCGATTTCCGCCGGCGCGCCGCTGTCATTGGAACTCGAGCGCGAGGTCTTCGAATCATGCGGCCTCAAGATCCACAATTTCTACGGTGCCAGCGAATGCGGTGCGATCGCATGGGACGACAGCCACGTCCCGCGCGGCTCCGCCGACATTCTAGGAACGCCCTTGCCCGGCGTCAAAGTCTCGCCCGATCCGGACGGCCGCCTGCGGGTCACCAGTGATGCGGTCGCGATGGGCTACGACGAAACCCGGCCCGGCGATGTGACCGGCCACGGCGTGCATCTCACGCGCGACACCGGATTCCTGGATGAAACCGGACAACTCCATCTAACAGCCACCCTGGACGGTGCGATCAACGTGGCGGGCCGCAAGGTCAGCCACGCGAAAGTGGAAGCCGCGATCATGGCCACCGGCCTCGCCGCAAGCGCGCGGGTGAGGGGAGTGCCAAGCGCCGATCCCGAGCGCCATCAGGAAATTGCCGCCCGCGTGAAGCTCGCGCCCGGCACCTCGCCGGCCGTGCTCAAGGCCGCGCTCGCGGAGCGTTTGCAACTCTGGGAACTGCCGCGGCACTGGGATTTCGAGGATGCAGGACAGCCTACAACTCGAAGCTGAGCACGCGGATGATGCCGGGTTGCGCGCGGAGTTTTTCCAGCATCGCGGCGGGCGGTTCGGTATCGACCTCGATCACGGTGACCGCGCGCTTCTGGCCGGGGTCGCGGCTCAGCGCCATGTTGGCGATGTTCACCGAGGACTCGCCGAGCGTGGTGCCGATCAGGCCGACCACGCCCGGGCGGTCGTCGTTTTCCACGAACAGGAAACGGCCGGTGGGCGCGGTTTCCACGTAGTGGCCGGCGATGTGCACGATGCGCGGCGACTTGCCGTAGAAGGTGCCGGCCACGGTGCAAACCTCATCGCCCTTCACGGCGGAAACCTCGATCAGCTCGGTGCAATTGGTGGCGAGCGCCACGGTGGACTCGCTCACTTGCAGGCCGAGGCTCTTGGCGACGGCGGGCGCGTTGACCAGGTTGACCTGCGCCTCGTCGTGGGCGGCGGCGAGGTAGCCGGTCAGGACGCGGCGGGTGATCAGTTCGGTGTCGAGTTCGGAAACCGGGCCGAGGTAGGAGACGCGGATGGCGTCGCACTGCGGTGGGGCGATGCGCGAGAGCAGCTTGCCGAGCGAGTTGGCGAGGTCGAGGTAGGGGCCCACGCTTTCGAGCGTGCGGCTGTCGAGGTTCGGCATGTTCACCGCGTTGCGGATCTCGCCGGTGACGAGGTAATCGCGCACCTGCTGCGCCACCTCGATGCCGACGTTTTCCTGCGCCTCCGCCGTGGACGCCCCGAGGTGCGGGGTGAAGACGGCCTTGGGCGCGGCAAACAGCTCGAAATCCGCGGGCGGCGGCTCGGTTTCATAGACATCGAGCGCGATGCCGGCGAGGTGGCCCTCGTCGAGCAGCGCCTTGGCGGCGGCTTCATCCACCAGCCCGCCGCGGGCGCAGTTCACGATCAGCGCGCCGCGGTTCATCAGGCGGATGCGGCTGTCGTTGAGGATGTGTTTCGTCTCCGGGGTGAGCGGCACGTGCAGTGTGACGACGTCGGCGCCCTTGAGCGCCTCGTCGGGCGTTTCGGCGAGTTCCACCTTGAGCGATTGCGCGCGGGCGGCGGTGAGAAAGGGATCGAAGGCGGCGACCGTCATGCCGAAGGCCTGCGCGCGCTTCGCGAACTCGGTGCCGATGCGGCCCATGCCGAGGATGGCGAGGCGCTTGCCGTTCATCTCGACACCCTGGAACGTCTTGCGGTCCCATTTTCCGGAAACCATCGAGGCGTGCGCCTGCGGGATGTTGCGGGCCAGCGCGAGCATCAGCGTGAACGCGTGCTCGGCGGTGGAAATCGTGTTGCCGCTCGGCGTGTTCATCACCACCACGCCGTGGTCGGTGGCGGCATTGCGGTCGATGTTGTCCACACCCACGCCGGCGCGGCCGATCACCTTGAGGTTCTTCGCCGCGGCAAACACTTCCGGCGTCACCTTGGTCTGCGATCGCACCACCAACCCATGGTAATCGCCGATGATTTTCAGCAACTCCTCCGGCTTGAGGCCGGTGTTCACATCCACGGAAATCCCCGGCGCGTTGCGCAGGGCGTCCACTCCCTTGTCGGAGATCGGGTCGGAAACGAGCACGCGTTGGTCAGCCATAGGCGGGCGGGCTTAAACGACCCGCCCGCCACTGGCAAGACCAGGGGCGGGGAAAATCGCGCAGGGCGATCAAGACTGGGCGTGAGTGATTCCGTAAACAGAAGAAAATGACTCCTCGCCCCAGGGAAAGAACTCCCCTTCTCAAGGGGAGTCCCGTGTCCGCCCCCCGGGGAGCGCCGAGCCCCAGCTCGGCACGGAGGCACCACACTCATGTGGTGCACGGCGGATGAAAAGCGAACGGAAAAGCCCCAAGGGCTGCCATTCGCCTCTCATCCGCCCCACGACAGGAGTGTCGCGCCTCCATCCGCAACCGTCGCAGCCAGCGGCGCAACTACAACTTGACCGCGTTCATGGCAGCCTGGGAGCGCTGGGAAATCCCGATGCCCTGCGTCGTGGAGAAACCGTGGCCGCAGGCTCGACAGGTCCCGCACCGCACGATATGAAACCATCAGCCAACAGGTCGCCAATCATGATCGAAGTTCCACCTGCGCGCATTCCTGGGCAGCCCGCTGCGGCAATTCCGCACGCCGGGATCTGCAAGGGTGGGGCGTCGGGCAACCGGCGTCCCTGCCTTATCTCCTAAATCCAAGGAATCTTTAGCGCCTAGACTTTTCCAGTAGGCGAGACTAGAATCGACCCGTGACCACACAATACCTTACAGACGAGCGCGGAGCCAAAGTCGCTGTGGTGATTCCTATGGCCGACTACGATGCTCTCATGGAGGACGTAGCTGATCTGGCGTGTGTCGCTGAGCGGCGTGATGAAGAGCGCGTATCATGGGAGGAGGTTAAAAAGCAATTGATCGCCGATGGTCTCATTTCGAATTGAATTTGCTCGTTCGGCGACAAAGGATTTACGAGCGATTGACCGTCAGTGGATCCCAAGAATTGTTTCAGCGATTGATGGTCTTGCGGATGATCCAATTCCGCCAGGTTGCAAGAAGCTCGTGTGATCTGACCATACATACCGAATTCGCGTCGGTGATTATCGAATCGTTTATGATATTCAGAGCGCTAAACTTGTTGTGTCTGTCATACGAGTCAGGCATCGTCGAGATGTTTCTAGATAACATTTGGAGAAGTCGCGTCATGCAACCACTACCCGCCGCTGTGTTTGACAAGTTCACTCCTTGTTTGAAGATTCACCCTGTGCGCGACTTCCGCTCTCGCGGGCACTGCAACAGCCCGGCGGCGCCTGAGTAAAGGCTGGTGTTCCGTTGCAGGACACCGCTCCGGAAAAAGCTCCTGGCGTGAACCCAGGCGAACAGCAGCTCGCTATCCAGCCCGCATTTCTCACTCTCAAGGAGCGGCGAAACGCGTTCGCCGCGTCAACGAGTGTGTCATGCGAAGAGCGAATGCCCGATTCACGAGCTTTTCATTGGCACGGCGGACACATTCCGCCGTTCCTCGTGCTGCGTCAGAGTGCAAGTGTGGATAGAGAGCTCGAATGATCCGCGCCCGGAGTGGTTTTGATTTTCAACACCTTCACCGGGTCTTGCGAGGATTGTGAGAAGTCCGGGTTTGCGTGAGGTCGTGCCGGCTTCCCGGCTGCCGGGCCTCACAGGCCGGTGCCGTATCGCCACCCGTCGCGCGCCGTGACGCGCAGATGCGCGTCGAGTTCCGGGCGGTTGGTGATGCGCATGTTGGCGGCGTCGTATTCGACGCGGCCGCCGAAGCGCTGGGCGATCACGCCGAGCAGGACCATTTCGGTGAGGTCGGCGGCGTAGTCGAAGTTCGAGCCGGGGGCGGGTCCGTCGCCGCGGATGGCATCGGCCCATTCCTTGAAATGCCCGCCGCGGACGCGGGGGATGGTTTTCGCGGGCAGGTTGCGGCGGAAGTCGCGCCAGACCTCATCCGGGATCAAACGCGGGCTGTTCGGGCGGCCACCGGTCATGAGCGAGACCTTGTCGCCGGTCATGATCATGCCGCCGTCTGCGGGAAGTGTTTCCAGGCCCCATTCGGGCCGGAGTTCCGGGCCGGGCGGACCTTCGTGCATGCGCAGCACCACGGGTGGATGATCGCCGCGGGCGGGAAACTCGAAGCGTGTGACCGCCGTGTCCGGCACGAAATCCGACGAGCCTCCCTCGCGTCGCTCGCATTCGACGACCGACGGCGCGCCCAAGCCGAGCGCCCAGAACGGGGCGTCTAGCGTGTGGCACGACCAATCGCCCAGCAGCCCGGAGCCGAAGGCGTAAAATCCGCGCCATGTCCGCGGGTGATAGACTGGATTGTAGGGTGTGTCCGCGGCGCTGGGGCCGAGCCAGAGGTCCCAATCGAGATGATCCGGCACGGGGGTGGGGGGCGGCGGGAAGGTGGCGGGCTTGCTGAAAAAGCGACTCTCGAAATTCACTCCTCCGAGCCAGGCGGTGACTTCGGCGACCTTGCCGAGCACGCCGGCCTCGAACCACTCCTTGACCAGGCGGATGCCTTCGGTGGCGTGGCCCTGATTGCCCATCTGGCTGATGACCTTGTAATGCCGCGCCGCTTTTTTCATCAGCCGCGCTTCCTCGACGGTGTGCGTCAGCGGTTTTTCGCAAAAGACATGCTTGCCGAGTTCCATCGCGGCCATGGTGGCGGCGAAGTGCGTGTGGTCGGGCGTGCTGATGACGACGGCATCGATTCCGCCGGCCATTTCATCGAGCATTTTGCGGAAGTCGCGGAAGCGTCGTGCCTTCGGATGGGCGTCGAAACCTTCGGCGGCATTGCGGTCGTCCACATCGCACAGCGCGACGATGTTTTCATCCGGGAAACCGGTTAGATTCACCGCGCCGCGCCCGCCGACGCCGACGAAGGCGAGGTTGATGCGGTTGTTGGCCGAAGGGCCGGCCCGGCCGATCGCGATTCGCGGCGCCACCCATGCTCCACTGATGGCGGCGGCGGTGGAGGTCATGAAACGGCGGCGGTTTTGGCTCATGCGAGGATGGTTGGGTTGAAGCATTTCACGGCAGCGCGCGGTAGCGCAGGTCCTTGTAATGGACCACGCTTTGCGGGTCGTGCGCCTGGATGGCGATGGTGCCTTCGCCGAGTTTGCGGGTCTTGTGGCCGGGGTCTTCCGGCTCGGTGTAATCGTTCACGACCTCGTCGTTCACCTTGATGACGATGCGTTTGCCTTCGACGCGGATGGTGTATTTGAACCACTCGCCGTCCTTGTTCGGCGCGTTGAACATGACGTCCTTCACGGCATAGACGCTGCCGGTCTTGCGCGGGTCCTTGTGGGTGGCGTTGACCTGTGCCTCGTAGCCATGCGCCGGCCAGCCGCTGGCTTGCCATTGGGTGTGGAAAAACACGCCGGAATTCGCGTTCGGGAAGGTTTTCACCATCGCCTCGAACTCGAAATCGCGCATCGCGGCCTTGCCGTCGGGGCCGACGTAGAAAAGGTGCGCGCGCGGGCCGTCTATCACGAGCATTCCGTCCTTCACTTGGAACGATCCGGGGTTTTCGGTGGAGACTTTCCAGCCGGAAAGGTCCTTGCCGTTGAACATCTCGATCCATTCGCCGGCGCTCGCGGCGGAGGTCAGGATCACGGAAACCAACAGGGGTAGCAAACGTGTCATGGGTGGAAATTGCCGCCGATCCCGCGGGGTGTCGATGCGATTGTGCGTGTCCCGCCCGCGTGGGGGCTGACGGGCGTATTTTCGGCCCGTTTCAGCCGTTCATTTCGCTTGCCACGGGATGGGGGGAGCCGCCACAACAAGCGCCGCTTCTCCGGGTGGGCGCGCGAAATCCCTTCGTTTCCCCCGGCAGGGCGGTAAGCAAACACATTCGCGACCCCACAATGGACAGCATTTCATCCCGCATCGCCAAGGTTTCCCCGTCCCTCACGCTCGCCGTCACCGCGCAGGCCAAAGCCATGATCGCCAAGGGCGAGGAGGTTTACGCGCTGGCAGGGGGCGAACCGGAAGTCGATACCCCGGAATTCATCAAGGAGGCCGCCATCCAGGCCTTGCGCGACGGCCGCACGAAATACACGCCCGCCGGCGGCATCCCCGAACTGCGCGAGGCGCTCGCCGCCAAGCTGCTGGTCGATAACAACCTCGAATACGCGCCCAACCAGATCTGCGTCACCGCCGGTGCCAAGATGGCCTGTTTCAACGCCATCCTCGCGGTGATCGAGGAAGGCGACGAGGTGATCATTCCCTCGCCTTTCTGGGTGTCCTATCCCGAAATGGTCCGCCTCGCCGGCGGCGTGCCGGTGATCGTGGAAACCAAGGAGTCCACCGGCTGGAAAATGACTCCCGAGCAGTTCGAGGAAGCGATGAGCCCGGCGACCAAGATGGTCATCCTCAACAGCCCCGGCAACCCGACCGGCGCGGTTTACACCGAGGCGGAACTGCGGGCCATCGGCGACGTCGCGCTGGAAGAGGACATCGTGATTCTCTCCGACGAGATTTACGAAAAGCTCGTCTATGGCGAAGCGAAGCACGTTTCCATCGCCTCGCTGAGCGAAGACCTCTACAACCTGACCATCACCGTCAACGGCTTCTCGAAGTGCTACTCGATGACCGGCTGGCGCCTCGGCTACACCGCCGCGCCCAAGCCGCTTGCCGACGCGATCGACAAGATCCAGAACCACACCGTTTCCAACGCCAACACCTTCTCGCAATACGGCGCGCTCGCCGCGCTGCAGGGCGACCAGTCGTTCATTGAGAACCTGCGCGGCGAATACGACGTGCGCCGCCAGTTCGTGTTCTCGCGCCTCAAGGCGATCAACAACATCCGGGTGGTCGAGCCGCAGGGCGCGTTCTACTTCTTCGTCTATACCGGCCAGATGGGCCTGAAATCGATGAACCTCTGCGACAAGCTGCTCTCGCGCTACAAGGTCGCCTCGGTGCCCGGTGTCGCCTTCGGCTACGACGAGGGCATCCGCCTCAGCTACTGCACCACGCTCGACATCCTCCACGAGGGACTGACGCGCTTCGAGCAGTTCTGCCGCGAGCATTGAGCCCGCTTCAGGCCAATGTCTTTAAGGATTCGATCATCCAATGTCTGTAATCCCTACCGGGATAAAGACCTGCTGCTTTCCCATCCGCCATTAAAAGGGACAACCGCCGCGTTTACGGAAAAATGTCTCAGGTGAGACATTTTTTCGCAAGTGGTTAGAAGCCAGCGGGTTTCATCGTCGGGCGGCGGTCGCTGCGAAATATGCGCAGGCTTGGGCAAACGAGGCGGAGCCATTCCGGACTCGCGGGTCTTGAATACCCGCGTGATTCATTCCGCAGCAAGCCACGATCCGGCCGCGATGCCTGCCTTCGACGATTATAATTTCGACGATCGTCCGTTTCTCGTGTTTTGGGAAATCACGCGGGCCTGCGCGCTGGCGTGCAGCCATTGCCGGGCGGAGGCGCAATCGCGGCGTCATCCGGAAGAACTCGATACCGCGCAGGCGCTGCATCTGATCGGACAAATGGCGGATTGGAAACCGCCGATGCTGATCCTGACCGGCGGCGATCCGCTGATGCGGCGCGACGCGCTCGACTTGGTGCGCGCAGCGGCGGGATCGGGGCTGCATGTCGGTCTCAGCCCGGCGGCCACCGAGCGTTTGTTGCACACGGATTTTTCCGAAATCAAGGCGGCGGGCGTGCAGCGCATGTCGCTGAGTCTCGATGGCGCGACGCGCGAAACGCACGATGCCTTCCGGCGGGTTTCAGGCACATTCGACCGCACCATCGAAGCCGTGCACCGCGCGCACGACGCGGGGCTGAGCTTGCAGATCAACACCACGCTCACCCGCGGCAACATGGGCGAGTATGAGGCGTTCAAGCAGCTCATGTTCGAACTCAAGCCGGCGATGTGGAGCGTGTTCCTTCTCATTCCCACCGGCCGCGCCGGATTGGACGACATGCCCGACGCGGAAGACATCGAGCGCGTGTTCGAGGACATGGCCGGGCTGGTCGGCAAGGCTCCCTTCGCGGTGAAAACCACCGAGGGTCATCACTTCCGGCGGGTGGTCATGCAAAAGCTCGGCGGCGGCGCCTCGCGCCCGCGGCCCGGCATGCGCTCGCCGCTCGGCATCCGCGACGGCCGCGGAGTGATGTTCATTTCCCATACCGGCGAGGTCTCGCCGAGCGGTTTCCTGCCGATCGTCTGCGGCAATGTGAAGGAAACCCACCCGGCGGAAATCTATCTCAAGCATCCGCTGTTCGTTTCCCTGCGCGATAACGACGCGCTCGGCGGCAAGTGCGGCATCTGCGAGTTCCGCAAGGTCTGCGGTGGCTCGCGTTCCCGCGCCTATGGCATCTATGGCGATCCCTTCGCCGCTGATCCGGCCTGCGTCTATCAACCGAAAAAAGCCCAAGCTTCAAACCCACAACCCGTCCCCTCCCCATGATCAATCTCACCAAACTCTGGACTGGCGTGGCTCAGCCCGCGGATTCCCTGCGATACGGCCACGCCTCCGGCCATCGCGGCCACAATGGCAGCACCAATGCCAGTTGCATGCCCGTGGCCGCGCGCGCGCGCAAGCCGATCACCGTGTGGAACATCACCCGCACCTGCAACCTGCGCTGCGTCCACTGCTACTCGGACTCGATGGCGATGCAGTATCCCGGCGAGCTGACGTGGGAACAAATGCAGGAGGTGGTCGAGGATCTCGCGGCCTATCAGGTGCCGTCGCTGCTGCTTTCCGGCGGCGAGCCGATGATCCATCCGCGCTTTTTCGACCTGGTGGACCTCGCCACCGAGAAGGGCCTCAAGCTGACGATTTCCACCAACGGCACGCTCATCACGCCCGAAAAAGCCGCGCTGCTCAAGGCCGCCAACGTCGCCTATGTCGGCATCTCGCTCGATGGCATCGGGAAAATCCACGACGAGTTCCGCCGCAAGGAGGGGGCCTTCGACGCCGCGGTGCGCGGCTTCAAAAACTGCCACGAGGTCGGCCAGAAAACGGGCCTGCGCCTCACGCTCACCCGCCACAACGTGGAGAACATCGAGCAGATCCTCGATTTCATCGAGGAGAAGGAAATCCAGCGCGTGTGTTTCTATCATCTCGTGCCCGCCGGCCGCGGCAGCGAGTTGCAGGTACTGCCACCCGAGGAGGCGCGCGGTGCGATCGACACGCTGATTTCCCGCGTCGAGCAATGGCACAGCCAGGGCATCGACCGCGAACTGCTCACCGTCACCCAGCCGGCCGACGGGGCCTATCTGCTGGTCCGGATGGAGCGTGAAAACCATCCGAACCTCACCGAGGCGCGGCGCCTGTTGTCATGGAACGGCGGCGGCGCCAACAGCTCCGGTCGCGGCATCGCCAACATCGACACTCAGGGCAACGTCCACCCTGACCAGTTCTGGCAGGACATCATCCTGGGCAACGTGAAGCGGATGCCGTTCTCGCAAATCTGGGCGGGTCAACACCCGGGCTCGGCTGAAACGCTCGCCCAGATCCGCTCCATCGGACTGCTCACCCAGGAAGAACGCCAGGCGCGCATGTCCGGCCCCTGCGCGGATTGCAAATGGTTCGGGATCTGCGGCGGCGGTTTCCGCACCCGCGCCGCCTTCTGCAACAACGGCGACTTCTGGGGCTCCGATCCCGGATGCTATCTGAGTGACGAAGAGCGCCAGGCAGGCAGCCTGGAAACGGCGCTCGCGAGTTGAGATTTCATTGGTTGCTTCCCACGAAAAAGCCACCGGCTCAATACCGGTGGCTTTTTTGTGAACGGAACGATGTTTTCACCGAAGTCTTGCGGCTTGCTCATGAAATGCGGTTCCACCCGCAAGACTTGTTGGCACCGCACGGGCACACTGATGAAACCAAGCGTCTGAGTTCATGCTTTAGTATGCCTCTGCCGTGGCGGAGCAAAAATCGGCTGAAGCCTTGACTCAGGCGCTGCGAGAGGCATCCACAGGATCAAGCCCTGCGGCGGCGCAACAAGGCCAGCATGCCGAGCCCGCCAAGCAGTGCGGCGGAGGGTTCGGGGATGATTGAAATATTGTTCGCTCCGAAATTCTCGTTGTTGCCTTGGTTGTTATTGAAGAGAGTGAATCCGTCGATTCCGCTAATGTTATTGGAAGCGGTAAAGTTACTTCCCGAACCGGTGCCGAATGCGTAGGAGTAGTTATTGCCACCTTCATAGGTGAACGAAAAAGAGAGCGAGGTGTTTGGCGCGTAGTTCTGACCGGCCCCAAAGTCGACGCCACCATCCCACAGTTTCCATGCGGTATCTCCTCCGACAAACTTAAGGGTGAACACCGTAACTCCACCATCAGTGAGATTCAAACCGATGTCATTTCCATTCGCAACGCCGGATGTGTGGCCGAGATCGATCGAGAAAGTCTGACCAACGGTAAGTGCTCCACCCGTGAACCCCCGGCTTGCGGTGGAGGTTCCACTAGGACCACTGAAGAGGCCGAAGGATGGATCGCCTTGTCCGGTCGCGCCGATATATCTACCACCGTTACCAGTGGAATTCAGAGTCCATGCAGTGAACCCGGAACCTCCGTTGTCGCCGGTTGTCCAGCCGTCGCCGCCATAAGCGCTGTCGGAGGCGGAGTCTGTTGCGACTGTGGCGGCGTGTGCGGATGTAGCGGTCAGCAGGGCGATGAAAACAAACGATTTGGTTTTCATATCGTGAGGTTTTTGGAGGGGTTTTACAGAGGTGAAAATCTCAAGATTTGCGGAGTGGTCAATCGGAATTTTTTGTTTTGGCCCATGGTCTTGCACGCTTGGCAAAGTGCGGCAGCTACACATGGGTTTCAACCGGGAAATGTGAGCCGGGGAATGGACGGTTTAGGAAAAAATCGGGGTATTTTCCGGCGATGCGCTTTTTTGCTGCAAGTCTCTTACGGAAAGCGCTTTGCAATTCCGCCGCATGGGTGGTGCGAATTTTTTACAGCCGCCGAGCCAGCGCCCGGCCGGTGGGGGATTCCGGGTTTTTCCGGATTTCGTCCGGGGAACCGGCGGCCACCAGTTTTCCGCCGTTGGTTCCGCCGCCGGGGCCGAGTTCGATGACGTGGTCGGCGGCGGCGATGACGTCGAGGTGGTGCTCGATGACGAGCACGCTGTGGCCGGCGTCGCGGAGCTTGAAGAAGGCGTCCATGAGGCGTTCGACATCGCCGAAATGCAGGCCGGTGGTCGGTTCGTCGAAGAGGTAGAAGGTGTGGGGTGCCTGGGGGCGGGCGAGTTCGACGGCGAGCTTGAGCCGCTGGGCCTCGCCGCCGGAGAGCGTGTTGGCGGCCTGACCGAGCTGGAGGTATCCGAGGCCGAGATCGTCCATGGTGGCGAGGATGTGGCGCAGTTTGGGGACCGGGCGGAACAGATCGAGTGCTTCGCCGATGGAGAGCGCGAGCACGTCGGCGATCGAGCGGCCCTTGTAGGTGACTTCGAGCGTTTCGCGGTTGAAGCGGCGGCCGTCGCAGGCGGGGCAGGGGACCCAGGCGTCGGGCAGGAAGTGCATCTCGATTTTCAGCCTGCCGTTGCCCTGACAGCGTTCGCAGCGGCCGCCGGCGGCATTGAAACTGAAGCGGCCCGCGCCGTAGCCGCGCTGCTTGGCGAGCGGCAGCATCGCGAAGAGGCCGCGGATCAGATCGAAGGCTCCGCTGAAGGTGGCCGGATTCGAGCGCGGGCTGCGTCCGATCGGCGATTGGTCGGCGATGACGCATTTTTCGATGGCGTCGAGACCGTCGATGCGGTCGTGCGCGCCGGGTGTTTCGCCGGAGTTGTGGAAATGGCGGGCTAGCGCGCGCCGCAGGATGTCGTCGGCCAAGGTGGACTTGCCGCTGCCGCTTGGCCCGCACAGGCAGACGATTTGGCCGAGCGGGATTTCGACGTCGAGGTATTGCAGATTGTGCTCGCGCGCGCCGCGGATCTGCAGCGTCGCTCCATCGAACTGTAGCGACGGTCTGTGACCGCCGGGCGCGGATTTGCTTTTCAACCACACTCCCGTCGGCGATTCGATTTCCTCCGGCCGGCCCGCGGCGAGGATTGTGCCGCCAGCCGCGCCCGCACCAGGACCCATGTCGATCACGTGGTCGGCGGCGCGGATGATGTCCTCGTCGTGTTCTACTACGACCACCGTATTTCCCAAGTCCCGCAGGCGGGTCAGCGCGCCGATGAGCCGCGCGGTGTCGCTGGCGTGGAGGCCGATGCTGGGTTCGTCGAGCACGTAGATCACGCCGGAGAGTCCCGCCCCGAGCTGGCTGGCGAGGCGGATGCGCTGGGCCTCGCCGCCGGAAAGCGTGCCGCTGCTGCGGTCGAGCGTGAGATAATCGAGGCCGACTTCGCGGAGAAACGACAGCCGCGCATGCACGTCGCCTGCAAGGCGCTTGCAGACCTCGTGCCTGGCTTCGTCCATGCGGATGCCATCCAGCCAATCGAGCGCGTCCGACACCGGCAGACCGCAGAAATCCTGGATGCCGAGCCAGCGCCCGCCGCCGCCTTCAATGCGGACCGCAAGCCACTCGGGCTTGAGGCGCTGGCCGTGGCAGGCGCGGCACGGACGGTGCGCCATCACCCGCGCGAGGCGGCGGCGGGTGAGGTCGTTCTTCGCGTCGTGGAAGCGCCGAAGGGCTTCGTTCGAGAGGCCTTCGATGGATTTGGTCTGCGGTTTCTTGTCGGGCCCAGATTTCCAGCCGGTTTCGAGCAGGCCGCCGTGAAACATCAACTCGCGCGCGTCTTCAGGGAGATCATCGATGGTGGCGTCCTCCGGCAGATTGCACATGCGCAGCAGCGCGCGGGTTTCGCTGAGAAACTGTCCGGCGCGCGACGACTTCTCCGGCCACCAGCCGCGGATGCCGCCCTTGAGCAGCGGCTTTTCCGGATCGCCGATCAGCAAGTCCGGGTCGCAGAACATCTCGGTGCCCAGCCCCTCGCAGGATTCGCAGGCGCCGAGGTGGGAGTTGAAGGAAAAATGCTTCGGTGAAAGCTCGCCGACCGTGAAACCGGTGCGCGGGTTGCGGTAGGAGGTTTGGAAACTGAGATCGCGCCATGCGTCCGCATCCGGTTCCTGGATGGCGGCGCGGGCCTCGATGCCGCACAGGCGCAGCGTGGTTTCGACCGAATCGGCGAGGCGGGACTCGATGCCGCTGCGGATCACGAAGCGATCGACCACGATTTCCACCGCGGCCGGGGAATCGGGCCATGATTTTTCGGCGTCTTCGATTTCCACCAGCTCGCCATCAACACGGATGCGGATGTAGCCGTGGCGCTGCAGATCGCCTAACAGCCGCTGCGGTTCGCGCCATTCCTCGGCGGGAACCGGCGCGAGCAACATCGCTTTCGTGCCCTCGGGCAATGCCGCGAGCGCGCCGACGATGTCCGCCGCGCCCATGCGTTGCAGGCGCTCGCCGGTTTCGGGATCGTGGGGCACGCCCGCGGCGGCCCACAGCACGCGCAGGTAGTCGTGGATCTCGGTGGCGGTGGCCACCGTCGAGCGCGGATTGAGCCCGCCGCCGCGCTGCTCGATCGCGATGGCCGGGCTGAGTCCTTCGATCGAATCGACGTCCGGTTTTTCCAACTGGTCGAGAAACTGGCGCGCGTAAACCGATAGCGATTCGACGAAGCGCCGCTGGCCCTCGGCGTAGAGCGTGTGGAAGGCGAGCGAAGATTTGCCCGAGCCGCTGGGGCCTGTGATGACGACGAGTTTCCCGCGCGGGACATCGACGTCGATGTTCCTCAGATTGTGCTGCCGCGCGCCGCGGATCCGGATCGTGTCCACCCGCCGAGAAAACCGCGTCGCCCCGGCGGATTCCAGCGTCAATTCCGGATGGAGCAGGAGTCAGCCGATTCGAACACACTCCGTGCGAAAAAATGTCTCAGCTGAGACATTTTTTCTGCAAGCGACTCGTCATCAGGTTGTTGATTCGGATGCGCATGTCGTATCGGTTTCATTTGTTGATTTTTTGGGAAGAAGGATGTCGGCCGGAAATCGGCGGCTTCGCGCCGTGATAGATTGTTTTCGGCACGGGCGTTGTGTCTTTTTGCTTATTGAATGACTGCAAGAGGCGCATCGAAACACCGCGGCTTCCACCTGTGCGGGCTGGCGGCGTTGTCGTGTATTTCTCCGGCGTTTGCGTTGGAGACCGCGCCTTCGTTCCGCGACGAGGTTCTGCCCATCCTCTCCGGCCATTGTTTCGAATGCCACGGTTTCGATCCCGGCACGCGGTTTCCCAAGGACGAGCCGCTGCGCCTCGATGACTTCGCCTCCGCCACCGCCACGCGCGGCCATGGCAAGGCCATCGTCCCGGGGAAACCCGCCGAAAGTCTCGTCATCAAGCGCGCCCGCTCGCTCGATCCGGATCTGATGATGCCGCCGCCGAAATCGCACAAGCCGCTCAGCGAGGGCCAGATCGACATCCTTGAACGCTGGATTGCCACCGGAGCGAAATACGAACGCCACTGGGCTTTCGACGCCCCGCCCGCGACCATCCCGGTGCCGGCAACGAAAAACCCGGCGTGGCCGAAAGGTCCCATCGACTCCTTCGTCCTCGCGCGTTTGGAAAATGAGCAGCTCGCCCCATCACCGCCCGCCTCCCCGGAACGCTGGCTGCGGCGCGTGACCTACGATCTGACAGGATTGCCGCCCGCACGCGCGGAAATCGACGCCTTCCTCGCCGACACCTCGCCGCAGGCCCGCGAGCGCGTGGTTGAGCGGCTGCTTGCCTCGCCCCGCTTCGGCGAGCACATGGCCACCCACTGGCTCGACGTGGCCCGCTACGCGGATTCGTTCGGCTATCAGGCGGATGTCGATACCCACGCATGGCCCTATCGCGACTGGGTGATCCGCGCGTTCAACGACAATCTGCCATTTGACGATTTCATGATTCAACAACTCGCCGGCGACCTCTTGCCTGATGCCACCCGCGACCAGAAACTCGCCACCGCCTTCAACCGCATCCACCGCAAGACCAACGAAGGCGGATCGGTGCCCGAGGAGTTCCGCCAGGATGGCATTTCCGACCGCGTGCATACCATCGGCACCGCGTTCATGGCGCTCACCATGGAGTGCGCCCGCTGCCACGACCACAAATACGATCCGATCTCGATGAAGGACTACTATTCGATGGGAGCCTTCTTCAACAGCATCGACGAGTTCGGCATCATGGGGCACCAAACCGGCGTCCTGCCGCAGCCGACACTCCCGCTGCCGTCTTCGGAACAGGAAACGCAGCTCGCCACATTGGAAAAGGAGATCGCCGCACACGAGGCCAGACTCGTTACCGCAATCACCGCCGCCGAAGAAGCGTTCCAAACATGGCTGAGCTCGGAAAAATCCTTTCCCGATGCCGACCTCGCGGGGCGTTTCGATTTCGATACCGAGTCTGAGGGCAACCAATCCAAAGCCAATACCGGCCCGAACCAAATTGTCCCCGGGAAATCCGGCAACGGCGTCATGGCAAATGGTGACGATGCCATCCGCCTCCCCGATTTCGGCATTCGCCACGCCGACCAACCGATGACGGTTTCGCTCTGGCTCAAGCCCGCCGAAAATCACCCGCGCGCCGTGGTGTTTTCTAACAGTTCGTCCGCCGATGTCCCATATTCGGGCTACGAACTGTTGCTGGAAAACGGCCGCCTGTCATGGACGCTCGCCCGCGAGTTTCCCGGCAACGCGGCCTCCGTCGCCACCACCGCCGCCATTCCCGTCGGCGAGTGGACACATGTCACCGTCACCAGCGACGGCTCACGCCGCGCGGCGGGATTGAAGATATATCTCAACGGCCAAGCCGCCGAAACCACTACCGTAGCCGACAGCCTTACCCGCGATTACACCATTGGCCGTGGCCTGCTATTCACCGCCCGCTCTCGCGACCTTGGGCTTCGCGATGGCATCATCGATGACATCCGTGTCCACACCCGTGACATCACGCCTGTCGAGGTCGCTGCGATGAATGCCGGCAAATCGGTCAGCGAAATGAACGCCGCCCCCGAACAACTCCGCGATTATTATATCTCCGCCATCGACCCCACGACCCGCGAATCATCGAATCAACTCACCGCCGCCCGCGCCGCATACCGCAGCGTGCAAAACAAAGTCCGCGAAATCGTCACCATGCGTGAATCCGCCGAGCCGGTGCCCGCCTACATCCTGGACCGCGGCGATTACACCTCGCCCACCGAGCGCGTGGAGCGCGAAACGCCTTCGTGGCTGCCACCCTTCCCTGAAAACGAACCGCGCAACCGTCTCGGCTTCGCGCGTTGGCTCGTTGCGCCCGACCACCCGCTCACCGCCCGCGTTACCGTGAACCGCCTGTGGCAGCAGTTGTTCGGGCGCGGCTTGGTGGAAACCTCGGACAACTTCGGCCTGCAGGGCGCACGGCCGTCGCATCCCGCTTTGTTGGATTGGCTGGCCCGCGATTTCATCAACTCCGGCTGGGATCAGAAACGCATGGTGAAACAAATTGTGCTCTCCGCGACCTACACGCAGGATTCGACGACCTCACCCGAACTGCGCGAGCGCGATCCCGACAATACCCTGCTCGCCCGCGGACCGGCGCGCCGCCTCAGCGCCGAACAACTCCGCGATTCCGCCCTCGCGCTCTCCGGCCTGCTTTCCGAGACCATCGGCGGCCCGCCGGCCAAACCCTACCAGGCACCCGGCTCGATGTGGAAAACACTCAACAATTTCCTGCCCGAATATGTTCCGGACAAGGGTGAGGGCCTCTATCGCCGCTCGCTCTACACCTTCTGGCGGCGCACCACCACGCCGCCCAACATGATGGCCTTCGATGCGGTCACCCGCGACGTCTGTGCCACCCGCCGCCAAACCACCAACACCCCCTTGCAGGCGCTGGTTTTGCTCAACGACGTGCAATTCGTCGAAGCCGCCCGCAAACTCGGCGAACGCATCCTGAAACTCGGCGGCAATATCGACGAATCCCGCGCTTCATGGGCATGGCGCGAAGTCATCGGGAAAAACCCAACCTCGGGGCAACTCGCCATCCTCACAGATCTCATCCGCGAACAACGCGCGCTCTTCCAAGCCGAACCCGCCGACGCCGCAGCCCTCCTCAAATCCGGCGAGTCTCCCGCCGACCCCTCGCTCGATCCCGTCGAAGCCGCCACCTTCACCATCCTCGCCCAAGCCCTCCTCAACCTCGACGCCCACATCACCCTGCGCTAATCTCCAATGGAGCGCGGACTTCAGTCCGCCATTCTCTTATCTGAAAACTGAACACTGAAAACTGGCAAACTCATGCTGGACATCACCCGCCGTCACTTCCTCTCCAAGCTCTCCACCGGCATCGGCGGAGCCGCGCTGGCGTCGTTGCTGCGCGGCAACGCATCCGTACCATCCCTCGGCGATCTACTGCTGGCCAACCACGCGCCGAAGGCGAAACGCATCATCTATCTTTTCATGTCCGGCGGCCCGGCGCAGCACGACCTGTTCGACTACAAGCCGCTCCTCAACCAACGCAATGGCGACCCGTTGCCCGAGGAAATCCGCGGCGGCCAGCGCCTCACCGGCATGTCCGGCCACCAGGCCATCCTCCCGCTCGCCGGCTCGCAGTTCCAATTCGCACAACACGGAAAGTCCGGCGCGTGGGTCAGCGAACTGCTGCCGCACACCGCGAAAATCGTCGATGACCTCTGCTTCGTGAAATCGCTGTGGACCGAGGCCATCAACCACGATCCCGCGATGACCTTTTTCCAGACCGGTTCGCAGATCGCCGGCCGTCCGTCGCTCGGCTCGTGGGTCACCTACGGGCTCGGCTCGACCAATGACAACCTCCCGGGATTCGTCGTGCTGGTCACGAAAAAGCCCACCGACCAACCGCTCTACGCGCGCCTCTGGGGCACCGGTTTCCTCGACTCGCGCTACCAGGGCGTGCGCTTCTCCTCCGGCAAGGACGCGGTGTTCTATCTAACCGACCCCGACGGCGTCTGCCGCTCCGGCCGCCGCGCGCTGCTCGACAAACTCTCCGCGCTCAACCGCATCGAATTCGAAAACGAACTTGATCCCGAGATCGAAACCCGCATCGCCCAATACGAAATGGCCTACCGCATGCAGACCAGCGTGCCGGACGTCACCGACCTGACAGGCGAATCGGACGAGACCTTCGACCTCTACGGCCCCGACTCGCGCAAGCCCGGCACCTTCGCCGCCAACTGCCTGCTCGCCCGCCGCCTCGCCGAGCGCGGCGTGCGTTTCATCCAGCTCTATCACCCCGGCTGGGACCAGCACGGCAATCTGCCGAAAGCCCTTCGCAGGCAATGCCTCGAAACCGACCAGGGCTGCGCCGCGCTCGTCACCGACCTCAAACGGCGTGGTCTGTTAGAGGACACGCTGGTCGTCTGGGGCGGCGAGTTCGGCCGCACGTCCTACTCGCAGGGCAAGCTCACCAAGACCGACTACGGCCGCGACCACCACCCGCGCTGCTTCACCGCCTGGATGGCGGGGGGCGGCGTGAAACCCGGATTTTCCTACGGTGCCACCGACGACTACGGTTACAACATCGTCGGTGCCGACGGGCAGAAGATCGAGCCGAGCAAACATCACTTCACTCCCGGCGCCGTTCACGTCCACGATTTCCACGCCACACTGCTGCACTTGTTAGGTATCGACCACACACGCCTCACCCATCAATTCCAAGGCCGCCGCTTCCGCCTGACAGACGTGCACGGCCACATTGTGAAAGACCTGCTCGCGTGATCCACCAATCACTTTAGCCGCGCATCGTGGCCAAGGCCGCGTGCACGGCCGCGCGGTGGGCGGCGATGCGGCCTGCGAGCTGGGCGCGGCTGGGCGTCTCGAAAGTGAACGATAGCGGGCAGCCGATATGAGCCATGTGGATGGCTTCGGGCCAGCCCTCGGGCAGATCGGGTTCGGCGGCGTGATGGATCCATCCCGGTTCGCGCGGCGTGTGGCCGTCGATTTCCGGCGTGTTTTCCGGAGAAAACCAGGGTTTCACCGCATCGAGGATCGTCCGCGCGCGCAGCGGCTGGTCGGGACCGAGGTTGATTTCATATAAATAAAAGCCGCTCGTTTCCCAGTCTTCGTGGAGCGAAAGGAACAAGTCGGGCGGCGGCCGTTGCGCCAGCCACGCATGATGGGCGGCGACCTCGCGTGTGCGGATTTTCAGGTAGTCGCGGTTGAGGTCGATGCCTTCCGCATTGTCGCGGGTGCCTGCCGCGAGGCCGGTGGGGTTCAACGCCGGACAAACGAGCCAGTGGTGGTTTCCGGAGAAAAACCTGCCCTCCATCAGATCGAGCAAGGCGAGCGGACCGGCCGGCTCGTCGCCATGGATGCCGCCGGACAGATAGACGCGCGGTCCGTCGCCGGGGCGCTCCCATGCCTGAAGCGGGCCGGCGGCGGTTTCGGCCAGCGTGCTGGCGGAAAATCCGGCGGTCTCCGCGGCTTTGGCGAATGCGGGCAGGAAATCGGGCCATAGGAACGCGCGCGACATGCCCGCAGTTTGCACAAGGCCGCCACATGCCGCAACCATGTCGATTTCCGACGGAACGGTTCAGCCTTGGCCTGTGGCGGGTGTCTGACAGAATCGCCGCATGGATCCCGCCCAAGCCGCCGTATTGTCCGGCACCCGTCTGGTTTTCCGCGAAACCGGCAAGCCATCCGAGGTGCTCGAAACCGAAACCTTCTCCCCGCGTCCGCCGGAGGACGGCGAGGTGCTCGTCCGCATCCTCGCCGCGCCGATCAATCCGGCCGACCTGAACACGGTCGAGGGCACCTATGGAGTGAAACTCGAACTGCCCGCCACTCCCGGCATCGAGGGATGTGGCGAGGTTGTCGCCAGCCGGGACGATGGATTCGCGCCGGGCGACCGCGTGATTTTCCTGCGCCGCGCCGACACCTGGGCCACGCACACGACCGTGCCGGCGGCCTCGCTTTTCAAGCTGCCATCCGGCATCGACCCTCAACAAGCCGCGATGCTCAAGGTGAACCCGGCCACCGCATGGCAGTTGCTGCACGGCTTTGAGCGGTTGCAATCCGGAGATTGCATCGTGCAGAACGCCGGCAACTCGGCGGTCGCCTGCTGTGTGATACAGATCGCGCGCGACCTCGGCATCAGGACCATCTCGTTCGTGCGGCGGCCGGAGCTGATCGACGAGCTGCTCGCGCTGGGTGGATCGGAAGTCTTCTTGGACAACGACGAAGGTCTGGCCGCGGCCAAATCCGCGCTCGGTGGCGCCAAGGCGGCGCTCGCGTTCAACGCGGTGGGCGGCGACAGCGCGTTGCGCCTGATGAAACTGCTGCGCGAGGGCGGCACGCACGTCACCTACGGCGCGATGGGGCGCAAGCCGGTGACCATTCCCAACGGCCTGCTCATTTTCCGCGACATCCGGGTGCGCGGACTGTGGGTCACGCGCTGGGCGGAAAACGCGTCGGATGAGGAGGTCCGCGGCGTCTATCAGGAACTCGCCGCACAAGTGGCGGCAGGCAGGATCCACCAACCGGTGGACGCGTCATTTGCGCTGGGCGCTTTCCGTGAGGCACTGGCCCGCCTCGATTCTCCGGATCGCGGCGGCAAGGTCCTGCTTGCTCCATGTTCCTGAATGAGTGGTCCACTCAGGCATCGCACCGCATGCGGTATGCTTGCGGTGCCATCCGGTGGCGTCGCCGGAAACAGGTCGCGAAGTATTGGCTGGAGTTGAAGCCGCATTCCATGGCCACCGATGTGATGCTCCGCCGCGGGTGAAGCCTCAGGATGTGCGCCGCATGATCGAGACGGCAATGGTTCAGGTATGCCACCGGGCCGCTGTTCACCAATTCGCGGGAATACTGGCTGAACGCGGTGATGCCCATGCCGCAATGCCGCGCCATCTCCTCAAGCGTCCATGGGGTGGCACATCCCGCCGGATTCCTGGCGAGGTCCCTCAGAAACAGCTCCACCGTGCGGCGCCGGGACGCCAGTTCGGGCGATTCCACGGTTTGTTGCAGCGTCAGCACATCCAGCAGTTCGATCAACAGCCGGTTCACCGCCACCGCCAGACGCGAAGGCATCCGCGCCTCGCTCCACCCGGTCACACACTGCCCGATCTCCCGGAACGTTTCGCGGATGTTGGAATTGGCCTGCCATACCGATCTCTCACCATGGCGCAGCTTGCGGGTCAGATCGGCGAGGTCGCGGGTTTCCAGCACCACCCACTCCGGCCAACGCCACGGCTGGCTCGGCCGGCGCACTCCCACGTCAAGGATCAGCCAATGCAAACGGCCGCGGCCGATGTGGGGATCCCCCAGCCGGTGCAACTGCCATGGGCGCGTCACCGTGAGATGCCCGGCCTGGAGCGGGTGGGACCGTCCATCCACCTCGAAAACCGTGCTCCCGTTTTCCAGGAAAACCACTTCGATCCCTTCGTTGCGGTGGAAATCCAGCCCCCAGTCCTGCACCCGCCGGCAATTCCAGAATCCGATGTTCGCCAGACCCGGAAGGATGTTCGATTTCATTCGTTTTCCCGGGTAGTGACCTTTGGACAGCGCGTGCATCTCGATCTTGCCCTCGCGTGCGGCCTGAATCTGCGGCGCACAGGTGTCGATTCCGTAGTGCCTGGTGCCGCTTTCGTAAATCGGCGCTGGGAATCTTGGATTCACGGCATGTTCATTATCCTTCGTCGAAGGAACATGCAAGACCCGCCGGGTATTTGAACCTATGGGTTTTCCAACTCCCACGGAAAGACCGGAACCCATGTTTCCCATTCTCGCCGCCTCCAAGGTCAGCACTCTCGATATCGTGGTGACCATCACCTACATGATCCTCATCGTTGCGGCCGGATGCTGGGTGGGCATCCGACACCGCAGGAAGGCCGCCACCGGCGAGGCCCGCGAATACTTCCTGGCCGGGAGCACGCTGCGCTGGCCGATGATCGGCATGGCGCTCTTCGCCACCAACATCTCGTGCGTGCACCTCGTCAGTCTGGCGCAGGCAGGCTTCGAGGAGGGGCTTTTGCAAGGAAACTTCGAATGGATGGCGGCCTTCACGCTGGTGCTGCTGGCGCTGTTTTTCGCGCCATTCTACATCCGCTCGCGCATCGCCACGCTGCCGGATTTCCTCGAAAAACGTTATGGCCGCAGCTGCCGCGACATCCTTGCGGGCTTCTCGCTCGTTTCCGCCGTGATCATCCACATCGGCTTCTCGCTGCTTACCGGGGCCATCGTGCTGAGCGGTCTCTTTGGCATCAACCCGTGGGTCAGCATCGTCGTCATCGCCATGGCCACCGCGCTTTATGTCGTGGTCGGCGGGTTGATGGCGGTCGTGTTCACCGAGACGGTGGAAACGGTGGTGCTCCTGCTGGGCGCGGTGCTCATCACCTGGTTCAGTTTCAAGTTTCTCGGCGGCGAGCAGGGCGTCGCCGGCGGATGGTCAAAGCTCATGAGCCTGCTCGAAACGCCGCAGGAAAAGCAGATGATGTCGATGTTGCGCCCGGCCGGCGATTCCAGCGGCATGCCATGGTATGCCATCATGCTCGGCTACCCGGTGCTCGGCATCTGGTATTGGTGTGCGGACCAGACGATCGTCCAGCGGGTGCTCGGTGCGAAGGACGAAAACCACGCGCGCGTCGGTCCGCTCTTTGCCGCGTTGATCAAGATCCTGCCGGTGTTTCTCTTCGTTCTGCCGGGCCTGATGTTCTATGCCATCGTGAAATCCGGCACCTTCGACGACCTGCGGGTGCTGTGGCCCGCTGGCGCGAGCCGTCCCGGCCTGGAAATCGCGGCAACTGGCGGCACATGGGCGGCCCTCGAAACGAAGGAAGCCTACACCCAGATGATCGTGCGCCTGCTGCCCAGCGGGCTCACCGGCGTGATGGCCGCGGCGCTCATCGCCGCTCTCATGAGCACGGTCTCGGGCGCGCTCAACTCGATTTCCACGCTCTTCAGTTACGATCTCTGGAAGCGCTTCAGGCCCGATACTCCCGATCACAAGCTCGTCACCATCGGCAGGATCGCCGCGGTCTGCGCCATGCTCGTCGCGATCGGCCTGGTGCCGCTGCTTTCGCGCTACGGCAGCATTTTCCGCGGGCTGAATGAAATCATCGCCCACATCGCGCCTCCCGTCACCACTGTCTTCCTCTGGGGCGTGTTGTGGAAGGGCGCTTCCTACCGCGGAGCGCTCACCACCATGATCGGCGGCGGGCTGGCCGGCATCCTCGTATTCGCCACCAACAAACTGGGTGGGGATGCCGCCCCGGCCTTCATTCGTGACACAAACTTCATGCTGATGGCCTTCTATCTGTTCCTGTTTTGTTCGGCGCTGCTTATCATCAGTTCCATCGCCATGCCCAAGAAAGCCGGCGAAGATCCCGAAAAACTCTACTTCAAGAGCCTCGCCGACTGCCTCTCCTTCAAAGGCTGGCCCGGCATCGGCAACTACAAGTTCCTCTCGTTGCTCGTCATCGCCATCATGGCCGTGCTCTACTACATCTTCCGTTGAAACGTGGCGGTGCCTTGCAAGCGCCATGCCCAATCAGTTCGAATCGTGAAAGTATCATTCCATCCATGAAATCCCTATTCGCCCTTATCGCCATCGCCGCCCTGTTCGCCTCCTGCGCGCCGCAGACGGTGCGGCGCCACGCCTGGGTCACCGGCCTGAAACCGGAAAAAGCCGATTACTACCGCAAGCTGCACGCCAACCCGTGGCCCGAGGTGAACGCCACCCTCAAGCGCTGCAACATCCGTAACTTCTCGATCCATGAGCGCGAAATCGGCGGCAATACCTATCTCTTCTCCTACCTCGAATACACCGGCAAGGACTTCGAGGCCGACATGAAGAAGATGGGCGAATGCCCGCACACCCGGCGTTGGTGGAAGGAAACCGATCCCTGCCAACAACCCCTCCCCGATGCCCTCAATGCCGGAAAAATCTGGGCGGATACCAGGGAAATCTATCACTTGGATTGAAAATCTTGCATCGGAATCCACTGCTCACTGATCATTTCTCACCCGGCACTTTCACATGCTCCTCAAAGACCAAGTCATCTTCCTCACCGGTGGTTCCACCGGCATCGGGCTCGATTGCGCCAAGGCCTACGCGGCGGAGGGTGCCAAAGTGGCAATCGTCGCCCGAAATGGCGATCAGGCGGCGGCCGAAGCCGCAGCGCTTGGCGCGGATCACCTCGGATTTGCTTGTGATGTTTCCAGCGACTCCTATGTCAAGGCAGCCATCGGCCGCGTGCTTTCGAATTACGGGAAACTCGACGCCATCCACAACAACGCCGGCATCGCCAATCCCAGCAAACCACTCCACGAGACCACCGACGAAGAATGGGACGCCCTGTTCAACATCAATTTGAAAAGCATCCTCCACACCACCCGCCACGGCATCGAAGCCCTGCGGAAATCCAAAGGATGCATCCTCAACACCTCATCGCTCGTCGGGGTGATCGGCCAGGAAATCCATGCCGCCTACACCGCCACCAAGGGAGCGATGAACACGCTCACCAAGTCGATGGCGCTCGATTACGCCAAGGACGGCATCCGCGTGAATGCCGTCTGCCCCGCCGGCACCTGGACGCCCATGCTCCATCAATGGGCCGATAAACAACCGGACCCTGCGGGCATTGCCCGCTATCTGGATGAGATCCATCCGCTCGGCTACTGCCCGGATGGCGATGTCATCGCCGATGCCTGCGTTTTCCTTCTATCAGAAAAGTCCCGCTTCATCACCGGTCACATCATGCACGTCTCCGGCGGTGCCGAGATCGGCTACCGCCGTTGAATTCCATCCGCAGTCCCATGAACTCCCGCGAACGCATCCTCGCCGCCATCCGTCATCAGGAACCCGACCGTGTTCCCATCGACATGGGTGCCACGCCGTCATCGGGAATTTCCGCCATCGCATACGGTAGATTGAAAAAACACCTTGGAATCACCAGAGGCCACAACCGCGTTTACGACGTAGTTCAGCAACTCGCCCAACCGGAAGAGGAAATCCTCGACCGCTTCGGCATCGATGTGGTGGACCTCGGCCGCACCTTCGATGTCAACGACTCCGATTGGCATGATGTGAAACTCTTCGACGGCTGCGATGCGCAATATCCCGTGTGGTTCCAACCGATTGCCGCAGCAGACGGCGGATGGCGCGCCAACGCACCCGACGGCACGGAGATCGCCACCCAGTTGAAGAACATGAATTTCTTCGACCAGACATGCTTTCCCTGGCTGGATGACTATCCATCGGACCTCGCCGCCTCACTACCAGATGCAATGTCCAAGGTCCACTGGGCAGCGCTCGCGCACAGCCCGTGGGACCATGCCGGCGACGAGGGATTCTGGGACACGCTCCGCGCCAACACACTTGCCCTGCGCGAGTCCACCGACCGCGCCATCATGGTGGTCGTCGGCTGCAACCTCTTCGAATGGGGCACTTTCCTCCGGCGCATGGACAATTTCCTGATGGATCTCGTCGCGGAGCCCGAACAGGTCGAAAACCTGCTGGAGTCGCTCATGGACATCCACCTGGGCACGCTGGAAAAAGTCTGCATGGCAGTAGGCGACATCGCGGATGTCTGCCGTTTTGGCGACGATCTGGGCACGGATACCGGCCCCTTCATGGCACCCGCCACCTATCGGCACTTGTTCAAGAAACATCACACTCGACTGTGTGATTACGTCCACAAGCATTCGTCGATGCACACCTTCCTCCATTCCTGTGGCTCCATCCACGCGCTGCTGCCGGATCTGATCGACGCCGGATTCGATGTGATCAACCCGGTGCAAACCGCCTGCCGCGACATGGACGCCGCCCGCCTCAAGCGCGAGTTCGGGGCAGACATCACCTTCTGGGGTGGAGGAGCGGATACCCGCGCCATCCTCAACCACGGCACTCCCGCCGCCGTGCGCGAGGACGTCTTGGCGCGTCTCAAGATCCTCGCCCCTGGCGGTGGATTCGTGTTCAACACCATCCACAACATTCTTCCGGACGTGCCGCCTGAAAATATCGTCGCAATGTTCGCGGCGGTAGAAGAATACAACAAAGCCGGTTCGTAATCTTGCTTGTCAGTCCCGATCATCATGAAAACAACATTGCTCATCCTCGCTTCAGTCCTCTGCGCCAGCAGTTCCTTTTCCCAGGATGCGGTTCCCGCGACTCCCGCAGCCATCGAAAACTGGCGGGACGCCCGCTTCGGAATGTTCATCCACTGGGGACCCGTCAGTCTAACCGGCAAGGAAATCGGCTGGTCGCGCGGCAAAGAGACGCCGATCGAGGAATACGACAACCTCTACAAACAATTCAACCCCACCAAGTTCAACGCCGATGAATGGGTCGCCGTCGCCAAGGCCGCCGGCATGAAATACATGGTTCTCACCACCAAACACCACGACGGTTTCTGCCTTTGGGACACCAAGCAAACCGACTACAACATCATGAATACGCCCTTCAAACGGGACGTGGTCAAGGAACTCGCCGCAGCCTGCAAAAAGGGAGGCATAGCCTTCGGCACCTATTACTCGACCTGCGATTGGCACCACCCCGCATTCCCACTTGGCTCACCCGGCGGAAAATCCCGCAAACCCAACCCGGACCTCAAGGCCTATGACGCCTATCTCCAAGCCCAAGTCACCGAACTCGTCAAAAACTATGGCCCGCTCTTCACCATGTGGTTCGATGTTCCCCAGTCCTACGATGAAACCTATGGTATTCCAATGGTCAACATGCTCCGCAAGCTCCAGCCGGACCTCATGATCAACAATCGCGCCTACTCGATTGGCGGCAACAGCAGCGGAATGAGCCACCAACTCGCCGTTGGCGATTACTACACGCCGGAACAAAAGATCGGCGGCTTCAACATGGACCACCCGTGGGAAACCTGCATGACGATCTGCAAGCAATGGGCATGGAAACCGGACGATGAAATGAAGTCGCTTGAACAATGCATCCACACGCTGATCCGTACCAATGGCGGTGATGGCAACTTGCTCTTCAACGTCGGCCCGCAACCTGATGGCCTCATCGAGGCCCGACAGGTCGAGCGTCTCAAGGAAATGGGCGCATGGCTTGCGAAACACGGCGAAGCCGTCTATGGCACCCGCGGTGGTCCGTGGAAACCCGCACCCCAAATGCTCAGCACCCGCAAGGGTGACAAAATCTACCTGCACCTGCTCAAGAAAAGTTCCGGCCCCGTCACGCTGACCGCGCTTCCCGTTGCAATCCAATCTGCGAAGCTGCTCAACGGTGCCGCCATCCAGCCGCAAACCAAGGACGGCGTCCTGAGTCTGGAGATCCCGGAAGGCGCATGGGCTCCCATCGACACCATCGTCGAACTGACCATCACCGGCAACGCGATGGACATCGCGCCGATCGAACCCTTGAAACATCCATGATCACCCGCATCTCCACCCGCGACGCCCGTTACCCGGTCGGCTCGGGCCACGGCAGTGATGCCATTCACAAAGACCCGATCTATTCCTACACGGTCACGCTTCTAACCGACGACAAGGGTCGCACTGGCTCTGGACTCGCCTTCACGCTCGGCGAAGGCAACGACCTCGTCTGCAAGGCCGCCGGGTTTTATGCAAACCGCCTGCAAGGTCGCTGCATTGAGGAAATCATGGCCAACTTCGGCGCACTCCAGAAAGAAATGGCCGATGAACAACAATTCCGCTGGCTTGGACCGCACAAGGGCGTCGTGCAACTCGCGCTCGCCTCGGTCACCAACGCCTGCTGGGACCTCTGGGCGAAAACACGCGGATTGCCGCTGTGGAAATTCCTGTTGGAACTCACGCCGGCCCAAGTCCTCGCCACTCTCGACCTCTCCTATCTTGAGGACGTGCTCACCCGTGATCAGGCGCTCGACATTCTAACAAGCGCATCGGCCGACCGCACCACCCGCGAAGGCATCCTCGCGGCGGGCTATCCCGGCTATGACACCTCGGTCGGCTGGTTCAACTACGACGACGACCAGGTCCGCGAGAACTGCAAGCGCGCCATCGACGCCGGATTCACCGCGATGAAACTCAAGGTCGGCTCCAGGGACCCGGAGCGCGACCTCCGCCGCGCCCGCATCGTCCGCGAGGTCGCCGGGCCGGACGCCCGCGTGATGGTGGATGCCAACCAGCAATGGACGCTGCCGCAGGCGCTCGACATCTGCGCGCGATTGAAGGAGATCGATCCCTATTGGATCGAGGAACCCACGCACCCGGACGACGTCACCGGCCACAAGACGCTCGCCGATGCCATCGCCCCGGTGAAACTGGCGCTCGGCGAGCACGTTCCTAACAGAATTGTCTTCAAGAACTACCTGCAGGCACAATGCGCCGGTTTCATCCAGGTGGACGCCGTGCGCGTCGCCGGCGTCAGCGAGTTCCTCGCGGTGAGCCTGATGTGCAAGGAGTTCGGGGTTCCCGTCGTCCCGCACGTCGGCGACATGGGCCAGCTCCACCAGCACCTCGTGCTTTTCAACCACATCGGGCTCGACCTGCCGGTCGTGTTTCTCGAGCACATCCCGCATCTTCGCGGGCACTTTGTGCATCCGGTCCGTGTCGAGGGGGGATTTTACCGCATTCCTCAGGAGGTCGGTGCTTCCTGCGACTTGATTTGAGTCACCGAATCCGGATCATCGCTGCCGCCCATGAACCAGTCTGCCGCCATCCAGGGGATATTCGTTCCCAATATCGTCCCCTATGATGACAAGGGCCGCATTCACGAGGACGAGCTCCGCCGCATCATCCGCTGGCTCGGGGACAGGGGTGTCACCGGATTCTATCCAAACGGCAGCATGGGCGAGTTCATCCGGCTGAGCTACGAGGAGCGCAAGCGCGTACTGAAAATCGTCTGCGAGGAGGCGAATGGCAAACCGGTGTTGGCCGGGGCAGCGGAGCCGAATGTGGATCTCGTGCTGGAAATGTGCCGCTACTGCGCGGACCTCGGCTGCCGTGCGGTGTCCATTACCGGGCCTTACTATTACAAACTCACCCAGGAGAGCATCGAGCAATACTTCCGGGAACTGGCCGCCAAGTCGCCCATCGACATCGTGGTGTATAACATTCCGGTTTTTGCGAACGAAATCTCACTCCCGGTGCTCGAACGGCTCGCCTTGGACTGCCCGCGCATCATCGGCACCAAGGACACCAGCAAGGACATGGGCCGCTTCCAGCAGACGCTGCACAAGATCAAGCCGCGGCGGCCGGAATTCTCGGTCCTGATCGGTTGGGAGGAGTTGATGTGCGCCGCGCTGTTCATGGGGGCGGATGGCGGCACGCTCTCCAGCGCCGGCGTCGCGCCCGAGGTGGTGATGAAGCTCTATCAGTCAGCCCGCTCCGGCCGTTGGGACGAGGCGCGCAACCTCCAGTTCCGCCTGCTCGATCTGTTCGAGTTGATGGTCGGTGCGCCGAACTTTCCGGAAGGCTTCCGCAGCGGCTATGAATTGCGCGGATTCCACGCCGGCCGCGCGCGTTTCCCGCTTTCGCAATCGGAGCGCGCATCGATCTCCACCATGCGCGGCAAACTCGCCTGCCTGCTCGCCGATTGCGGCTTCGAGGAGGCTGCCGGCGAATGCCGTGTGGCGGAGACGTCCTCCGCCGTGAACGTGGAGGCGATCGTGCAGGCCGTGCTCAGGAACATCCGTTCGAGTTGATCCGCCATGAATTCGCTCGGTTTCATCGAAGCCGGCAAACAAGCCGTCGGTTCGCTCGGCAAGATCATCGCCGCCCACGTGATCGCATGTCATCATGACGAACTGGCGGCGCTCCTGCCGAA
This sequence comes from Luteolibacter sp., assembly GCA_041686775.1. Taxonomy (GTDB): domain Bacteria; phylum Verrucomicrobiota; class Verrucomicrobiia; order Verrucomicrobiales; family Akkermansiaceae; genus Luteolibacter. The sequence goes on along the minus strand of JAWLDG010000014.1, from coordinate 123,625 downwards.
GTAGGTTCAAGAAAATGAGGATGGCTGTGACCGACGGTGCGCTTGACCGTGCGTGCGGCCGGATTCCATGCTCCGCGTCATGCGCATCCTCACCGGCCTCCAACCCAGCGGCAAACTCCACGTCGGAAACTACTTCGGCGCGATGGAGCCCGCCGTGCGTCTTCAGGAACAGGGCGAGGCGTTCTATTTCATCGCGGACTACCATGCGATGACCAGCACGCAGGATCCCGCCGCGCTGCGCGGGAACGTGCGCGAGCTGGCGATCGATTTCCTGGCCTGCGGGCTCGATCCCAAGCGCGCGGTGTTCTTCCGCCAGAGCGCCGTGCCGGAGGTGAACGAACTCGCGTGGATCCTCTCGACGGTATGCCCGATGAGCCTGCTTTCGAAATGCCATTCGTACAAGGACAAGATCGCCCAGGGCATCGCGCCGAACCACGGGCTGTTCGCCTATCCGGTGCTGATGGCCGCCGACATCCTGCTCTACGATTCGAACCAGGTCCCGGTCGGGAAGGACCAGAAACAACACCTCGAAGTGACCCGCGACCTCGCGGTGAAACTCAACGAAGCCTTTGGCGAGGGCACTGTGATCCTGCCCGAGCCGATCATCCGCGACGATACCGCGGTGGTCATCGGCCTCGACGGCCGCAAGATGAGCAAGAGTTATCACAACACCCTGCCGATCTTCGGTGAGGAGAAACCGCTGCGCAAAACCCTCATGCGCATCGTCACCGACTCCACGCCAGTCGAGGAGCCGAAGCCCGTGGAAAACTCGACCATCCTCGCATTGTTCAAACTCTTCGCCCCGGAGGCGGACTATCGGAAAATGGTCGCCGACCACGAAAACGGCGGCACCGGCTACGGCGATTTCAAGAAACGCCTCGCCGACGCCTACTGGGATTTCTTCGCGCCGATGCGCGCGCGCCGCGCCGAAATCCTCGCCGATCCCGGCTACGTGGACCAGGTGCTCGCCGACGGTGCCGCCCGCGCGCGCGAGGAGGCGTCGAAAGTGCTCGACCGCGTGCGCCGTGCGGTCGGACTGATATGATAAATGACAAGATGATATGAAAAAACGCGTGTTGTGCCTTTTGGCGGATGGATTCGAGGAAATCGAATTCGTCACCCCGGTGGATCTGCTGCGTCGGGCGGGTGTGGAGGTGGTGGTGGCCGCGATCCACGGCGATGGAGCCACCGGCCGCAGCGGCATCCGGGTGGCGGCGGACGTTTCCCTAGCAGACCAAGACGAGCATGAATTCGACCTGTTGTTCATCCCCGGCGGTCCCGGGGTGGGGGACTTGCGGCGCGACGGACGGGCCGCCGCGCTGGCGCGCGATTTTTACGCCGCCGGCAAAACCGTAGCCGCAATTTGCGCTGCGCCGCTTGTTTTGAACGATGCCGGTCTGCTCGCTGGGCGGAAATTCACCGCCCACCGCTCGGTGGTCGATCAACTTCCCGATTCGCTTGGTGAGCGCGTGGTGGAGGATGGCAACCTGATCACCTCGCGCGGCGCGGGCACGGCCATCGACTTCGGCCTGGCGCTCGTCGCGCGTCTCACCGACCAGGCGACCGCCGGTAAGATCGCGGCCGACATCATGGCCTGAGCGGAGGTTTCAGAAATCGAAGGTCGCCTGCGGTCCGGCCGGCTTGGTTTCCTCCACTTCGACTCCCTCGCGCAGTCCTGCGGCGGCGAATCGGATGAAGCGGCCGATCATCGCGTCGAGCCCCACTGCGGCGGCTTGCGATTTGCCCGGTTTGTCGGGCAGCGCGTCGAGCAGGAGCATGTGCGCCATGCCGCCCATGGTGAAATGCATGCGCCAGACCAGTTCCTCGGCGGGCACGGTGGGCAGCGATTTGCCGAGCGCCCGCATGAAGCGGCCCGTCATCTGCCGCATGCGTTCGGCGGAGAGATCCGGCCAGATTTCCGGCGGCAGTGAGAAAATCCGTCCGAGCAGCCGGTGGTGCATCGTTTCCGGCAGCGTCGATTTTCGTTTGGCTGTGGCAAGCGGGCGGGTTAGCGCGTCCAGCATTTCCTCCACCGGCGCGGCCTTGCCCGACCACTTTTTCTCCACGCTTTCGAGCCGCGCCATGCGCTCCTCGGTCACCGGGTCCACCATTCGCGAAATCACCAGCAGCACCAGATTCTCGCGGTCGCCGAAATGGTAGTTCACCGCGGCGACGTTCGCGCCGGCCAGCTTCGTGATGTCGCGCACCGAGACCGCTTCGAAGCCGCGCTCCGCAAACAGCCTTTCCGCCGCTTCCAGCAACTGCTGCTTCGGCTTCGAACGGGCGATTTTCTCCTCACGCATGATTCAAGGCCGTCATTCAAGCGTCCCAATCGCGAATGTCAAACGGGCGTTTGTGCGGGGCGATGTCACGCGATGGCTCGGACTTGCCTGCTTAGCGCGCTTTGGCGGTCGTGGTGGACTTTTTGAAAATCGAACTGCGCCTGCAGGCGGACGAGTAAATCTCCGGGGATGCCGAGGCTGTATTGGACGCGCAGCGCGAGGCTGGCGCTGACGCCTTTGCGCTGGCGGATGACATCGCTGAGCCCGGCCTTGCTGATGCCCATGGCTTCCGCAGCGGCGGCTTGGGTAATGCCACGGTTGGCGAGAGTGTCACGTATGAGAGCGGCGGCCGGATTGGAGACAGGCTTGGGAATCCTGAGTGGATCGCGCGGAATGGCGTTGGTTTTCATTTCCGTTTGATTTCAGTGGGTGTCTTCGATTCTAACGAGGCAAAAACGTGTTTTACCTATCGAGCGACAACTCGCAATCGGATCACTTGGGCACTCAGCGTCGATGCAGCTGGTTGGGCGTCACGGGAGATTTGTCACGCCCATCAGGAAGCGGTCGCATTCGCGGGCGGCGCCGCGGCCTTCGTTGATGGCCCAGACGACGAGCGATTGCCCGCGGCGCATGTCGCCGGCGGCGAAGATGCCCGGGATGTTGGTGGTGTATTTTTCGTGCTCGGCCCTGACGTTGGAGCGGTTGTCGGTCTCAAGCGCGAACTGCTTGACGATCTCCTGTTCGGGTCCGAGGAAACCCATCGCCAGCAGCACGAGCTGAGCGGGAATGGTGCGGACGGAGTCTTCCTTTTCCTTCGGCACGAAGCGGCCGCTTTCGGGAACCCAATCGACATCGCAGATTTCGAGGCCTGTCAGATTTCCGGCATCGTCCTTGAGGAAGCGCTTGGTCTGGGTGAGGTAATGGCGCGGATCCTCGCCTTGCACGGCGGCGGCCTCCTCCTGGCCGTAGTCCATCTTGTAAACCTTGGGCCATTCGGGCCACGGATTGTCCGGAGCGCGCTCGACCGGCGGCTTGGGCATGATTTCAAGCTGCGTCACGCTCTTGCAGCCGTGGCGGAGCGAGGTTCCCACGCAGTCGGTGCCGGTGTCGCCGCCTCCGATGACGACGACGTCCTTGTCCTTGGCGTTGAGCGCCGGGATGGTGCCGTCGAATTGGTGGCCGAGCTGATAGCGGGTGTTTTCAGTTAGAAACTCCATCGCAAGGTGGATGCCCTTGGCGTCGCGACCCTCGACCGGCAGGTCGCGGCCGAGGGTGGCGCCGCAGCAGAGGACGATGGCGTCGAACTCCGAGCGGAGTTTTTCCGCGGTCCATTCCGAGTCATGGCCGATGTGGACGCCGGTCTTGAAGACGATGCCTTCCTTGGCCATCAGGTTGACGCGGCGTTGGACGACCAACTCCTTGTCGAGTTTCATGTTGGGGATTCCATACATGAGCAGGCCGCCGATGCGGTCCTCGCGTTCGAAGACGGTGACATGGTGCCCGGCCTGGTTGAGCTGGTCGGCGCAGGCAAGTCCGGCCGGTCCGGAGCCGACAACGGCGACCTTCTTTCCGGTGCGCTTTTCCGGCTGGCGCGCCACCACCCAGCCTTCCGCCCAGCCGCGGTCGGTGATGGCCTGCTCGTTGTCCTTGATGGTGACCGGCGGCGCGATCACGCCGAGCACGCACGATCCTTCGCAGGGGGCGGGGCAGACGCGGCCGGTGAACTCGGGGAAGTTGTTGGTCTTGTGCAGGCGCTCGAGCGCCTCCTTCCAGCGGTTGCGGAAGATCAGGTCGTTCCACTCGGGGATCAGGTTGTTGATCGGGCAGCCGGAGGCCATTCCGGAAACGATGTGTCCGGTCATGCAGAACGGCGTGCCGCAGTCCATGCAGCGCGCGCCCTGTGCCTGGCGCTCCTTTTCGTCGCTGTGAATCTTGAATTCACGCCAGTGTTTGATGCGTTCGAGCGGCGCGGTTTCGGAGTCCTTCTTGCGCGCGATTTCCTTGAATCCGGTTGGTTTGCCCATGGAAGAAGTTTTTAAGTGTTCAGTTTTCAGTGTTCAGGAAGAAGTGTCGAGATCCAGAGTCAGGTTCATGCCGGGAGTGCTGAAAACTGAAAACTGAAAACTCGCAAACTTCTGATCAGTTCCCTCCGACGCGGGAGAGGTCCTTGAGGTTTTCCTCGAAGGCGGCCATGGCGGCGTCGTCTCCGGTGAGGCCCTGCTCCTCGACCTTGCGGAAGCAGGCGAGCATGCGCTCGTAGTCGCGCGGCAGTACCTTGAAGAACTTCGGTAGCTCGCTGTCCCAGTTCTCCAGCAGGAATTTCCCGCGGGCGGAGCCGGTGAGTTCGACGTGCTTTTCGATCTCGGCCTTGACGTTGGCGATGTCGGCGTCGCCGCACTCGATGAGGCGGTAGAGGTTGACCATCTCGCGGTTGAGGCGTTTTTCGAACAAGCCATCGATGTCATAGACATAGGCGGTGCCGCCGGACATGCCGGCGGCGAAGTTGCGGCCGGTTTCGCCGAGGCAGATCACCTGGCCGCCGGTCATGTATTCGCAGCCGTGGTCGCCCACGCCCTCGATGACCGCCTTGACGCCGGAGTTGCGGACACAGAAACGTTCACCGCCGATGCCGTTGATGTAGGCGGTGCCGGTGGTGGCTCCATAGAACGCGACGTTGCCGATGAGGATGTTTTCCTCGGCTTTGAACTCGGAGCCTTTCGGCGGATAGATGATGACTTTCGCGCCGGAGAGACCCTTGCCGACGTAGTCGTTGGCGTCGCCCTCGAGTTCGAAGGTCATGCCCGGCGGGCAGAAGGCGGCGAACGACTGTCCGGCGCTGCCGTTGAACTTGAGATAGATCGTGTCTTCCGGCAGTCCCTTGCCGCCGTGCCTGCGGGAGACCTCGCTGCCGGTGATGGTGCCGACGACGCGGTTGATGTTGATGATCGGCAGCTCGGCGCGGACCTTTTCGCCGCGTTCGATGGCCGGCTTGCAAAGCTTGAGCAGCATCGTCATGTCGAGCGACTTATCGAGGCCGTGGTCCTGCGTTTTCTGGCAGAAAGTGCCGACCTCGTCGCCGACGTCCGGCTTGTGGAAGATGGAGGTGAGGTCCACGCCGGCGGCCTTCCAGTGGTCGGTGGCCTCCTGGGTGTCGAGGCACTCGACGTGGCCGACCATTTCATCGATCGAGCGGAAGCCGAGTTCGGCCATGATCTCGCGCATTTCCATGGCGATGAAGGTCATGAAATTGACCACGTGCTCCGGCTTGCCGGTGAAGTTCTTGCGCAGCTCGGGGTCCTGGGTGGCGACGCCGACCGGGCAGGTGTTCTTCTGGCAGACGCGCATCATCAGGCAGCCCATGGTGACGAGCGGGGCGGTGGCGAAGCCGTATTCCTCGGCACCGAGCAGCGCGGCGATGGCCACGTCGCGGCCGGTCTTGAGCTGGCCGTCGGTTTCGAGCACCACGCGCGAGCGCAGGTCGTTGAGCAGCAGGATCTGGTTGGTTTCGGCGAGGCCGAGTTCCCATGGCGCGCCGGCGTTGTAGATCGACGAGGAGGGCGACGCGCCGGTGCCGCCGTCGTGGCCGGAGATCAGGATCACGTCCGCGTGAGCCTTGGCCACGCCCGCGGCGATTGTGCCGACGCCGACCTCGGCCACCAGCTTGACGTTGATGCGGGCCTTGGGGTTGGCGTTCTTGAGATCGTGGATCAGCTCGGCAAGGTCCTCGATACTATAGATATCGTGGTGCGGCGGCGGCGAAACGAGGCCCACGCCCGGGGTCGAGTAACGGACCTTGGCGACCCATGGATAGACCTTGGAGCCGGGCAGTTCGCCGCCTTCGCCTGGCTTTGCGCCTTGCGAGATCTTGATCTGGATTTCGTCGGCGTTGACGAGGTATTCACTGGTGACGCCGAAGCGGCCGGAGGCGACCTGCTTGATGGCGGAGCGCTTGCTGTCGCCGTTGGGCAGCGGCTTGAAACGTTCCGGGTCCTCGCCGCCCTCGCCGGTGTTCGACTTGCCGCCGATGCGGTTCATGGCAATGGCGAGCGTTTCGTGGGCCTCTTGAGAGATCGATCCATACGACATCGCGCCGGTCTTGAAACGGCGGGTGATGGCTTCGACGGGTTCGACTTCATCGATCGGCACCGGCTTGCGGTTGCCCTTGAACTTCATCAGTCCGCGCAGTGTGGAGAGGTTCTCACTCTGGTCGTTCACCTTGCGGGCGTAATCCTTGTAAACCTCGTAGCTGCCGGTGCGCGTCGCCTTCTGGAGCAGGTGGATGGTTTCCGGGTTGAAAAGGTGGAACTCGCCGTCCTTGCGCCATTGATACATGCCGCCGGAATCGAGCGCGATCTCGCTCGCCTCGATGTGGCGGTCCGGGAACGCCTGGCGGTGGCGGATGAGCGATTCCTCGGCGATGTCGTCGATGTCGGATCCCTCGCAGCGGCTGGAGGTGCCGGAGAAATACCTGTCCACCAGATCGGTGGCGAGGCCGATGGTTTCGAAGATCTGCGCGCCGCGGTAGGAGGCGACGGTCGAGATCCCCATCTTGGCCATGGTTTTCACCACGCCCTTGATCGAGCCCTTGATGAAGTTGTAGCAGGCCTTCTCGAAATCCATGTCGAGCATGTCGTCCTCGATCATCTTGTGGATGGAATCGAAGGCCATGTAGGGATTGATGGCGTCGGCACCGTAGCCGATGAGCGTCGAGAAATGGTGCACCTCGCGCGCCTCGCCGGTTTCCAGGATGATGGAGACCTTGGTGCGGGTGCCGGAGCGGACCAGATGATGGTGCAGGCCGCCTGTGACGAGCAAGGTCGGCATCGCGGCATTGGCGGCGCTGATGTTGCGGTCCGAGATGATGAGGACGTTGCAGCCCGAGGCGATCGCGTCGTCGGCACCCTTGCAGAGTTTCTGGAACGCGGCTTCAAGCCCCTTGCCGCCCTGGTCGGCCGGGAACACGGCGTTGAGGGTGGTGGACAGGAAACCGTCGCGCTGGATTTCCCGGAGCTGGGCGAGTTGTCTGTTGTCGAGCAGCGGGTGGTCGAGCCGGATCATGCGGCAGGAGTGCGGTCCGGGATCGAGCAGGTTGCCCTCGGAACCGATGAAGGTTTCGGTGGCGGTGACAAGTTCCTCGCGGATGCAGTCGAGCGCCGGGTTGGTGACCTGGGCGAAGATCTGCTTGAAGTACTGGTAGAGGTGCTTCGGCTTGTCCGAGAGCACGGCGAGCGGGGTGTCGTTGCCCATCGAGGCGATCGGTTGCACGCCGGAACTGGCGGTGGGCCCCAGCAGCATGCGGAGGTCCTCGTAAGTATAGCCGAAGGCGAGCTGGCGCTGGAGCACACGCTCTTTCTCGACGCTCTTGGGTGCCTTGGGTTCCGGAAGGTCCTTGAGGAAGACACGGTTTTCCTCCAGCCATTTGCCGTAGGGCTTGGCGGAATAGACGCGCTTCTTGACCTCCTCGTCGGGGACGATGCGGCCCTCCTTCATGTCCACGAGGAACATGCGTCCGGGACGCAGGCGGCCTTTTTCCACCACGCTGAGCGGGTCGAGGTCCGGGATCACGCCGACTTCGGAGGCCATGATCACGAGGTCGTCCTTGGTGACGTAGTAGCGGCTTGGGCGCAGGCCGTTGCGGTCGAGCACCGCGCCGATCATCTGGCCGTCGGAGAAAGTGATGGATGCCGGGCCGTCCCACGGTTCCATCATGCAGGCGTGGAACTCGTAGAAAGCGCGTTTTTCCTCATCCATGAGCGTGTGGCGTTCCCACGGCTCCGGGATCATCATCATCATCGCGTGCACCAGGTCGTAACCGCCGAAGTGCATGAACTCGAGCGCGTTGTCGAAGCGCGCGGAGTCCGAGCCATCCTCGTTGATGACCGGGAAAACCTGCTCGATGTCCTCGAACAGCGGGCTCTGGCACAGCGCCTGGCGCGCCTTCATGAAATTGGCGTTGCCCATCACCGTGTTGATCTCGCCGTTGTGGGCGATGAAGCGGTTCGGGTGCGCGCGCGACCAACTCGGGAAGGTATTGGTCGAGAAACGCGTGTGCATCAGCGCGAGCGCCGACTCGAAATCCGGATCGTGCAGGTCCGGGAAATAGGTCGAGAGCTGGCAGGGCGTGAGCATGCCCTTGTAAACCATCGTGCGCGCCGAGAGATTGGTAACGTAATGGTAATCCGCGCCCGGGAACTTGTTCGAGCGGTTGCCGTGGACGTCGGAAAACTTGTTGGGCACCGCGTTGTCGCGGATCCATTTGCCGACGCGCTTGCGGATCACGTAGAGCTTGCGCTCGAACTCCATCGGACCGGCGAGGTCCGCGCTTTTGCCGATGAAAATCTGCTTCAACACGGGTTCGTAACGGCCGGAGGTCTTGCCGAGGATCTCGCTTTTCACCGGCACCGTGCGCCAGCCGATGAATTTCTGGCCTTCCTCGCGGATCACGTGCTCGAAAACCTGCATCGCCGCCTCGCGCTCGCTGGTGTGCGGCGAAAGGAACACGATGCCCGATCCATAATCCCCTTCCGGCGGTAGTTCGATGCCCTTTTTGGCCATTTCGCGGCGCAGGAACTTGTCCGGCATTTGCACGAACAGGCCCGCGCCGTCGCCGGTGGCCGGGTCCGAGCCGCTCGCGCCACGGTGGTCCATGTTCTCGTTCATCGTGAGCGTTTTCACGATGATGTCGTGGGACCGCTTGCCCTTGAGATGGGCGATGAATCCGACGCCGCACGCGTCTTTTTCCTGAGCGGGGCTCCAAAGCCCCTGAGGTTGCGGCCAGCCAAGCGGAGAATTGAGCGGTTTGGACATGAGATGGTGGTCGATTGGGTCGGTTGGAGGGGGTGTGGGTCGTGTTCTGGCGGTCGGTTCACAAAGGTCCGGATTCGTCCAGCAGGCGGAGTGCCGCAATGGGCCCAAACCACTGGAAACGCCGAACCATCAGGCGAAACGGGCCGGAATCTGCTTGTGCCACCGCCCCCTGTCAAGACCGGGGGCGGCAACGGCCGTTTCCCGTTTCCGCAGCGGGAAACCCTGCGATTTTCATTTCGCCAACGCAAGAGTCCACGGCGGCAAATCGTATCGGCGGAGTTGCGCACGATGGCATCCTGCACGATAGCCGTCGGAAATCCGATCAACCGAAGCCCCATCCCATCCCCATGGCTCACATGAAAATCCTCCACATCGCCGCCGCCGCCGCGTTGGCTGCCACATCCATCGCCTCGGCCGAAAAGTCCGCCAATACCGTCCGCATCGACCACGAAATCCGCGAGATCGAGGGCTGGAAGGTCCACGTCGATGCCAGCCTGCTGTCCGGCGAGCACAAGCAGACCGGCGATCTCGCGCTGCGCATTCTGGGCGAGCGGCTGCACCAGATCGCGCTGCGCCTGCCCGCCGAGCCGGTGGCGAGGATGAAGGAGGTCCCGATTTACCTCGACCGCGACCATCCGCTCGGCAACGCGCACTATCATCCCGCGGCGGATTGGCTTGAAAAACACGGCTACGATCCCGCCATGGGCAAGGCGGTGCAGTTCACCCGGGCGGCATCGCTCATCCGCGAGGCCAGCCGCCCGGACAGCTCATCGGTGGTGCTCCACGAACTCGCCCACGCCTATCACGACCGCGTGCTCGGCTTCGATCACCCCGGCATCCTCGCCGGTTACAAGGCGTTCTGCGACAGCCGCAAGTTCGACCGCGTGCCCCACACCTCGGGTCCCCTGCGGGCGCACTACGGGCTCACCGATCACAAGGAGTTCTTCGCGGAAATGACCGAGACCTTTTTCGTCGGTAACGACTACTGGCCATTCACCCACCGCATGCTCTACGACGAACACCGGCCGAGCTACGATCTGCTCGCCAGCGTCTGGGGATCGGACATCAAGCCGCCCGCGCCGGCCGATTCCGGCGAGCCCGGCATTCTGGAGCTTCGCATCCTGTCCACCCTGATGGCCCAGCGCGGTGACTTCGAGGGCGCGTTCGCCCTGCTGTCCAAGGCCGAAAAACGCGACGCCGACCGCGAAGGTCGCCTCGCCGACCTGCGGAAACACATCGAGGAACTCCAGGCGAGCAGCAGCGCCAACCAGGACACGCCTTGAGCGCGGGCTTGGTCTTGCGTGCCGGGCGACGGTGTTCTAAGCCCGGCACCTGCCCATGGCCACCGTCACTCCCTTTGCCGCGCTCCGCCCCGACCCGCAGCTCGCCTCCAAAGTCTGCGAGCTTCCCTACGACGTCATGTCCTCCGCCGAGGCGCGGGCGATGGCGGAGGGCAATCCGCTTTCGTTCCTCCATGTTTCCAAACCGGAAATCGACCTGCCCGAAGACACCGATCCCTACAGCGACGCGGTCTATGCGAAGGGGCGTGAAAACTTCGAAAAACTGATCACCGACGGCGTCCTGCGGCGCGATGCGAAGCCGGTGTTTCATCTCTACCGCCAGATCATGGGCGACCACAGCCAGACCGGGTTGGTCGCGCTGGCAAGCTGCGAGGAATACCTCAGCAACATCGTCAAAAAACACGAACTCACGCGACCGGACAAGGAGGACGACCGCGTGCGCCACATTGAGACGCTCAACGCACAAACCGGACCGGTGTTTCTGACCTATCAGGCGGTGGCGGAAATCGACGCGCTCGTTTCCCGCATCACGGCCGGCGCGCCGGAGATCGACTTCACCGCGCCCGACGGCGTGCGCCACAGCTCATGGCCGGTGGCGGAGCAGGCCGACATCGATTTCCTGATCGCCGAGTTCGCGAAACTGCCCGCGCTTTACATCGCCGACGGCCACCACCGCAGCGCCGCGGCGGGACGTGTCTATCAGAGCCGCGGCGGTGACGGCGGCAGCTCGGGATTTCTAACAGTGATCTTCCCACACGACCAGATGAAGATCCTCGCCTACAACCGCGCGCTCAAGGACCTCAACGGCCATTCGCCGGAGGAAATCCTCGCCGCGCTTGGCCGCGTGTTCGATGTATCCGAAACTGCGGATCCCGTGCCTGATAGAAAACACGACCTGTCATTTTACATGGCCGGCCAATGGCGCGGGCTCGCTTTCAAACCCGAGTTCGCCAACGGCCGCAGCGCGATCGACCTGCTCGACGTCTCGCTGCTGCAAACCGAGGTGCTCGCGCCCTTGTTCGGCATCGACGACCCGCGCACCAGCAAGCGCATCGCCTTCGTCGGCGGCATCCGCGGCACCGCGGAGCTGGAAAAACTGGTCGATTCCGGCGAGTTCGCCTGCGCCTTCTCGATGTTCCCCACCGGCATCGAGGACCTGATGGAAATCGCCGACGCCGGCGGCATCATGCCGCCCAAGAGCACCTGGTTCGAACCCAAGCTGCGCGACGCCATGTTCTGCCACCCGATCTGAGAAGGAAACCATATGAACGCGCGAGGTCCGACCCGGTTCATGGGTCACGAAACCGGATTCATCGCTGCATTCTTCTTGCGGGATTGTCAGCCTCAATGGCGTGAATTTCCCGCCAATCCGAAACGCGGGAATGTATTCATGCATCGGTTTTTTTCACCAGCACTCGATGGCCATGCCCCATGATATCGGATTATTGCCGCAAACGCTGCGTGATGTTTTTGGCCACGAGGCCTTCCGTGGCGGACAGGAGCCGGTGATCCGCGCGCTGCTCGACGGCCGGCCGGCGCTCGCCGTGTTTCCCACCGGTGGCGGAAAGTCGCTTTGCTATCAGCTTCCGGCCTTGTTGTTGGACGGGCTCACCTTGGTCGTTTCGCCGCTCATCGCATTGATGAAAGACCAGGTGGATGCCTTGAACGCACGTGGCATCCCTGCCGCACGGCTCGATTCCACGCTCACCGCGGATCAACTTGGCGAGTTGTATCAACTACTCGACCGCGGCGAAATCAAGCTGCTCTACATCGCCCCCGAGCGGCTGGCCAACGAGGCGTTCCGCAAGCGCGTCCGTGGCTGGAACGTCGAGTTGCTTGCCATCGACGAGGCCCACTGCATTTCCGAGTGGGGACACAATTTCCGCCCGGACTATCTCAAGCTTGCCAAGTTCCGCCGGGCGCTTGGTGTCCGCCGGGTGCTGGCTCTCACCGCCACCGCCACGCCCAGGGTCTCCGCGGAGATCCGCCGCCATTTCGGCATCGCCGCCGCCGATCACATCCGCCTCAGCTTCCACCGGCCGAACCTCGACCTGCGCGTCACGCCCTGCGCGGCGACGGATAGGAAACAACTTCTGTTAGACCGGCTCGCCGCCATCCACGGCCCGGTGGTCGTCTATGTCACCCGCCAGGAAACCGCCGAGGAAGTCGCGACGTTTCTAACACGTCATGACGTTTCCGCCCGCGCCTATCACGCCGGGCTGCCGGATGAATTCCGCAGCGACGCGCAACGAGCCTTCATGACTGGAGAAACCCGCGTGATCGTGGCCACCATCGCGTTCGGCATGGGCATCGACAAGGCGGACATCCGCGGCGTGATCCATTACAACCTGCCGAAAAGCCTCGAAAACCACACCCAGGAAATCGGCCGCGCCGGACGCGATGGCGAACCCGCCGTCTGCGAGTTGCTCGCCTGCGCCGACGACCTCACGGTGCTCGAAAACTTCATCCACTCCGACACCCCGTCGCCCCGCGCGCTCGGCAACCTGATCGACCGCGTGCTGCGCCTCGGCGATGAATTCGACATATCTCTTTACGATCTCTCGGTGAGTTGTGACATCCGCACGACGGTGATTTCCACGCTGTTGGCCTATCTCGAAACCGACGGAATCCTCGAAGCGCGCGGCGTGTTTTACGGCACATATAAACTCAAACTGCTTCGCGACCGCGAACGCATCACCGCCGGCATGCCGTCACGCGAGCGGAAGTTTGTCGAATCGCTGCTGGAACGCGGCAAGGCCGGGCGGTCGTGGCTGACCTTCGAGCCATCCACTCTCGCCGCGGAGCTTGGCGTGACGCGCGAGAAGATCGTCGCGGCGCTCGGCTCGCTCGAAGCCGCCGGCGACGCCGCGCTCGCGTTGTCCGGTGTGCGGCACGGCTATCGCATCAAAAAGCCACCCGGCGACCTGCATGAATTGACGGAACGATACGCCGCGATATTCCAAAAACGCGAGCAGGCCGATCTCGCCCGCCTCTCGCAAGTGCCCGGCATTTCCGCGCACCGGGGCTGCCTCACCGATTACCTCACGCGCCACTTCGGCGAAAGACTGTCCGCCCCCTGCGGCCACTGCGACCGCTGCCGCGACGTGCCCGCCACCGTGATCCGCCGCAGCCCCGCCCGTCGTCCAAGCGATGAAGAATGGCAAATCGCCCGCGATCTCGCCCGCGCCAATCACTCCGAACTCGCCACCCCGCGCCAACTCGCCCGCTTCCTCTGCGGCATGACCAGCCCCGCCACCATCCGTGCCCGCCTCACCCGCCACGATGCCTTCGGCATGTGGTCGGACCTTCCCTTCGCCGAGATACTCGCCATCGCCGAGGCGGTTTCCTAAAGATGTGACGCGTATCGGAATCGTCACAGGATTCCGCCGGGAAATGGATTGATGCGATCGTTTCATCGTCCACAATGTCACTCACATGAATGCGGGAATCCGATTGTGGCGGCCGGACCGTCTTTTGCCGCCAGTTGCTGCCCTTGCGGCAGCCATCCTGATTGTTCTTGCCGGAACCACGAAAGTTCATGCGGCGGAAAAGGATTACGGTTATGCAAGGGCTGCGCGCCTGAGTGCGGAGAAAAAACACGGTGAGGCGTTGGCGATACTCATCAAGGGACTGAGGCAGGCGGAGGGCGGCAATGACACACACCTCGCATTCTTCCTCGCGAGGAATCTTTCCAGTTGCCACGAGCGCCTCGGCAATCTGACCGCGTGTATCGAGATGGCGGAGCGGGCAATCGTCCACCTCGATGCGCTCGACATGCTGGATCCACCCCATCTGCCTGTCACATCACGCGCTTACGAACGCACACTCCTGACGGGTTTGATTGCCAAGCACTGCCTCCAGGCAAACCGGCTGGCCCTCGCCCGGCATTGGCACGAACGCGAGGGCGATGCACTGCGGCGGATGTATGCCCTGCTGGGAACCCCCGATCTCGACCTGATGAACGGCCAGGTTCCGCGGACCTTTTTCCGGCTGAAGGGAAAGCCCAATCGCTCGCAGATCGCCCGCTATCTGTGGATGGGAGCTTGGCTGCTGGAAATGGAGGCCCGCACCCATGAAGCACTGGCCAATCTGGAGGCGGCGGAGCGTTACCTTGACCGGCTCGATGGAAGACCGGACTCGGTGGAGGCCGGCTACCGATACAAGATCCGCAACCGCAAAGCCCTGTTGCTCGACTTCCTCGGCCATGACCTCGAAGCGATCGCGCTCCAGCGCGAAACCGCCTCCGGAGAGCTGGAGGAAGATCATGCCCGTTCCGTCTTGATCGATCGGTTGAACCTTCAGGTCGGTCTGGCCAATTATCACGGGCCGTCCGAGACCTATGTTCAGGCGGCGATCGAGGCTTATCAGGCACTCAAGGAGCTTTCACCCACAGGCGAGGTGCCGGAGGCACGAAGGCAGATTCACAAGATGATTTTCGATCTGCGTCGCGATGCCAGCGTGGCGGAGGATTTGGAGGTGCTGGAGAAACAGTTCAGGGACGCGGGTTTCGAGATGGAGGGCGATTACAGCGAGGTGGATCAAATCGGAATCGCGCTCAAGCTCGGACAAACCGAAGGCCTTGAGGCGCGTATGATTGCGGCACTCGAAAAATTCAGGGACGCCGGCAACCGCAAGGCCGTTCCGGCGCGTTATCACGATTACGGCAGCCTGCTCATGATGCTCGGCCGCCCGGGCGAAGCCATCTACATGTATCGCGAGACACTGGAACTTTCCCTTGCCTGCGGCTGGATGGTGCATGTGCCCGATATCATGCTCAAGCTGGCGGCGGCGCATCATGCCCTTGGCGACATCGCGGGTGCCATGGAGTGGCTCGAAAAGGCTGAGAAACATCTCCGGGAAAACCCCGGAATCCCCGCCCACCGGATCGCCCGGGCCAGAGCCACCATGGTGGACCTGCTGCGCAAACTGGACTGTGGCGGGGAAGCGGATGCGCTGCGCGACGGAATCCTTGCTTTCGCGAAAACAAACGCCGTGCCCGAATATCATATCCGCCACTTGTTGGATGACGCCGCAAGCGTGCCGGATTCACCCGGAGTGGTGGCGGTGGTGAAACAGGCGGAGGCGGGTGGCGTTGACTTCCAACCCTTGCGGGTCGTATCCGAAGTGGCTGCCGGCGAGACCGCCCACGCCCGCTACACTCTGGCCAATCTGACGGGAGGTCACGCCGCCGGCCATCTGGGTCTTCCTCCGGGCATCGAGGTGGTTTCATGGGACTCCACGGCGGGTGAAATGCGCTTGCGCACGAGCGCCCAAACGCAGCCCGCCACATTGCTGCCTGTGGAGTTCGGTCCTTCGGAAATGATCCGGATTTTCGTGGAGTCAAGCCAGGTGCTCGACGAGGCACCACGGGAGTTTTCATTCGCATGGGACCGCCCCGGCGTCGCGGGCCAGACTTCGCACTGGTCGTTCTCGGCCGCCGATTCGGAATCGGAGGTGACCGTGGTCAATGCGAACCTGATCCGGCACAATCCGTTTTATCTGGTGCCGCTCTACCATGCCATCCGCGCGAGGGACCTAAGCGAGCCGTTGCGCGATTTCCGTGTGCGGTGCTCGATTCCCTGTTACGTCGAAATGATCGACGCGGCCACCGACCGGGTGATCGCGGTGGACCGGCTTGGTGACGGCAGTTTCCGTGAACCGGGAGACATCGTCTATCAGGACGGGAATCACAACCTTTATCCCGACCACCGCTTTGAGGAAGCGGGGCGGATCTTCGGCCTGGAGCTGCGAGTCTTTCCGGCCGATGAAGCCGGAGCCGCCGGCATCACAGAAGGATATACCATCGCCATCGAGGGGCTGGTGAACGGAGCCTGGGAGATTCTTGCCGAAAACCGGGTGGAGAGTGCCAAAGACCGGTAAGCGCGGAGCCAGCGGATTCCCGGCCATCATCGCGATGTGAACCACGCCCGCGAATTTTTCATTCGCGCACGCCGCCGTCCCGCGTCATTTCCTCCGCGCGATGCAATCCGAGACACGCCAACCGCAATCCCAGTCATCCGCCGGACGCTGGTTTCTCATCGCGGTGGGGCTCGCCACGGCGCTGCTGGGTGTCTTGTTCGTGTGGCTGATGGCGCGCAGTTATCTTCGTGCCAAGGAAATGCACGCCTGGCCGGAAGTGCCGTGCACCATTCTCAGCAGCACGCTCGTCGAGCGTCAGCACGATCCGCAGTCGCCCGTCGAATACCGCCTGGATCTTCTCTACGGCTACCAGTGGCAGGGCGAAAACCGCACCGGCGACCGCATCACGCTGCGCGGCAACCCGTGGACCTCGAAGCGCCCGCTGGCGGAGAATCGCGCCGACGAATACCCGCCCGGCCTGGAAATGACCTGCCGCGTGAATCCCGCCGATCCGGACTTCGCCGTGCTCAAGCCGGACTCGCTCGCGCCCGGTTACTCGATCTGGTTTCCCGCCCTGTTCGTCATCGGCGGCCTCGGCATGGCCGTCCGGGCGGGACGGAACAAACCGCGTTGATTCCGGCACCTTTGCCACGAGGGAACATTCATTGACCTTGAAACCCGGATCGCGCGCGTGCTGATTTCGCCGCGTGCCCGATTCCGTCACGAATATCTCCTGCTACCGCTTCGCCCCGCTCGGCGGCCTCAAGGCCCTGCGCGCGGAGTTGCTGGAATCCTGCAATGTGTGGCAACTCAAGGGCACCATCCTGCTGAGCCCGGAGGGCATCAACCTGTTCGTCGCCGGGGCCGCGGAATCGATCGACCGTCTGATCGCCCGCCTGCGCGCCATTCCGGGGCTCGAATCGCTCACGCCGAAAATCAGCCTCAGCGAAACCCAGCCGTTCAACCGTATGCTGGTGCGTTTGAAAAAGGAGATCATCGCCTTCGGGGTGGATGCCGTGCGTCCCGCCGATCACACCTCGCCCAAGATCGCGCCGCGCGAACTCAAGCGCTGGCTCGACGAGGGCCGGCCGGTCACCCTGCTCGACACCCGCAACGACTACGAGGTGAGACTCGGCACCTTCAAGGGAGCCATCGACCCGGATATCAAGACCTTCCGCTCGTTTCCCGAGGCTGTTAGAAAATTGCCCGCGGAACTCAAGGACCAGCCCGTTGTGATGTTCTGCACCGGCGGCATCCGCTGCGAGAAGGCCGGTCCGTTCATGGAGATCGAGGGATTCCGCGAGATCTATCAGCTCGACGGCGGCATCCTGAAGTATTTCGAGGAATGCGGCGGCGAGCACTACGAGGGCGACTGTTTCGTCTTCGACCAGCGCGTGGGCGTGGACCCGGCGCTGCGCGAGACCAGTCATGCCGTGTGCTTCGCCTGCCTCGCGCCGCTCGACAAAGCCGATCTCGAAGATCCGCGATACGCCGAGGGCAAGAGCTGTCCGCATTGTTTCAAGAGCGAGCCCGAGCGCATGGCGGAACGCATCGCCGCGCGCGAGGCCGCCCTGCAACGGGTTTGCAATCCACTGCCCGGCTCGGTGCCGCAGGAAAACCGTCGCCCGATCCACATCCCCGCCAGTCATGACAAACGGCGCTTGATCGATGTGCTCGTCGATTTGTTCCCCCAGATCCCGGCCGCCGAGTGGGAGGCGCGCGTCGAGGCCGGGCGCTTCGTGAACTACGCCGGCACTGTCAGAAGCAATGACCACATCGTCCGCGCCGGCGAGCGGGTGTTACAGGTCTTCCCGCCGGAAGCGGAACCGCCGGTGGCCACCGGCATCCGCGTGCTCTACGAGGACGAGGCGCTCATCGTCCTCGACAAGCCCGCGCCGCTGCCGATGCACTCCGGCGGCCGCTATCACCGCAACACGCTCCAGCACTTCATGAACCTCGCCTGCGCGCCGCTCGTGCCGCGCGCCGCGCACCGGATCGATGCCAACACCACCGGCGTCGTCGCCTTCGCCACCACCCGCCACTTCTGCAAGCTGCTGCAGCGGCAGTTCGTCGAAGGCACGGTGAAAAAGACCTATCTCGTCCGCGTCCACGGCCATCCTCAAGATGATATCTTTTCCTGCGACGCACCGATTTCCGCCGATCCCGGCGAAACCGGCACCCGCCGCATCCAGGAAGATGGCGGGCAGGGTGCGCTCACCCGTTTCCGCGTGATCGAACGCAGCGACGACGGCAGCGCCTTGCTCGAAGCGGTCCCCGTCACCGGCCGCACCAACCAGATCCGCCTGCACCTCCAACACCTCGGTCATCCGGTGGTCGGCGATCCCACCTACGCCACCGAACCATCGGCCATCCAGACGCTCGATCCCGCCGCGCCGCCGCTTTGCCTGCATGCCTGGAAACTCAAGCTCCGCCACCCGCTCGGCGGCCATGACATGACTTTCGAGGCACCCGCACCCGCATGGGCTGGCGCTCGTCACGATTGACCCGGCAGCGCGGCGGGCACGCCGTGGATCATCTGGGTCGGGTAAGCGAATTCAATCCCTTCGCCGGCGAATTCCGAAAACACCCGCAGGTTGATCGCCTGTTGGATATCGAGATAGGCGTTCATGTCCGGCACTTCGACATAATAGACCGTCTCGAAATCCAGCGAGTAGGGACCGAATTTGATGAAGTGCGAGCGGTCGAAGCGCGTTTTCGGCTGGGCCTCGACCGCGGCTTTGAGGATTTCCGGGATGCGGGCCAGCTTTTCCCGGGGTGTTTCATAGGTGACCCCGACCTCGAAAGTCGCGCGGCGCTCCCGCATGCGTCCGAAATTGCGGATGCGGCTGGCGAGCAGGTCGTTGTTGGAGAAAACAAGTTGCTCGCCGGACAGGCTGCGGATGCGCGTGGTCTTGAGCCCGATGTTTTCGACGACCCCCATCAGATCGCCGACGATCAGGAAATCGCCGACCACGAACGGCTTGTCGAAAAGGATGGAGAGTGAGGCGAGAAGATCCGACAGAACCGTCTGCACCGCCAGCGCGATGGCGATGCCGCCCACGCCGAGGCCGGCGATCAGGGGCGTGATTTCCACCCCTGCGTTGGCCAGCAGCAGCAGGGCGACCAGCACCCACAACGTGCTTTGTGCAATGAACCCCAGAACACCGATCGTCGCCACTTTCGAAGGATCCTCCCGCAGCATCCGCCCGCGGTGGCTTTTCACCAGACTGGCGACCATGCAATGCGCCCACCACCCGGCTTGGACAAGACTTGCCGCCACCAGCAGGAACCACAGCGCCGTGTCCACCTTCGCGGACATTTCCAGCGGCCGGCTGCCGGCGAGCAGGGCGATCACGGCAAGAAACCAGCCTTGTGTCCGTGCGACGAGAACCACCGGCAGTTCGCTCCACCAGGCGGCGGATTTGTCGGCGATGTGCCGGATGATGCGGGTCAGGACGCGGCGCGCGATCAGGAGAACGCACCAGAGGCCACTGGCGATCCCCGATCCGATGAGCCATGTGAGGAGTGGATTGCCGAGAAATTCGTGTTCAAACATGCGTCAAGGATCAATCAGGCTGAAGAGATGAGAGTATGCGACGAGCAGCCACCATGCCACGATGCCGTTGACGCGCAACCCGCAACTCCGGACGCGGCCGCCATACGCCCATGTGCCTGCCCGTGACCGGCCATATCGCGGGTTGCGGCGGGTCCGCATTCAGGCAATGATCCGCCGCAGGTGCCGACTGATCTCCTCCATCCCGTCATGCTTGATCTAGAAACCATCCTCCAGGACTTCCTCATCCTTGACCAATCGGTGAACGGCCGCAGGCTTGTCTATCTCGACAACGCGGCCACCACCCAGAAGCCGCTGGCCGTGCTGCTCACTTCCCGCCACTACTACGAGGCGGTCAATTCCAACATCCACCGCGGCACCCACAAGCTCGCCCGCACCGCCACCGAAGCGTTTGAAAAAGCGCGCCAGACCGTCGCCGCGCACCTCAATGCGGCGAGTGCCAATGAAGTCGTGTTCACCTCCGGCACCACCGCCGGGATCAACCTCGTCGCCAGTTCGCTCGCCCGCTCGGGCCGCATCGCCGAGGGCGACGAAGTGCTCATTTCCGCTCTCGAACACCACTCGAACATCGTCCCGTGGCAGATGCTTTGCCAGCAGACCGGAGCCAGCCTGAAAATCATCCCGTGCCACGACGACGGCACACTCGACCTCGATGCGTTCCAAAAATCGCTTGCCTCCGGCCGCGTGAAAATCCTCGCCCTCACATGGATCTCCAACGCCTTCGGCACCGTCAATCCCATCGTGGAAATGACCCGTGCGGCGCATGACGCCGGCGCGCTCGTGCTCATCGACGCCGCCCAGGCCATCGCCCACCTGCCGGCCGACGTCCAGGCGCTCGGTGCCGATTTTCTCGTGTTCTCCGGCCACAAGATTTACTCCACCACCGGCAGCGGCGTGCTGTGGGCGCGCGAATCCCTGCTCCAGGAACTCCCGCCATGGCAGGGCGGCGGCGAGATGATCAAGGAGGTCACTTTCGAAAAAACCACCTACAACGATCCGCCGTTCAAGTTCGAGGCGGGCACACCCAACATCGAGGGTGCCATCGCGCTTGGTGCCGCCATCGACTACGTCAACGACATCGGCCTGCCCGCCATCCACGAACACGAGATAAAACTCATCCGCAGCGCCGCCGCAGCGCTCGCCGACATCCCCGGCATCCGCTTCTACGGGCCGCCCGACCGCTCCGGCTCGCTCTCCTTCAACATCGAGGGCATCCACCACTTCGACCTCGGCACCCTGATGGACCAGATGGGCGTGGCCGTGCGTACCGGCCACCATTGCTGCCATCCGCTGATGGCCCGTTTCGGCACCACCGGCACCGTCCGCGCCTCCTTCGCCCTCTACAACACGCAGTCCGACGTGGACGCCCTCGCCGAAGTCACCCGCAAGGCCGTTGCCATGCTGCGCTGACACGCTGCCGGAAAAACTGCGCTCTTTACAAATTCCCGCCCGCGCCGCAATTTCCGCGCCCCGCGACCAAGCGGCACAGGAGAGATGGCTGAGTCCGGTTTAAGGCACACGACTCGAAATCGTGCGTAGGGTTAAACCTACCGTGGGTTCGAATCCCACTCTCTCCGCCATCTTGTAATTGCTGGGATTTGCCCCCCCGGACTGCCCATGGCGACCGGGTGGACGGTGATGCCAATCGCGGAATGGAGGATTGATATGGCATGTGGATGATGCCAGCGTCCTCACATGTGATTGCACGCTTGTTGCGCCAGCTCGCGGACGTTACGCACGGGCTATGAGATTGGCATTCAAAACCATACTTGTCCTCATATTGGCGGCTAGCTGTGTGCATGGGAAAATCGCCCGCCCGAACATCCTCATGATCGTCATCGACGACATGGGCTACGGCGACATCAGTGCCCATGGACATCCATGGCTGGAAACGCCGAATCTCGACAAGCTCTGGAAGCAGAGCGCGCGCATGACCGATTTCATGGTCAGCCCGACCTGCGCACCCACCCGCGCCGCGCTCATGACCGGGGCTCATGAATTCCGCTCCGGCGTGACACACACGACCCATGGCATGAACCTCATGAACCGGGAATGCGTCACGCTGCCGCAAGTCCTGAAGCAGGCCGGTTATGTCACCGGTTTGTTCGGAAAGTGGCATCTGGGCAACGAGAACGGACATGAGCCGTGGAAGCGGGGATTCGACGTCGCCGTGGTCGCGGAGAACGAAGGCACGACCCAAGCCCACCGCAAGCCGGTGGATCCGGTGTTTTTCTTCAACGGCGAACGGCGCCCGATGAAGGGTGTCCGTGACATGTTGTTCGCTGAGGAGGCGATGGATTTCATGGCCGAGGGCCGCGACGAACCCTTTTTCTGCTACTTTGCCACCTACGATCCGCATCGGACTCACTGGGCTCCGGAACGGTTCATGAAGGAAATGCGACATCAGGTGGACGCCGCCAAAGCCAAGGGAATACTCGGCGTGGATGATCGCCGCGTGGATTTTTTCGCCGAAGTGCTGCTGGTCGATTCGATCGTCGGCGAACTGATGGATTTCCTCGATGAAAAGGATCTGGCATCCCGCACATTGGTCTATCTTGTCACCGACAATGGCGGCACCGATGGCGTGGACGCCTGCAATGCAGGGATGCGCGGCCACAAGACCACCGCATGGATGGGCGGAACGCGCGCCATGTCATTCTGGCGCTGGCCCGGCGTGATCCGGCCCCGCGATGTGGATGCCGCCTGCGCGCACATCGATATCCTGCCTACGCTCGCCGAGGTCGCCGGATCGAAACCCGATGCCATGACCATGGCGCAAGTCGAGGGACGTTCCACATGGGGGCTGTTGACGGAGAAGGATCTGTCGTGGCCGGAGCGCAACCTCTTCGCCCACGTCGCCCGGTGGGAACCCGGTAAGCGTGACGCACACAAATACCTCGGAGCCATGGTCCGCCGCGGCCGCTTCGACCTGGTCCGCGACGAAAAAGGCAGTATGGGCCGCGCCTACACCGATCGCCCCGAATATCACCGCGCCCGATCCCCCGGCGGCGACTGGGCGCTTTACGATCGACAGAGCGATCCGGCCCAGCAACACAACCTCGCCGCCCGGCATCCCAGCCTCGTCAAGGAACTGGTCGATGCATTCGAACAATGGTGGAAAACCAGCGAGCGCCATCTCATTCACGAAAAAACCGCGGCAGAGAGCAAACAGGCACCTGCCCGGTAAATTCATTGCCCTCCGGCATAATACCGGCTGGTAGTCCCGACAGGAATCGAACCTGTACCTACGGCTTCGGAGGCCAAACCAATATGCTTGTTTTATAGGTCTTTTTGGAGGTTGTAACGGTTTGTAACGGTTTTTGCTTGTATTGTGGGGCGCTCAATGTCACTTAGAGGCATGAAAGATTTAGTCAGCGTCAAGGAATCGAATCACCCGCGATACACTCACCGGGTATGGTATCCGGGAGCGGATGGAAAGCGGCTCAACAAGTTTTTCACGAATGAAACCGAAGCTTTGGAGTTCGCGGCCGACCAGCGCAAGGAGCTTGGCGAAGTCGGGACTTCGTTCGGATCGATGAATGCGAAAGAGCGGAGTGCGCTGGAATTTTGGCGGGCGTTCGTCAAGAAGGCCGATCCGGCACCGCCGCCGTTGCTGGATGTCTTGCGCGATGCGAAGGCGGCATGGCTGGCATCCAAGGCATCGGAGAAGGTGGCGGACGCGGTGGACAAGTTCCTTGAGCACCAGAAAGCCGACGGTGCCAGCGAGCGGCATCTGGCGACGCTCCGCAGCCGGTTGGGCCGCTTTGTGAAGCAACACGGCAATTCCCTGGTATCGAGCATCACCGCCGGGACTTTTCAGGATTGGCTCAACAGCCTGCGCGCCACCCGCGCGGATCTGGAAGGCTCCAAGCTCACGGCCACCACTCGCCGCAACCTCACCCGCTCGCTGCGGACATTCTTCGGCTACGCGGAGGGGCGCGGGTGGACATTGAAAAACCCGATTCCCGCGGCCACGCGCTCGAAAAACAAATCCGTCAAGATCGCGATGCACCGCGCCCCGGCGGTGTTGCTCCCGGCGGATGTCGCCCGCTTCTTGAAGGCGGTAAAGAAAGAGGTTCCCGCGCTGCTGCCGTTCTGGTGCGTCAAGTTCTTCGCGGGAATCCGCGACGGCGAGGCGGCGCAACTCGATTGGAACATGATCGATCTCGAAGCACGGCGGATCGATCTGCCCGCAGAGGTTTCCAAGACCGGCGAGCGTCGAAGTGTCAAGATCGAGCCCAACCTTGCCGCCTGGCTGAAGCCCGCCGCGAAAAAATCCGGCCCGATTTGTCCAGGGGACACGGCGAGGAAGCGGGGCTTCAAGAAAATCATCGCGTCGCTTGCGCTGCGGGATGCGGCCGGCGAGGTGATACAGCCCTTCGTCTTTCCCTCGAATGCGGCCCGTCACAGCTTCGGCACCTTTCACTTGTTCCACTTCCGCAACGCGGGCGAAACCGCGCTTCAAATGGGGCACAAGAGCAACCCGGCCATGCTGCATGAACATTACAAGAACCCGGCCGCGGAGAAGCACGCGGCGGAGTTCTGGAAAATCACACCTCCGAAACCGCGCGGCAAGCGCCCTTCCAACGTTGTTCCATTGCACCGGAAAGCGGCCCCGGCCAAGGCCCGGGTTTCCTGATTTCCCGCGAGCTTAAACGAGCACCGGGATTTGGCTGCGGCCCTTGCTGTTTTTCACCAGCTCGCGTAAGTAGTTGTTGGCGCGCTTCTGTTCCGAAATCATCGGGAAGAACGTCATCCCGAATCCACCGCCACCGACACGCCCCAGAGCGGTTGTCAGCGTTCCCAGCGGGCGGATTGGTTGGGCGGCAGGTTTGCCACCGGCATCGTCGGTTGCTCCCGCCGTCTCCGGTTTTTTCAGCCTCGCATCCATGGCGGCGGCGGTATCATCCTGCGCCTTCAAGTTGGCATCGGCCTGCTTTCGCAGCTCCTTATTCAACTCCCGATATTTTTCCTTGGTTTTCGACTCGTCTAGCAGAGGAATGAGCGTTGCATTTTGAAACTCTTCCAGTCCGGCACCAATCCATTTACTCCACTCGTTTTTGATGATTGAAAGCCCGGTGGCAAAATCCAGAGACTCCATTTCGCGCTTGGCGAAATACATCTCCGCTCCCGCTTCGGCGCGCATGACGTTCGCCTTTTCCTTCAAATCTCCCATCCCTCGCACGTTGGAAAGCGCGTCGAGGATGGCGGCTCCGAATTTTTTCGCGAGTCCCGTCAAGAAGGATTCGATAGCACCCAGCAAGCCCGACATGCGGAGACCTTCATGCAGTCCTTTGAACAATCCGGGCAAGGCGTTTTGAAGGAAGGCGATCGATCCCGTGATTCCCGCCCATAGCTTGTTGATTCCTTTCACAATGGCGAGTTCAAGGCCGACGGCGAACAGCTCCGTTGTCTTTCCTGTTTGGAAAGCGGCAAGCCCGGTGTTGAAAGCGGCTTTGATATTCTCCCCCAGCTCCGAGAATTTCACTTTGAGCGAATCCACCTTGGAAATCGCCATGTCGAGGAACGGTTTCAGCGAGTCCACAATCGGCGCTCCGAATTCCGCCATTAGCAATCCGACGTTGTCGCGGAGCGTGGACAGCTTGCCGTTCCAAGTGGCGGCTTGGCGTTCCATGGATCCGCCAAAGCGATCCAGCGCACCCCGGGCCGCTTCCCACACTTCGTTTCCGGATGCTCCGGATTTTTGCAGTGCCTCGAGTTGGCCGCGGACTTCGCCCGATATGATACCAAGCTCTTGCAGACGCATCATGGCTTCACCCACCGGGCGGCCGGATTGCAAGCCATCATAAAGCCTGCCGACCCACATCGCGATTTCCTCGAACGGGGCCTGCGCGCCTGCGGCAACGTCACCCACCATGCGGAGCGCATCACCGGATGACAGCGCGCCACGGGTCAGGACTTCCAGCATGCGCGAGGCGCGGGCGATCTCGGGCATCTCGAAAGGCGTTGCCGCCGCAAACCGGGAAAGCTCCGCGATCCGCGCGCGGGCCGCTTCGGCGCTTCCGAGTAGTGGCGCAAAAGCCGCTTCCAGGGATTCCATTTCGGCGGCCTTCCCGATGCTCTTGATCGTGAATCCCACCGCCCCGGCGAGCGCGCCAAGCCCACCGAGTAGGCCGCCGGTTTTCAATCCGGGGATGGCTGAGAAAATTTTCCCTGGCAGCGAGGCAATCGACCGGAACGCTCCACCGATCCGGGCCACGGCCCCGCGCGCGGCACCCACCATGCCAGTGAGTGCGCGGCGGGCGGCGGCGGTGGCGGATTGCCATGCTTTGGTGAGCGCGGCACCGATGCGCGCACCCGCGGAGCTGGTGCGCGCGAAGGCGGCGTTCGACCTTCCCAGCGACTTGTTGACCCGCTCCCCCATCTTTACGACGTGGCCTTGAATCTGCGAGAATGCTTTTTGCAGGTCGCTCAGGTCGGCTCCGATTGGCAGGTTGATTCCTTCATCGCTCATTGTCTTGAAAGTTATGGTTTCTCCCGCTTGATGGAGATATTCATTCCTCGGGATATGCTATCAGTTTTGAAAGAACGCATCGCGATGTTTCAGCCATACTTCGCGGCGCTCTTTCTCGGATGCGGCGTTTATGTAAAGCCGCTCGGCTTCTTCGCGGGCGATCTGTTGTCGCTTCGATTGCCGGTTCCAGCGGATGGCATTCACCAGGCGCGCGAAAAGACGCCGCCACGGCGGCGGCGCCTTTTGATCGTTCCACGCACCGTTTGGCTTGCGGGTTTTCTTCATGCGCGTTGCGGTTGGAGTGCGCGGAAAAGCTCGGTCCGGTGTGCGGTCCAGAACTTGCGTTTTGCGGCCGGGTCCTTGATCGAAAGATACCGCTCCATGATTCCAGCATCGGCGGAGGGCTTCGCTTTTTCAGGCTGGTTGACTTCGCGGTTTCCGTTCAAGCGTGCGTTGCGCGCGGCGGCTCTCTCAAAGATATTTAATTGTGACATGATATATTAGTGTTGGTTTTTATGTTTAATCGATTTGCGGATATCAATAGATGGCTTTCGGGAATATCCACCGCGGCTTTCCGCTCCCGGCCATGTCGATGATGATGGAAGCGACCTCCTTGGATTTTGCATCCGAAAGGCACGCCGTGAGATTCTTCCAGAACTTCGTTTCTCCATTCCCTGACACACAGACAAAGCGCGGAACGTCGCGTGTCCGGGCCTCGCGGCCATCGACGGTTTGGGCAAGCAACGCCGCAAAAACATCATCCCGCGCGGTGCGGCGAGCCAAGGCCTGTGCCATTTCGCGATCAGAGAAGTAATCCTCTATCTCGATTGCGAGGTCCTCAAGAGTGACTTCCCCGCTTTCGATTTCGCCCTTCCGTAATTCAGTCACGCCTTCGTTGATGTATTCCCGCGCGTTATTGAATTCGATCCGGCGCGAACTCATCAAATCAGCGATGACGAGCGCGCGGAATTCCACCAGGGCGGCGGACCGTGCGGCCAAGTCGGCGTTGGCGGCGTTGAAGATGACTGCGGCGTAATTGACGATCCCGATTGCACGTCCCGCGGCTTGGTAGATTTTCAGGCTGTCTTCTGACAGGAAATCCGCGGTGAGCAGTTGCTCAAGATCGAGCGCGCGCTGGGGAAGCGGCCCAGTTTCTACCACAGCAGGCGGCTCCGCGAAAAGGGAGCTGGAATTCTGGCCGGTGGAGTTATTGAGGAAGGATTGGAGTTGGAGCAATGTTGACATGGCATCCCCGGGCGGA
The DNA here is from genome assembly GCA_041686775.1 of Luteolibacter sp. Classification (GTDB taxonomy): domain Bacteria; phylum Verrucomicrobiota; class Verrucomicrobiia; order Verrucomicrobiales; family Akkermansiaceae; genus Luteolibacter. The sequence goes on along the minus strand of JAWLDG010000014.1, from coordinate 96,066 downwards.
TGTCAAATCGAGCGTTTCAGGGCCGCCCCCGCCTTGCTCTCAACCAAAACTCGCAGGGGCGGCCCGTCCCCTTTCAGGAAACGTGCTTACCGCCCACCCTCACAGCCACCCCGGGCATTGGCTTTCTGTATGAAAAGCTCTCCCTCCAATGCTGATCCCGGGGCGGCTGATCCAGGGAAAGCGGTCGCCATTACCGGCTTGTCAAAGCGCAAGTCGCGCCCGGCCTACTTCGCCGGGCCGGGGCGGTCGAGAAAGCGAATCACGTATTTCGCGCCGGTTGCGATGTCACGCTTGCCGAATTCGTAGAAGCGCCCCTGCGTGTCTTGCAGGTGGCGGCCTTTCAGGGCCTTCAGCTTGTGCCCAAGGCTCTTTTTCGGATCTTTGGCCCATCCGGCGATTACTTCCAGAAGCCCGGTTTCTTCGGCGCGTTCGAGGATCTGCCCGGTGTTCAATTCCATTGGCTCGGCTTCGTTGTGGGTTCCCACGATCTGAGCCAACACGATTTTCAATGCGCGCGTCGATTCGTCACCACCGATTTCCACTTGGCGAGGCGTGAATGGATTTGCCAAGTTGTGCGCGGTCACTATTCCGCCGATAAGTCCGCTCCACTCTTCGAAAGAGCCGCGGCGATGTTCCTTCATCATCGGCATGCCTTCATCACGCCATCCTCGGACCATCGACCACAGCGCCGCCAGCACTCGCGCGCGCGTCTCATCTGAAAACAACCATCCAGGTGTGATTTCACGCATGAACGAACGCGCTGCCGCTTCACCTGGCTCGAATAGATCGATCACCAGGGCGCGGCGGTCCAAGTCCGCACTGATTGTCAGTCCATTCCCGGTGCACCAGACCTGAGAGACCTTGGGCACGGTGGCCATGCGCTGCGAGTGCATCAAGCGGCATTCGTGAACGGGCGATGTCACAAAGCGGTTGAGCGCTTGCGAGTGAATGCTTCGGCAATCGTCAAGCACCAGGAACGGCTTGCGGGCGATGGCGGCCGAATCGAGCACCTTTTCAAGCTCCGCTTCCGTTTCCGGTTTGCCTGACTCGGCCGGTGGTCCGTGAACCGGCGCGAGCGCAATCCGCATGAGAAGACTTTTCCCGCTGCCCGATTGGTTCGCGTTGTGAACGATCATCGGCCGCGGCGTGCCCTCGGGAAACAGCGCGTGGCAATAGACCCCCAGCATGGCGGAGATTTGCGCGGAAAAGCTCCGTCGTTTCACAACCTGCGGCTCGCCTTCCGGGTCGAATGGGAACTCGTGGAGAACTTCGTGCAGGACCTTTGCGCCTTCATCGCTAGGCATATCTTCCCGGTAGGTCACACGCGGCACGGTGAACATGCCGGTTTCCGGATCGTATCCCTCTTGTGCAAGTTCCACGGTGCGCGACTCGCCTTTCCCGGTCCATATCGGCAAGCGCACTTCCGCCACTCCTTTCAGCTCGCGGAGTTGCACTCGGAATTGATCCGCGGCGAGGATCTTCCCGGCGCAATCCTTGCTGATACTCTCCACCCGCGGGGATTCCTTTCCTGGCCGGGTGAATGATAGATAGGATTCCACCCATGACGGGAAGCGTTCCACCGTCATGATCGCGATGCGGCCCGTCTCGTCCACCGTGGCGAGCGCATCCCCGAAGCGGAATATCGGCGAGGGATGCAGGATCATGCCCACCGTGCGGGCGAGCGCGGAAATCGCTTGCGCGAGATTCACGGTCGGCAGGCGCGAGCCATCACCAGGCGCGGGCGTGTCGGTGGCCGCGGCCACGGCGGCGAACTTGCTGCGGATTTCATCGGGGCCGGTGTTGTCGGCCAAGGGCGGCGGGTGCGGTTGAGAGTCGGACATGGAAGGGAGTCAGCGGAAATCGAGAATGGGGCAGGCGGTAGCCGCCGGATTCAGCCAAAGCAGGCGTTGCAACTGCGGCGAGGGATAGGACAGCACCTTGCCATCCTTGGCGCGCGAGCCGTGCCGCAGGGCCCCAGGGAGGCGTGTCAGGCGAACGGCGGTCATGGCGGCGGGGTCGGCACCCAGCGGGCACAGGATGGGCACAAGATCGTCCCGCAGCGCGTCCCATGATTCCTTGCTGGCGGCATCGATCCGCGCGAGCGCATGAATGGAACGGCCGCCGGAAGTGTAGGCCGCCACGATGGGCAAAGGCAGCTGCACCAGGGCGCGCAGCCATAAATCGGGCGGGGCCTCATCGCTTTCGAGCACCATGAACCGCCATGATGTCACACACGCGCCATGCCTCCTGCCCATCTTCACGGCTCCGGCCTTGTCCCGGTTGTTTGGATTCGGCCGCCACTGGCCACAAACAGGATTGGCGAGAAAATAAACGCCCATCGGGCCGCCCGCTGGCAGCGGCGAGCGAACCGCCTTCACGCCGGGGCGCTCGGCAAGCCGCCATGATTCGCCACCGGCTTCCCACAGGAAGCACCCTTGCGAGAACTCTTTCACGAACACAAGCACCCGCTCGCCCGGCTGATAGATCGAGCGGAGGAACATCTCCGCGGTTTCCACTCCCTGCCGTTTCGGAATCGCCACCGGCGAGCGTCCCGCCAACCATTCGGGAGTGATGGGAAACGGGACCCTCGCGGCGAAGCTCGCCAGCTTCTCAGGGTCATACGGCGGGCGCTTCGATTGCTGGGGCGCATGCGGTGCCCTGGCGACGTTTCCCATCATCGCCGGGCGGGCATTGTCACCGCGCGCGGCGGCGGCCTCGGCGCGTCCGATCATGCTCCGCAGCTTGGCGTTGAATTCATCGATCAACGCACCGCATGACGAATGGAAACAGCGGCCCGTCGGCGCGCCGGGGAGCATCACTTGAAAGTCGCGGCGGCCTGTCTTCAGGTTGTGCAAGTGCGCGCCGGGACATGGGGCGCATCCGGCATCGTCAAGCGGGTGGCCTAGCAGCTCTTCCGCGATCTCCTTTCTGAGCGCAAGGTTTTCCATATATTCATTCCGCCTCGTCGGCGGCGACGCGTTCTTTCAAGGCGTGGCGACGGAACATTTCTCGGAATTCCTCTATCCCCAGCGAAACAAGATCGAATGATATCTTCAGGCAACACTGGTCCTCAAACGGCAAGCTCCACAGCCACTTGCGGGCCGCCTCCGGATCGCGGCCCTTCTCGACCAGCGCTTCCCATGTGGTGACAAGCTCGATAGCCCGGGCAATGGCTTCCAGATTGTCGGGCGCGATCATCATGCCCTCATCCATCGGCGGTTCCATCGCTTTCGCCCGCGCCTGCCATTCATCCGCAAATTCTTCCGCTTCGATCTGCGCACCCATGAAACGACTTATCAACTCGTTTGCGACAGCATACAGCGATTCATCCATTTTTTGGGGAACCAGTGCCGGCACCCCCCGGTCGGGTTTCAGAAGTCGCATGAACGCCAACACCAAAAACGCGTTTTTGAAGGGTTGGAACCGGCTTTGCAATATGTCATTTCCTGTTTTCATGATGATTCAATTCGATATCTGTTATCAGTGACGAAACCTCTTCCGGCAGCGCTTCCAGCCATGCCAGCTTGCGCTCCGGCGCCCGCTTCCCGATCACACGCCAGCATGCCCACAGCTTCAGCACGAACTCAGGCACGCGCTGCGCATCGACCCCTTCCACTTCCCGGTGTCCCATCTCGATCCTTCCACCCCCACCGCGGAGCCATTCGCTGATCGCTCTTTCGCCATACTTCCGGAAACCTTTCATCATGCGGGCATCCGCTCTCAGTCTCGGATCTTCCGCGAGCATCCGGCCCCACTTCCGGCGCTCTTCATGGTTCACCTCCAGCGCATCGATCAACGCGATGATCTTGTCATAACCTTGAGCCGCAAAGATCACGACGTCGAAGTCCAGGCGGCGAAACGATGGCAGCGGCGGTTTCATGGCGGCGTGGTTCATGGATTCGGAAATCACGCCATCGGCCTTCCCGCCTTCGATGCACAGTAGTCTTCCAGGTCGCGGGTTCTCAAACGAACCGCCTTGCCGATTCGCACCGCTGGCAGTTCGCCTTCACGCATCAGGAAATCCAGCGTGCGCACTCCGATGTTGAGAAGCGATGCCGCTTCACGGCGAGTCACCAGCAGGGGGATTGACGGTTGGCCCTCGCGAGGGTTGCGATTTTGATGGTCTGGAAGCGGCTTGTTTTCGCTCATAACTCATGGCGCGCTGTCAAATCACGCCATGACCCACCAGGCGCGGACGGGAAAAGACCCGTCCGCCACCTAGCCCCGCCGATGATTGGCAAGCCAATTTCTCAGCAAGAGAAAACACGCGCCACCCGGGCGGCGTGGCCGGCGCGGATCGAAGTCAGCATCAGGGCCGGGCTTGTCGAAATGACTCCGACGACGGCCAGAAAAGATCCGACGAGCTGGCCGTTGCCATCAGTCCACCCCGATTTCGACCGGCCCGCATCGATCACCCGGATTGAGCTGGCCCGCGGAACCAGGCGACGAGGCCGCCGGCGGCCGGGCCCGATCCGGCCGACCGCGAAGAACGAACGAACCGAGCGGATCCGGTCTGGCCTTTCGATCACCACAAGGGGGGATATCAAAACCGGCTGAATCCCTTGCGGCAGTAAGGCCGGTGGCATTGTAGCCATTTAGGGGGCGTTATCTTCCACACTACAGAGCACGCTAACACAGAGACTCTTTTTTTACATACCTATTATTTTTCGGAAGAAAGACTAAAACGGCACTAGCCCTAGTGAATACAGGGTTTTTCCGATGGTGTTCTTGCTGGTGCTATGGCCATTCCCGGGCAATCGTCCCGCCTCCCGGGCACTCTCTGGCCGGTGGAGGTGAAACAATCCCGGCGCGGATGGGGTGCGCGTGGGGCACTATTCAAAAACGGGGAAATTTCGCGCGGAGGCTGGGGCTTGATGACCTCAGGGGAGTTTCGACGTTCTAATAGATTCCTTTTTAGCCCCGGGCCGCCCGCTTGGCGTTCCATCTCCGTTCCGCGGGCGTGGGGACAAGGGGAGCGGACGCCGGACGCCGGCGGGTCCGACGGATCGATGGGCGGCATGATCACCGGCCGGGCCTGAGCGGATCGAGGGGACGGCACCAGGGCGCGCACGTGCCAGCATCACCACGGGGACGAGCGGGTCCGGCGGCACGATCACCGGGCGGGCCTGAGCGGATCGAGGGGGCGGCACCAGGACGAGCGTGTGGCAGCATCACCGCGGGGACGAGCGGGTCCGGCGGATCGAGGGGCGGCACGATCACCGGGCGGGCCTGAGCGGAACGAGGGGCGGCACCAGGGGCGAGCGTGCCAGCATCACCACGGGGACGAGCGGGTCCGGCGGATCGATGGGCAGCACGATCACCGGGCGGGCTGTGAGCGGATCGAGGGGACGGCACCAGGGCGCGCACGTGCCAGCATCACCACGGGGACAAGCGGGTCCGGCGGATCGATGGGCGGCACGATCACCGGGCG
>JAWLDG010000014.1:40259-90535 GCA_041686775.1 Luteolibacter sp. | reverse complement strand
TGAGCGGATCGAGGGGACGGCACCAGGGCGCGCACGTGCCAGCATCACCACGGGGACAAGCGGGTCCGGCGGATCGATGGGCGGCACGATCACCGGGCGGGCCTGAGCGGATCGAGGGGACGGCACCAGGGCGCGCGCGTGGCAGCATCACCACGGGGACAACCGGGACCGTCGGATCGATGGGCGGCACGATCACCGGGCGGGCCTGAGCGGATCGAGGGGACGGCACCAGCGCGCAAGCGTGGCAGCATCACCGCGGGGACGAGAGGGTCCGGCGCATCCATGGGCGGCACGAATCACCGGGCGGGCCTGAGCGGATCGAGGGGACGGCACCAGGGCGCGCACGTGCCAGCATCACCACGGGGACAAGCGGGTCCGGCGGATCGATGGGCGGCACGATCACCGGGCGGGCCTGAGCGGATCGAGGGGACGGCACCAGGGCGCGCGCGTGGCAGCATCACCACGGGGACAAGCGGGTCCGGCGGATCGATGGGCGGCACGATCACCGGGCGGGCCTGAGCGGATCGAGGGGACGGCACCAGGGCGCGCGCGTGGCAGCATCACCACGGGAACAACCGGGACCGTCGAAAAACAAGGCGTGCCCACGCGGGGAGGCACCGGCCACCGCGGGCACCGGGCACAAAAAAAGCCCCGGCTGCATGGCAACCGGGGCGGATTAGAATGGCTCAGCGGTTTTTGCGGGTCGGTTTCCGGCGTTTGCCTCTCTCGTATTCGAGTCTGAAAAGCTCGAATCTGTGAGCCACATTCCCGATGACTCCAAGCAGCCAATCGCGCGGATCGATCCGCAGACGGGCGGCGATGGCTTCAAGATCGGCCACCGCCAGCGGCGACAAGATGCAGGAAAAACCGAATGACTTCCCGTTTTTCACCTCGCCAGCCAAGCGCGCGCTCATGTCTCCGATGGACTGGCTCAGGCGATGGTTGCTCTTCCATCTCCGCAATACCGTTTCCAAGCCTGATTCGCGCACGATGCAAAACTCCTCGATGATTTCGCTCACTGGCAGGCCATCGAGGGCGGCGTGAACCCAGTGCGGCACCGCGAAGTCGAAACGCTCTCCGACCGGCTCGAATGGCATCACCGGAGACGTTCCAAGATATTCGAAATCACAGGCTGGAAGTCCGATTTCCTGCCCGTCGTCACCCTTGCATCCGGTTATCCCGACAAGCCGGATCCTCTGTTTGCCCGTGAGACGGTCCAAGCTGGCGGAGCGGACTCGATACACAATCTTGTTCTCAATCCTATGGGTGGAAAACCCGTCGATCCGGTAGCAACTGCAACGGTAGGCGGGATGTGATTCGTCAATTTTTACCAACCGGACATTATCACCCGGGGTGAAGAATTGCGTGGTTTCATTCGTGGTTCTCATTGGTCTGGTTTTCAAGAAAAAGTCCAGCCCCCTGGAAGCGTTAGCGCGCTTTCCCGCCGCGGCATCACCCGCGGGCCGGTATCCAAAGGGCTGGACTTGATTCTCTTTCATGTTTTCGCCCCCGGTTGATGGCCGGGACTGAGATTGCGAGCCGACGCGCTAACATCGGCAGGGCTGGCATAGCAACCCGGCGAGCGCGCGGCAAGGGGATTCTCTCGCCGCGAATCGACCACGGGGAAAACGGCGGGGCACACGGCATCCGGCTTGCGCGGCGCGGATCTCTGCCCCAGCTCATCCAGTAGCGACAACAGCGCGCCACCGCGGGCGGTCCAATCGTCGAGAGGCGGCTTCACCCGGCGCGCGCGGCTCGGATGCTTCGGGCGGTGTTTCATGGCCGCGGGTCGGTCTGGCGGTTTCAAGAAACCGCGGCGGCGAGTTCCTGAGCCTGCTTTTTTTCCTTGGCGCGGCGCTTCGGGTTGAAGCGCGTTTCCCGGGCCTCAATGAAGCGGTGAAGGGCGCGCTGTGAAATCCGCAGCGACTTCCCGATTTTCACCACCTCGATATCGCCAGCGGCGATCAAGCGGCAGAAGGCGCGAAGGCTCAGCCTCAGGGCATGCGCGGCTTCCTCCCTGGTAAGCAGGCGGTTCACGGTTTCCGGCAATTGGATTTCATCGGCGGCATCTTCGGCCGGCGGGGCGGTGGGCTTGGTTGTAGGGTCCATGCCGCGCGGGCGGTGTCAAACGGTGACAGCAAGCGCCCGCGCGGGACTGTCCGGGCCGGTGGAAAATTTTTCGCAGCAAGAGAAAACGCCCCCGCGCGGCACCAGGGCGGCGCAGGCCACGCGCGCGCGGGAGGATCGGCGGCATCTTCGCGGCTTCCGGCTGGCTGATCGGTGGCGGAGAATCAACTAGCGAAATTTCGCTAGTTGTGTTCATGTGAGTATGGCGCAGGGCGGAGCACCCCCGCGGCACCGTTACAAAACGTTACAAACCGTTACAAGCTGGCGGGGGATGGGGGCGGGCGGTCCGCCGCGGTGGCGTCGAGCTGGGGCACCGCCGCCGGCGGCGGGTCGGTTTCGTTCTCATTCGCGCCGATTTACAGCCGGAATTTGTAACGGTTTGTAACGGTTTTTTGTGTCATTTCGTGTCATTTTCAGTCATTTCCTGACACTTTCCCGAAATTTCAAAAAGTCTTAAATCGCGTTACAAACCTTTGATTTTGAGATATTTAGCGATTTTTTCGGCTGGTGGTCCCGGCGTGAATCGAACACGCACTTACGGCTTCGGAGGCCATCGTCCTATCCATTGGACCACGGGACCATCTGCATGGTGGCGGAGGGAATCGCTAGCCGTGCGCCGGTGGCTTGGCAAGCCAAGGAAACGGAAAAATCCGGCGCGTCAGGATGCGTACCGCATGAGGAAGGCGCGGATTAAAGAGCGATAGACCGCGGAGCGCGGCACTTTGATCCGACCGCGCAGGACCGCGGGTCCGGCGGCGGCGAGGAGGTCGAGCGTGTCGCGCGCGATCATGGCGGGCAAAACCGAAGCGGCGCGCAGGCGGCGGATCGGCAGTGCGGCGGAGTAGGCGAATCCCTCCGCGATGTGGCCGTGTGCCCGCTCCAGCCAGCGCGCGTGTTCTTCTAACAGTCGGGCGGTGTCGGCGGGATCGGGTAGCGGGAGGTAGCAGCGGCCTTGGGCGAGATCGGCCGGGAGGTCGCGCAGGATGTTGACGAGTTGCAGGCCGCGGCCGTAGCGGATGGCTTGGGCGACGAGCACGTCGGAAGGCTTTTCCGAAAACGCTGATCCGAGCGTGAGGTAGCCGAGGCGGGTCCAGAACTCGCCCACGCAGCCGGCTACGCGCCAGGTGTAGTCGTCGAGCGCGGCGTCGTCCGGCAGGGCGACCGGACGTTCCGCCGTGGCCTCGCCGAAGCGCTCGAGGTCGAGGCTTTGTCCGCTGAGGATGATGCCGACGACCTCACGGATGAGATCCGCCTCCGCGGCGGGAAACGTTTCAATCGACTCTAAAAGCGACGGGGTTTCCAACAGGAGTTGTGTCTCGGCGGGATCCTGGAGGCCTTGAAGAACGGCATCCGGCCAAGCCGCAGGTGGCGTGCCGCGGAGGTTTTCGGAAAACCGTCTGAGGCATTCCAGCCGCAGTGCCGGCGGGGCGGTGGCGGAGTCGGCGAGGGTGTCGCTGGCGCGGGCGAGCAGGTAGCCGAGCGAGGCCGCTCTGCGCATCGGCCGCGGCAGCAGGCGCAGCGAGAGATGGAACGAGCGGGAGACGCGCTTGAGCAGCGGATCGGTGGCGGAGTGTTGCAATGCGGCGAGGCAATCATTTCGGCGTGGCTCGGGCAAGGTCGGCCGATATTGGGTTTCCGTATCGACAGGCGCGGGCTCCGCTACGGAGAATTCCGGCGCGCGGGAGCGAAACGATGTCGTGGTCCGAAATGCTGTGGTTGGCGGGGGTGTTGGCGCTCGGGCAGTTCAGTCCGGGGCCGGACCTGCTGTTGGTGACGCACACGGCGCTGCATCGCGGCCGGCGCGACGGTTTGCGGCTGGCGCTGGGTATCGGTTGCGGGCTGATGGCGCATGCGGCGGTGGCGGTTTCCGGGATGTCGGTGGTATTTCTGCGGCTGCCCGCGTTCGGCATGGCGCTGCGCTGGTTGGCGGCGGGGTATTTGCTGTGGCTGGCCGGTGGTCTGCTCGCGGTACGGCTGCGGGGCCGGCGCGGCGCGGCGGTGGAGGCCACGCCGCGATGGGGCGGGGGAGGTCCGCCGTTCGTGCGCGGCTTGATGTGCAATTTGTTCAACCCGAAGGCGGCGCTTTTTTTCGCGGCGGTTTGCACGCCGTTCATTGGTGATCCGCCGGTGGTGGAGCGCGCGGTGGCGGTGTGGCTGATGATTGTCGGGCTTGGTACCGGCCTGTGGTGTCTGTGGGTAATGGCCCTGCAATGGCCGCCGCTGCGCGGTCTGTATTTGCGTGCGGTGGTGTGGATCGATTTGGCGTTCGCTATTCTGTTAGGCGCGCTGGCGGCCGGTCTGCTCATCGGTGGTTGAGCGGTGACGGGCGGGCTGGTAGCCTGCGCCGTGCTCCCGTGGTTCGCCGATGGCAAATTTCCGCTCTACCTCGCTCCGATGGCCGGGGTGACGGACGTGATTTTCCGCCGCATCTGCAAGGAACTCGGCGCGGACGTGATGGTCACCGAGTTCGTCTCCGCCGAGGGCATCATGCAGGCCGACCAGCGGACGCGGAAATACACCGAGTTCGACGACGCGCAGCGGCCGGTGGGCGTGCAGTTGTTCGGTGCGGACGGCGCGCGCATGGGCGAGGCGGCGCGCAAGATCATCGATTGGAAGCAGCCGGATTTCATCGATATCAATTTCGGCTGTCCGGTGAACAAGGTGGTCGCCCGCAACGGTGGATCGTCGCTGTTGAAAGATTGCCCGGTGCTTTCCCAAGTGACTTCCGGCGTGGTGGCTGCGGTGGGAAACACGGTGCCGGTGACGGCGAAAATCCGCATCGGGTGGGACTCGCAATCAGTCAATGCGGTGGAAGTGGCGCGCATTCTCGAAGACTGTGGCGTGGCGGCCATCGCGGTGCACGGTCGCACCCGCGCCCAAGGCTATGGAGGCGAGGCGGATTGGGAGGTCATCGACGCGGTGGCGCGGGCGGTGCACGTGCCGGTGATCGGCAACGGCGACCTGAACTGCGGGGCGGACATCGCCCGGCGCAAACGCGAGACCGCCGTTTCAGGAGTCATGATCGGCCGCGCCGCGATGCACAACCCGTGGATTTTCCGCGAGGCGAAACATTTCCTCGAAACCGGCCGCGAGTCGCCGGATATCACGCTGGAGGAACGTTGGGAACTCGTTTTGCGCCACTGCCGGATGGCGGTGGAGAGCGGCCGCTACGGCGAGGAAAAACACGCTCTCACCGCCATGCGCTCGCGGCTGATGGCTTACTGCAAGGGCTTTCCCGGCGCGCGCGAACTGCGGCAACGGCTTTGTCACGTGGCATCGGTGGCCGCAGTCGAGGAACTCGCGGGCTGGTCGTTGGGTCGGGTTTTGGTTCCGGATTGATCTTGGGTAAAAAAATCTTTCATATGGCACGATTTTTGCTTTAGAAATCGATTCGTGGCTCTAGTTTGGTGTCGGCAACGCATTGCCGGCCATGTCGGATTTCAATCTCCATCAATCGCTGTCGCAGCAGCAGACGCTCGCGCCGCAGATGCGCAAGAGCCTGGAGATCCTGCAGGCGGGGACGATGGAGCTCTCCCAGCTCATCACCCAGGCGCTGGAAACGAATCCGGTGTTGGAGGACATGACCGAGTCGCTTTCGCTCGACGAAGGAAACGACGACGATGCGGACTCGCTGGAGCATCTCAACGAGACCGACGACGACCTGCGCGACCGCCAGATCATGGAGGGGTGTTCATCGCCATGGTCGCAGGAGGACGAGGAGCGGCGGCAGCATGTGTATGAGTCCATCGTCGCGCCCGAAACGCTGCAGCAGCATCTGCGGCAGCAGTTGGATTTTTCCATGGTGGAGCCGGACGTGCGCGAGGCGGCGGTGGCGTTGCTGGGAAACCTCGACGAGCGAGGATTTCTCGACCTACCGGCGGAGGAATTGGGCAGGCGCATGGAAATCAAGCCGGCCGTGATGAAGAAAGCGGTGGAGTTGATCCAATCGTTCGACCCGCCCGGCGTGGGCGCGTCCGGTGTGGTCGAGTCGTTGTTGTTGCAACTCGAGCGTGCCGGTGGACGGGATACGATCGAATACAAGATCGTGCGCGATCACCTGGAGGATCTCGCGCGCAAGCGCCACCCGCAGATCGCGCGGGCGCTCGGCACCAGCATCGAGCGCGTCGTGGAAGCCGCATCGCGCATCGGCCGGCTCACCCTCAATCCCGGCGGCGATTTCAATCCCACCGGAAACCCGTATGTGCAGCCGGATGTGGTCATCGAGTTCAACGACGAAGGACAACTCGAAGCGCGGCTCACCGGCGAAAACCTCCCCAGCCTGCGCATCAACGATTTCTACAAGGACATGATCGGCAAGAGCGGAATCGACGCGAAATCGCGCCAGTTCCTCCGCGACCAGATCCGCGACGGCCGCAGCCTGATCCGCGCGATCTCGCTGCGGCAGGAAACGATCCTCGCCATCGCCCACAAGCTCATCGAGCACCAGCGCGACTTCTTCAAAAAAGGACCGCGTTTCCTGCGTCCGCTCACCATGAACGAGATCGCCGACGAACTCGGCATGCACGCCACCACCGTTTCACGGGCTGTTGCCGGGAAATATCTGCTCAGCCCGCAGGGGCTCACGGAGATGCGCGCGTTTTTCGCCACCGGTTACCAGACGCAAGACGGCGCGGAAGTTTCCAACGCCGGCGTGCGAGAGGCGATCCAGCAGCTTGTGGCCGCGGAAAACCCGGCCAAGCCGATGTCCGACGAGGCGCTCATGAAAGCACTCGCCGCACAGGGTGTGACAGTCGCGCGGCGCACCATCGCCAAATACCGCGAGCAGCTCGGCATCCTGCCGTCCCATTTGCGCAAGAGTTTCTGAAACGCCGCGTCGAAACGCTTGTCGCCATCCGCCGCGCTCCGCATGCTCGCGCCGTGATCCGATTCGCGGTGCTTGGCAGTGGCAGTGGTGGCAACTCGGCGGTCGTCGAATGCGGCGACGTGCGCCTGCTCATCGATGCCGGCCTCAGCGCCAAGCAAATCCAGCTCCGCCTTGCCATGCTCGGCATCGAGCCCTCCATGCTCGACGGCATCCTGCTCACCCACGAGCACGGCGACCACGTCCGCGGTCTGGAAGTGTTCCGCAGGAAGCGCCCCGTGCCCGTCTATGCCACCGCCGAGACCCGGCAGGAACTCGCGCTGCAGGGGTTCTCCTGCGGCGATTGGAAAACCTTCGAAACCGCCCAGTCGTTCCAAATCGGCGCGGCTGTGATCGAAAGCTTCACCGTCCATCACGACGCTGTGGACCCGGTTGGATATGTCATTTCCCACCAATCGCGCCAGCTCGGAGTCGTCTCCGATGTCGGCCACGTCACCCGCAGCATGACCGAGCGGCTGCGCGGCATGCACGGTTTGTTCGTCGAGGCGAATTATGACAACGAGTTGTTGGAAAACGACACCAAGCGTCCGTGGTCGATCAAACAACGCATCAGTTCGCGCCACGGCCACCTCTCCAACGACCAGGTCGTCGAACTCATCCGCGAGATCGCCCACCCGCAGATGGCCCGCGTCGTCCTCGGTCACCTCAGTTCCGACTGCAACAAACCCGACCTCGCGCTCGCCCGCCTCCGCGCCTGCCTTCACGAACTCGGCCACCCCGATGTGGACCTCCACTGCGCCTGCCAGCACGAACCCACCGGCTGGTTCGAGTTGTGAATCCGTGCTCCATTTGCCATGGACCTGCAGGGATCCGTCGATTGGTGGAAATGATATATCTGACATCTGATGAATCGAAGCGGTTGAATGATGGCATTGCGAATTTTTCGAAATTAATCCTTGCGACCTTCCGTCCATTGGACGTATAACCATAATGAATTATCGAAAAACCCCCTGAATATATGCTGCGCTGGGTAGTCACATTCCTCATTATCGCGCTGATCGCGGCCGTTCTCGGCTTCGGTGGCATCGCCGCCGGTGCCGCGGAGATCGCCAAGATCATCTTTTATATCTTCATCATCCTGTTTGTCATTTCCCTGGTCATGAACTTTGTCGGCAAACGCTGACATCCGCATCGAATCCACCACTCCAATAGATGATTTCCATGAAAAACAAACTTCTGCTCCTCCTGATGGCGCTGCCGTTGCTCGCGCTCGGCGCCTGTCAAAAGAAAACCCCGGCCGAGAAGGCTGCCGACAACATGGAAGACGCCGCCGAGGAAGTCGGGGAAGCTGTCGAGAATGCCGGCGATGCCGTTAAAGACGCGGCCGAATAGCCCGTTTGACTCGTTCCGCGCCACCGGAACGTTGCGTATCCGGCCCGTCGTCCGCGAGTGATCGCAAGTCCATACGTTCCTCGTCTGGCGCGAGACTGACGCTTCGAGCGTGGACTTTAAGGAAAAATGTCTCAGGTGAGACATTTTTTCGGCAATAATTTAGCCGAGGCTAATTTTTCTTGTTGACCCCGATATTTTCAGCCGGAACAAATCGGGCGTGAACACGATCTTACGGAAGCTGTTTTTGGTGGGTGCGCTTTTTGGCGTGATGGGTTGTGACCCGGAGCGGGCGGCGGATGACGGTCGGCCGCTGGTGGTGGCGACGACGACGATGGTGCGCGATCTGGCGGAGCAGCTTGGGGGCAATGCGGTGCAGGTGGTGGGTCTGATGGGGCCGGGGGTGGACCCGCACAACTACGTCCCGCGGCTGAGCGACACGCGGTTGTTGGAGCAGGCGGACCTGGTGCTATACAGCGGGTTGCATCTGGAGGGGCGGTTTCAATCGACGCTGGAGGCGATGGCGAAGCGCGGGCGTCACGTGGTGGCGGTGAGCGCGGGAGTGCCGGATGAGCGCTTGCTGTCCCCTCAGGAGGATTTCGAGGGCACCAAGGATCCGCATTTCTGGGGCGATCCGCAGTTGTGGTCGCTGGCGGTCGAGCCGGTGGTCGGGGCACTGCGGGAAATCGCGCCGAACGATTCGGAAGCGATTGCGGATCGCGGCGATGCCTACCGTGCGGAGTTGGCGGAACTGGATCGCTGGGCTCGGGAAAAACTCGCGCAGGTGCCCGACGAGCGGCGGGTGCTGGTGACGAGTCACGACGCGTTCTTTTACTTCGGCCGCGCCTACGACTTCGAGGTGCGCGGCTTGCAGGGCGTTTCGACTGCGGCGGAAGCGGGTTTGCGTGATCGGTCGGGACTGGTGGAATTCCTCCGAGCGCAGGGCGTGCCGACAGTGTTCACCGAGACCACACTCAATGCCAAGGGCATCGCCGCCGTGGCCCGCGAGGCGGGCGTGAAACTATCGCCCGAGCCATTGTATTCCGACGCGCTGGGCGAACCCGGCGACGTGGCCACCGTGGACGGCGAGTCCTATGACCGCGGCACCTACACAGGCATGCTCAGACACAACGTGAATGCCATCGTCGAAGGATTGAAATGAAAGTAATACCACACAACAAAGATATGATATTGCGTTTGCCGGTTTGTTGCATGCTGCTTGCGGTACCGGTGCAGGCGGCGGATTTCACGCGCGAGCTGTACGCCGATCGTCCGGACGCCACCGAGAGTCCATACACCGTGGAGCCGGGCGGGGTGCAGATCGAGTCGAGCCTGTGGGCATACGGCCGCGACCGGGAAAGCGGAATCACCACCGAGGACTGGGCGCTCGGCGAGACGAATCTGAAGTATGGTTTGACCGACTGCCACGACTTGCAAGTGGTGATCCGTCCGTGGATTCACGAACACACCGAGGGGGCGGGAAATGTCGAAGGTTTCGGCGACATCGATCTGCGCTTGAAATGGAACCTGTGGGGCAACGATGCGGGCACCACCGCCGGGGCTCTGATGCCTTATCTAACAGTGCCATCGCAAACCGCCGTGAGCGCCGGCGAATGGCAGGGGGGGGTGATTTTTCCGGTGGCGGTGGAACTCACCAATACGCTCGGTGCCGGATTCCAAGTCGAGGTGGCCAGATCGTGGCACGATGCCAGCGGGGATCTGGAGTGGGCTCTGGCGCACACTGCGGTGATCGGAATGGATTTGGGCGAACGCCTGGGAGTATTCCTCGAATACGCCGGCGTGGCCGGGGAAACCGATTACGAGGCATCCGTGTTCGCCGGTTTCACCTGGGCGGCCGGCGACAATGTCCAGTGGGACATCGCGGCGGGTTTCGGACTGAATGACGCCGCCGAAGACTTCTCGATTGCGCAGGGCGTCACGTTCCGCTTTTGAGTCACATCCATGGACGCACCCGCGCTCGAAACCCACGATCTTTCGGTTTCCTATCTGGGGAAACCGGTGCTGCACGGCGTGGACATCGAGGTGCCGCGCGGCTCGCTCACCGGCATCATGGGGCCGAACGGCGCGGGAAAATCCACCCTGCTCAAGGCGATCATGGGCGTGCTGCCGGCGGACAACGGCTGGGTGAAAATCCTCGGCAAGCCGCTGCGCGAGGTGACCGGGCGGGTGGGTTACGTGCCGCAACGCGAGGCCGTGGACTGGGATTTTCCGGTGACCGTGGCCGATGTGGCGCTGATGGGCACTTATGCGAACCTCCGGGGCTGGTTCGGCCGCCCGGGGAAAGCGGGCCGCAAGCGCGCGCTTGAGGCGCTGGAGCAAACCGGCATCCGCGAGCTGGCACACCGCCAGATCGGCGAGCTGAGCGGCGGACAGCAGCAGCGGACCTTCCTCGCCAGGGCGCTGGCGCAGGACGCGGACGTCTATCTGATGGACGAGCCCTTCGCCGGCGTGGACGCGGCCACCGAGCGGGCGATTGTCGCGCTGTTAGGTGCCATGCGCGATGCTGGGAAAACCTTGCTCGTCGTGCACCACGACCTGCGGACCGCCGCGCGCTACTTCGACCGCCTGCTCTTGCTCAACGGCCGGGTGGTGGCGCACGGTCCCACGGCGCGGGTTTTCCGCGAGGAAATCCTCGAGCAGACTTATGGCGGCAGGCTCACGCTGCTCGGCGAGATCGCCGCCCGCGCCGCCCGCGGGGAAGGAGGCGAGGCGCAATGAGCGATTGGCTCGCACCGTCGCTGGCATCGGCCGTGGTGGCGTCGTTGCTGTTGGGTGTGTCGTGCGGCTTGCTCGGCACCATCGTGGTGGTGCGGCGCATGGCGCTCTCCGGAGACATGATCTCGCATGCCGTGCTGCCCGGCGTGGTGGCCGGGCTGGCATGGAGCGAAACGCGCAATCCGCTGGTGGTACTGGCCTGCGCGGTGGCGGCGGGCGTGGCGGGAAGCGCGGCGTTCGCGGCGATCCTGCGCCACACGCGGCTCAAGCCGGATGCGGCGCTGGCATTGGTGCTCTCCGTGTTTTTCGCCTTCGGCATCGCGATGATCTCGCGGCTCCAGCCATCGGGCGTGCAGGCGTTTCTCTACGGCCAGGTGGCGGCGATCGACCGCAACGACCTGAAACTGCTGGTCGCCGCCGGTTTGCTCACGCTGGTGGCGGTGCCGGCCGGATTCCATCTGCTGCGGATGGTTTCGTTCGATCCGATGTTCAGCCGTATCATCGGTCTGCCGGTGCGTGCGGTGGAAACCGTGTTCTACGTTCTTCTAACAGCAACCATCGTGATCGCGATGCAGGCGGTGGGCGTGGTGCTGGTGACGGCGATGCTGGTGACACCCGCGGCGGCGGCGCGCTATTTCACACGGTCCCTGTCGGTGATGGCGGCGCTCGCCTGCGTCTTCGGTGCCGTCGGCGGGGTGGCGGGCGTGTGGATTTCCACGCTGCGCGACGGCTTGCCGACCGGTCCGCTGATGGCGCTGGCGGTGACGGCGATTTTCGCGTTCAGCGCGGTGCTCGGGCCGCGGCATGGCTGGTTGCCGCAATTCCTGCGCCGCCGGCGCGAGCGGACCCGCATTCGCGGCGAGGATATTCTCAAGCACCTCTGGCAGATCGAGGAAAATGCCGGCGCGCCCGCCGAACGGACGCCGGAGGAACTCACCGGCGTGTTCGGAAGCAGTCGTCGTGCATTGCGCCGCTTCACCGCGCTGGGCCTGTTGGATCGCGAGGACGGGCAAGTGCGTCTTACCGGCAGCGGACACCAGCGTGCCACCGAACTCGTCCGGGCGCACCGTCTGTGGGAGCGATATCTGACAGAACGAGCCGCCTACAAAACCGACCACGTCCACGACACCGCCGAGCGGCTCGAACACTGGATCGACGAACCGCGCCGACGCCTGCTTGCCGAACAACTCGGTCAGCCGACCGAAGACCCGCACGGCAGCCCGATCCCGCCGGATGAAAAGGAGGTGGCGCGATGAGCGTCGATTTCTGGCTCGATCCGTGGCGGTCGATGACCGGTGTCTGGCTGGTGGTCACCGCCGCGTTCACCGCGCTGGCCTGCGGTGTGCCGGGGACCTTTCTGGTGCTGCGGCGGATGTCGCTCACGGGCGATGCGATCGGCCACAGCGTGCTGCCGGGCATTGTGATCGGGTTTTTGTTTTCCGGCTCGCTCGACTCGCCGCTGTTGCTTGCCGGAGCGGCGTTTTCCGGCTGGCTGGCGGTGATGCTGATCGAGGCGCTTTGTCGTCGCGGCGGCGTGCGCGAGGACGCGGCCACCGGCGTGGTGTTCACCGCGATGTTCGCGCTGGGCGTGGTGCTGCTGCGGCTCGTCGCCACCCGCGTGGATCTCGATCCCGACTGCGTGTTGTTCGGAAACCTGGAAACCGCGATCCACGGCGCGGGCACGGAAATCGGCGGGCTGCGGGTGCCGAACATCGTGCTGACCACCGGCGGCGCGGCACTGCTGGCGCTCGTTTTCACCGCGCTGATGTATCACCGGCTGCTGGCGTCTTCATTCGATTCCACGCAGGCCTCGCTGGCCGGCATGTCACCCGGGCTTGTGCAGTCGCTGCTGTTAGGCGTCACCGCCGCGGTGGTGGTGGCGGCGTTCCAGACAGTCGGAGCGGTGATGTCCGTGGCGTTGCTGGTGCTGCCCGCTGCCAGCGCGCTGGCGCTTTCCCGGCGGCTGCCGCGGGTGCTCGCGCTGGTGGCGGTGCACAGCGCGGTTGCCGCCGTGGCCGGGCTTTATCTGGCCACTTGGGCGGATTGCAACCTGGGCGCAGCCGTCGTGCTGGCCGGGGCCGCGCTGCTGGTGGCGGCTTGGGTCGTCCGGCGCGTCACTCCAGCTCTTTGATCCAGATATTGGCGAAATCGATCGAACTGCCGTGATGTTGCAGGCCGATGGGGCCCTCGGCGGGGATGCCCGGGAGTTCGGCGTTGTCGATGACCACGCGGCCATTGAGTGAAACGGTGAGCCGCTCGCCCTTGAGTGTGATCATCATGCGGTTCCATTCGCCGATCGGGCGGTCGGCATGTGCCTTGGGGGTGACCGCGGCACGGACTTCGGGCGGCATTTTCGAATCCTTGCGGTAGCCGTAAACCTCGCCCGAACCGACCGTCCAGTTCCACAGGTTGACCTGGCTCTTGGTGTTGCCGCGTAGATAAATGCCGCTGTCGAGTTCCTCGACCTCGGCCCGGCCATTTTCCGAGCCGTCGGGCTGAACGACCGGTTGTTGTTTCATCGGGCCGCGGCCGCTCCAGCGCCAATCGCATACGAGGGTGAAATCGCGGTAGGATTTTTCGGTCCACAGGTCGTTGATGGCACCTTTTTTGCCGTTGTGCTTGAGGATGCCCTGGGTGGCGAACCAATTGGTGGTGTCGGGTGTGTGTTTCCAGCCCGCGAGCGATTTGCCGTCGAAGATGCGGGTGTAACCGGCGGCCTTGACGCCGTCCTCGTTGGCCACCGGTGGCAGCTCGCCGATGTGGATTTTGCGGAATGCGACGCGGTCGCCGTGGCCGAGGAAGGCGATGTGGCCGGCGCGGCGTTTCACGCCTTCATGTTTCGGGTGCTTCTCGGCGAGGTCGTCGAGGTTGGCGCGCAGGATGAGCTGGTCGTTCACCTCCACCTTGACGAGCGGTCCCATCACGGTGACGCGCTGCTGGTTCCACTCGCCCGGCGGCTTCAGCGCGCCGCGTTTGGCGGCGGCCAGGGTGTAGAGCGAACCGTGGAACTGGTAGTCCTTGAGGTCCTTGTATTTCGGATGCGAGTCCTCGAGAATCTGGATTTCCATGCCGGTGTAGGCGCCGTCGCCATGGCCGGGATAGTGGATGCCGAGGCCGTTGTTGGCGCCGGGTTGCAGCTGGAATTCGAAATCGAGCACGTAGTTGGCGAAGGTTTGCTCGGTCATCAGCGCCCGGCCTTTGGGGGTGCAGACGATGCTGCCGTCCTCGACCACGTAGCCGTCGCCTTTCCATCCGGTGAGGTCCTTGCCGTTGAACAGCGGGCGGACGGTGAGGGCGTCGGCTGCGAGCAACGGCGCGCACATCAGGGCGATCAAGGCGGAAACACGGGCAATGGTTTTCATCACGCGCGCAGCCAAGCAGTTTCAGCCCGCGGCTCCAAGCAGGATTCCACGCGCCTCGCGGGTGGCGACGGAAACGTCCGGCGCGGTCAACAAATCCGAAACGATCACCACCCGCCGCGCGCCGGCGGCGAGAACCTCCGGCAGGTTCGTGCGCTTGATGCCGCCGATGCAGAACGCGGGGATTTTTTCTCCGACCTCGCGCTCCATTGTCACGATGTCCCGCAGTCCGATGCCCGGCCGGCCGAGTTTGGTGGGCGTGGGAAACAGCGGGCCAAAACCGATGTAATCGAAGCCTTCCTCCAACGCCGCGCGGGCCTGCGCCAGTGAGTGCGTGGAACGGCCGATGATTTTCCCCGGGCCGACGATCTCCCTCGCCGCTGCCAGCGAGCCGTCGTCCTGACCGATGTGCACGCCGTCCGCACCGAGTTCCGCGGCGATTTCGGGAAAATCGTTCAGAATGAACGGCACGCCGGCGGCGCGGCAGAGCGGCAGCAGTTCTTCCGCCACGCGGCGGATGGTGGCGGGGTCGTGGGATTTTGCGCGGAGCTGCAGAATGTCCGCGCCGCCATCTAACAGAAACGTGGCGGTGGCGGCGGCGTTTTCCGGGGAGACGTAGCCGAGGTCGAGGATGGCGTAGAGGCGGGCGTCATTCATAGGTCCTATGAATCTTATAGGTCCTATCGCTCAGGCTTTTTTCTCCTCCAGATACCTTCCCACCCAGCCGATATCATATTTCCCGGCAATGAAATCCGGGTGACTGATGATTTCCTGCTGGAACGGTATGGTCGTCTTGATGCCGCGGATGGTGAACTCGCCGAGCGCGCGCTTCATGCGGGCGATGGCGATCTCGCGGGTGGAGGCGGTGACGATGAGCTTGGCGATCATCGAGTCGTAGTGCGGAGGCACGGTGTAGCCGCTGTAAACGTGGGTGTCCACGCGCACGCCCTTGCCGCCGGGCGCGTACCAGAGATCGATGGTGCCCGGGCTGGGAGCGAAATTGTTGTAGGGATCCTCGGCGTTGATGCGGCACTCGATGGAATGGCCGCGCGGGGTGGCTTCGAGCACGTGGCTGGAAAGCGGTTCGCCCGCGGCGACGCGGATCTGCTCCTTGATCAGCTCGCAGCCCATCACTTCCTCGGTCACCGGGTGCTCGACCTGGATCCGCGTGTTCATTTCCATGAAATAGAAATTCTCGGCCTTTTCATCGACGAGATACTCGATGGTGCCGGCGTTCTGATAGCCGATGGCGCGGATCAGGTTGGCGGAGGCGTCGCCCATGCGCTGGCGCAGTTCCGGCGTGAGCAGCGGCGACGGGCATTCCTCGATGATCTTCTGGTTGCGGCGCTGCATCGAGCAATCGCGCTCGCCGAGGTGGATGTAGTTGCCATGCGAGTCGCCGATCACCTGGATCTCGATGTGGTGCGGGTTGAGCACGAGCTTTTCGAGATAACACGATCCGTTGCCGAAGCAGACAATGGCCTCGCTGGAGGCGGCTTGGAACAGCTGGATGAAGTCTTCTTCCTTGAAACAGGGCCGCATGCCGCGTCCGCCACCGCCGGCGGTGGCCTTGATCATCACCGGGAAACCGATCTTCCTCGCTTCTTCGAGCGCGGTTTCCGCGTCCGGCATGATGTCGGAGCCGGGAGTGATGGGCACGCCGTTGGCGACCGCGGTGGCTCGGGCGGTCGCCTTGTCGCCCATCATTGAAATCACCTTGGCCGACGGGCCGATGAAGACGATGCCGGACGACTCGCAGATTTCGGCGAAGCGGGCGTTTTCCGAGAGGAATCCGTAGCCCGGATGGATGGCATCGACGTCGGTGATTTCCGCCGCGGCCATGATGCGGTCCATTTTCAGATAGGACTCCTTGCTGGAACTCGGGCCGATGCAGACCGCCTCGTCGGCGAGCTGGACGTGCATCGAATCGACATCCGCCTCGGAGTAAACGGCGACGGATTCGATATCGAGTTCGCGGCAGGCGCGGATGATGCGGAGGGCGATTTCGCCGCGGTTGGCGACCAGGACGCGCTTGAACATGGGCAAAGTTTGCTAGTTTTCAGTGTTCAGTTTTCAGAAAGAAAACCGACGGCATCACTTGATGCGGAAGAGGACGTCGCCGAATTGGACGGGCGAGCCGTCCTCGGCCACACATGCGCAGATCGTGCCGGCTTTTTCCGCCTTGATCTCGTTCATGACCTTCATCGCCTCGATGATGCAGATCGTCTGGCCCACGGAAACCGTCGAGCCGACGTCCACGAAGGACGGCGAATCGGGAGCCGGCTTGCGGTAGAAGGTGCCGACCATCGGCGAGGTCACCTCGGTGCCTTCCGCGGCGGGCGCGACCGGATCGGCACCGGCCGACGGGGCGGGGGAGGCGGCCGCCACGGGCGCGGGCAGGTTGGCGAGCAGCGAGCGGAGGTCGTCCGCATCGGTTCCCTTTTTCAACTTGAGATGAAAGTCCTTCTTGGTGAGATCGAAGGTGGTGAGCCCGTGTTCGTTCATGAGCTCGACGATGCGACGGATTTCCTGGAGGTCCACGGTGCTGGCGGGTTGAGGGTTGGGATTACGGCGGGTTGCGCCACAGGGCGCACACTTCCGCGAACGCTAGGACCAGCCGGGGAAGAGCGTCAAGCGGCAAGACCCCGGTGCGGCAGCGACTTCCCGATCCGCGCGGCGGCGGGTGGATGCGGATTGCGGTCTAACAGGTTGAGGCGCGGCGGCCGCCCGGAGTAGCGTCGCGCCATGAGCGCACAGACCCCCATCCGGCTTTTCAGTTCCGATCTGGACGGCACCCTGATCGGCGATCCGGATTCCACGCAGCGGTTTCGCGATTACTGGGACGCGCTGCCCGCCCGCGACCGGCCGCTGCTGGTTTACAATTCCGGCCGCACCATCGACGACATGCGCGGGCTGCTCCGCGACGACCTGCTGCCGCGGCCGGATTTCCTGATCGGCAGCGTGGGCACGCAGCTTTTCGATATGGAATCGGGCGGCATGGTCGAGGCGTTTGGCCGCGAGTTCCGTCATGGCTGGGACTTGGCCAAGGTGGAGGAAATCGTCGCCTCGCTGCCGGATATCGAGCCGCAGCCGCCGGAGTTTCTGCATCCTTACAAATCGAGCTGGTATCTGCATCATGCCGACGCCGAGCACATCGCCGAGTTGCGCGCGCGGCTGGCGGAGGCGGGGGTCGAGGCCAACGTGGTCTATTCCAGCAAGCGCGATCTCGATGTGCTGCCGAAGTTCGCCGACAAGGGCCACGCGCTGAAATGGCTCTGCGGGCACATCGACCTGCCATTGCGTGCGGTGGCGGTGGCTGGCGATACCGGCAACGACAGCGCGATGTTCCGCCTGCCGGACGTGCGCGGCGTCGCCGTGGGAAACGCGCACCCGGATCTGCTGGAGGCCATCGACGGGCTCAGCGTCTTCCGCGCCAGCCTGGAGATTGCCGACGGGGTGATCGAGGGTTTGCGGCATTTCGGGCTGGTCGATCGCTGAGCGCCGGAAACCGGCCGCTTGATTCCCGCGGTTTCCGTTTCCAGAATGGGAATCATGATCGCCCGCATCGCCATGCTGTCCGCCATCGCCGCTGGTTTCACATACGGAGCCGAAGCACCGAACCCCGGCCGCGCCAAGGCGGATTGGATCGCCGTTTCCGCCACCGTTCTTCCCGGAAAGCCGCTGCAAACCGCCATCCGCATCCGCCACGACAAAGGCTGGCACAGCTACTGGCTCAATCCCGGCGAGGCGGGGATGCCGACCACGGTCGAATGGAAACTGCCGCCCGGTTGGAAACACGGTGAACCGGGTTTCCCGCCACCCGTCCGGTTTCTCACCGGCGAACTCGCGGGCTACGGCTACGAGGGCGAGTTGCTGCTACCGGTGGCGCTCACCCCGCCGGAGGATTTCGCCGGCACAGCGAAACTCGAAGCCGAAATTTCCTGGCTCGCGTGCAGTGACGAAGGCTGCGTGCCCGGCGAGGCCAAGTTGTCGCTCGAAGTCGCCGCCGGCGACGCCGCCACAAGTCCGGCGGCCGCGGAAATCCTCGCCGCCATCGACCTTCTGCCGCGCCCGGCGGGGGAGTCGCTGCGTCTTTCTTGCGAGGAAACGGAAAGCTCGCTGGTCCTCACCTTGATTCCCGGGAAATCCGCTCCGGGCGATCTGTCGCGGCACGAGGTGTTTCCCCTGACACCGGAACTCATCGATCCCAAGGCGCAAATCCGCTTCACCGCCGAAGGCCCGAAGTGGATCGCCACCGTGCCCAAGAGCGAATTCGCTGCCTCGCCCGTGAAAGAACTCACCCTGGTGCTGACCGATCGGAAAAGTCCGCCCCTGCAGGTGACTTGGAAAATCGAATGACGAAAAAGTCATTAGACAAATCCACCGGCCCGGGCACGGTAATACCCCGAATCCCGTAATATCATGAAAAACATCCTCATCCCCACCATCGCCGGAGCCTTCGCGCTGATCACCGCCCACGCCGCCGAAATCGGCCAGGCCGCCCCCGAATTCTCCGTGAAAAACGTCAAGGGCGAGACCGTCTCGCTGGCGGACTTCAAGGACAAGGTCGTCGTTCTCGAATGGATCAACTACGGCTGCCCGTTCGTGAAAAAACACTACGACAGCGGCAACATGCCCGCCCTTCAGGAAAAATACACCGCCAAGGGCGTCGTCTGGCTCACGGTGAACTCCGCCGCCGAGGGCAAGCAAGGTTACCACGCTCCCGCCGAGATGGCGGAGATAGCCACCAAGCACGGCAACAAGGCCAGCCATTTCCTGATGGATACCGACGGCAAGATGGGCAAGGCCTATGACGCCAAGGTCACTCCGCACATGTATATCATCCACAAGGACGGCAAGCTCGTTTACAACGGCGCGATCGATTCGAACCCCTCGGCCAAGACCGAGGACGTGGCCACCGCCGACAAGTGGTTCGCCGACGCGCTCGACGCCGTGCTCGCCGGCAAGGAAGTCTCCAACGCCAAGAACAAGCCCTATGGCTGCGGCGTGAAATACTGAGTTCCCCCGGAACCGCTGCTTCGCCCGCCCGCTTCGGCCCGTCCGGTGCGGGCGGTTTTTTTTCCCCGGGCGCGGGTTTTCCGGCATCGACAAGGCGGGTGGGTTCCCCTATCCGGGCGCCCGTTCAAGCCCCGCAGCCCATCATGTCCGCGAATCCCACCATCATCTACACCATCACCGACGAAGCCCCGGCCCTTGCGACTCGCTCGCTGCTGCCGATCGTCCAGACCTTCACCAAGCCCGCCGGCATCGCGGTGGAAACGCGCGACATCTCACTGGCCGGCCGCATCCTGGCACAGTTCCCGGAAATCACCGGCAAGGCCGACGACCTCGCCGAACTCGGCGCGCTCACCCTCAAGCCCGAGGCGAACATCATCAAGCTGCCGAACATTTCCGCCTCGATCCCGCAGCTCAAGGCGGCCATCGCCGAGCTTCAGGCGAAGGGCCACAAGATCCCCGATTATCCGGAAAATCCGGCCAACGATGCCGAAAAGGAAATCCGCACCCGCTATGCCAAAGTGCTCGGCTCCGCCGTGAATCCGGTCCTGCGCGAAGGCAATTCCGACCGCCGCGCGCCCAAGGCGGTGAAGGACTACGCCAGGGCCCACCCGCACAAGATGGGCGCGTGGAGCGCGGACTCGAAGACCCGCGTCGGCACCATGGGCGGCAAGGGCGATTTCTTTTCCAACGAGAAATCCGTCACTCTAACGGAAGCTGCCACCGTGCGCATCGAACACGTCGCCGCCGATGGCACGGTCACCGTGCTCAAGCCGGAATTCGCGCTCGAAGCCGGCGAGGTGATCGACTCGACTTTCATGAGCAAGGCCGCTCTGACGAATTTCCTCGTCGAACAAATCGCCGCCGCCAAGGCCGAGGGAGTGCTGTTTTCGCTGCACATGAAGGCCACCATGATGAAGGTGTCAGACCCCATCATCTTCGGCCACGCGGTGAAGGTGTTTTTCAAGGACCTGTTGGAAAAACACGCCGCCACGCTCGACGTACTCGGCGTGAACCTGAACAACGGCCTCGGCGACCTGATCGCGAAAATCGAGTCGCTGCCCGCCGACGAAAAGGCCGCCATCGAGGCGGACCTGCAGGCGGTCTATCAAAACGGCCCGGCGCTCGCCATGGTCAACTCCGACAAGGGCATCACCAATCTGCACGTTCCCAGTGACGTGATCGTGGACGCCTCGATGCCCGCCATGATCCGCGAGGGCGGCAGGATGTGGAACGCCGCTGGCAAACCACAGGACACGCTCGCCGTGATCCCCGACGGCTCCTACGCCGGCGTCTATCAGGCGGTGGTCGATTTCTGCAAAGCCAACGGCGCGCTCGATCCGAAAACCATGGGCTCCGTGCCCAACGTCGGCCTGATGGCCAAGGCCGCCGAGGAATACGGCTCCCACAACAAGACCTTCGAAATCCCCGCCGATGGCACCGTGCGCATCGTGGATTCCAACAACCAAATCCTCCTTTCCCACGACGTCCAGGCCGGCGACATCTGGCGCGCCTGCCAGACCAAGGACGCGCCGATCCGCGATTGGGTGAAACTCGCCGTCAACCGCGCCCGCGCCTCCAACACCCCCGCCGTGTTCTGGCTCGACAAGAACCGCGCCCACGACGCCCAGCTCATCGCCAAGGTGGAAAGCTATCTCAAGGACCACGACACCACCGGACTCGATCTCCGTATCCTGCCGCCCGCCGAGGCCTGCAAGTTCTCGCTCGAACGCATCGCCAAGGGACTCGACACGATTTCCGTCACCGGCAACGTGCTGCGCGACTATCTAACCGATCTGTTCCCGATCCTCGAAGTCGGCACCTCCGCCAAGATGCTATCCATCGTCCCGCTGATGAATGGCGGCGGCCTGTTCGAGACCGGTGCCGGCGGCTCCGCGCCGAAGCATGTCCAGCAGTTCGTGACGGAAAACTACCTGCGTTGGGATTCGCTTGGTGAGTTCTTCGCGCTCACACCGTCCTTCGAACACATCGCTGAAACCTTCAAACTGCCGAAGGCCAAGGTGCTCGCTGACACGCTCGATTCCTCCACCGGCAAGTTCCTCGAAAACGACCGCTCGCCCGGCCGCAAACTCGGCACCATCGACAACCGCGGCTCGCATTTCTACCTCGCCCTCTACTGGGCCGAAGCGCTCGCCGCGCAAAACGACGACGCGGAACTGAAACGCATCTTCACCCCCATCGCCGCCGAACTCGCCGCCAACGAGGACCCCATCGTCGCCGAACTGCTCGCCGTCCAAGGCAAGCCCGCCGACATCGGCGGCTACTACGCCCCGGACGAAGCCAAAGCCGAAGCCGCACTCCGCCCGAGCGAGACGTTCAACGCGATCCTGGGGAAGGTTTCATAAGGAGTGCGGGACTCCGGCCCGCACCGGGTCGCCCGCAGTGCGACCCTCTTTATGCTCATCCAGAATGAGCGATGAAACCATTTGACATCAAATTTCCATACCCGCAGATTCTCCCGCATGAACAAGACGCAAATCCAAGTGCCGGACGAACTGTTCAGGGAGTTGCGCGCTTTTGCCAAGGCGCGGGAATGGTCGCTTGCAGAGACCTTCCGGCGCGGAGCCGAGCTATTGCTGGAGGTTTACGACGACCAGCCACACCCACCGTCCAAGCCATGGCAACCTCCGGTATCGTCCTATGCCGGCTGGCGAGGTCTGGGGCCTGAGGAACTTCGTGATGTGGCTTTTCAGGACGCCGATCCGCTTCTCAAAACCTCATGATTTCCATCGACGCCAATATCCTGCTTTACAGCTACTGTGCCGACTCGCCTTTCCATCAGCCGGCCAGGACCTTCATCGAAAACGTCTCCGAGCGGGAGGATGTGGTTCTGAGCGAATTCGTGCTCGCGGAGTTTTACCTGCTGCTCCGCAATCCCGCGGTCTTGGCGCATCCACTCGCCGCTGCCGATGCTGTCGCGGTGATCGGGAGTTACAGGAAACATCCCTTGTGGAAAACATGCGGGTTCTCGCCACGCAGCCGTGAACTGCATGACGAGCTTTGGACTCTGGCCGCCGGGCGGGATTTCGCGCGCCGACGGATTTACGAAGCGCGCACGGCGCTGTGCCTGATCGCGTTCGGAGTCACGGATTTCGCCACCCTGAATCTGAAAGACTTCCAAGGATTGGGTTTTCGGAGAGTATGGAATCCACTCGATGATTGATCCATTGGGCCGCCCGGTCCTTCCCGGCTTGATGGAACGCCCGCATGCGGCTACCAACGGCGCGTGTTGATCCGCCACCAGCTTGAGGAACTTCCGGCGCTCGGGGAGCCGTTGCATCTGGCGCTCGGGGTGTTCGACGGGCTGCACCTCGGTCATCAGGCGGTGGTGGCGCGTGCGGTGGCGGCGGCGCAGAATGAGGGGGGGCTCGCCGGCGTGCTGACCTTCGATCCGCATCCGATCCGGGTGATCGCTCCGGCCAAGGCACCGGCGTCGTTGTTGGAAACACTCGATCACAAGGCCTGCGTCTGCGCCGGGCTGGGCGTGCAACTCATCGTGCCGCTGCATTTCGATGCCGCGATGGCGCGAATGGAGGCGCGGGATTTCATCGCCCGGCTGTGCGCCGCGCAGGTGCGCACCATCGCGGTGGGCGAGGACTGGCGTTTCGGCCATCGCCGCGCGGGAGACGTGGCCTTGCTGCACGAGGCTGCGGCGCGATACGGCTTTCGCCTGGAGGCGGTGCCGCCGGTGATGTTCGATGGCGACCGGATCAGCAGCACGCGCATCCGGCAGGCGATCCACGATGGCAACCTCGACGAGGCGGAGCGCATGCTCGGCCGCCGCTATTCGGTGACCGGCACGGTGAAGGAGGGCGGAAAACTCGGCCGCCAACTCGGATTTCCCACCGCCAACGTCCACACCGGCAACCTGCAACTCCCACCCGACGGCGTGTGGGCGGTACGGGCGATCAATGTCGGAGGACGCAATTGGCCCGGCGCGGCCAATCTCGGCACCCGTCCGACCGTCGACGGCTCCAGGCGCCTGCTCGAAGCGCACCTGATCGGTTTTTCCGGCGATTTGTATGGCGGATCGCTTGAGGTGGTTTTTGAAAAACAGCTCCGCAATGAGCGGAAATTCGACGGACTGGAGGAACTGCGGGCGCAAATTTCCATCGATGTGCGGGCCGCGCGCGAAGCGCTGGCTTGACAAGTGAAGGTGTTCATGGAAACACACACGCGTGAACACCATTCTGCCCTTGCTGGAACGTATCCGCCCGGTCCTGCCAGCCCGCCTGCACCGCCTCCTCCGCCGTCATGGGCGGCAGCCGCGGCGGATCGAGGTGCAGCTCGAATTTCCGTGGGCTGCGAAAAGATGATTTTTTCCGGATTTTGCGCTTACGCTCGCGCGCCCGGCCCTCTATGAGTCGCCGCAGTTTTCACATGGAAAAATCCACGGCACACATCCCGATACACGGCCGAAAGGCCATGATGGCCTTGTTTTTGCTCTCCGCGCTGCCTTGCGCGGTTACCGCCCAGGATGCCGCGCGGCTCGCCATGACCGAGCAGGCCCGTCGCGGGGCGGCTGTCGAGGAGGCGCAAATGCTGCTGCAAAAAGGTGATGAAGCCTACCAGCAGGCGCGCTACGCCGAAGCGGTGGATGCCTATTCCGGCGCGCGTGAGTTGATCCCCGAGGCACCGCTCACCGCCGAACTACGCGGTGCCGCCACCCAGCGCCTGGTGCAGGCATCCATCGAGCATGCCAGGGTGCTCGCCGGCAAAGGCGACGTTCCCGCGGCCATGGCCGCCGTGGACAAGGTGCTCGTCTCGGACGTGGCTCCCGACGACCCGGCCGCACTTGCCTATCGCGCCCAACTCGACGATCCGATCCGCACCAACCCCGCACTCACCACGGAGCATGCGAGAAACGTCGATGCCGTGCGCCGCGCGCTCTACACCGCCGAGGGCGCGTTCCATCTGGGGAAATTCGACGAGGCACACTCCCACTACGAGGAGGTGATGCGGATCGATCCCACCAACGCTGCCGCCCGTCGCGGGATGGAGCGCGTGGCCGCCGCAAAAAGTTCCTACGCGGCTTCCGCCTACGACCAGACCCGGGCCGAAATGCTCTCCCAAGTAGATGCCGGCTGGGAAACCGCCGTGCCGGCCACCGACGAGGAACTCGACCTTGTCGACGACCTTTTCACCGGAGCGCTCGATGACGTCCGGATATCGACCAAGCTCAACAACATCATCATCCCGCGCGTCGCGCTCGACCAAGCCAGTCTCGATGAAGCCGTCGATTTCCTCAGAGTCCAGTCCAGGGAGCACGACACGATGGAAGTCGATCCCGCCCGCAAGGGCGTGAACATCACCGTCAGCCTTGCATCCGCCGATGAGGAAACCGCGCGCCGCATCCGCGCGATGCGCTTCGATCTCCAATTGAACAACATTCCTCTCGGGCGAGTCCTCAAATACATCACCGACATCACCCAGACGTCCTACAGCGTGGACGACTACGCGGTGATCATCCGCCCGGCGGGATTCACCTCGGACGAACTGATCTCCCGCACCTACCGCGTGCCGCCGGATTTCCTCAGCAACCTGAGCGCCGGTGCACAGGGCGACGATCCGGCCGCCGACAATCCCTTCGCCGAGCCCACCACCGGCGGCGGACTGCTCACCACCCGGCTCAGCGCCCAGGAGGCGCTGGCCAAACAAGGCGTCTCATTCCCGGAGGGCGCATTTGCGAATTACAACGCTTCCACCAACACGCTGCGGGTCACCAACACCGCCACCAATCAGGACTTTATCGCCCAGATCGTCGAAACCCTCGGCAAGTCCGAGCCCGTGCAGGTCGCAGTGCGCGTCACCATGATCCGCACCGAACGGACCAATCTCGAGGAACTCGGTTTCGACTGGCTCATCAGCCCCACCTCGCTCAACTCCGGCGGTACTCTCTTCGGCGGCGGAGGAACCGTCGGCAACGGCTCGGCACGCACCAACACCGATTTCATCAGTCCGGTCGATTTCACCTCGATTCCCGGCGTTCCCACCACGCCCGGCCAGCCGGTTTCCAACATCTCCACCGCCGGACTGCGTTCCGGCGATCAGGCGATCGGCGGTAATTCCATCGACAACATCATCAACAATCCCAACCGCGATATCCAAAACGCCAACGTCGCCCCGGGCATCCTTTCCGTCACCGGCCTGTTCTCCGATGGCACCGCCCAGATGGTCATGCGCGGCCTCAGTCAGAAGAAAAACGTCGATGTCATGGCCGAACCCTCCGTGGTGACCCGCAGCGGCCAGGCGTCCACCGTCACCGTCATCCGCGAGTTCATCTATCCCACCGAATACGAACCCCCGGAAGTTCCCACCTCCACCGGCGGCAACTCGGGTGGTGCCCAGCCCGTCACGCCCGCCACCCCAACCGCCTTCGAAAAACGCGATGTCGGCATGATCCTCGAAGTCCTGCCAGTGGCCGGCGCGGACAAGCGCTACATCGACCTGACCGTCAGCCCGTCGTTCGTCGAGTTCGACGGCTTCGTGAACTACGGCAGCCCCATCCGCTCCAGCGCCGGCAGCAGCCTGTTCGGCGTCGGCGAGTCATCCATCGAGCTGACCCGCAACGAAATCCTCATGCCGGTCTTCAGCACGCAGCGCGCGAACACCCAGCTCACCGTGGCCGACGGCTCGACCATCGTGATCGGCGGCCTGATGCGCGAGAGCATCGAAAACGTCGAGGACAAGGTGCCTTTGCTGGGCGATATCCCGTGGGTCGGCCGCTTGTTCAGCAGCACCGCCCGCCAACCGGTCAGCACCGCGATCGTCTTTTTCGTCCAGGTCGAGCTGCTCGACCCCACCGGCCGGCCTTACCGCGACCGCTGAAATTCCCGCACACCCATTCATTCCGTTAGAGACTTCATGTCCGTCCAGAGCGATCCTGAAAAATACTCCATCGACGAGATGATGGAGCGCCTCAAGAAACGTCCGGCCGAGGATCCGCTGGAGGATGGCGAACTGGTGACCCGGGCCGATGGCACCGTGGCGATCAAGGTGCGCAAGCGCAAGCGCCGCAGCCACCAGCCGCACAAGGAGGAGCGGAAAAAAACGCGCCGCGCGCGCATGATCCAGGCCTCCGGAGCCATGTTGCTCCTGCTGATGGCCGGATTCGCCGCGGGTTCCGCCATCATCTACGCCAACAGCGAACCATTCCGCGAAAAAGTGAGCCGCATGATCGCCGAGAGCAGCGGCGCGCTGGTGGAACTCGAACAATTCCGCGTCACTCCCACCCGCGCCAACGCCGGCAAACTCGTGCTCACCTGGCCGGATGACAAGGTGCTCAAGGAACTCACCGTCCGCGGGGTTTCCGCCAGCATCGCCCCATCCTCGTTCCTCGGCAAAGCGCTCGCCGGCGAGGAGGTGGCCGCCAGCGACGGGTTGCTCCGGCTGGGTTTTCCCGCTCCCGGAGAGTCCGCCGCGGCTTCCGGTGGCGCCGCGTCGCCGCTCCCCATCCGTTTCAGGCACTACACCTCACCCAAGCTCACCATCAGCCTCGGCGATGCCACCATGCCCGCGTTGCTGCTTCGCGATACGGAGGTCTCCTTCGAACCCTCCAACGCCAACAACCGCCCGCAGGTCCTTCTCAACCGCGGCACCGTCACCGCCCGCCCCTGGCCCGCCATCCTCATGGGCCGCGCCCACATCGAGATCCGCGACGGCCTGATCGACATCGTCGGCATGCGCCTGCTCCATCCGGAGGACAATCGCGGCCAGATCGACCTCACCGGCACCGTCGACCCCCGCGCCGCGGACGGCCCGTCGACGCTCGACGTCCGCATGGAATCCTTCCTGCTCACCGGCATCCTCGGCCAGGAACTCGGCACCCTCGTCAACGGTCGCGTCGATACCGTTTCCGATCCCACCTCCAACCAGCTCACGCTCACGCCCGGCTCCGCCGCCGACACCCGGCTCGTCCTCTCGTTTTCCAAATCGATCATCTCACCCATCGAACTGCGGAATTTCAAATTCCTGGCCGATCTCACCCGCCTGCTCGAAGACAACTGGTTCGAACGCCCGCTCTTCGAAATGGATGCCACCGGCGCCATCCGCCGCAGTGGCGGCGAAGTGGTCCTGGAAAACCTCGATTTCGAGCACAAAGGCCGCATGGCCCTGCGCGGCGGACTCACCGCGGATGCATCGGGCCGCCTCTCCGGTCGCCTCCAACTCGGCATTTCCGAAGCCATGTTGCTCGCCACCGAGAATTCCCGCCTGATCTCCATGTTCGAGGCCTCCGACGACGGATTCCGTTGGCTCGACCTGGAAATCGGCGGCAGTGCCAAGTCCCCGACGGACGACTTCATGAAGCTCTACGATGCCACCCCCGCCGCCCCCGATTCCGCTCCCGGCCTCGGCGTTCCCACCTTCGAGGACCTCATCGCCCCCGAGTGAGTCCGCCCGTCGCGCCGGCCCCCGCGATGCGGGAAATCCGGCCCTTACGCGATTTTTTTAGAGAACGAGGTGGCATTCCGGGCGCTTCTTGTCCAGAGTGTCCGATGGACAGGGCGGGTGAAACCGCCGTCCATTCACCCAAACCAAACCAAACGACCATGCAAACCGCCAATGTCAATCTGCCTATCACCGTGACCGTGAGACACGAACAGGTGACCGATGCCCTCCGCGACTACGCCCAGAAGAAAATCGAAGGTCTCCACCTCGATTATCCGCGGATCATCGAAGCCAAGGCCATTCTCGACGTTCAGAAAAACCGCCACATCGCCGAAATCATCCTCTTCTGCGCCAACCACATCACCATCGAGGCCCACACGGAAGGCAAGGACATGTACGCCGCGCTCGACGAGACGATCGAGAAAATCGCCCGCCGCATGCGCAAACACAAAACCCGACTGCTCAAGAAAAACCGACCGCACCGCAACGAGTCGATCCGCCACCTCGAAGAGCGCTTCTTCACCGAGGAGGCCCTCGACCACCCGGAGGAATCCGAGCACGATCCCATCCCCTACATCATCCACCCGGACAACTACGCCGTCCGCACGATGTACAAGGAGGACGCCATCATGGAACTCGAACTCTCCGACCGCCCCTTCGTCCTCTACAAAAGCGCCCGCCGCGACTGCCTGACCATCATCTACCGCCGCAAGGACGGCGACTACGCCGCCATCGACATCAACAACGGCACCGGCCACTGACCGCAGGACACGCCAATCCAGCCGGACGGAGCGCCATCCGTCCGGCTTTTTTGTGCTCTTGAGCCGCCTGTCTGATATCGCCCTCTGCCACGAAAAATCCTTGTTGCATCAAGCGGCGGCGTGAAAGCTGCCGCCATGATCCACGCCGGATCATCACTTCGGCGGGTCATGTGAATGGTATTTGTTTTGCCACAAAATGAAATACTCGTCCAGCCATGGCGACAGCATACATTGAGACGACCATACCGAGCTACTACACGGCAAGGAACGCGCGGTCGATTATTCAGGCGAGTCGGCAATAGGCGACTCGGGAGTGGTGGGATGGCGGCTTAGCGGCTCACCTTGCTGCAAGGGTTGCGGGTACTTCCCGTGACGAACGAAGCCGCGGCTTTGGCGCGGTTGCTTGTGACATCGGGACTTGTTCCCGGCATCGCTGCGCCGGATGCGGTTCACATCGCGCTTGCATCGGTATATGGGATCGACTTTCTTGTGACATGGAATTTCAAGCACATCGCGAATCCGCACATCAGGGAGCGGATGCGCGTGAGGATCAACGACTCGGGACACCGGATGCCGGTGATGTGCAGCCCGGAAGAACTACTGAACGACGATGAAGCTGGCTGACAACCCACCCAAGGTAATTGACGAGGTGATCACTGAAGTCCGCGCAATCAAGCGCACGATTTCGGAGCGTCATGGCAACGACATCGATCGTCTGCTGGATGCCCTGATCGCTCAGGAACGCAGCGCAGCGTCCGCCGGGGCGGAACAAGCCGAAGCCGGTCAGCCCACTGCCCGCCCCGTGTTGCACTCTGAGGATCGTGGCAAACCTCAACCTGAATCCTAGGGACGCTCCCGGTAGCGGGTGTCAGGCCGATTCGTTTTGGAAATGGATTTCGATACCATAAGACCCATTATCTCCGGCCTGATAGGTGCCACAATTGCGAGTTGGCTCGGGATCAAGTGGGCAGGGCGGCTGCCTCACGCCAAGAACTCCAGCAAGCAACGTGCATTGGTCGACACACAGCGACGAATCCTTCGAGCCGCCAACATCGGGGCAGGGCTCGGGATTGCGGTAGGATTGGTGCTCTACTTCGGCGGTTTTCTCGACCGTCATGACTGGCGCGGGCTTGGTATCACGGTTGGCTTGACCGCCTTGTTGCCGACGCTGATCATTCTGTTAGGAAATTGGCGAGGCGGCATGGAGAGCATCAAGAACGGGTTTCTGGCTTTTGCGATATATCAGAAGACTCCGGCACTATTGCTATTCACATTCATGGGGTTCATGATTGCAGGAGGCGTCTGGGCTGCGATTGCATTCATCTTCTAACCGAAATCTTTCACACGCCTCCTCATCCCGGAGGGATGAAAGAGTGTAGCCCCGGGTCGAGGAGCGAACGCGACGAACACCCGGGGAATTGCGATTATGAGAAGAATTCGACCCCGGCAGCGGGTCGGAGAGGAGTGCGGATGTTCATGGGACGCCGGGCGTTTCTCGCGCACCCTCCGGGGCGCAAGACGGAGATCGGCGAAAATCCGGGTTGGCACCGCCCGGCTAATGTCTGATGTCCCTCCGGGACGACGATGAGTGCGGGAAATGCGGGCTGACATTGCTGTCTCACCTGCCCTTGCCGGTCATGCGCGTCAAAAAGCCGACAACGGGCGGTTCAAGGAGCGGCGGAGCATGTCCGCCGACGCCCATGGGAAAGCCAATGTCCGGCGCATCCGCTCATCTCATTGCCAGATCATCGACATTGGCGAACACGTTTCGCCGCTCCGTGATCCTTGACTTAACGCGCACGTCTGCCGGTGTTGCCGCCGTGTTTGCCGGAGTAGTCGGACCACTCTTGGTGGATCTTGGGTTTCGCTTCGTCTTCGACGGGCTTTTGCTCGCCTGCCGGGGCGTGCAGCACCTCGCGGGTCATGCGGTGCCACTCGTCGGCCATGGCGCGGACACGGTCCGGATGCTGTTCGGCGAGGTTGTTCAACTCGGTGCGGTCGGTGGCGAGGTGGTAGAGTTCCCACGGTCCGCGGCGGAAAGAGACGAGTTTCCAATCGCCGTCGCGCAGGCCGCGGTCGAGGTGGTGGAGGAGATGGATCGGCGGGCGCGCCCCGAGTTTTTTCCCGGCAAGGACGGGTGCCAGTGAAACTCCGGCGAGCGGGGTGGGCTCGCGGCCGGGGAAGGTGGCGGGGCTGGTGGTGCCGGTGAGGTCGAGCAGGGTGGGCAGCACGTCCACGAGGTGGGCGGGCGTGTCGTCAATCGCGCCAGGCCGGGTCTTGAGTCCCGCAGGCCAGTGAACGATGGCGGGAGTGGCCACGCCGCCCTCGAACTGGTTCTGTTTGTAGAAACGGAACGGAGCGTTGCGCGCCCAGGCCCAGCCGGTGCTGTCGGTCCACTTGGTGGCGGGATCGTGCGGCGGCAGGTCCGTGCGGACGTTGCGTCGGTCGTAGGGGCATGCGCCGTTGTCGGAGAAGAAGAGGATGATCGTGTTG
Source organism: Luteolibacter sp. (assembly GCA_041686775.1). Classification (GTDB taxonomy): domain Bacteria; phylum Verrucomicrobiota; class Verrucomicrobiia; order Verrucomicrobiales; family Akkermansiaceae; genus Luteolibacter. The sequence goes on along the minus strand of JAWLDG010000014.1, from coordinate 59,423 downwards.
TCGAGTTCGCCGGCTTTTTCGATATCGGCGACGAGGCGGCCGAGTTCCTGGTCCACGCGGTCGATCAGCGCCGCATAGCCCGCCATGCGGCGGCTTTCCCAATCGCGGATTTCATCGGTTAGATCGTTCCATGCCGGGATGTGGTCGGGACGCGGAGCTGCGGGCGTATCCGCAGACAGCAGACCGAGATCGCGCTGTTTGGCGACGCGGTGTTTTTGGACTTCGTCCCAGCCATTGGTGTAGCGGCTACGATATTTCTCGTAGTCCTGCTTGAGCGGCTGGATCGGTGCGTGCGGAGCGTTGTAGGCGAGATAGAGGAACCATGGTTTCTCCGCCTCGCGTGCCTCTTTTAGGAAACGCAGCGCGAAGTCGGTGTTGGTGACGGTGGTGTAGAATCCCTCATCGGGCACCTGCCATGGCTGGCCGTTGAGGCGGAAGGTATTGTCGCCCTTGTAATAACTGCACGCGCCGGAGAGGTGGCCGAAAAAGCGCTCGAATCCGAAGTCGGTGGGTTCCTTCGAGAGGTGCCACTTGCCGGACATGGCGGTGTACCAGCCGGCCGGGCGGAGGATTTCCGGAATGGTGACGGCGCGCTTCATCGATTCGTCGCCGGCCTGGCGGCACCAGCGGCCGGTGAGCAGGGAAACGCGCGAGGAATGGCACTTGGCGGTATTGGAAAAATGCGAGAAGCGCAAGCCTTTGGCGGCGAGGCGGTCGAGCACGGGGGTCTCGATCTCGCTGCCGTAGCAGCCGAGGTCGGAGTAGCCAAGGTCGTCGGTGAGGACGACGAGGATGTTGGGTTTCGCGGATGCGAGATGGCACGTGAGGATGGCGGCGAGGATTAGCAGGAAGCGTTTCATGGGTTTTCCGGATGCGGCTGGCATCCTGCTACGCCCGGAACCGCTTGCAAATTTCCGATTGGCGTTTTTGTTGGCGGCGCGATGAACCTGATGTCCCTGCTGCGAGCCGTTTCCCTAACCGAAGGCGTGTCGTTCCTGGTCCTGCTGTTGGTGGCGATGCCGCTGAAATACCTCTGGGACCAGCCGCTCGCGGTGAAATACGTGGGCTGGGCGCACGGCGTGCTTTTCATGGCGCTGGGTGCTTTGCTGCTGCTTGCGATGTGGAAGGCGGCGCTGCCGTTCCGGACGGCGGCGATCGTCGGCGTGGCGGCGCTGCTGCCGGGCGGACCGTTTTTCGCCGACCGCCTGCTCAAGCGCCACCAACAGTCGATCACGGAGTGACCGGCAATACGGTGAGCAAAAACCCGCTTCCCAACGGCAATGCGGCATGTTTTCAAAGTAGCAACTCGCTCATGTTGTGAGGATTGCCGAAAAAATGTCTCAGGTGAGACATTTTTCCGTAAATGGGTTTGGTGCGGGTGTTGGCGGGGTTTGATGCATGTGCCGGTGTTTCCGGCAGATTTTCAAAGGGTGCTTGGCAGGACAGTGACGACTGCGGGCGTGGCGGTGAAGATGCGCGCCGCGGTTTCGCGCACCTGCCGCGGGTCGAGTGCCTGATAGATTTCCGGCAGCCGCTGGTGTTCGTCGGCGGGATGACCGAAGAGCAGGTCGAGCGCGATGTGGCGCGCGGTGTGGGCGGGCGATTGTTGTTGCAGGGCGAGGCCGCTGAGCACGGTGGCGCGGACGCGGTCGAAGACTTCGTCGGGAATGCCGCGATCCGCGATTTTGGAAATTTCCGCCATCATTTCGAGCCGGGCGAGTTCCACCTGCTCCGGCGCGGTGGCCAGATAGAAGGTGAAGAGACCGCCGTCGTAGCCGAGGAACTGGGTGGCTCCCACCTGATAGGCGAGGCCGAGATCCTCGCGGATGCGGGTGAAGAGGGGGCCGGCCATGTCCGACGCGTATTCCTGGATCATCGCCAGCGCGTGGCGCTCCGGGCTGGAGACGGACAAGCCGTGGAAGCCGATGGCGAGCACGGCCTGGCGTTTGGGCAGGTGGACGACGTGTTCGCCGGTTCCCGGCGTGCCGGGCGGGACCGCCCATGGCTCGCCTGCGGGCAGCGCCGCAAGACGGTTTTCCAACAAATCGATGGTTCGGGCGGGGTCGATGTCGCCGACGATGGCAAGCGCCGTGTTGGCGGCGGTGAAATGGCGGGCGTGGTGGGCGGCGAGCGCGTCGTGGTCGAGTGAAGCCAGGCTTGTTGGCGAGCCGAGCGCGTCGAGACCGTAGCCGGTGCCGGAAAATGCGGCGTGGCGCAGGGTGCGGAAGCCGGTGTGCAAGGGGTCTTGCAGCGCCTCCTCCAAAGTCGCGAGCTGGCTGGCTTTTTCCTTGGCGATGGATTCCTCCGGCAGGCGCGGTGAAACCATCACGTCGCACATGGCGTCGAGGATCGTTTCCACGTCCGGGGCGAGTCCGCCGGCTTGCAGCAGCAACGCGTTGTTGCCGGTATTGGCATTCATCGACGCACCGAGCGACTCCAGCAGGGTGGCGATTTCCTCCGCGCTGCGCGTGGCGCTGCCCTTCGGCAGGGTGGCGGCGAGCAGTTGGTTGAGGCCGTTGGTTTCGGGTGTTTCGGAAGGCAGGCCGGCTTTCACCGCGGTGAGCGCTTGGACCAGCGGCACGCGGCGGTCCGGCAGCATGGCCACCCGCAGGCCGTTGGGCAGCGTGTGGACCTCGATTTCGCCGCGCTGTTGGCGCGTCTTGCCGGCCCGCGCCGGGGCCGGGGCATCGAGCGGATCGAGGATCGTCTGGATGACGCGAGCCTCGGTGAGCCGGGATGCCACGCGGCGGACGTCGTCCACGGTGACCGCCGCGATGTCGGCGACGTGGCGGCGGGTGAAATCCAGATCGCGCGCCTCGTGCCAGTTCGAGGCGAGGTCGCTGGCGCGGCCGGACGCGCTGGTGAGCGTGCGGAACTGGGAGGCGGCGATCTGGCGCTGCGCCTTGGCGAGGTCCGCTGTCAGATCGTCGTCCTGCATGGCCGCGATTTCCTCCAACACCGCTGCGGCGAGGGCGTCGCGGTTTTCCGGCAGGACATCCGCGGCAACGGCGAGCAGGCCTTCGCGGCCGGACCCGATCCATGACCAGGCGGAAATTTCCAGAGCCAGCCCGCGTTGTTCGCGCAGCGTGCGGTGGAGGCGCGACGACCGGCCGCGGCCAAGCATCGCGGCGAGCACCTCGCAGACGGGTGCGTCCGGGTGGTCGAGCGCGGGCATTTTCCATGCCATCGATATCCGGCTCACCGGGATGGCGAAGGTTTCACGGGCGCGGCGCGGTCCGAGTTGCGGCGGATCGATCGCCACCAGCGGCTCCCGGCCGCAGCCCGGTTGGCAATCCGCGGTCAGTTCGGCGATCGCGGCCCGCGTTGCATCCGCGTCGAAATCGCCCGAGACTACAAAGAACGCGCGGTCTGTGGTGTAGCGCGTGCGGTGGTAGGTGGTGAGGTCGTCGTAAGTGAGTGCGTCGAAGCGATGGCGGTGGCCGATCACCGGATGGCGGCGCGGGTCGTGCTGGAAAGCAGTCGCCAGCAGCAGCCGGGTGGCGGCGTTGTCCGGATCGTCCAGGCCCATGTCGATCTCGCGGCGGATCACGTCTTTTTCCCGCTCGAATTCGGACTCCGGGATCACCGGGAAAAACACCAGCCCGGCGAGGCATTTCAAAAAGACCGGCAGCGAGGCGACCGGTCCGTCGATGAAATAAACCGTGCGTTCGAAGGTCGTGTAGGCGTTCCAATGGCCGCCGGCGGCCTGCACGGTGCCGGCCAGTTCGTCGGCATCAAAATCGCGCGTGCCCTTGAATACCATGTGTTCGAGGAAATGCGAGACGCCCGCTCCAAGCAGGTGGTCCTCGTGCAGAGAGCCGCTTTCCACCCAGATTTGCGCAGAAACCACGGGTGCCGCGGGATCGGGATCAAGAATGACGGTCAGGCCGTTCGGCAGGGTTTCGACGGTGGCGGTGGTGGCGGGGTATTCCATGAAAATCCGGCTTGGAGCCGCGCCGTCCATGCATTAGGAACTCAAGCCATGCAACGCTGGATCGTGATCGGGGCGGTGATCGTGGGCCTGATGATCGCCATGGCCGGCGGCGGTTACTACGCCCTCAAGACCTACAAGCAGAACCGCCCCGCGCCGGTGTGGGTGCCATTGCCGATCAATCCCGAACTTTCATCCGAAAAAACCCGGGAAATCGTGGACGATCTCAAGTCCCGCCTCTCGGAGCCCGAGCTTCTGCAACGCGTCAGCAAGGACCTTGCATTGACCCAGGAATGGGCCATGGCCACCGACGAGGTATGTGCCGCGGAAATCGGCCGCCGCCTGTTCGTCCGCTCCGGCGAGGCGGACACGCCGATGGGCAAGGTGCCCGCCATCCACGTCGGCGTGCACGGCAAGCGCAAGGAACGCGAACTCTCCGGCAAGATCGCCATGCGCCTGATGGACGATGTCTGGCCGATGCTCGGCATCGATCCGCCGGCCAAGCGCGACATGGATTGAGCGCGGGAAAAGAAACGGCCGGCGCCCGGTATGGAACGCCGGCCGGGGATATTGGTTGGCGGCCGTCAGCCGCTCAAATATGTGAATCAGTTCGGGGGAGTGGGCTCTTCGGGTTCCGGCAGCGCTTCGCGGATGGCGTCGCTGGCCGCGTCGGTCGCTTGTTCGGACTCGGTCCTCACTTTTTCGGCGGCGTTTTCGACCGCTTCCTTGGCATCCTCGGTCATGGACTCCGCTTTCCTTTTGGCCTCATCGGACATGGTTTTCGCCTCATCGGCCGCGGCGTCGCCCATTTCCTTGAGCCCTTCGGCGACCTTTTCGGCTCCGGCGTCCATTTTTTCCGTGGTGGTTTCCTTCTGCTTGCAGGCGACGAGCGCCAGCGGCAGGGCGATGATTGGGATCCAGAGTGCGTGTTTCATGGCGTGGTTGGTTTTTGTTAGGGAATGCACCCGTGCATTCCGTTGGCATATTCGTTCGGCTGGCGCGGGCTGTCAAAACATCATTGCCGCCGGATTTTGCGGGCTCTCTGGACAAAACCGGCCGCACGGCCCATCTTTCGCGCGCTTTGGAATTCGGTCCTTCACAGCTCGCCTACTGCACCAACATCCACCCGGCCGAGAGCTGGGAGGAAACGCGGGAAATGCTGCGCGAACACGTGCTGGCGGTGCGCGATCTGGTTTGTCCGGATGGCGCGTCGTTCGGCATCGGCCTGCGCTTGTCCGCGGTGGCGGCGCGCGAATTGTTGGAAAACGACCACTTGCCGACGTTCCGCGCCTGGTTGCTGGAGAACCGCTGCCATGTCTTCACGATCAACGGTTTTCCCTACGGCAGTTTCCATGGCACGCGGGTGAAGGAACGTGTGTTCCAGCCGGATTGGAGCGATCCGGCGCGCGTCGAATACACGAAAAACCTGTTCCGCATCCTCGCGGCGATCGCGCGGCCCGGCGACGGCGCTTCGGTTTCCACGCTGCCAGGCTCGCACAAGACGTTCCACGCCGATGAATCCGCAATCCGTCGCCATCTCGCCGAACTCGCCGTCTGGCTCGACGGGCTCTCGGCGGAAACCGGCCACTATTTCCACCTCGGTCTCGAACCGGAGCCGTTCGGGCATTTTGAAAACACCGCGGAAACCCTCGCGTTCTTCGAGCGACTTCACCACGACGGCACAGACTCCGCGGCCATCTCGCGACGCATCGGCGTGAATTACGACGCCTGCCATTTCGCGCTGCAATACGAGGACGCCACCGCGTCGCTCGACGCGATGACCGCCGCCGGCATCCGCATTTCCAAAATCCACCTCTCCAGCGCGCTGGCGCTCGACCCGCGCGACCCGGCAGCCATCGACGCGATCCGCGCTTTCGACGAACCGGTCTATTTCCATCAGGCGCTCGCCCGTGAGGAAGACGGCGGCATCCGGCGCTTCATCGACCTGCCGGATTTTCTGACAGCCGAAAAGTCGGGCCTCGTCGAGGCGCGGGTGCATTTCCACATCCCGCTTGATGCCGAGCCCGCGCCGCCGCTGCGTTCCACCCGTCGGCAGGTAGTGGACGTGCTTGCCTGGCGGGCGAAACATCCGGACGCGTGCCATCATTACGAAATCGAAACCTACACCTGGGCCGTCCTGCCGGAAACCCTCCGCCGCCCTGTGGAAGTACAAATCGCCGGGGAATACCGCTGGGTGATGGCTCATGCGGGCGAAATGTAGGCTCGCCCGTTAGAGCGAGGCGGCACTATGCCAACGAAGCCGCCGCCCGTCCCGCGGCCTCGCCGGTGGCGAAGCAGGTGCCCATGACACGGATCGAGGCCTGGGCGTCGTGATCGGCGGAAATGCAGCGGCCGGCGGTGAAGAGACGGTCGATGTCTGCGGGCTGGAGACAGCGCAGCGGGATGCCGGCGGGGCGGTTGTTTTCGGGAAACCTCAACTTGGGCCCTTTGGCGGTTTCACGGAATTCCATCGGCCAGGTGGCGAGCGCGATCTCGTCGTCGAAACGCCGGGCTGATAGAATATCGTCACCAGTTAGAACATGCCGCCCGATCCAGCGGCGGCTCTCGCGGATGCCGGCGCGCGCGGGCCAGTGGCTGATGTAGGCACCGTGCCAGAGCGGGTCACGCTGTGCGAGCCAGGCGACAACCATGCAGGCGACCTCGCGTCCTCTCCGTTCGAGCAAAGAAAGGCATGCGACATCAAGCGGATCGTAGTGCGCCGCATGATCGCCGCCGGTCAGGTCGAGAGTGCCGAAAATTTCGCCGTCGCGGCCCGAACTGCGGAACGACAAGCCCATGGCATCCGGCGGCAGGGCACCGGATTTCACGCCTTCCACCAGCAGGCCGGCGGTGTGAAGGCGCGCTTCGTCGTCGAGCATCGCGTGACTGCGGATGCCGAACACATAGGCCGGTCGCTGCAGGCGGTTGGCGGGAGTCATGTCGAAGGGTTGATTGAGAAACGCGGCGGTCACCGCGTCGCCCGATGCATCGACGATGCAGGCGGCATGCACCACGGCTTCACCGCCGGGTGAAAGCAGGCGCAGTTGCCAGCCGTCCGCATCGCGCGTGATGCCGGCGAGTTCGGTGTGCAGGCGCAGGTCGATGTTCGGTTCGTCGGCGACGAGATCATCGGCGATCCTGACGAACTCGACCGGGTGCTGCGGCAGCACGTCGAGCTTGCCCATGCGCACCGGTCCGCGGCCGGTGGCGCGGATCATGCGATCGGCGATTTCCTCCGCGAATCCCGGATTGGCGATCACCGCGCCGGGTTCGTCGCGGATCTGATAGAGCCCGCAGAAGGTGTGGACCAATGACGCGGTGCCGATGCCGCCGAGGAAACCGTTGCGGTCGATGAGCAAGGTGCGCGCGCCGCAGCGGGCGGATGTGACAGCCGCGGCAAGCCCGGCGCTGCCGCCGCCGACCATCGCCACTTGATATATCTCCGCGGGACGCTTCATGACATTTTCGCGGCGATCAACGAAGCGAACGAACGTGGCGTGGCGAGGTTGGCGCGGGTGAGATCGGCCGGGCCGAGGACCACACCGAATTCCTGCTCGGCGGCGACGACGAGTTGCATCACCGCCATCGAGTCCATGCCGGCGGTGGCAAGGTCGCCGTCCTCGGGGAAACCATCATCGAGTTCCAAAAGTCCCTCGCGCTTCAACCAGTCGATGATTTCCAATGCCTCCATGCGGCACGACGCTGCGCCGGTCCCGCACGGGGCGGCAAGAGCAAAGGCGTTTCAGAACAACGTGAACGCGATGTTCACACCCGCGGTGACGATGGAGACCATGCTCATCAGCTTGATGAGGATGTTGAGCGAAGGTCCGGCGGTGTCCTTGAAGGGATCGCCGACGGTGTCGCCGATGACGGCGGCCTTGTGGGCGGACGAGCCTTTGCCGCCGAGGTGGCCTTCCTCGACGTACTTCTTGGCGTTGTCCCACGCACCGCCGGAGTTCGCCATGAACACGGCGAGCACGAAACCGGTGGACAGGCCGCCGGAAAGCAGACCGAAGACTCCCGGCACGCCGAAGAGCAGGCCGACGAAGATCGGCACGGCCACAGCGAGCGCGGACGGCAGCACCATTTCGCGTTGCGCGCCGGCGGTGGAAATCGCGACACAGCGGGCGTAGTCGGGTTTTTCCTCGCCCTTGAGGATGCCGGGCTTTTCTTTGAACTGGCGACGCACTTCCTCGACCATGCTGGCCGCGGCACGGCCGACCGCGTTGATCGTGAGTCCGCAGAAGACGAAGGACATCATCGAGCCGATGAACACGCCGAGGATCACCTTCGGGTTGAGCAGCTGCACCTCGAAGTGCGTCATGAACTGGGTGAGCGTCGCGGTGGCAACATTCACGGTTTCGCCGGCCACCATCATCGTTGTCTGGCCTGCGTGCAGCATGGCGATTTTCAACTCCTCGACATAGGACGCGAGCAATGCCAGGGCTGTTAGAGCCGCGGAACCGATGGCGAACCCCTTGCCGGTGGCGGCGGTCGTGTTGCCGAGCGAGTCGAGCGCGTCGGTGCGGCGGCGCACTTCGGGCGGCAGGCCCGCCATCTCGGCGTTGCCGCCGGCGTTGTCGGCGATCGGGCCGTAGGCGTCGGTGGCGAGGGTGATGCCGAGCGTGGAAAGCATGCCGACCGCGGCGATGCCGATGCCATAAAGGCCCATGCCGATGGTGGCGGTGGAGAAATCCCAACTGCCGGAGGCAAGGCAATAGGCCATCGTGGTTCCGATCACCACCGCGGCCACCGGCACAACGGTCGAAAGCATGCCCACACCGAGACCGGAAATGATTACTGTTGCAGGTCCGGTTTTCGCGTTGTTCGCGATGTCCTTGGTCGGCTGGTATTCCTGCGAGGTGAAATACTCGGTGGCCTTGCCGATGACGATGCCGGTGATCAGACCGACGACGATCGCTCCCCAGATGCCGGCGAAGTTCGGCAGGTCGAGCCATTTCAGGATGAAAAACGAGGCGAAGAAAATCAGCAGCGAACTCAGGTTGATGCCGCGGCCCAGCGCGTTGAGCAGGTCGCGTTGCGAGGCGCCGCGTTTCACCCTGACAGCGAAGATGCCGATGATCGAGAGGATGGTGCCCACCGCGGCCACCAGCATCGGCGCGACCACCGCACGGAAGGCGTTTTCGGCGTCGCCGGTCTGTGCGAAGGCCGCGGCACCAAGCGCGGCGGTGGCGAGAATGGACCCGACGTAGGATTCATAAAGGTCAGCGCCCATGCCGGCCACGTCGCCGACGTTGTCACCCACGTTGTCGGCGATGGTTGCCGGGTTGCGCGGATCGTCTTCGGGGATGCCGGCTTCTACTTTTCCGACAAGGTCGGCACCGACATCGGCGGCCTTGGTGAAGATACCACCACCGACACGGGCGAACAGCGCCTGCAACGAAGCGCCCATGCCGAAGGTGAGCATGGTGGTGGTGATGACCACGAGTTTGTGGGTGGGGCTGGCGTCATCGATGAAGGCGTTGAGCACGTAGAACCACACCGAGATGTCCAACAATGCGAGACCCACCACAACCAAACCCATCACCGCGCCGGAGCGGAACGCGAGGCGCAGTCCGGCATCCAGCGACTGGTGTGCGGCATGGGCGACGCGCGCCGCGGCGTAAGTCGCGGTTTTCATGCCGAAGAAACCGGCGAGTCCGGAAAACAGCCCGCCTGTTAGAAAAGCGAACGGCACCCACGGGTTCTGCAGGTGCAGGCCGTAGGCGAGCCAGCAGAAGACCAGCGTGATGATGGCGAAGACGATACCCACCACCTTGTATTGCTGCTTGAGATAGGCCATCGCGCCGACGCGGACGTGCGACGCGATTTCCTTCATCAGCGGTGTTCCTTCCGGGCAGGCGACCATGCTGCGGAAAAACCAGGCGGCGAAACCGAGTGAGACCAGTGAGGCGACGGGGACGATCCAGAAAATCGAGTGTTGCATGAAATGGGATGGTGAAAGTTTCGGGAATCAGAGACCGGAGCGCAGGGCGGAGCGCCACCAGGTGTAATGCGTGGTTTCGAGTTCCTCGCGTGTCGGCATCGGGAACCACTTGAAGCCGCCACCTGAATGCGCCACGTAGAAGCCGCGGTGGATGGTGCGGAACAGGACGTCCTGTTCGAGGTGGCGCACCACCAGTTTCGAACTCTTGCCCGGCTTGGCGCGCAGCTCGCGCAGGCAGTCGCGCATGTGTTCGAGGCCGCCGTAAGGCAAATTGTCCACGCCGTTGGCCTCGGGATCGTCGCCGAGGCGGTCGAGCTGGAGTTCGGCGAAAACCAATGCCGGCAGCGAGACCGGGCGGCTGGTGTCGGTGATCTGCTCCGCAAACTCGTGTGGCTCCAGTTCGCTGACCACGCGCGGGGTGATCGGGCAGAATTCCTGATAGAGATGGTAGCGCGGTCCGGGCGCTGGCTCGTATTCCCTGGGTTGCAAGGCGAGCACGTGGCCGTCGTTGGTGATGAGGTGCAGCGACTCCAAGGCATCCAGCGGCGTCTGTTCCAACACGCGGTGGATGCCGAGATAGGCCGAGCGCCGCAGCCGGCCGTTGCGCAGCTCCTCGACGCCCGGATAGGACTGCAGGCGCTCACTCGCGTAGGTGTCGGACAGCTTGAAGAAAATCCCCTGGCCGTGGGAGCGCTTCTTCGAGCCGAGCGCGAGGTAGGCGCCGTATTCATCGGGCGGCAGGTGCGAGGCGACCAGCGCCTCGGGAATCAACGACAGGTAAAGAAACGTGTTCATCGTGGCTTGCAGGGTTGAAACGGGAAAAAGCCGTCGCCCAGCGATGGCGGCGACGGGAAAAACCTACACGTGTGTGATTCTGCTGCTGCGCACCCGCTGCGATATGCTGTGCGCGGGTTGCGCAGGTGGGAAAACCACCGGGCGAAGCTTTCGACAACGCGGAGCCAATTCATCGAATGGTCTTCCCGCCCGACGCGGGGCGTTTCACCGCCAACGGAGCCGGTGCCGCCACCATCTCATGCCACACCGCCGCGGGAACCGACTGCCGCCTGGATTGTCCGCCGATCTCAAGGAGTGGAGCCGTCTCGAAACCTCACGGATTGTTAGGCCTTCCTGGCATATCGCTGGATCTCACGGGTAAACTCTTCCCGACTGATTCCATTAAGCCCTTTCGCTCGGACCGTGAAGAGAGTGCTGCCATCAGTCCGGTTCACATACAGCCAGGTATCCTTCCTGATCTTTGTAAGTGCAACAATCGCCACCACCCCTGAAAATCCATATAGAACGAGTCCGGTAAATCGCAAGACAGGGTGCTCGAACGCAAGATGCAAGACCATTCCAATGAGCAAGCAGGTTGCCAGTATCGTCAGCGGACGCCTCAGGCCGTATGCAAATGTGGTTTGCTCTCCAATCCATTCGGAAATATTCGCTGTCGGGTAGATCTCCCTCCCGCTTCGGATCGTTGCATCCCAATCGCGCTCGATGCGTCCGTCATAAAACCGGTACGTATTTCGTGTGTAAAATACGTTTTCTTCAAAAGTTATACGGGGTTCTGTCATGCTTCATGGGTCAACGTAGAGCACGTGCACCCGCTACCAGCCTCGGGGGAAGATGCTCTCGGGGTTAGGGTTCAAACTACGATGGACGCCGCAAACACCGCCGCTGGTAGCGGGTTGCACGATGCGGCTTGTTCGGCCATTCTTTTTTGGGTGGTAGGTCATTCAATATTATTGGGGATAGGTAGTTCCGCCAGTGTTGATGCAATCGAGATACACTGAAGTAAGTTCGCTTTGAACTCCGGTTGCTCATTGATGTAACCGGCTCGTAAATGGGCCCATCCGATATCCTTGCCTTCGCCCACTCGAATCTCAACGTGAGCCTCACCATGAACCGGACGAGAGTCTTCTTCCTTCTCTCTCGGGTTCTGCGTCAAGGTTCCAAGCAAACCGTGAATCTTCTCAAATTGTTTCTTTACTTCTCCCTCATACTTCAGGTGGCGTCCTGACCACTCCTTGCCACCATCAGCACGGGGCGTAAAACAAATGATCTCAAGGTGATCCGGTCCAATTCTGGTAGCAAAGAATAGAAACTGCCCTGAGAACTCGTGTCCTACCGTAAGTAACACACACTGCTTGCCTCTCGGGTCAAGCTGCGATTTGTAGTTGGCTAGTGCGCTATGCATTAGTCCGGTCATCGCGGCAAGCTTGTATCTACTCACTACGGCAGAATCTATTTTATCATCTGCAATCGCCGTCGTGGGGATTGCGGTGTAGATAAGAAAAACGCAGATGAGCAGGTATTTCATATTTTGCCGAACGTAGAGCTCGTGCGCCACTACCCGCGGGGGCGGAAGACGAACTCGGGGTGAAGGGTTGTATTAGGAAGAAACATCTCAAACACAGCGGCGGGTAGTGGTTGCACGAAGCGACTTGTTCGCCTTCTTGGATTTCTATGGAGTCTTCCAGATTAGTGTGCCACCTAAAAGTTGGAATTCGATCTGATCGGCGCCAGGGATAATAACATCGAAAGCGAAGTTCTCCGAAAATATCTCTGCAACCTTGTGACCATTCTTGTCCGTAATTCGGTAATATCCACCATCTGCATCATTCGCAAATAGTGCGAGCGGATTGGGATCGTGCATAGTCTGATATGCTCTAATTCTGTATTCACCGACCGTGCCATAATCTTCATACAACCATCCGAAATAAATTAACTTTGACGCCGCTACTGCCGCTAGGACAAATACGATGATCAATATTGCGATTAATCTCCGCGACATGATTATTATTTTGGCGAACAGTTGTGTTGAGGCGCGCGCGGCATTTTTCCTGGATACACCGCGCGCGTCTCAACCGGTGCAAATACGGCACGGAAGGACGCTTCTCCGGGATTTCCCGCCGTGGCCGGATGGATATTGCGGCTGCGGCGGTGGATCGAGGTTGGCGATTTCCGGTTTTCGATGGAGTTGGTAGGCAGTCCCGAGGGGCGCGTCAAGAATCCTGAAGGGATGCGGCACCTCAGCCCGGGGTTGGACAACCCCGGGTGGAGATTGGACGCGCATTCCACAACCCTGAATGGGTTGTGCAGGTGCGGCGCGGTTGCCGGCCGGGAGCCTGCGGAACGCCTTTGGCGTTCGATGCGATGCCATCCCGGATCCCGGGGTTGTGCCAACCCCGGGCTGTGTTGCGCAATCCCGTTGGGATTGCCGGGGCAGGAGGTCGATGCATGGACCTTGCGCCGGTCGGTTGGCGGTGTCAGGTTCCGCCGAAGCGTTCCGCGAGCCACTTTTTGCGGTAGCCGAAGATCCATTCGAGCTTGCGGCGCACGAAGAGCGCACGGGCGATTTCGCCGAAGGGCCCGAAGGGCAGGGCGTAGTGGACGTGGTCGGTCATCAACACGCCGCCATCGACGGGTTCGAACGCGTGCCGGTGGTGCCAGAACTTGTAGGGGCCGAAGCGTTGTTCGTCGATGAACGAGCGGCCGTCCTCGACGCATTTGATTTCCGTGACCCACGGCAGCCAGACGAGCGGGGCGACCTTCACCCGGTAGGTGATGATCTGGCCCTCGAACATGCGCGGCGGCAGATCACAGGTGATTTCGAATCCGAGGTCGGACGGCGTGATGGCATCGAGGTTGGCCGGGGAGGAAAAGAACTCCCAGGCCTCCTCGATCGGGATCGGCAGGATTTGTTCCTGCCGCAGGGTGTGGATTTTCATTTGGCGAGCGCCGCGAAGCGTTCGGAGACGGCGTTCCAGTTGATCACGTTCCACCAGGCGGTGACATAATCGGCGCGGCGGTTCTGATAGTGGAGGTAGTAGGCGTGTTCCCAGACATCGATGCCGAGGATGGGCGTGCCGGTTTCGTTTTCCGGAACGAGACCCTTCATCAGCGGATTGTCCTGGTTGGGCGTGCTGGTGACGGCGAGCTTGCCGTCGCGGTGGATCAGCCAGGCCCAGCCGGAGCCGAAGCGCTTGGCCGCGGCGTCGGACATCGCCTGCTTGAACTCGTCCATCGAGCCGAAGGCGCCGTTGATCGCAGCGGCGAGGGCGTCGGAGGGTTTGCCGGATTTCGCGGCGGGAGTGAGTGTTTCCCAGAACAGCGTGTGGTTCCAGTGGCCGCCGCCGTTGTTGCGCAAAGCGGTGCGGATGCTTTCGTCGGCCACGGACGGCAGATCCGCGAGGATGGTTTCGAGCGGCTTGCCGGCGAAGTCGGTCACTTTCTCCATGGCGGCGTTGAGGTTGTTCACATACCCGGCGTGGTGCTTGCCGTGGTGGATTTCCATGGTGCGGGCGTCGATGTGCGGCTCCAGGGCGTCGAATGCGAAAGGCAGGGCAGGCAGCGTCTGGGCCGCGGCACGGGCCCGGCCAGGCACCAGGGCGGCCCCGGCGGCGGTGAGGGCTCCGATCTGGACGAACTGGCGGCGGTTGATTCCGGGGTATGTTTTCATGGCATGCTTTTCCTAAAATGGATGTGAGGGATTGCAAAAGATTATTGTGCCACGGCGGATGTCAGGAACCGCTCGGGACGGGTGCGTTGACCTCGTCGGGCTTCATCCGCTCGCGCCGCGACCAGTAGCCGTAACAGGCGATCACAGCGAAGCAGATGAGCGGCAGCACGAACGAGGCGCGCACGCTGGCCAGCTCCATGAAACCGAGGTTGATCGGCGGCAGGTCGATGATGGCCGCCTGCATCGGCGGCATCAGGCAGCCGCCGCCGATGGCAAGGATCAGACCGGCGGAACCGAGCTTGGCGTCGTCGCCGAGGCCGTGCAGGGCGATGCCATAGATTGTCGGGAACATCAGCGACATGCAGGCCGAGACGCCGATCAGGCAGTAGAGGCCGCCGTAGCCGTGGATGAAGATGGTGCCGGCGGTGAGCAGCATGCCGCCGACCGCGAGCAGGCCCAGCAACACGCCGGGTTTCACGTAGTGGAGGATGAAGGTGCAGATGAAGCGGCTGGAAACGAAGATAATCATCGCCAGGATGTTGACGTTCTGCGCGGTGGACTTCGCCAGGCCGAGTTCCGAGCCGGCGTATTGGATGATGAAGGTCCAGCACATGATCTGCGCGCCGACGTAAAAGGTCTGGGCGATCACGCCGAACAGATAATGGCCGTTCTTGAACAAGCGGCCGAGTGTGGCGAAGAAGTGCAGCTCGCGGCCGCCTTCGTGGGAAATGTCGTCCGGCAGCTTCCAGGCGAACAAGGCGAGGATCAGGATCAGCACTCCGCCCAGGATGGCGTAGGGTCCGACGACGGTTTCGAGATCCTTTTTCTGGATCTTGGTGAATCTCTCGCCGGCTTCAGCGGCACGCCCGGCAAATGCCTCGGCTGGGATGTCCTTCAGCCGATCATGGGCCGCCTCCAGCGACTCGCGCACCAACGCGAGATTCGCAGCCACGCCCGCGACATCGTTGATGGCTGGCCTGTCATGATAGATATCATTCAGGACGGCGGCAGCTTCGTCGGCGATGGCGGCCAACTCCGGCAGTTTGGCCAGCGCCTCGTCGAATGCCGCTTGTTGTGCGAGCGCATCGCGCTCTTTGCCAAGCATGAGCGCGAGTTCCAGCCCGCCGGCACCGTGGAAGACCGCGTCGCGTGTGGCTTGAGCTTCACTGAGTGGCTCCGGATCGCGGATTTTGAGCACGGTGGCGACATCCGCGATGGCGGTGGTGAACTTGTTCCTCTGCGGCATGGCGGCGATGGCCTCCGCCACCTCGCGCGCCAGCTCCGGCTGTGGATCGGCCAGCAGCTCCAGTGTCCGCGAAAGTTCCGCCGATTCCTCCGCCGCCCGCTTCAACAGACGGCGGCTGGATTCGAACGAAGGTTCCGTCACGGTGGCTACCAGGCTTTTTGTCCGGTCGATGAGCCGGGCGGCGGTCTGGGTGTGCACCGGCGTGCCCTCGGAAGCGGCCAGAATCGCCCGGCGACCGTCTTCGCTGGTGCCGTTCAGGTTGACGAGGATGACCATGCTGGCGACGAACATGCCGAGGATCGAGCCCATCGGGTTGAAGGCTTGCGCCAGGTTGAGGCGGCGGGTGGCGGTGCGCTCGTCGCCCATCGAGAGCACGTAGGGATTGGCGGTGGTTTCCAGGAACGAAAGCCCGCAGGTCATGATCAGGTAGGCCGCAAGGAACGGCGCGAAGGTTAGCGACCAGCCGGACGGGATGAACAGCAGGCAGCCGATCGAATAGAGCGCCAGCCCGATGAGGATGCCGTTCTTGTAGGAGAACTTCTTGATGAAGATCGCCGCCGGGATGGCCATCAGCGCGTAGCCGCCGTAGAAGGCCGCCTGCACCAGCGAACTTTCGAAATTGGTGAGCAGCAGGATGTTCTTGAACGCCGCCACCATCGGGTTGGTGATGTCATTGGCGAAACCCCACAGCGGGAACAGGAGCGTCACCAGGATGAAGGGCACGAGCATCGTGCGCGGCACGACCGGGGCGGGGTTCTTGGACATGGAATTTGCAGGTTGGGAACGGCCGGATCGCCGTTGCGATATTTCACGGTTTGCCAGTTGCGGGCCATGCTGACAAGCACGCAGCACGCAGATGATTTCAGGCCATGATTTATGGCTTGATCCGCGAGGCTCATGTGGAGCATTCTAACTGCAAAGCCCCCCCGGATGGTGGGGTGGTCTGACGTTCTTTCCCCTGCAATGGGGACCACGGCACACCATGAGTTCGTGAGCATCGGGGAATCGGTGCCCGCTCGTGTCATGCATGGGTCCCTACTTGATGGCACGTGGCGAAATCCGGTCCCGAAATCCACACCCGGAGACAAATCGCCATGAAAACCAAACACCCGACAGCGGCTATCACCCCGCTCCTGCGCGGCACGGCCAGTGCCATCACCCTCGCATCCGCGATCGCGGCCAGTGACAACTTCGAATCCGGCCTCGGCCAATGGCAGGCCGGCGGCAACTGGGGCCTCACGACCGCCCGCTACGCCTCGCCCACCCATGCGGTCACGGACTCGCCGGGGGCATTTTACACCAACAATTCCGATAGCTCGCTCACCCTGGCTGCGGCCGTCGATCTGAGCGGGATCAGCCGTCCGGCAATTGGGTTCCGGCATTCGCACGAGTTGGAAAGTGGTTATGATTTCGGGCGGGTGGAGGTTTCCACCGATGGCGGAGCCACCTGGCAACCATCTCCGCTGGCCGGCTACACCGGCACCCTGCCATCGATGCGGCGCGAACAGCTCGACCTCGGACAATATGCCGCCGAGAGCGGCTTCAAGATCCGCTTCCGCATGACCACCGACTCGTCCGTGGTCATGGACGGCTGGTATCTCGACGACGTGGTGATCGGCGGCGCGCCGGAAGCGGTGGTGCTGGACACGCCATCGGCTTCCGACCTCGGCCAGACGCACGTTACATTGCGCTGGAGCGCATCCCCCGCACCGGAATTTGACTCCTATGTCGTGATGCGCGGAAACGATGTCGGCTTCGACTGGCGCTCGGCAAAAACCGTGGCAACCATAACGGATTCCACCACCGTCGAGTTCACCGACATCACGGTGGCACCAAAAACGACCTATCATTACCGCGTGATGGTGCTCGCTGCAGACAGTCTGCACTCATTGAGCAATGAAATCACCGCCACCACGCCCGCCGGGATGGACTATCCGTTCCTCGACGATGGCGAGGCGGGCCCGAATTTCTGGGTGAC
This sequence comes from Luteolibacter sp., assembly GCA_041686775.1. Taxonomy (GTDB): domain Bacteria; phylum Verrucomicrobiota; class Verrucomicrobiia; order Verrucomicrobiales; family Akkermansiaceae; genus Luteolibacter. The sequence goes on along the minus strand of JAWLDG010000014.1, from coordinate 41,859 downwards.
CACCGCGCCATGGGCGCTGAGCGACGAGGATTCCCACAGTCCTGGCCATGCGTGGTCGGATTCCCCCGGCGGATATTATGCCGATGGCATCGCCTCCCAAGCGCTCACGCTCGCCGCCCCGCTGAGCCTCGTGTCGGCCACGGCTCCCGTGCTTTCGTTCAACGACCGTCTTGCACTCGCTGCGGGCGATACCGCCAATGTCGAGATTTCCACCAATCAGGGAACCAGCTGGGCCGTGCTGGCCAGCTACACCGCCGGCAGCCAGCCGTGGCGGCAGGCCCGCCTGCCGTTGACTGCCTATGCCGGGCAGACATCGGTCTTGGTGCGCTTCCGCCTCACCACCGATGCCTCGGCAAATGCCGACGGCTGGCATGTGGATGACATATCCGTGGCCGAAAGCCCGGCCGTGATCGCCGCACCCGCCTTTGATCAGGTGGCATCCCACAGCCTGCGGCTCACCTGGTCGGCGATCCCGTCACTGCCGTTTGCCCACTATGCCATCCACCGTTCCACCACGCCCGGTGTGGGCATCAACTCGCCGCGTGTGGCCGTCATCACGGACCAGGCGAAACCCCGGTTCACCGACAGCGGGTTGGCGCTGGACACGATGTATTACTATCGCGTCTATGCGGTTTCACCCTACGGCACCTATTCGCCGGACAGCGCGGAGGAGACGGTGGTCCGCACGCTCAACAATCCACTGCCCTTTGCCGATGACTTCGAGGATGGCCTTCTGAGTTGGAACAGCGGCAGCGATGTGGGAACCAGCCAGTGGGGAATTTCCACGGAAATGAAACGCAGCGGCGGTGCCGCCCTCGGAAGTTCGCCCGGTGCCAGCTATGCGCAAAACACCAACACCTGGATCGAAACCGCCGTGGACCTGCGCGAAACCGAATGGCCGGTGCTCACGTTCTGGGACCGCTATGGCCTCAACACCGGCGATTGGCTCCGCTTGGAAATCAGCGCCGCTGGCAAGACCACCTATTACACCTATGGTGCCATGGAATCCAGCCGTGCCGATTGGCGCCAACAGCGCGTGGACCTCTCACCATGGAAAGGCAGTTCAAATGTAAAACTCCGCTTCCGCCTGGCCAGTGACGGCGGCACCACCAACGGCGAAGGTTGGTTCATCGACGACCTTGAAGTTGCCGAAAACCCGAACCGCAACACTCCTCTGGTGTTGCCGTTCACTGACGACTTCGAAAGCGGGGCCGTCGGCTGGCTGCTCAGTTCCTGGGGCACGCCCGAAGATGACTCGGCCGTGGACGGCTCTTCTGTGCTGCGCGACGGCTCAGTCGGCCGCCGCATGGCACCCGAGACCCAGCACTGGGCGGTGCTCGACCGCCCGGTTGTCCTGCCCGCCGGATCGAACGTGCAGGCCACCGTATGGCTGCGTGGCGTGATGAACCGCGACTCCGGCTGCGGGTTGCAATATTCCACCAACGCCGGCGCAACCTGGGGGAATTACTTCTGGGACAGCGGCTACTATGGCTTCGACACGCAAGGCGAATGGCTGCGCCGCCAGTCCTCGCTCACCGCCCAGGCCGGCCAGACGGTCCGCCTGCGATTGGCGGTCAACTGCGATTCCCGCGCACCGGTG
>JAWLDG010000014.1:0-40159 GCA_041686775.1 Luteolibacter sp. | reverse complement strand
CAAGGCGAATGGCTGCGCCGCCAGTCCTCGCTCACCGCCCAGGCCGGCCAGACGGTCCGCCTGCGATTGGCGGTCAACTGCGATTCCCGCGCACCGGTGATCGATGTCTCGTTTGACAAGTTCACGCTCGCCGAAATGCCGGCCGCGGTATCGCTGGTCACCGCCATACCGGCCCTGCGCACAGTGGATCTCACATGGACCGAAACCACGCTCGGCTCAGCATTCGCCCGCTATGAAGTCTGGCGCTCCACCACCGCCAATGTCACCATCTCCAACGGGCAGAAAATCTTTGAATCCACCGATCCCGCCGCCACCACCTGCTCCGATGGCGGCCTCAACATCGGCGGAACTTATTATTACAAGGTGTTCACTGTGGATGCGCGTGACACTTACATCCCGTCCAACGAACTGAACACCACCACCGTGCCGGTGACCATTCCGTTTGCCGATGCCATGGACAGCATGGACAACTGGGTGACCGGATCCAACAACGCCAATCCTTCGACCTGGGCGGTCAGCACCAGCGACCCGCATGGCGGCACCGGCTCCATCGCCACCGTGGAAGTGGGGCAATACGCGCCAAGCACCGACAGTTATATCGAAACCGCCGTGGACCTGCGCGAAACCGAATGGCCGGTGCTCACGTTCTGGGACCGCTACGGTCTCAACACCGGCGATTGGCTCCGCTTGGAAATCAGCGCCGCTGGCAAGACCACCTATTACACCTATGGTGCCATGGAATCCAGCCGTGCCGATTGGCGCCAACAGCGCGTGGACCTCTCACCATGGAAAGGCAGTTCAAATGTAAAACTCCGCTTCCGCCTGGCCAGTGACGGCGGCACCACCAACGGCGAAGGTTGGTTCATCGACGACCTTGAAGTTGCCGAAAACCCGAACCGCAACACTCCTCTGGTGTTGCCGTTCACTGACGACTTCGAAAGCGGGGCCGTCGGCTGGCTGCTCAGTTCCTGGGGCACGCCCGAAGATGACTCGGCCGTGGACGGCTCTTCTGTGCTGCGCGACGGCTCAGTCGGCCGCCGCATGGCACCCGAGACCCAGCACTGGGCGGTGCTCGACCGCCCGGTTGTCCTGCCCGCCGGATCGAACGTGCAGGCCACCGTATGGCTGCGTGGCGTGATGAACCGCGACTCCGGCTGCGGGTTGCAATATTCCACCAACGCCGGCGCAACCTGGGGGAATTACTTCTGGGACAGCGGCTACTATGGCTTCGACACGCAAGGCGAATGGCTGCGCCGCCAGTCCTCGCTCACCGCCCAGGCCGGCCAGACGGTCCGCCTGCGATTGGCGGTCAACTGCGATTCCCGCGCACCGGTGGTGGACATCTCGTTTGACAAGTTCACGCTCGCCGAAATGCCGGCCGCGGTGGCGATGCTGCCCATCGACGAGGTGGACATCACCTCGCTGCGCATCAATTGGACACCGAGCGAACTCACCACCTTCCAGCGCTACGAAATCTATCGTTCCAGCACTTCGAATGTGAGCAATGCCTCCACTCTCGTCGCAACTCTCATCGATCAGGAAACCGGCTCGTTCACCGACACCAATCTTGAAGCGCGCTTGCAGTATTACTACCGCGTCTATCTGGTGGACGACCGCGATACCTACAGCCCCTCGGAAATCGTCTCCGCCACCAGCTTGGGTGTGCCGATGCCATTTGCCGACGACTTCGAATCCGCCACTCCCGGCTGGACCTTCACCGGCCAATGGCAGATCCAGACAGGAGTCGGTCGCTTCGGTGGCAAGGCGCTGGTGGATTCGCCCGGCGACTATCTCGCCAGCACCGACACCCATGCGCGTATTGCAGTGGACCTCAACGGCACCCAGTGGCCGGTGCTGCGCTATTGGGACCGCCACGACTTCGCCGGATCCTCATGGGGGCGCGTCGAAGTATCCGCCGACAACAACTCATGGACCGTCGTCAACGGCGTCACGGAAATACGCAACACCTGGCAGATGCAGGAAATCGACCTTTCCCAGTGGAAAAACCAGGTACGCGTCTTCATCCGCTTCCGCCGCAGCACCGATGGCAACCTCGCCGACGGCTGGGTGATCGACGATCTTTCCCTGACCGACCGTGCGGTGGAATCGACCTATCCGTTCTTCGATGGCTTTGAAAGCGATACCGACAACTGGCTGGCCGGGTCATGGGCACCCATTGCCGAAAACCCATACGCGGGAGCCGCCGCCGCACGAGATACCGTGAACCACCGCAACCCGCCGGACACGCCCAACGTCCTCATGCTGGCACGTGAGCTGGACCTCACGGCCGCCACCGCACCGCAGCTGTCATTCTTCATCCGCGGCATTCTCGGAAACTATTCCTCCTTCCGCGTGCAGGTTTCCACCAACGGCGGTTTGAACTGGACGGACATCCCGTCCCTAAACCGCGACAGTGGTTTCAACTCCGCCACCTGGATCAAGCAGCAGGCATCGCTGGCCAACTGGCTCGGCCAGAAGATCCGTCTGCGCTTCGTCACCAGTTCGGACTATCGCCAGCCCCAATCCGACATCTTCCTCGACAACATCGGCATCGGCGAAGCCGCACCCGGCGCGCCCACGCTCATCAGCCCGGCCGAGGGCGAAACCGTGGAGATCGTGCGGCCCACGCTCACGGTGGCCAATGCCATCGATTTCCAAAGCGACGCGGTGACCCATCAATTCGAGGTTTATGCCGATGCCGCGCTCACTCAACTGGTGGCACAAGTGCCGGCGGTGGCCTCCGGCGTCATCACCACCTCGTGGCAAGTAGATACCGATCTAACAGACAACGCGCCGTATTGGTGGCGTGCCCGCGCCTCCGATGGCACCAACACCGGCCCCTGGAGTGACGCGCTGGCTTTCAACATCAACGAGTTCAACAACCCGCCCTTGCCGGTCATGGTCGCCGGCCCGGCCAATGACTCGCTGCTGATCGATGGCAACGGCCTGCTCGTCTGGTATCAATCGTTCGACCCCGACCTCGGGGACGAGGTGCACGATTATCAAATCCAGATTGATGATGACTTCATGTTCGGCTCGCCGGAAATCGATTTCAGCGGCATCACGGTGGACAGCTCGACTTACGGTCCCGGATACCTGGCGTCCATTCCGCTCGCCGACCTGCCGGGCAGCGCTGCACTGCCATCCGGCCGCTGGTTCTGGCGTATCCGAGCCCGAGACACCCGTTTCGCCAGCGGTGCGTGGTCGGAGGGTTATGCTTATTTCCGCCTGCCGACATTCTATCAACGCTATCTCCGTTCCTTGTATCCGGATCCCGATTGGTTCCTTTACAATGTGTCCAATCCTTTTGCCGACCCGGATGGCAACGGCGTGGGAGTGATGCTTGAGTTTGCCTGCAACATCGCGCCGGGTGCCGATCCGGGAAACCGCCTGCCACGCCCGATCGAGGTAATGATTGGTGACAACAAACATCAGGGCTACGAGTGGACCCGGCGCAAGCTCAGCGAACTTGATTTCCTGCTTGAGGTGTCCTCAGATCTCTGGAACTGGAATTCCGACTCCCGTGCTGCCATGGAAATCCTGTATCAAGTGGACGCTGAATCCGAACGGGTGCGAATCATGGATCCCGATCCGGTGGGCAGCCATTACCGACGGTTCATTCGTCTTGATGTCAAGGATTGAGATATAACATAACTCGAATTCATCACGGGATGCCGTCACCCAGGCGGATGACGGCGCCCTGATGGAACGGATCGGCGTGGAGGACGAGGTTTTCCGCCGTGATCCAGCGCACGACGTGGTGGAACGCGCCGGCGTCCGGCGCGAGTTCGGGAGTCCGGCTTGGGGCCTGCATCAGCCAGTCCTCGTCGAGGGCATTGCCGGGCTTGCCCGGGAAGCAGGCGAGGTAGAGCAGGTCGTGCTCGACGAGGTCGTTGAAGAAATGAGTGCCGAGCGAGACGTCGGGGATCAGTCCGCTGTGCATGGCCACCACCTCGCAGACGGCGGAGGCCATGGCGATGCGCCCGGCGCGCACCGGTATGCCGAGCGAGGCGCTGCTGGTGCCCCAGCGGCCGGGACCGATGAGGATCAGGTGGCGCGCGGGATCGTGTTTCTGGACGAGTTTCTCGATGAGTTTCGCCACGCGGTGGCGCTCGTTATCCGTCAGTGCGGCATAGGCGGCCGTGGGCACATAGAGGATGTCATGCAGCGGCACCTCGCGGCCGAGGCCGATCACCGCGCCGCGTGCCTCGAGAATTCGGCGGCCCGCCACGCTGGCGGGATCGACTCCACCGTGCTCCGCGGTTTTCTGGATCTGGAATGTCCGGCATTGCAGCAGGTGGATGCGGTGGCTGCCGTCGGACAGGAAGTTGATGGCAAACTCGACATCGACCGCTTCCTGATAGGCATGCGATAACTCGCGCAGCATCCGCATGAGGTCGCCGATCACGCCGCTGCGCCGGATCAGGCCGTTGAAGGTGACCCAGGGTACGTCATCGCCCGATCTATCGATGAAATGTCCCAATGGGAAATCCGTGCATTCCGGCAGCACGCTTTCCACCGGCAGTGAAACCAGGCCGCTGCCATCGAGATCGATCACGTCCATCCGGCGCTGCGAGTGGTCGAGTTGTTCGTTGAGCGAGGTTTCCGGCCGGCGCTGCGGGGCGCTGAGCGAAACGAGACGCGTGTAGTCGTCGTCCGAGCGGTCCACCGCACGGGTGCCGAGGCCGAACACGAGCCGGACCACGCCGGCCTCGGGATCGATGTCGGGATGCCAACGGTAGGGATTGTAGGAAAGTCCCACGCCGGCTGCCTGCGGGAAGAAATGGCGGCCGCGCGACGCACCGGAGACGCGCATGATGAGCAATGCCATGCGCTCCTCGCTGTGCAGCAGGTTGCGGGATTTCCGGTAGAGCAGGGTTTCCGGATCGAGGATGCTGGCATAGACGTGGCGGATCGCATCCAGCAAGGCGGCGAGCCGTTCCTCGCGCGAGCCGCGGTTGGACAGGAAGATGCTTTCGTATTTGCCGGAAAAGGCATTCCCGCGCGCGTCTTCGAGGATGGAGCTGGAGCGCACGATGCAGGGCATTTCGCCGAAGTAATCGAGCATGCCTTCGAACTGAAGGATCACCTCGCGCTGGAATTCGCCCTTGAGGATGCGCCCGCGCCCCTCATCGAGGTTTTTGAGAAAACCATCGGGTTGCTTTTGCTTCTCGCGGATCCACCAGATGCCGTTCTGCACGAGATATGTGACAAATACCTCGGCACCGACAAAAAACGAATCATGCACTTCGAGTCGTGCGGATAACTCCGGTGCCTGCCGGCGGATGATGGCGCGGGCGACGATCATGCCAAGAGCCTTGCCGCCGATCGAGCCGACGCCGATGAGGCGCTGGCGGATGGCATAGTAGTCCTCCAGTTCCAGCCAGCGCTCGGCGAGTTCGGATATCCCCGAACGGTGGACGCGGAAGGCGCGCCGCAACTGCGCCAGCACCTCGCGCTCGGTTTCCGCCGGACACGCGTCGCGCGCTCGCTCGTCCATCACCCGATCAAGGTGTTGGAACATGCGCGCCCAGTAGCCGAGGCGGCGGTCGCGCAGGTGGCGCGGCCAGCGTGTCTGCGAGAGGATCTGTGCGAGCGTCGCGCTTTCGTTCACCGGCAGCATGCGTTCGCCATCCTCGACATGGATGGTGTCCATTACAGCCAGCGAGCGGTATTGGACCTTCACCGGCCGGATATGGAATTTCTCATCGATCGTGAAGACCTCCAGATAGAACTGGGTGGTCTTGCGGATGGGTCCCAACGCGTGGATCGAGTGACGCTCCCGCTCGATCGCGAAATAGGTCACGGTTTGCAGGTCATACAAACGCGGGCAGGTCAGCACGAAGAAATTACCGAGCGCCTGGTCGGACTGCCAGGCGTCGCCGAGATGGCTGATGCAATCGAAGATATACACCGCGCCCGGACCGCAGGCTTCGATCACATTATGGACGGCGCGCACGAAACCCTCGAAGCTTTCATGCGGATCCACCTCGTGGATCTCCACGCCGTGCGAGTCATCCAGCAACGGTTCGTCCGGCCCGAAGCGGAAGTAGATCCTGCGCCGGCCGGCGCGGCGCGCGGCCGCTTCGTAGGGGATGACGAGCTTGCGGTAGTTCTCGATGCGGTCCACGCCCCAGACGATGTTGTCGCCGGGCTGGATGCCGCAGAGCACATCATCCAGCGCCGGCCAACCGGTGGTGGCCGCGGGCGGCGCTGGATTTTGATCAACCATGAGCCTCTTGAATAAGTGAATTTCAAACCACGAAAGACACTGAATTTCGTGGTTTCTCTTAAAATCAAGACTTTCGATCAGACCACGCCTTGTTCAAGCATCGAATCGGCCACCTTCACGAAGCCGGCGATGTTGGCGCCGGCCACGTAGTTGCCCGGCACGCCGAAGGTCTCGGCGGTCTCGCGGCAATTGCGGTGGATGTTGGTCATGATTTCGCGCAGGCGGCCGTCCACCTCCTCGCGGCTCCAGTTGAGGCGCATCGAGTTCTGCGACATCTCCAGGCCCGAGGTGGAGACGCCGCCGGCATTGGCCGCCTTGCCCGGTCCATACAATATCTTCGCCTCAAGAAACCGATCGACGGCCTCGGGCGTGGACGGCATGTTGGCACCTTCGGAAACCAGTTTGCAGCCGTTGGCGAGCAAGTCCCTGGCATCGTCTCCGTCCAGTTCGTTCTGGGTGGCGCAGGGGAACGCGCAATCGCAGGGGATGCCCCACGGGTTGGCGTCCGGCCGGTATTCCGCGCCGAATTTGTCGGCATACTCGCGGATGCGGCCGCGGCGCGCGTTCTTGAGATGCATCACATAGGCGAGTTTTTCCTCATCGATGCCGCCGGGATCGTGGATGGTGCCATGGGAATCGGAAAGGCTCACCGGGATCGCGCCAAGCTGGATCAGCTTTTCCGCGGTGTATTGGGCCACGTTTCCGGAGCCGGAAATCACACAGCGTTTGCCTGCGAGCGAATCATCGGCGGTGGCCAGCATTTCCTCGGCGAAATACACCGCGCCATAGCCGGTGGCTTCGGGTCGGATGAGCGAACCGCCCCAATTGAGACTCTTGCCGGTGAGCACGCCGGTGAACTCGTTGCGCAGCCGCTTGTAGTGGCCGAAGAGAAACCCGATCTCGCGCGCGCCCACGCCGATGTCGCCCGCGGGCACATCGGTGTCCGCACCGATGTGGCGGCACAGCTCGGTCATGAAGCTCTGGCAGAAACGCATCACTTCGCCATCGGACCGGCCTTTCGGGTCGAAATCCGAGCCGCCCTTGCCGCCGCCCATCGGCAGCGAGGTGAGCGCGTTTTTGTAAACCTGCTCGAAGCCGAGAAACTTGAGGATGCCGAGGTTCACGCTCGGGTGGAAGCGCAGCCCGCCCTTGTAAGGGCCGATGGCGCTGTTGAACTGCACGCGGATGCCGCGGTTCACCTGCACCACGCCGGCGTCGTCCACCCATGGCACACGGAAAACGATCTGCCGCTCCGGCTCGGCCATCCGCTCGAGGATGCGGGCATCCACGTATTCAGGCCGCTGATCCAGGACGGGTTCGAGCGATTCGAAGACCTCGCGCACCGCTTGCAGGAACTCGGGCTCGCCGGCATTGCGGCGCGCCACTTTGTCGATCACTTCCGAAATGTGGGTGGCTGTCGTGCTCATGATATGAACAGGCTGCGGCTGGAACCCGCCGGTGGCACGGCAAATCTTGCTCTTTTCCCGCCATCGATCATTTCCCGATTTTCGGGATTTCCTGATCGGCCTCCGGAATCGAGCATCCGCCCATGAACGCCGCCGCCGAGGGATTTCACATGCCGCCCGAATGGTCACCGCAGGAAGCCGTCTGGCTGTCCTGGCCGGTGGATGACCCACGGCATTGGGGCGGGGCGAAACGGGATTTGATCTGGGGAAAATTCGCCGAAATCGCCGCCGCCATCTCGGGTCACGAAACGGTGCGTATCAACGCGCCGGCATCCGACCATGCCGCGATCGCCACTGCCTGCAACCGCGCCAAGGCGATACCGGAGCGGGTTGAGTTGTTCGACCACCCGCACAACGACGTCTGGTGCCGCGACCACGGGCCGATTTTCGTCAAGCACCGCGAAACCGGCGAGGTGGCGGTGACCGACTGGGGCTTCAACGCCTGGGGTGGAAAATTCCCGCCGTGGGATCTGGACGACGCGATCCCGGGCCGCATCGCCGCGGCGCTTGGCATGCGGGTTTTCAAAGGCGGCATGATCCTCGAAGGCGGTGCGATCGAGGTGAACGGGGCCGGCCAACTGCTGACCACCCAGGCCGTGTTGCTGAACCCCAACCGAAATCCGCTACTGGGCCGCGAGCAGATCGAACAACGTCTCCGTGACGGACTCGGCGTGTCCGAAATCCTTTGGCTCGAACGCGGCATCGAAGGCGACGACACCGACGGCCACATCGACGACCTCGCCCGCTTCACCGACGAGCGGACGATCCTCGCCTGTGTCGAAAAAGACCCGTCATCGCCCAATGGGCGCGTGCTGACCGAAAACCTCGCACGCCTGAAATCCTTCCACGGACCCGGCGGCCGGCCGTTCGAGGTGGTGGAAATTCCGCTACCGGAAGCCTGCGAGGTGCCGGGCTGGCGACTGCCCGTGCTGCCCGCCTCCTACGTGAATTTCCTCATCGTCAGCGGCGGCGTGCTCGTCTCAACCTTCCGCCAGCCGAAAAATGACGACCGCGCACTGGGGATGATCCGAGAACTCTTCCCGGACCGAGAAATCACCGGCATCGACTGCCTCGACCTCGTCGAAGAGGGTGGAACCCTGCATTGCATTTCCCAGCAGCAACCCGCCGCAGGCTGACAAATACGGGGCGGAATCCAATTTGCCGCATCGACTCGTTTTGAAAAAACCAACCGGTCTGTTGCGAATTAAATGTCTCAGGTGAGACATTTTTTCGTACGGGCGGATATTGGTTTCCAGGGTGGTTTCTTGAAGGCGGTTGTTGAAGGTTGATTGAAATTCTGAATTCGTTTAGTTTCCTGCCCGCCATGAAGTTTCCGGGGGTATTTGCGATTGTGCTGCTGATAGCGGCGGGCGGTTTGGTTTCGTGTTCAAACCAGGTGAAGGCGCGCAAGCCGGTGAGTTACCGTTTCGAGCACGGGCGCACGGCCTTGTTGAAAAACGGGGTGGCCTATGCGCCGCGCAACGCGCCGCTGCCTGTGAAGCGGGCGATCGCCGCGGGCAACCGGCTGCAGGGCAAGCCATACAAGTGGGGCGGGGGGCACGCGCGGCACAACGACAGCGGCTACGATTGCTCGGGCACGGTTTCCTATGTGCTGCGGGAGGCCGGGCTGCTGCGCGGTTCGATGCCTTCGAGCGGCTATTTCCGTTATGGCAAAAAGGGCGAGGGGCGATGGATCACCGTGTATGTGCGCAAGGGTCACGTGTTTCTAACGATCGCCGGACTGCGGCTGGACACCGGCGGTCCCGGAGCGCGGACCGGTCCGCGCTGGAAGCCCGAGACGCGCCAGAGCCGCGGCCACGTGATGCGGCACCCGCGCGGGCTGTGAGCCGATCTAACAAAACGGCCGGACCGCGGCGCATTCCTCCAGCGAGGAGAAGATGCGGTCGGCGGCGGAGAAATCGAGCCCGCGGGTCACGCGGTTGGGGACGATCCAGACCTGCATGCCGGCGGCCTTGGCGGCGCTGAGGCCGTTGAGTGAATCCTCGATCACGAGACACTCGCGCGGCTCCACGGCGAGGCGCCCGGCGGCGGCTAGGAAAAGGTCGGGCGCGGGCTTGATGCGGGGCGCATCGCCGCGGCAGACGGTGGCGTGGAAATGGTGGAGGAGTCCGAGTTTTTCCAACCAGCCGTCCACCCACTGGTGTGAGGAACTGGAAACGACGGCCGCAGGCAGGCCGCGGTCGGGCAGTTTTTCCAGCAGGCCGCGGACGCCGGGCATGGGACCGGCACCATCGAGTTCGGCGCGGATCTCGATCTGGCGGCGGGCGTCGAGGTCGTGCCAGTCGAAGGCGAGGCCGGTGAGATCCTCCAGGTGCGTTTTCGGCGACCAGCTTTGGAAATCCGAGCCGATGCAGCGGGTGTAGATTTCCAGCGGCAGGTCGTGCTCGTGCGCCTCGAAGGTGCGCCGCCATGCCTGATAGATCGCCCACTCGGTATCGACGAGCACGCCGTCGAAGTCGAACAGCACGGCGGCGGTGCGCATCATCACTCGACGACAACGGGGGTGCCGAGTTCGACGTTTGCGAAGAATTTTTCGGCCATCTGGTGCGGCATGCGGATGCAGCCGCTGGAGGCGGGGTAGCCGGGCAGGTATCCGGTGTGCATGCCGATCGCGCCGTTGAAGCGCAGGAAATTGGGCATCGGCGCGGCGACGAAGTAGGCGCCGGGCGGGACCGGATCCTTGCGGATGTCCACGCTGTCGTTGATGGTTTCTCCGGTGGCCTTGTCCTTGAAAACGCCGTAGAGGTTGGAGCGGTGGTCCTTGCTTTTTTCGGTGATCTTGTAGCGGCCGGGCGGGGTGCCCTTGTCTTCCTTGCCGCTGGAGATGAGCGAGACGCCGACCAGTTGGCCGCCTTTGTAGAAATACGCTTTCTGTTGGCGGATGTTGATGCGGATGAGCGGGCTGCCCTGAACGCCGTCGCCTTCCCAATATGAAATGTCATCGTGGATCGCCGGCGGCGGATGATGCGGGCCGTTGGAGACCTGGCGGACCACCGGCCGGCCGACACCGGACATGTAGCCTGAGTCCCGCGGACCGGAGGGGACGCAGGAGTTCAGTGCCATCAAGCACGGCAGGGAGAGCGCCGTGAGCCGGAGCGATGATTTGCAAATCCTGATGTTCATGGGCGGCAGATCATGCACTGGAAACCCTTGCCGGTCAACCGGTGACTTGGGAGCCACGGCGCTTGCGGGCCAGCCAGATCGGTGCGAGGCGCGGCTTCTTGGCATGGGGCGAAACGGGTGTCTGATACTCCGCCACCTCGAATCCGGCGCGCAGCAGGCGGCGTCTGAGGCCTGCGGTCGGGCGCGATGCGGCGACGGCCAGCAAGCCGCCGGGCTGGAGCGCATCGTAGGCCGCGGCGATCCAGCGCGGATCGTCCGTCCATGGCCGGTTCCTTTGCGCGGCTGGCGCGACGTCCATGTGAATCAGCACCGCGTGCAGTGATCCGGCGTGGCGGGCGAGCGTGGCGGCGTCGCAGGAATTTTCGAACACGACGCGGGATTCCGTGTGTATCGGGCTTTCCGGGATGTGGCGGTCGTGCCACTCGCGCAGGGCGGCTAGCGGCTCGGCGATGATGAAGGTGGCGCGTTTTTGTTTGAGTTCGGCGGCGGCGGCGTTGAGCGGATGGCCGAGTCCGAGGCCGGCGAACCAGAGTTTGGGTTGGCGCGCGGGGCGGAACGGGGCGCATGCAAGACGCGCGAGTTCTTCTTCGACGGCGCGTGTGGCGGGTCCGCAGATTTGTTGGCCGTGAATGACCAGGGACAGGCGTCCGTCGTGTTCCTGGAGCGAGATGGTGCCGCCTTCCGGCAGCGATGCTTCGGCGAGGGTGATGCGGGGTTTCATGGGGCTGGGGAAAAACCGGGCGGCTGGCGTGAAAAAACCCCGGCCGGAAATGGCCGGGGCTGATGAGGCCGCGTAGTTCGCGCCGCGGGGCGGAACGGCGGCCGGTGAAATACGGCGGCGGGATCAAACAGCTTCCTTGAGAGCGGAAGAGGGCTTGAAGCCCACCGAGGTGGAGGCCGCGATCTGCATGGTCTCGCCGGTCTTCGGATTGCGACCGGTGCGGGCGGCGCGTTGTTTCACTTCGAAGGTGCCGAATCCGATGATCTGGACCTTCTTGTCTTTTTGAACGCCCTTGATGATGGAATTGAGCACGGCGTCGAGAGCTTCGTCGGCGGCGCGTTTGGTGGCTTCCGGGCCGAGGGCGGCTTGGATGGATTCGATGAGTTCAGCTTTGTTCATGGCAGCGGGAGTTTGTGCTGGCGGGGGATTGCCTTGGCAAGCGAAAAGCCGCATATTTCCGGACTCCGGCGGGAAATGTTTTTTTGAGAAATTGGCTTGCGGTGCGGGCGAGCGCCATTAAAACCCCCGCGCTTCGCGCCAGATCGATTTTTCCATGCGTCTATCCGCCATCATTCCGATTGTCATGTTGACCGGGCTCGCCCCGGCCGCGCACGCCGCTGGCGAAGGGCACGTGATGCCGCTCTACGCGGAGCCGATCTGGGATGGCCTGCCGATCACCAACTCGATGGTGATGTCCTGGATCGCGACGTTGATCATCATCTTCTTCAGCAAAATGGCGACCAAGCGCATGGCCTTGGTGCCTTCGGGTCTCCAGAACCTTGCCGAGTGGATGGTGGAGTCCCTCTACACTTTCCTCGAAGGTTTGATCGGCCACCACATGGTCAAGCGCACCTTCTGGTTCCTCGGTTCGATTTTCTTCATGATCATCACAGTCAACTACCTCGGGCTGTTCCCGGGGGTCGGCACCGTCGGGCGCAATGTGATGCAGGACGGGCATGTGCATTACATCCCGTTCCTGCGTGGCGGCAACGCGGATCTCAACATGACCGCCGCGATGGCGCTCTTGTTTGCAGTGCTCTGGTTCTACTGGGCGATCAGCGAGAACGGCTTGAAGGGCTTCATGGCGCACATCTTCGCTCCCAAAGGCAGTTTCAAGGGATTGATGATGGTGATGATGGTGCCGGTGTTCCTTTTCGTGGGCGTGCTGGAGGTGATCTCCATCATGATCCGGCCGGTGGCGCTGACCTTCCGTCTTTACGGCAACATCTACGGTGGCGAGCAAACGCTGGAAAAACTGATGGCCCTGGCTCCCGCGCCGTTTTCGTTCGCGCCCGCGCTGCCTTTCATGTTCGTCGAACTCCTCGTCGGCTTCGTGCAGGCGCTCGTCTTCACCCTGCTCTGCGCCATTTTCATCAAGCTCATCTGCGACCACGGCGAAGAGCACCATTGACCCCTCTCGGTGCCCGGACCATGGCAAAGACCGTGGGGGGTGCTGACAACCGAAAACACAAACCAACACCACATCATGGAATTCAACAAAGCATTCGCAGTCGGCTTCGCCGCCCTTGGAGCCGCCATCGGCATCGGCCTGCTCGGTTTCAAAGCCGCCGAGGCCACCGGCCGCAATCCCGGAGCCGCCACTCCGATCCTGGTGATCTCGATCATTCTGGCCGCGCTCATGGAAGGTCTCTTCATTCTCTCGACCTTCGCCGCCGGCCTCGAATAAGAATCCCCGAAGCCCGGCGGTGGACATCGGTTCGCCGCCGGGCCCAGTTTTCTTCCGCACTTCACTCCCACCTCAGCCATGATGACATACCTTGCCGCCGCAGCCGCCGAAGCGGGTGGACCGCTTGCTCCGTTCAAAGTTCACGGTGCCCTGCTCACCGCCCAAGTGGTCAACGTCATCATTGTGTTCCTGGTTCTCAAGAAATTCGCCTTCGGCCCCATCCAGCAGATGCTGGAGCAGCGCCGCCAGCGGATTGCCGAGGGCGAGGAGAAACTGAAGCGCATCGAGAAACAACTCGCCGAAAGCGAGCAGACCACCAAGGCCGCCATCGAAAAGGCCAACGAGGAGGCGATCCGGCTCATCAACGAAGCCAAGGAGGGGGCCCACGCCTTCAGTGAGCAGAAAGCGCAGGAGGCGATCGCACAGGCCCAGCAGATTCTCACCAAGGCGGAAGCCGCCGCGCAGGCCGACCGCGAGCGCCTCAGTTCGGAACTCAAGCGCGAGTTCGGCCGCCTCGTCGCCGCCACCACCGCGCAGGTCACCGGCAAGGTGCTCACCCCGGATGACCAGAAGCGCATCAACGAGGACGCGCTGTCCAAGGTTGAAGCCTGATTTTCGTCCGGCCAGCCACGACCATGAAAGTTTCCAAAACCGCCGCCACCACCGCCCGCCGCCTGTTCGGTCTCTGCCTTGCCGGCGGACGCTTGGACGAAGCGAAGCTGCGCGACGTCGTGGCGCGCCTGGTGCAGTCCAAACCGCGCGAATACCGCGCCATCCTTGCCGCGATCCAGCGCCTGACCCGCCTCGAGGTCGAGCGGCGCAAGGTGACCGTCGAAAGCGCCGTCGAGCTTGACGGACCCACCCGCCAGCGGGTCGCCGCCGGTCTTGCCGCGCAATATGGCCCGGACCTTCTGATCGAATACCGCATCACTACGGAACTCATCGGCGGCCTTCGCATGCGCGTGGGCAACGACGTGCTCGACGGTTCCGTCCGCGGCCGCCTCGACCGCCTCTCCGCCGCTTTCTGATACCCCGTTTCACCGACCACCTGAATCCTTCATCCAGCCCAACTCTCCCATGAGCAGCATCCTCCAGGAAATCGAACAGCAAATCGCCGGCATCGCCACTTCCGTCGAAAAATCCAATGTCGGCACCGTCCGCGTCGTCGGCGACGGCGTGGCCAAGGTCGAAGGACTCTCCGACGTCATGCTCAATGAGATGATCGAGTTCGGTGGCGGCGTCACCGGCATGGCCCTCAACCTTGAGGAAAGCGAAGTCGGCGTCGTGCTGCTCGGTGACTACGCCGCGGTGACCGAAGGCTCCCAGTGCCGCACCACCGGCAAGCTGCTCTCGGTGCCGGTCGGCGAAGCGGTTCTTGGCCGCGTGGTCAACGCGCTCGGCGAGCCCATCGACGGCAAGGGCGCCATCGCCGCCGCCGCCCGCTACCCGATGGAGAAAATCGCGCCCGGCATCATCAAGCGGAAGTCGGTTTCCGTCCCGGTGCAGACCGGCATCATGTCGATCGATGCCATGATCCCGATTGGCCGCGGCCAGCGCGAGTTGATCATCGGCGACCGTTCCACCGGCAAGACCACCATCGCGGTGGACACCATCATTTCCCAGGCGCAGCAGAACAAGGCCGCCGAGCAGGGCAAGCTGCAGAACCACAAGCCGCTTTACTGCATCTACGTCGCCATCGGCCAGAAGCTCTCCAACGTCGCCCGCATCCACAAGACGCTCGAGGACGCCGGCGCGATGGAATACACCACCATCGTTTCCGCATCCGCTTCGGACGCGGCCGCGATGCAATACCTCGCTCCCTACGCCGGCTGTGCCATCGCCGAATACCTCATGGACCAGGGCAAGGACGTGCTGATCGTGTTCGACGACCTCTCGAAGCACGCCGTCGCCTACCGCCAGGTCTCGCTGGTGCTGCGCCGCCCGTCCGGCCGCGAGGCGTATCCGGGCGACGTGTTCTATCTCCACAGCCGCCTGCTCGAACGCTCGGCCCGCCTGTCAGAGGCCGCCGGTGGTGGTTCGCTCACCGCGCTGCCGATCATCGAAACCCAGGCCGGCGACGTTTCCGCCTACATCCCGACCAACGTGATTTCCATCACCGACGGCCAGATCTATCTGGAAACCGACCTTTTCTATCAGGGCATCCGCCCCGCGATTTCGGTGGGTCTCTCGGTGTCGCGCGTCGGTTCCGCCGCCCAAACCAAGACGATCAAGTCGGTGGCCGGCACCACCAAGCTCGACCTCGCGCAGTTCCGCGAGCTGCAGGCTTTCGCCCAGTTCGGCTCCGACCTCGATGCCTCCACCAAGAAGAAACTCGACCGCGGAGCGCGCATCGTCGAGCTGTTCAAGCAGAACCAATACAGCCCGCTGGGCATGGAAATGGAGGCCGTTTATCTGTTCGCGATGCAGAACGGCTACTTCGACGATGTCGCGGTGACCGACGTGAAGCGCTTCCAGGCCGCGATGGGCGAGTTCTTCAGCACCCGCAAGGGCGAGCTGCTCGACCGGATCCGCAACGAAAAGCCCGATCTCAAGAAGGACGCCGCCATGGTGGACGCCCTCAAGCAGGCGGTCGAGGACTTCAAGAAGTCATGGAAGTGAAGAAAAGACATTAGTTGATTTGAAATTGGGATAATTAATTAAATGCGAAGCGCGCCAGCCCTCCCCTGATTATCAAATATCCAATCCCCAATATCCCTTAAACCAGCATGGCCAACCTCCGCGACATCCGCCGCCGCATCAAATCGGTCAAGAACACCGCGCAAATCACCCGCGCGATGCAGCTTGTGGCCGCGGCCAAGATGAAGAAGGCGCAGGACCAGGCGATGGCGGGCCGCGACTACGCCGATCATCTCACGCAGATGCTTTTCGACATGCGGAAGAACTTCAGCGAGGAATCCCACCCGCTGCTGGAGAAACGTGCCGGCGGCCGCCAGTTGTGTCTGGTGATTTCCACCGACAAGGGCCTCTGCGGACCGCTCAACACCAACCTCGCCCGCAAACTGCGCGCCCACACCTCTCCCGACACCGACTTCGTCACGGTCGGCCGCAAGTTGCGCATCATGCTGGAGAAGCTCGGCAGGAAAGTCATCGCGGATTTCACCGTGCGCGACCCCGTTCCGTTCTCGCAGACCCGGCCGATCGCGCGCTTCCTGAGCGGCCAGTTCCTGGAAGGCAATTACGACAAGGTTTCCATCGCCTTCACCTCCTTCGTCAACACCCTGCGCCAGGAGCCCGAGGTGGTGACGCTGCTGCCGGTCCAGGGCCACCGCGAAGGCGAGGAGCAGGCATTCGAGGAGGTGGGCAGCGGCTTTTCGGTGGAAGCGCACAGCAAGGATCCGATCCGCGACTACATCTTCGAGCCCAGCCCGGCCGAAGTGCTCGCCTCCATCCTCCCGCTGTATGTCAACTACGAGGTCTTCCAGGCCCACCTCGAATCCCGCGCCTCGGAGCACTCCGCACGGATGGTCGCCATGAAGTCCGCCACCGACAACGCGAACAAATTCATCAAGGAACTCACCCTCGAATACAACAAGCTGCGCCAGGGCGCCATCACCGCCGAGCTGCTTGAAATCACCACCGCGATGAAGGCGATGGAATAGCCAATGAGTTTGCTGGTGTTCAGTTTTCAGTTTTCAGAGAAGACCGGAAACAGGCTGCTGGCAGAAATCGCATCTTTTCCCTGATAACTGAAAACTTCCAACTAGCAAACTTTCCCCACCATGAGCAACCAAGGAACCATCGTCCAGATCATCGGCGCCGTCGTGGATGCCGATTTCTCGCAGGCCGCCAAACTGCCGGAAATCTTCAACGCGCTCGAAGTGCACTACACGCTCAACGACGTGGAAACCAAGCTGGTGCTCGAAGTGCAGCAACACCTGGGCGACGGCTGGGTGCGCGCGGTTGCGATGTCCACCACCGACGGTCTCAAGCGCGGCATGAAACTCGCAGACACCGGCAAGCCGATCTCCGTGCCCGTGGGCCCGCAAGTGCTCGGCCGCATTTTCAACGTCACCGGCGACCTGGTTGACGAAAACAAACCGATCCCGGATCCCGATCTCCGCTCGCCGATCCACCGCCCGGCACCCACACTCACCGAACAATCCGCCACCGCGGAGATCCTGCCCACCGGCATCAAGGTGATCGACCTGATCTGCCCGCTGCTCAAGGGCGGCAAGGCCGGGATGTTCGGTGGCGCCGGCGTCGGCAAGACCGTCGTCATCATGGAGCTCATCAACAACATCGCCAAGGCGCACGGCGGTTACTCCGTGTTCGCCGGGGTGGGTGAGCGCACCCGCGAGGGCAATGACCTTTACTGGGAAATGATCGAGTCCGGCGTCATCGCCACCGAGAAGGACGAGCACGGCCATCCCAAGCGCGACGAGCGCGGCAACCCGGTGCTCGCCGATGGCTCGAAGGTGGCTCTTTGCTACGGCCAGATGAACGAGCCGCCAGGCGCGCGTCTCCGCGTGGCGCTCTCCGCGCTGACCATGGCCGAGCACTTCCGCGACGAAGCGAACCAGGACGTGCTGCTCTTCGTGGACAACATCTTCCGTTTCTCCCAAGCCGGTTCCGAAGTGTCCGCACTGCTCGGCCGCACGCCGTCCGCCGTGGGTTACCAGCCGACGCTGTCCGAGGAAATGGCCGGCCTGCAGGAGCGCATCACTTCCACCAACAAGGGATCGATCACCTCGCTGCAGGCGGTTTACGTGCCGGCGGACGACCTCACCGACCCCGCGCCCGCCAACACCTTCGCCCACTTGGATGCGACCGTCGTGCTTGAGCGCTCGCTCGCCGAGCAGGCGCTGTTTCCCGCCGTGGATCCGTTGGCCTCCACTTCGAAGGCGCTCGCGCCGGATGTCGTCGGCGAGGAACACTACCGCGTGGCACGCGGCGTGCAGCAGACGCTCCAGCGCTACAAGGACCTGCAGGACATCATCGCCATTCTCGGAATGGACGAGCTTTCCGACGAAGACAAGCTCGCGGTGTTCCGCGCCCGCAAGATCCAGCGCTTCCTCACCCAGCCGTTCCACGTCGCCGAGGTCTTCACCAACGTCCCCGGCGTGCTCTGCACCATCGAGGACACCGTCAAGGGCTTCGCCGAAATCCTCGACGGCAAATGGGACGACGTCCCCGAAGGCAACTTCTACATGAAAGGCAGCATCGATTCCGTCTCGCGTGACTGATTCGAAGTTTGCTAGTGTTCAGTGTTTGGTTTTCAGTAAAGTTTTTTCAAACTTGGGCCTCTTCACTGAAAACTGAAAACTTCCAACTGAAAACTTCCCATGCCCCTGCAGCTCGATATCGTAACTCCCGAAAAAAAGGTGTTTTCGGACGCCGTGGACAACGTCTATCTGCCGGGAGCGGAGGGTGAAATCGGCGTGCTGCCGATGCACGCGGGCTTGGTCACCGCGCTCAAACCGGGCGAGTTGAGGTATCTGCACAACGGCCAGGTGGTCACCATGGCCGTGGGTTCCGGTTTCGCCGAGGTCACACAGACCAAGGTCACCGTGCTCACTGACATGGCCTTGGGAGAGGATGAGGTCGACGAGCAAAGTGCGGAAGAGGCCATCCAGAGGGCCAAGGAAAAACTCCAGACCGTCGAGCACAACATGGATTCCGAGGAGGTTGCCTATCTTCAGGGTGTCATCTCCCGCTCCGCCGCCGCCATTTCCTTCAAGCGGAAATACCGCCAATAATAGGGATGCGCGGTCTCTCACCTCCGGAACGATTCCGGCGGGCCGAGATATGAGTATCCGGGTTTTGCGGTGTGAAGCGCGATGCGGTCGATGATCACTCCCGGATCGACCATCCACACGGTCAGCGTGTGTTTGCCGGGTTTATCGATGCGGAGATGGGTCGTCCAGCGCCGCAGATTGGCCAGGGTGCCGGTGGGGATATCATTGGTTTGTTTGCTCAAAATGACCGGTTCGCCGTCGTCAAGGCTCACCGCAAGGCGCGCGCCGCGGCCGGGAGATGGCGGCAGGGTGGGCAGGCAGTCCACATGCAGTTCCACCTCCCCTGCATGAAACAGATACATGTCATATTCCAGAGCCGGGCTGTGGGCGAGGATGGCATCGGTTTCGGTCCGGCTGGCGATGGTTGTGGGAAACACCACCACCGAGTCACCGCTGCGGCCGAGGCCGTCGACGACCTTCCAGCCCGCGCCGTCGCGGTCGATGTGGCGTGTGAAATGCTCGGCCTCCATGCTGACATGGCCGTGGCTTTCGACATAGCCGCTGATTTCGCCGCGTGAGGGAGATGAAGGTTTGAATACGGGCACCGTGACGCTGGCGTTGCCGCCGTTGCTTTCGAATTCGATGGCGGCACTGAGATCGTCGCCTGTAGGGACCTTGTCCCAATCGACACTCACCCAGAGCCGTTCTCCCGTGGTGAACTTGCCTGACGCGGGCTCGATTTTCAGCCACGGCTGCGAGGCGGTGGCTATCCAATCGATTTGGCCCTTGCCGGTATTCGACAGGTCGATGAAGCGGCGGCCCTGTGTGAACACGCTCAGGTCCGCGAGTTCCGCGCTGTTGCCGCCTTCCGGGAACACATGCAATGTCGGAGGGCCGACACCCTCATAATCGCTCAGCGGCGGCATTTCGAACTGGTGCCGCTGGCTGCCCCACGGCCCCGCCGACCAGGTCATCATGTAACGCCACTTGTCGCCCGCGGTGACGAGCCCGTGGTTGTAGTGATCGGTGAGTTCGATGATGCGCTCCGCGGCGGCGCGTGCACGTTTCGCGTAGTCGCGCGCGGTGGCGCGTCCTTGAGTGGCGTGGCGCATGCTCTTGTCGGCGCAGATGATTTTTTCGTTCATCAGCCAGGCGCATTCCACCGGGTAGAGCACCAGTTGGAAAAACGCGTCGGCGCGTTCATTCGGCAGTCCTTGGTGGATCTCCCGCGCGCGGCGGGCGATGTCGGCATAACTTTCCAGCCGCCGTCCGGCCTCGTCGTTGTGGAGATCGTGGCTGAACCAGGAGTATTGCAGCGACTGCCCCGCCCGGAACTGCACCAGATGCTCCGGCCGGCGGGTGAAGCCGAGCTGGAAGTATTCCATCATGATGTCCGCGATGTCCGCGGCGTGTTCGTGGCCGATGTCCCGCTTCGCCCACTCGACGAGGAAATCGCGCACCGCTTCCGGTTTCCGGCGTTCCGGGTTCCATGCCATGTCGAGGAAGTATTCCATGCCGAGTTCGCCCGGTTTGATGTCGCCGACGTTGAGCACCCACAGGCGGTCCGCGCCGTGTTGCCATGCCTTGGTCATTTCGGTGGCCATCAGCGTGAGCGGCATCGTGTTGAGCCACGGGTAGGCGCTGGTCGCGCCGTTGATCCACTGGATGTGATAATAGATTCCCGATCCGCCGGGGCGCTTCCTTTCCTCCGCGGTTGGCAGGCGGCGGATATAGCCGAAATTGTCGTCCGGCCAGCAGATTGTCACGTCTTCGGGAACCTTCATGCCGGCATCGTAGAGACCGAGGACTTCGGTGTAGGGAATGAACACCTGCGGCACTTTTCCGACGTCGGAATTCACATGTTTCGCCAGAATCTCCCGCTGGTCGCCGAAAATGCGCTCCAACAATGCGATCTGCTGCGGTTTGGTGAGATTGCCATACATCGGTTCGTCGTCCTTGCCGCGCATGCCCAGCGTGTATACGTTTTCAAAGCGCCCGTTTTCCACGACACGCCGCTCCCAATAACGCTGGATCGCATCGCGGTTCGTCTGATAGTTCCACTCGCCGCCATCCTCGCGGTCCCATTCCGCGTGCGTCATGTTGTTGCGCAACATCGGCTCGATGTGGCTGGAACCCATGACGATCGCGTAGTCGTCAGCGACTTGTTTGTTTTCCGGGTAAGTGTTGAACGGAATGGTGTGCAGATGCATCGCGGGCCACAGGTGGTTTGCACGCAGGCGCAGCAGGAGTTCGAAGATTTTCGCGTGGGTCTTCGGCCCGAGTCCCTTGCCTTCCTCCGGCGCGAAGGTGCCCTGGGCCCACGGCCGGATGCCCCACATCTCGTCGTTGATGAAAATCCCGCGGTATTTCACCGCCGGCGGGCCGACCTGAACGCGTTCCGTTGCAACATGCAGTTCAACGCGGCGCTTCGGCGTGACATCCGCCCACCAATACCACGGCGATACGCCGATGCGGCGCGACAATTCATACACTCCGTAGGCCGTGCCGCGGCGGTCGCTGCCGGCGATCACCAGACCGCGTTGCACGCCCGGAAGCGGATCTTTGACGGTGGCGATCACGAACGTCTCCCACTTTCCCGCGATGTCTGTCACCTCAAGCCGCTTCGCGGCGATCAGTCCGTCGATCACCGGACTGCGGCCGATGGTGCCGACTAGAACGGCGTTTTCCGAAAGCCCGGCGCCGTCGTGTTTCACCGCTGGTTTGCGGCCGGTCACGCGCTCGACATCGAGTGCCAGGTCGCCAGCTGCGATGCGCGCCACTTTCCAATCCTCATTCGCCACGAATATGTCCGCCGCATTGTCGCTCCCGACCAATGCGAACCGATGTGCTGCCGCGGTTCCGCTTGCGAATTCATCAGCCGCCGCTGCGGAGGCAATGACCAAAGATGTCAAAAGTATGGGAATGGTATATCGAATCATCATGGTGATGGTTGGATACGATCATCATTTGCCGATTCATTCCAGAGATCGTCCATGACCGTCAAGATGACGCATGCCACGGCGATCATCCGCTTCCGGAGTGTCGACGGGCTCGCAGAGCGCCATCAGGTTCTCCCGCGGCGTGCCTGAAGGGATTTCACAGCCGGCATTCACAAGCCAGGGACTACCGGCTTCCCGCATGGCACGCCGCACCGCTCCGCGAATCGAATCAGGAGTGCCGTTTCGGACGACGGCCACCGGGTCCATGTTTCCCGCAAGGGTGACCTTGGAACCCAGCACGGTGCGAACGGTGGCGAGATCGACCATGTGATCGACGTCGAGCACATCCACACCCAGGTCGGCGATGCCCGGGAGGAGATGCGTGATGTCGCCGCAGATGTGGAGTTTCACCTTTCCTCCCATCGCCCGGATCGCCTGAACGAGGCGTTTCTCCCGCGGCTGGATCAGTTCCTCATAGGTATCCGGACCGACCTGGCTGGCGATGGCGTCGCCGATTCCGATGGTGTCGGCCCCCGCGTCAAGTTGCGCGCGGGCGAAGCGGATCGCAGTCTCCGTGCAGAGGTCCATCAATTCACAGGCGAACGGCTCGTCGTCCAGCAAGTCGATGAGAAAAGGAGAGAGGTCGCGCAAGTCGGCGGCTTCCGCGGCAGGACCTTCGACCCACCCGAGTATCGAATACTCGCCGTGATGGTGCCGGTGATAGAGTTCGGCGGCCTTGACGCGGTCGAGCATGCGCTCCGAGTGATGTGGATCGGGAACGGAAAGCACCGAGAGATCCTGGGTTTCCTGCAACGGATGAGTGCTGTGCGGCGGGCCGGTTTTCACATAAGTGATCTTCGATCCGAAGCCGTGTGTTTCACGATAAGGATCCGAAATGCAACTGAGCTGGTCGATGCCGAACTCGCGGGCGCAGGCCACGTTGGCCTCCACAAGCACCCGGTGGTCCGAGGCGAAGGCGGCGTAATCCGAGCCGATGAACTCGGCGACGAACTGCATCAGGATCGGCGTGCGGGCCGGGAAATCCACCGCTCCTCCCTCGAGTGTGGCCATGTAGCGCTGATATCCGTTCATGAGATCAACCGGCGTCTATCCCGTGCCATCCGCGGTCACAAGCAAACCGCACACGCTCACCAAACAAACGCACCAGATCACAAGACCGGCCCCGGACGGGTCATTAGGCTGGCCGCATCATGAGTGACACCCATCCACTGGGCGCGGCGGTGATCGCCGGCAAACGCAAGGAAGTCCCCGAACTCGTCGAGGCCTGCATCGCCGCGGGCGAAAGCGCGCAGTTCATCGTGGAAAATCGCCTGGTTCCGGCCATGGCGGTGGTCGGCGAGAAATTCAAGAACAACGAGATCTTCGTCCCGGAAATGCTCATCGCCGCCCGCGCGATGAAGGAGGCGCTCAAGATCCTCGAACCGATGCTCGTCGAGGCCGGCGTGAAACCCGAGTTCAACGCCGTCATCGGCACTGTCGAGGGCGATCTCCATGACATCGGCAAGAACCTCGTCGCGATGATGTGGAAGGGCGCGAACATCGATGTCATCGATCTCGGCGTGAACGTTCCACCCGCGAAATTCGTCGAGGCCATCCGCGATAACAACGCGCGGCTCGTCGGACTCTCGGCGCTTCTGACCACCACCATGCCCTCCATGCGGGAAACCGTGAAAGCCATCCGCGAGGCGGGCCTTTCGCCCAAGATCATGATCGGCGGCGCGCCCATCACCCGCGAGTATGCCATGGAAATCGGTGCCGACGGTTATGCCTCGGACGCGGGCAGCGCGGTGGACGCCGCGATGGCGCTGCTGAGAAGCTGATCACCCGCATTGCGATGGACCGCCAGTATTATCTCGATCTCGCCGCATCCGGATTGAAGATGCCCATCGGCACCCATCTCGTGCTTCACGAGCATGCCGATCACGAGATCATCCCGCAGGACGGGCGGCGTCTTGGCGGTGTCATCGAGGAAACCGCGCGTCGTTTCCGCTGCCCGTTGGCCATACCGCTGATGGACCTGAAGCTGGAAAAGGAAGCGCTGCTGCTGGCCCGCGGCATCGCTCCCGCGGAAATCGACACCTATCACTTCACGGAAACGCCCGGCGAGGATCGGGACATTCCGCTCAGCCGCAGGATGGAAGCCGTTTGCGAAGCGATCCAATACATCGCGGAGGAAACCGAACTGCTGCCCGTGGGCATGGGCATCGGGCCGTTTTCCCTGATGACCAAGCTGATCAGCGATCCCATCACCCCTGTCTTCATGGCGGGCACCGGCGTGAGCGCCGATGACGACGAGGAGGTGGGTTTGTTTGAGCGGCTGCTCGAGTTTTCATCGAAAATCATCCGCACCTACCTCGACGCGCAGATCCAAGCCGGAGCGAAAGCCGTCATTCTCTGCGAGCCCGCCGCCAACAAGGTCTATTTCTCGCCCAACCAGTTGGAGCAAAGTTATGAGTGCTTCGACCGCTACGTGATGGCCCTCAACCACCAAGTCCGCGATCAACTTTCCGCCGCCGGGGTGGACCTCATATTCCACGACTGCGGCGAACTCACCGACGGCATGGTCCGCCGTTTCGCCGGCCTTGATCCGGCGATGATCAGCCTCGGCTGCTCGCGCCGGTTGTGGGAGGACGCGGCGCTGGTATCGAAAACCACCGTGCTTTACGGCAACCTGCCGACCAAACAATTCTACTCGGACGAATTGGTGAGTATGGCCAAAGTGCGGGAGCTTTCCGACGAATTGTCACGCCGCATGCAGGAGGCCGGACATCCGTTCATCCTCGGCAGCGAGTGCGACGTGCTCAGCGTCCCGGGCCGCGAGCGGGCCATCATGGCGAAGGTGGAGGAGTTTCTCAAAGGCTGGTGAATTCATCCAGCAGTCCGAGGTAGGAGCGGTATTGTTCCAACGAAACCCCCGGCGGCGTCTGATGGTCCACGCTGGGGATGAAACCGCCTGATTTCATCAGGGGAACCAGC
This sequence comes from Luteolibacter sp., assembly GCA_041686775.1. Taxonomy (GTDB): domain Bacteria; phylum Verrucomicrobiota; class Verrucomicrobiia; order Verrucomicrobiales; family Akkermansiaceae; genus Luteolibacter. The sequence continues at coordinate 15,277 of JAWLDG010000014.1, read as the reverse complement.
CGCTCGAACTCCGCGCGCATCGCCTCCTTGCCGCGGGGCATTGTCATCTTGTCGAAATGGCCGATGAAGAAAAAGTCGGGATACTGTTGCCTGAGTTTCGAGCCGTCCACGCCGGCTTGCCGTTCGAGGGGAAGCACGCCCCTGACGCCGTGTTCCTGCAGCCATGGCACCAGCATCGTCACATCGCCGTCCGTATCCATGATCAACGGGATGTCATGCTCCTGGAGGCGCGGGACGAGCTTTTGGTAATACGGCGCGACGAATTCATCGAAGGTGCGCTTCGATATCATCGGCCCGGAGTTATAGGACATGTCCTCGGCGATTGTCATGAATGTCGGCACGCATACTTCCAGCATCTGGTCGAGCAAACGAAAATTGAAGGCGAGCAGGTCCTCGTTGATGAGATGAAGCAGTTCCGGCTCGTCCTCGTAGGCATACATCATCTTCTCGAATCCCATCAGTGTCCGCGGAAACCAGAAAAACCCCTCGATGGTCGCCCACACCACCACTTCGCCGCGGTGCTGCCGCTCCGCCCATTCCGCCATTTGATGGATCGACGCCCCATGATCGGGAAACAATTGCGGCCGCACCCGGAGGTAGTCATCCATGTTGGAAACCATGCCCTCCACATGATGCTGGGTGGCGGCGATGGTCGGGTCGGTGGTGCTGAACCAGAACTGCTGATAGGGATCGAGACCGAAGTAACGCGCGATATCGAACACCTGGCTGAAATGATGTTTTCCCGGCAATCCCTCGCCGTGCCAGCGCTCGATCGTCTTGTCCCACCACATCGCCCACTCCCAGCGCGGCAGGCGGTCCACCGGTTCGAAGTTCATCACGGCCCGGAAACGTTCGACGTGGTTCATGACAGGCAATCGGACCAATTCAACCCCCCTGGCGTCTCAGCGTAAATCGATGATTCGGTTGCAATTCTTGCTCAAGCAAGGGCACGGCCCGCTCTTGGTCCCATGCGGACAGGAGGGATTATGCTCTGATTTTGCTTGGGAATGGTGAGAGCATGAAGCATTGCTGTTTCAGTATCACGCCATGGCTCCGAGAATCGCACTGCTTGCCTGCTCCGTCTTCGAGCGCGAGATCGCGCTGCTGGCGGAGGACGCGCCGCACATTGTCGAGACGCGGTATTACGAAATCGCCCTGCACGACCGCCCGGACGAGCTGCGCGCGAAGCTCCAGGCGGAGCTGGATTCGCTCGACGCCCGCGACGACATCGACGCGGTGGTGCTCGCCTACGGCCTCTGCGGCCTCGGCACGGCGGGTCTGCGCGCCGGGCGGCATCCTTATGTGCTGCCGCGGGCGCACGACTGCATCACCGTGTTTCTCGGCGGCAAGGAGCGGTATGCCGAGCACCAGCGCGGCTGTCCGTCGTGCATTTACTACACGCCCGGATGGAACCGCGCGCGGCGCGTGCCGGGGCCGGACCGGCTTGCCTACATCCGCGAGGAGTATTCCAAACAGTTCGACGAGGACGATGTCGAGTTCCTCATCGAATCGGAGAACCAAACCTGGGCGATGCACGACACCGCCACCTACATCGACCTCGGCACCGCCGATGCGGAGGACGAGGCGGCTTACGCGAAACGTTGCGCCGATTCGCTCGGCTGGAGGTTCGAACGCATCCACGGCGATCCCGCTTTGTTGCGCGATTTGCTGTGGGGAAACTGGGATGACGGACGATTTCTAACAGTCACGCCCGGATCGGTGTCGGCCCACTCGCCGGACGGGAATATCCTCCGACAGAACCAACCGTGACCCGGCCCAGCATCATCATCCTTGAGCCGGAGGAAGGCGCACGAGTGGAAATCCGTGCCGCGGCCGAGGGCGCGGTTCTATCGAAGGTCCTCTCCGCCCACGGCCATCCTCTCAACACCCGTTGCGGTGAACGCGGGCTTTGCCGCGGCTGCGAGGTCGTGCTAACGGAAGGCTCGCTGCTGGTGGGCAACGCGGCCGTCACCGCACCCGCCACCTTGCGGGCGTGCCGCGCGCGCCTGCGGGGACCGGTCACCATCGCCGTGCCGCAGCGCTCGCTCATCGAGCACAAGCCGCAGGTCGGCGAGACTTTCGAGATCGCCGTGCCTTATGCGCATGATCCGTTGTTCGCTCCGCGGGGATCGCGCGACACCGGCTTCGCCGTGGACATCGGCACCACCACGGTCGTCGTGCTGTTGGTGGATCTGACCAACGGCGAGATTCTTTCCCGCGCCGGTGGTTTCAACGCGCAGATCCGTTTCGGCGACAACGTGCTGACCCGCATCGACGCCGGCCGCACGCCGGAAGCCGTCGCGGAAATGCAGGCTGCCGTGGTTTGCGAAACCCTTGTCCCGCTGCTCGTCCAGGCCTGCGGGAATGCCGGGCGCGGACTTGATCGCATCGCCGGAGGCGCCATCGCGGGCAACACGACGATGCTGCACCTGCTGGCCGGCGTGGACCCCACGCCGCTCGGGATCGCCCCGTTCACCGCGCGTTTTCTGACAGGTAGAACGATGGCGGCATCGGACATCGGCTTCACGGTCGATGGCATGCCGCCGGAAACACCGATCCAACTGCTGCCCTCCATCGCCGGTTACATCGGCGCGGACATCACCGCCGGAGCGCTCGCCACCGGCATGATCTTCGACTCCGCGCCGAGCCTGCTGGTGGACATCGGCACCAATGGCGAGATCGTCCTGCAGCACGTTGGCATCCTCACCGCCTGCGCCACCGCAGCCGGCCCCGCCTTTGAAGGCAGCGGGTTGAAATGCGGTACGCGCGCCCGCGACGGCGCGGTCAGCGATATCGCGCTCTCGCTCGATCCCTTTGAAATCAATTCGAAGATCATCGGCGGCGTTCCCTTGTCACGCGCCTCAGGCATCTGCGGCTCCGCCTACATCGACTTCCTCGCCACCGCCCGCGCGGCGGGATTGTTGGGACATGCCGGTCGCTTTTTGCCGGAGGCATGGGACACGCTGCCGGAAAACCACCGTTACATCGACGAAAACAGACGGCTCGGACTGCGGCTCGGAGTGAACCATCCTTTGTTCGTCAGCGAGGTGGACGTTGCATTGCTTCTCCAGGCCAAGGCCGCCATCGGCGCGGGAATCGAAACCCTGTTGGAAACCGCCGGGATCCGCGCCGGGGAAATTTCAAAGCTCTATCTGGCGGGTGGCTTCGGCATGCACCTCGACGTGTCCCACGCCATCGCCTGCGGGCTCCTGCCCGGATTCAAGCCGGAGCAGGTCCGCGTGGTCGGCAACACCGCGCTGGCCGGCGCGCTGCTCGCGCTCATCGACCGCAACACGCTCGATGAAATGGAAACCCTGCGCGAACGGGTGGACGTGATCGAATTGAACCTCGTCGAGGATTTCGAGGACCGTTATATCGAGCACCTGTTGCTGCCATGAACGACTTTCCCGCCGTGCCCTTGCTCGACCACCGGCCATACGACCGGATCCGCGAGTTCTATCTTTATCAGGAACCGGCGCTGCTGGCCGCCATGCGGCGCGGCGACCGCGGCGAGGCGATGCGTATCGTCAATCATGTGCTGGTTCATGTTTACAGCGCTGGCGAGGAACGCAGCGATCTCCTCAAGGGCCTGTTGCTGGAGCTGGTGGTGATGATCTCTCGCGCCGCGATCGAGGCCGGAGCCATGCAGACCGAGGTGCTCGGCACGAATTTCCATATCCTCACCGAGCTGGCTGCGATCGACGACGACGAACAACTCGCCGCCTGGCTGCGCAAGGCCTTCGATCACTTGTTTTCCACCATTCAGCGGCAGGATGATTTTACGCCGCCGCTGCTCATCGGCAAAGCGCTGGATTTCATGAGAGAGAATCTGCACCGCGAGATCACGCGCGACGAAACGGCGCGGCACGCGGGCATTTCTCCCAGCCATTTCTCGCACCTGTTGAAGGAGCGCACCGGCCGCTCGTTCACCGAACTGCTGCGCCAGTGCCGCGTGGACCTCGCCTGCGAACTACTGCTCCACACTGAGGAAACCCTCGCCGTCATCGCCGACCGCTGCGGCTTCTGCGACCAGAGTTATTTCACCCGCGTCTTCCGCGACGTGAAGGGCATAACGCCCGGGCAGTTCCGCGAGCAGTCGGGGAAATGATCATTCATCCACGAGCTGCCACACTGCGCGCGATGGCCGCGAGGTGCTCCGGCGTGGTGCCGCAGCAACCGCCGACGATGTGTGCGCCCGCGTCCATCAGGCGCCCGGCCGTGGCCGCCATTTCCCCGGGCGTCGCGAGATAGAGCGTGCGGCCATCGACCTGCTGCGGCGCTCCGGCGTTCGGCTGGATGATCACCCGCGCGTCGCCCGCCGCCGCGGCGATTTCCCGGCACAGGGAAACGTAGTCATCGAGATCGAGCGCCGCACCGCAGTTCGCGCCGACGATTTTCGCCCCGGCATCCACCGCGCGGCGGACCGCCTCGTCCACGGTGGTGCCCATCATCGTGCGGAATTCGCCGTTGGCGGTTTTTTGGAAGGCATAGGTGGCGACTACCGGGATGTCCGGGTTGCATGAAAGCGCGGCCTCAATACCGCACACCATTTCCGCGGGATCGCTCATGGTTTCCACCAGCACGGCATCCGCACCTCCATCCAACAAGGCATCGATCTGCTCGCGGAAGGCGTCGCGCACCTCGTCCTCGGTGAGATCGCCGACCGGTTCCAGGAAATCCCCGCACGGTCCCACGTCGCCGAGCACCCAGGCTTCGTCGCCCGCCGCGGCGCGCGCCACGCGGGCGGCGGCCAGGTTGAGTTCGCGCACATCGTCCGCGCGGCCGTGGCCGTCGAGCACGAAGCGCGAGCCGCCGAAGGAATTGGTGGTGATCAGGCGCGAGCCTGCCGCGCGGTAGGCGGTGTGGATGGCCATCACGTCGTCCGGACGGTCGACGTTCCATGCCATGCCGCAGGCCCCGCTGGTCATGCCGCGGGCCATCAACAAAGTGCCCATCGCACCATCGCCGCAGAGCGGGCGCGCCGCGAGTTCCTCCATCAGGTTTTTCGGATTCATCGTGTCCCTTGAACATGCCCGGGCAATCGAGGCAAGCCGGGATGCCTCATGGCGCACCAGATCACCAAACTATCGCACCGCAGCACAAGAAAGTGCCCATCCCGGCGGGATAGTTTGATTCATCACATCGGTGCGATTCCGTTCCACCAAGCCAAGTCCATGAAACCCATGACATCCCGCGAGCGCGTGCGCGCCGCCATCCGCCACCAGCAACCCGACCGCGTGCCGGTCGATTTCGGCAGCACGTTCATCACCGGCATTCATTGCAGCGTGGTGGCCGCGCTGCGCGATCATTACGGACTCGAGAAACGGACGGTGAGGGTCTGCGAACCGTATCAGATGCTCGGCATGGTGGAGGACGACCTGTTGGATGCCATGGGAGCGGACGTGGTGAGCATTTTCCCGCGCTATACGATTTTCGGATTTCCCAACGAGAACTGGAAAATGTGGCGCGCTCCCTGGGGCCAGGAGTTGTTGGTTTCCGAACATTTCAAGACCTTCGAAAACGACAAGGGCACTTTCATTTTTCCGAAGGGTGACACCACCGCGCCACCGAGCGGGCACATGCCGAAATCCGGCTACTTTTTCGACACCATCATCCGCCAGGAACCCATCGACGAGGACAACCTGAACCCCGACGACAACCTGGAGGAGTTCAAGCTGATGAGCGAGGAGGATCTCGCCTACTGGCGCGCCGAGGCCGAGCGCCTGCGAGGAACCGACCGCGCGGTGATCACCCATTTGAACGGCACCTGCCTCGGCGACATTGCGCTCGTGCCGGCTCCATTCCTCACGCATCCCAAGGGCATCCGCGATATTGCGGAATGGTATATGGCAACAGCCGTGAATCAGGAATACGTGGATGAGGTTTTCCGGCGGCAGAGCGACATCGCGCTGCAGAACCTCGCGCTGCTCAAGGACGCGGTGGGCGACGTGCTCGACGTGGTGGTCGTCTGCGGCACGGATTTCGGCACGCAGGAATCGAGTTTCTGCTCCACGGGCACCTTCGATCACCTGTGGTTGCCGCATTACAGGAAGATGAACGATTGGATCCACGCGAATACCGATTGGATGACCTTCAAGCACTCGTGCGGCGCGGTGGAGGAGTTCATTCCGCACTTCGTGGAGGCCGGGTTCGACATCCTCAATCCAGTGCAGTGTTCGGCGCGCGGCATGTCCGAGGAAATCCTCAAGGAACGCCACGGCGACCGCATCACCTTCTGGGGCGGGGGAGTGAACACGCAGAAAACCCTGCCCTTCGGCACGCCGGAAGAAGTGCGCGCGGAAGTGCTGCGGCGCTGCGAGGTGTTCTCTCCGGGCGGCGGTTTTGTCTTCAACACCATCCACAACATCCAGGCGCTCACGCCGGTGGAAAACGTGGTGGCGATGGTTGATGCGATCCGGGAGTTCAACTCTAATGGCGTGTCCCGATGAGCACCGGTCAAACCGTTGGCAAATCCTATCTCGTCCTCGCCTGCGGCGTGGCCACGCTCGGTGGTCTGCTCTTCGGATATGACACCGCGGTGATCAGCGGAGCCATCGAACCGTTGCGCGAATGGTTCGGCCTCGACGCCACCCTCAAAGGCTGGGCCGCGGGCTGCGCGCTCGTCGGTTGCGTGGCCGGAGTCATCATGGCGGGTCCGATGAACGACCGCCTCGGACGAAAGGCCACCCTGTTGCTGGCGGCGGTGTTGTTTCTGGTCTCGGCTCTGGGCACGGCGCTGCCACGGACGTTCACCGAGTTCGTGATCTATCGGATCGTCGGCGGTCTCGGTGTCGGCATCGCGTCGATGACCAGTCCGATGTATATCGCGGAGATCTCACCGGCGCGTCTTCGCGGGCGAATGGTTTCGCTCAACCAATTCGCGATCATCTTCGGGATGCTGGTCGTATATTTCGTGAATTATCATATCTCCGGACTTGGCGACGAGGCATGGATGAGGACCACCGGCTGGCGCTGGATGTTCGGATCGGAGGCGGTGCCCGCGCTGGTGTTGCTGGCGGCCCTGTTCTTCGTGCCCGAAAGTCCGCGTTTCCTCTGCCGCAAGGGCCGCACGGACCAAGCGCGCGCGATTCTCGCAAGGATCGATGGTGAGGATCACGCCGACCGCGAGATCGCCGGGATCGAGGACGCGCTGCGGCAGGAAAGCGGGGATTTCCGCGAGCTGCTGCGCCCCGGATTGCGCGGCGTGCTGATCCTGGGCATCGCGCTTGCCGTGCTGCAACAGGTCACCGGCATCAACGTGTTCCTCTACTACGCGCCGGATATCTTCCGTTCCGTTGCCGGAACCGGAACCGACATCGCCTTGCTGCAAACCGTGGTGGTCGGCGCGGTGAACCTGCTGTTCACGGTGATCGCGATCCTCACGGTGGACCGCATCGGCCGCCGGCCCTTGATGATCGCCGGCGCGGCGGGCATGGGGATTTCACTCATCGCCATCGGCGCGGCTTCCTCGGCGCAGGCGGTCGGCGGCTGGCTGCTGCTCTTCGTGCTCGGCTACATCGCCAGTTTCGCGCTCTCGGTGGGGCCGGTGACCTGGGTGATCCTTTCGGAAATCTTCCCTACCAAACTGCGCGGCCGCGCGCTCGGTATCGCGACGTTTTTCCTGTGGACCGCGAACTTCATCGTTTCCCAAACCTTCCCGATGCTCGACGAGAACCGCTGGCTGGTGGAGCGCTTTCATCACGGATTCCCGTTCTTCGTCTATGCCGCGTTCTGTGTGGTGCTGGTGTGGGTGGTGATGCGTTTCGTGCCCGAAACCAAGGGTCGATCGCTGGAGCAGATCGAACGGAACTGGCACGCGTGACCGTTCCGGCCATTCCACTTTACGTGTTGATCATCCGCATCGGGGAGTCCACGCTTTCCCCATCATGAAAAAAATCGTCCACGCATTCGCACTGGCCGCCGGTTTGAGCGTCCTTGTCCACGCCCAGAATCCCGAAGGATTCAAGGAGCTGAAGATTGGCGATCCGGCGCCGGATTTCAGGCTGGTCGGCATCGATGACCAGTTCATGGAGCTCGGGGACTTCAAGAAGGCCAAGGTGCTGGCGGTGGCGTTCACCTCGAACCACTGCCCGACCTCGAACGGCGCGTTTCCGCGTCTCATCAAGCTCTATCAGGAAATGAAGGACCGCGGCTTCGGCGTGGTGGCGATCAATCCGAACCACCCCGACGGACTGCGTCCCGACGAACTGGGTTATTCGAAATACGGCGACAGTTTCGAGGAAATGAAAGGCCATGCGCGCGACCAGGGATTTCCGTTTCCCTACCTCTACGACGGCGACACCCAGACCACCGCGATGGCCTACGGCTGCCTCGCCACGCCGCACATCTTCGTCTTCGATGAAAACCGCAAGCTGCGCTACAAGGGCCGCATCGACGACAGCCGCTTCCCGGGCGACGAGCATGTGACATCGCCCGACCTGCGCAACGCGGTCGCCGCGCTCCTCGACGGCAAAGCGGTGCCGGTGGAAGTGACCCGGCCGATCGGCTGCTCGACCAAGTGGCGCACCAAGAAGGCGCAGGTCATCAAGGACGACGAGAAGTGGGCCTCGCTGCCGGTGGCCATCGAGACCATCGACGCCGCCGGCGTGGAGAAACTCCGAGCCAACGAGACAAACAAATACCGTCTCATCAACGTCTGGTCCACGACCTGCGCGCCCTGCGTCGAGGAGTTTCCTGGTCTGGTGAAAGTCGCGCGGCGGATGGGCCTGCGGCCTTTCGAGATGATCACGATTTCCACCGACGCGCCGGAGGATAAAGCGAAAGCCGAGGCGTTCCTGAAACGGTTTCACGCCGGTCTGCCCGGCCACCTCAAGGCGGGCCTCGAAAAGGAAGGGCGCACGACCAACAGCTATCTTTACAGCGAGGCCTCAATGGATCCGCTGATCGAGGCGCTCGACCCCGAATGGGACGGCCCGCAGCCGCACACGCTCTTCATCAAGCCCGGCGGCGAAATCGCCTTCCGCCACACCGGCATGATCGGCGGGAAGGAGCTGTTGGAAAAAGTGCTGGAAGTCATGACTCCCTATTATCAGCCGGCGAAGTGATGTCATCGGGCGGCGAGCCGGAGGGTTTCATGTTGCCGGCGACGATCCGGGTTTCCAGTTCCTCCTGGTGGCGCATCACGCTCAGGCTCATTTCGGCGAAATCCGCGGCGAGTTCCTCGATTTCATCGCCCGTCTTGATGGATTCGATCTGTTTCAGGTGAGTGATGGCTTCCGAGTAATGGCGGTGGATTTCCTCCTCGTTCTGGCTTCCGGGAAGTTTCAGGCGGGTGATCTCCGTCATCATGCGCGAGGCGCGGCCGAGTGTGGCGAGCGGCACGAGGATGTTTTTGCGCAACACTCCGAATCCCACCAGCGTGCAGATCGCCAGCACGGCGATGGCGAGTGCGCCGATTTGAAGAAACCGCCGTTGCAAAGGTGCCACCGCATCGTCGCGGCGGGAGGAGAACAATACGTAGGCCGTCTGCGCCGGCTCGGGAGCGGCCAGCGTGGCCACACCGGTCATCCATGCCTCGCCATTGGAGTCCTGTTCCAAAAACCAGTGGTCATGGTTTTTCAGAATCTGACGCATCGTATCAGCCCTGGTTTTTTCACCGATCGGGATGAGGTCGTTGCGCGAACTTGCCAGAACATGGCCGTCCGCCATGACGATTTTCCACAAGCCGTCTTCATCGAGCCGGTCGCCGAGTCTTGAAAACATCGAACTCACGTCCGCCAGCAGCTTGATCACACCCACCAGTTCGTCATCGTCGTAAAGCGGCAATACCACATTCATGGTGAAAGTGCCCGAACTGGAGTCGTAGCGCGGAATGTCGGACCAGCGGCCGCCGGGTGGCAACGCCGAGCCTTCCCACCACCATTCCTCGTCGGCCTGGTTGTAATCGCTGGTCCGGCCGCTGGCGGCGATCAGCCGGCCATGCGAATCCGTGGCGAAAATTTCCACCACCACGGGATGCATTTTCATGAAGCGCCGCAGGCTGTTCGCCGCGGGATTCTGGAGCAATGGGGCCACTTGTGGATCGTCATCCGGCATCGACGGCCAGAGTTCGTCGATGTGCCGGGTTTCGCGGGCCAGTTGGGAAGCCGGGATGCCGGCAATCTCGCGGTCGCGTGCGCTCACCCACTCCAGCAATGCGGAGTCGGCGAAGAGCCAGGTTTCGATGACGTCCCCATGGGCATCCGAAGCCTGGGCAAGCGAACGGGCGAGGTATGCGGCCTGGGATTGGTGGAACTTGCCGCGCTGTTCCAGGAAGTAGCGGAAACCGGTGGTTTCGAAAGTGGCCAGTCCGATCAGGAACGGCAAGGCGGCGGAGACCAGCAAGGCGAACATGAATTTGCCTTTCAAACTGGTTCCTCGCCGACGCATGGGATATATCATGCCCGCGAAACGCCTTTTTTCAAAGATCATTTCGCCCCTGTGTTTTAAAATTGGATTGCGGACCGGCGGGCTTCGGTTTTTGCTGTCCGCGCCGTCAGGGGCCGTGGAGGTCCGGCAGGCGAACCCCGCCAGGCCTTGATCGGAGCAACGGTAGTTTGTCCGGACTTGCCGCGGATTCCCTGGCGGCACTTCTTTTTCACGATCCGGGTGCAACGGCTTCGTAAACCACGAGGCTCGACGCCGGGGCCGGCAGCCACAGCGGGCCCGAGGCATCGGCCGCCGGGACTTCCGGGTTTTTCCCGGCACCGATGGTGAGCGCCACCCGCATCACGCGGCCGCGGGCGTTCACATCGGCCGGCAGGGTGAGCGCGTATTCGCCCGCGGCGGTCACGCGGTCTTCGGACGAGGCGTTGATGACGACCACGGCGATCGATTCCCCATCTTCGCTGGCGCGGCCGAAGGCGAATACGCCGTCGTCGTCCGGCGACTCGCCGTTGTCCACCCACAGCGGGATGAAGCGGCCGGTGCGCAGCGCGGGCATGCGGGCGCGCAGCGCGGCGAGTCGGGAGATCTCGCGGAATGACGGCGACTTGCGGACCTCGCCGGGTTTCGGACCGCCGTTTTTCGCATAGAAGGTCATGCGGCCGGTTTCGCTGTCCCAGCCGGTTTCCGCCACCATGTCCTGAATGGCGAACTCGGTGCCGTAGTAGAGGCATGGGATGCCGGGCAGCGTCATCACGAGTCCTTGGGCGAGGCGGTTGCGCATTTCGGAGACATCCTTGACGCGGAAGCGGTTCAGGCCGTCGTGGTTCTCGATGAATGTGATCATCTTGTCGCGCGCGTTGAAGCCGTCGGGGCCGGGGTTGGGATTGTAATACGGCCTGCCGTCCGGGCCGTCGGCGCTGCGGGTTAGCAGGGATTTTTCCAATGCGGCGGGCGAGCCGTAGGAATCGCCCGCATGGCGCAGGTATTCGCGGGCGCGGAAGCAGAAATCGAAGTCGAGCACCGAGTCGATCGAAGGAGAGCTGTTGGAGGTCCAGTCCGCGCGCCAGGTGTATTTGCCGAGCATCTCGGGTCGGCCGTCATAGACTTCGCCGAAGATGAGTTTGTCCTTCGCGGCGGGACCGAGGCGTTTCCGCAGGCGTTCGGTGAAGGCGTCCCAGAATTCGTGGTGCACGTGCTTCACCGTGTCCACCCGCAGGCCGTCCACGCCGACGACGGTGAGATAGAAATGATAGATTTCGACGAACTCATCGACCAGCGCGTCGAAGTGCGGCGAGCCGGGTTCCGTCCACAGGTCGCGCAGCGAGAAGAAATCGCACATCACTTCCTCGCCGCAGTTTTTCCCCAGGCTGTCGTGGGAGAACCCCTTGCGGCCGTAGGTTTCGAGCCGCGAGAGCACGCCGGTGGTGGCGATGTCCGCACCTAACAACTCGCGCGGCCCGTCGGGCTGGGTGCGGCGCGCGTTCCACTTTGGAATATCGGCCCAGACGGCGTTTTCATGATAGCCGTCGCGCTTGAACGGCAGCACCCATTCCTCGCGCGTCTGCACGTCGAAGCGGCCGTTGCCGTTGTCGTCATAGAAAAACACCGGGCCGGCATGATTGAGCACCACGTCCTGGATGATCTTGATGCCCTTGGAATTCGCGAGTTTCACGAAGTCGCGGTAGTGCGACATGCGGCCCTCCGCGTCGTCGCTGTATTCGCTGCCGTCGAGCGCCTTGCGGCTGGCGAGGTGCGGGTCGATGTCGAGCCAGTCCTGCGTCCAGTAGCCATGGTAGCCGGATTTCCAGCCGCCGCTGTCGTAGCCGGAACGCCAGACGTTTTTGACCACCGGCGTGAGCCACAGCGCGGTCACGCCGAGATCGTTGAAATAGCCGGAATGCAGCGCGGTTTCCAATCCGCGCAAGTCGCCGCCGTGATAGCGGCTGATGTCCTTCTGCGCCGGATCGTGCAGCGCCGCATCGCGGCCGGCGGGTTGGTTGTTGGAGGGATCCCCGTCGAGAAAACGATCGGTCATCACGAAGTAGATCACGTCGTCCGTCCACGGCCGCGCGGCTGCCGCGGTGGCGAGCGCGAGGAGGCATGCGATGAGCTGGCGGAGGGTTTTCAATGGCTATCACGAATATGTCGCAAAGCCGCGCCCGGTTGCTCATTTCCCCAGTTCTCGATGAATCGCGCGCAGGATCTCGGCGCGGCCGTCGCGGGTCTGGATCGAACTGCGCAAGGCCTCGGGCGGCTCGGCGACGATGTTGGCGAGGGTTTCGAGAAACCGCGCGATCGATGCCGTGGTTTTCGCCGGCGACTGCTTGTCGGTCTTGGTGAAAACGAGTGAGAACGGCCGGCCGGTGGCGGCGAGCCATTCGAGGAACTCGAGGTCGATCCGCTGCGGCGGGTGGCGCGAGTCGATGAGCACGAAGACGCGCCGCAGGTTCGGGCGTGATTCGAGGTAATCGCCGGCGCTTTCCAGGAAGTCGTATTTCTCGTGCTTCGAGGTCTTCGCGAAGCCATAGCCGGGCAGGTCCACCAGGCACCATGCGCCGTTCATCAGGAAGAAATTGATCAGCCGCGTCTTGCCCGGCGTGCCCGAGACCTTGGCCAGCGAGTGGCGTTTCGCCAGCAGGTTGACGAGCGACGACTTGCCCACGTTCGAGCGCCCGATCAGCGCGAACTCCGGATGCGCCCAGTCCGGGCAATTCGCCGCCCGGCGCGCGCTGGTCATGAATTCCGCGGACTTGATCTGCATGTGGCGCACCATCGGAAACCCGCCGCCGCGCGACAATAGCGGATTCTGGAGGAAAACCGCTTTTGCATCGCGCAGGACAAGTCACGCATGACAAAACTCCGCTCCTACATCATGCATGGGTGCTTCCGCATGGTGAACCACTCCTTCCGAGCGATGAAACTCGCCTTGTGCTCCACGAACCAATCCTCATGACTGATGAACTGCTCTTGGAACACGATGAACTTCTCCTTTCGACTCATAAAACACTCCTTGCGTAAGAGGAAATACTCTTTTTGTCGGAGGAACCAGTCTGCTGTCGGCTTGCCATGTCGGTGGATATTCCCCAACATTGAGCCGCAACTCCCACCCTCATGACGGATTCATCCCAAGACCCCGCTCGCCCGCAGCCTTCGCCGCGGCTGCCGCTTGGCAGGATTCTCTCGGCTATCGGCAGCGAGCGCCGCTGGCGGATCCTGCGTGAACTGGCCAAGGGCGAGGCGCTGCCGGTTTATGAGATCGCCCGCCGCCTCGGCGCCACTCCGGCCGGGATTTCCAAGCACTTCGCCGTGCTCCATGCCTCCGGCATCGTCCGCCGCACCTACGGCGGCCACTACATCCTCGATCCCCGCTTCCGCGTCCCCGGACAGAACGCCATCGATGTCGGCCACGCGCTCCTGCGCTTCGATTGAGCCGCGCTCCATCACCGCATCCTGTGGCGTCAAACCAGTTGGAGCGATAGCGACTCAATAAAAACGCGCAGCGCAAGCTGGTTGGCCGGAGACAATCCATGACCTTCGACCTGTGACTCGGGGGATGGGCGTCCCTTTCTTGGGGATGGACGCCCCTTTCTTTGAGATAAGCGCACCTTTCTTGGGGATGGATGTCCCTTTCTTTGGGAAGAGCGTCCCTTTCTTGGGGAGGAGCATCCCTTTCTTTGGGAGGAGCGTCCCAATATCGAATTCTCCAATTTCCTTTCCAGAGTATGCCACCTAGGCCTTTCAAACGCCTCCGCGCGCCGCCGAAAGCCGCATGATCCACCAGCGGCTGCACCAAACCATCGCCCTGCTGGAGCCAGCGCAAATCCGACGCCACGGAGCCGTCCCGTTCGGGTACTTCGAGTGGGTCTTTGAAAAGCTCATGCACAACCCGCCGGAGAACCGACTCGATGACCTCCTGCCGTCAACTGGCTCACGACCCGCCCGGTCGCCCGCCACCCCACCGGCCGCTTCTGCGTCATCATGCCGATGCGCGTCACGATCCCGGCGGGGACCACCCGCGAAATTGAGGCAGCTCCGCCGCTGCAACATCAGCAGGCCGCGGCTTGAGCGAACACGCCAATCAAATCCCCGGGGTCCCACTCTTGGGGCTCCGGGGGAGCTGCGATTTTTTCGCTGGAACAGCATCAACGGCTCCCGTCGGACCCGAAGGTGCGGCGTCCATGTCCTTCAGTTGTTTTTTGAGCGCATGCATCTCGCCACGCCACCCCATTCCGGATATGGCCTCCCACATGGCAGGAAAACCCGGACTCCCCAACCTCACCGCCATGTGCGGACGCCGCAAGGGCGGTGCAGCCACACCGCAGGCACGCACGCCCCAAGGCATCGCCACCCACGCCGACGCTTTTCTCGAAAATCTCACCGCCCGTGCCTACTCGCAGGCCTCCATCGAGGCCCACCGCTGGGCGCTGCGCCAGTTCACCGCATGGGCGGACGGGCGAGGCTCGGACGATCCCGCGGCTTTCACCCGTGCCGATCTGGAAGCCTACCAGCTCTTCCTCCACCACTACCGCAGCCCGCGCGGTGGCAAACCGCTCGTCACCAACACCCAGCTCGCCCGGCTCGGCTGCGTCCGACGCTTCTTCGCCTGGCTGTGCCGCTCCGGCACAATCCCCGCCAACCCCGCCGCCGACCTCGACCTGCCACGCAAGCAGGCCCGCCAACTCCCGAAAGCCCTCAACGGGCAGGACATCCAGATCCTCCTCGCCATCCCCAACCCAGCCGATCCCTTCGGCCTGCGCGACCATTCTTCGCTTCCGGACCAGCCCTACGTGGCCCATGCAACGGCACAAGACCGGAAGCTACGAATGGCAGGCCGCTGAGAATGCTTGATTCAGGCCGTCTTCCCACCCTCTGCTCATTCCATGTATTACAC
>JAWLDG010000013.1:0-176177 GCA_041686775.1 Luteolibacter sp. | reverse complement strand
GGAGCAAACCACTGACTGGAGAGCCGTGTGCGGGAGATCCGCACGCACGGTTCGGAGGGGGGAGCGGGGCAACTCAATGCCTCGTTCCTACCTCTATCCAAAACATCCTCAACTTGACGCGCATGGCCAAATGGGTTGGAATCCCATGCACTAATATAGGAACCCGTGAAAACACCATCATCCCTCGCCATTTTCATCGCGATCCCATGCCTCTTCACATCCGCGCCTGCTGCGGAGCCGCCGTCACCGTCACCCGCCGACCAGAACGTGGCCGACGAGGCCGCTGTGAAGGCAGGGAACCTCAACAAACCCGAAAAGCTTGAAGCCTTCCGCGACCAAGCTCTCGGCATGTTCATCCATTGGTCGGTCGATTCGCAACTCGGGTCGGTAATCAGCCACAGCCTGGTCGGCGCGGATGACGACTACGCGCGCCGATTTTTCGAGGAACTGCCCAAGACGTTCAATCCCACGAAATACGATCCGACCGAGTGGGCCACCTTGGCGAAGTTGTGCGGCTTCAAGTATGCCGTGTTCACCAACAAGCACCACAGCGGCTTCTGCATGTTCCCCACCCGCACGACGGATTTTTCCATCGCCAACACCCCGTATCGGAAAGACATCACCCGGATGTATGTGGATGCCTTCCGCTCCGCCGGCCTCGGCATGGGGTTCTACTTCTCGCCCGACGATTTCTGGCTGCTCCACAAGCAAGGCCACCCGATCTCGCGCAAGAGGCCGGAAGCATTCCCCAGCAACAACCCGGAGCTGATGAAACACAACCTCGTCCAGATCGAGGAACTCTACACCCGCTATGGCACGGTGGATTATCTGTTCATCGATGGCCAGGCCGAAGGCATCCGCGACCTCGCATGGAAACTCCAGCCGGACACCCTGGTCACCCGCGGCGCGATGGAGACACCCGAGCAAACACTCCCCGGCACCGCGCTCCCCGAACCATGGGAGGCATGTTTCACCCTCGGCAGCCAATGGCAGTTCAAGCCGACCAACGAGTCCTACAAATCCGGCACCAGGCTCATCGAAATGCTCATCGAAACCCGCGCCAAGGGCGGCAACCTCCTGCTCAACGTCGGACCGGAACCCTCGGGTGTCATTCCCTTCGAGCAGGAACGCATCATCCGCGAGCTCGGCCTGTGGCTGTTCATCAATCACGAGGCGATCTATCAGGTCCGCCCGTGGCATCACACCCGCGAAGGCGACGTCTGGTTCACCCGCCACAAGGACGACCCGGAAACCGTCTATGCTTTTCTAACCAACCAAGCCGACTGGGTCCGCGGCAAGCGCCGGGAGTTCGTGCTGGAGACGATCAAGGCCACCGCCGACACGCGAATCAGCGTGCTCGGACATGATGGCAAGGTCCTGGAATACGCGCCCAAGGTCAACCCCGCGCCAACCTTCACCCAGAAGGACGGCAAGCTTCATCTCGACATCATGCGCGCCCAGCGCATCTACAACAATTCCAGATGGCTCAACCCGATCGTGGTGAAACTCACCGCCGTCGAACCGGCACCATGACATCGCGTCCTGGCTTCACCCACCGGGTGAAAATGGGGAGCACACGCAGCTTGCCCCGCCATAGCGCAGCGACGGCTGGGCCCTCGCGTGTTCCCTCGTTCGCCCTCGCGCTAGGGTTGGCATTCCGGCCAAGTGACGCCTATTGCGATGACGCACATCACTCGTATCAGACGAATTCCTCCGGCGAGGGCGCCGGAGGATGCACGCGAGGGCGCGTGCGCTCCCCACCGCGAAATGCCCCCATCGCACCCTTCATCCTCATTGCAAATGCGGATTTCAAAATCATGACTCCGTGTCCGGCAGCGAATCATTATCTTTCGCCGCCTCCGCCTCAAGTAACCCGAGCAACCGCCTTGCCATCTCCGGGTTTTCCTCCGCGAGGTTTTTGATTTCCCCCTCATCGTCGGTGGTGTGGTATAACTTGATGCCGTTTTGCTGTTGGATCAGTTTCCAGTCACCCAGTTGCAATGCCGACGCCCGGCGGCTCTTGGTGTAGATGGCGCGGTCGGCGGCGTTCTTTTCGACACCGCTGATGACCGGCCACGCATTCAGCCCGTCCCATTTGAGGTCCTGTTGCGGGCGATGCCCGGCCAGCTCGCTCAACGTCGGCATCCAGTCGGTCACATGCAGCGGTGTGTCGCAGGTGCCGGGTTGCAGGTGGCCCGGCCAATAGGCGAATGCGGGAACGCGGATGCCGCCATCGTAAACGGCTCCCTTTTTGCCGCGTAACGGAGAGTTTCCTCCCGGCAGCATGACGTCGAGATAGGCATCGTGATCGGTCTTCACCTGCATCAGGTTCGGTTGTCCCGGCGAGCCGTTGTCACTCATGAAAACCACCAGCGTGTTGTCGCGTTGCCCGATGCGTTCCACCTCGGCCAGCACCTGGCCGACCGCATCATCCAGGTGCGAAATCGACGCCCAGTAGAGTTGGTGTGCGACGTCGGGTGCGCTTTCCTGATAGATATCCAACCATCGCGGCGATTCCTGCAGTGGCACGTGCGGAGAGGTGAACGACAGGAAAAGGAAAAAGGGATCCTTGTTTTCCGAAGCGCCAATCCAATTGACGGACTCCCGCGCAAGCAATGTGGTGATGTGGCCTTCCTCTTCGAGGACTTGATCGTTCCTCCAGAGCGCGGATTCGCCGAGGCCAAGCCACCGGTGGGTCAGCGGTGTCATGCCGCCCACCCGAAGCCCGTAAAAATGATCGAACCCGAATTTTTCCGGCCCGTCAGCGGGTTGGGCGCCGAGGTGCCATTTGCCCACCAGCGCGGTGCGGTAACCCGCCGCCTTGAGCGCGGTGGCGATGGTTTGCGTGCCCGGCCGCATGGCGCGCACCTTCGAGTCCAGCTCGCTGGGGATCGCGTCATTGACTCCGAAACGACTCCAGTAGCGCCCGGTCATCAACGCCACACGGGTGGGTGAACACATGGGCGCGACATAGTGGCGGTTGAGCTTCACTCCCCCATTCGCGAGGCGGTCCAAATGAGGTGTTCTCACTTTGGGATTCTGCCAGCCAACGTGCCCCCAACCGAGGTCATCGGCAACGACAACGATGATGTTCGGCTTGGAGGATGATGTTTCAGCGGCGTCGAGTATGGGCACCGCCATAAGCGCGGCGGTGACAAATGGGGTGATATGTTTCATGGTTCGGTGTGCGGTAGGATGGCTTTGCGGGCGGGTATGAAGTGGCTCTCCAAAAAATTGCCCTGGCAAGGACCTTTTTTCAGGCAAGTCCGTGTGGTCCATGGCAGGGACCTTTTTCCTGGCAGAGACCTTTTTCCGAAAGGTCCGTGTGCGGGGAACGCGAATGAGGTGACCAATAGGGCTTTCCATTCTCCCCTCCCGCTCGCGGACGCGTCGGAATTCCCCGGCCGCTTGTAGCGGCACGGCATTTCCGCGAGGCGCACACCGCATGGCCGTAGGCAAACGCGTCCCTGCCAATTTGAAGACAGCATCTGAGGTGGCGCCCATTGGAGCAATGGAGTTGTCACTTTTCGGGCGAGCGGTGGATCGTTTGGAGAAATTCCTGCCGGAAAGGCACGCCTGTGTGGTCACGCAGGTCGAGCACGGCTTTGAGTTGGTCGCAGGGAACGAGTCCCGGAATACTCAGGCGCACGTTGCGGCGGTCGGCACCGGGCACAGCGGCGGCGACTTCTAGACGGTCGATGCCTTCTTTTCCCCCGGTTTTCACCGAGTGAAATTTCGAGCCGTAGCGTGGAGCCCACTGGTAGTTCCAGATTTCAATCTGATAGTTGGCCGGATTCGCGGCAGCCGCTGGGTCGAGTTCGAAGTTGAAGCTGAGTTCGAGTCCGTCCGGGGTCATGCGGACATCGTCTAACAACCTCGCCGGCTGGCCGGTCCATCGCAGTCGTTGCAGGCAGCCGTTCTTGCCTCCACGGGGGCCCTGCCAGCGGGACAGGCCCACGCCGTAGAGTTGGCCGTCGGCCGGATTCACGCGCATCCGCTGGACACCTGCATCCCACTGGTGCGGTAGGGTGACGCAGGCTGACTGCGTGACTCCATCGATTTGCTCAAGCATCAGATAATACACCCACCCCTTGCCGAACGAGCTGTGAAACAAGCTCCCGTCCTTGCCCGCCAGCGGCCCGAAGCGCGGGTCGTCGAGCCACTGCTGAATCGGCCTGCCATCATGGTTCAGGTCGTGGAGCCGCTTGATCCCGTCGCGGCAGGTGACGTAAATCATGCCGTCGATCACCAGCACGCCGAAGGGTTCGTAGAGTCCGGTGGCGAAACGCCGCCAGGTGACGTGGCGCAACTCCGCATCGATTCCGGAAACGATCCAGATGTCCCCGGTGTAGGTGGCGACCGCGCAGCGACCGTCGTCGAAAAATGCCAGCGCGCTGGTCCGCAGCCATGCTCCGTATGGGTTTTCCTGGGGGACCGGCAGGGTGTCGAGCGCGTAGCCGTTGATTGTCTTGCCGGGCATTCGTGCCGGCTTTCATCACTCCGGATCGGGCGTCTTCGCCATCGAAGGCCGCGACGCACAAATCGAGCGACCGTTTCCCCGGGCCGATGCGCAGCCGGTGCCGGAGAAGCACGCGGACGTCGTACTTAGCCGCCACTTCCGGCATTTCGAGAATCCGCACGCCGTCGATCCGATATTCCATCACCGCCTGCTCGCCATGCACGAAATGCCCGTCGAAACGAACGACTTCCTCCGCGGCAGGCCGCCGCGGTGCGAACTCGTGGTCGAAGCGACCGCCGTGCCCCCATTCCCAGACCTGCAAGCCGTGAATCATCGTACCCGCCGGCCGCACGTTCAGCTCGCCGCGCTGCGCGGCGAAGCGGGTATTGGAAAGGTCGAGGTGCCCCACTTGCCACACGCCAACCGTCCGCATCCGGTGCAGATCGTAACTCACCACCACCTTGCCGGGCAGACAGTGGGTCAGCACCAGCGGGTTTTCCGGCCCGAGGTTCGAACAAAGTACCGGCCCGAAATCCAGGCGCTTCGCAGGCGTTTCCACCACCGACTTGCCATCCGGTACCGGAAGCTGGCTCAGGTATGCCTCGTCCACCTTCATATACTGCGAAGGGTTGGATTCCTTGAGAAACGCTTCGCGGATGTAATGCACCACGTCGTAGCGCTGCGCCGACGTCATCCATTGCTGTTGCGGCATCGCCCCGTAACCGAAGGTGATCGTTTTGAAGAGACTGTAAGGATCCGCCTTGTGCTTCAGCGGATCCACCGCGAACGCGCGCGCGCCCTGCACCGTCGCCGCGCTGCCATCCACCCCGTAGCAGGCGAAGCAGACTTTCTGATAGAGTTCCCGCCCGCGCTCGAACGCCGCATCGTCGCAGCCGCGGATCAGCCCGGCATGGTCAACATCGGTGACTTCCGGGAAAACCACCGGGGGGCTCCGCACCCGCCGCCACCGGCACGTATGCCAACAACGCCACTGTCTTCCATCTCGCGAACATGGATGCCCATACCCCGGCGATTGGTTTGCCCTTTCACTTGAGCCAGATCGGTTTCGATCGTTGGATAATCAGATGATGCTGCCGAGCATCATGATTTTTGTGAAAATCAGCCTGGGTTTTTCTCTTTGGCATCAATGAAACACTGGATTTGTGTCATTTTTCAAGAGTGAGGGTTTTGAAACGAGGAAGTGATACGTCAAAAACCTACCTAAAAACAGGTCATCAGGTCGAAGCGGTTTTTCTTTCCGCGGCTCGCGTCGGCTTGAAAGTGGTGACTGTCTGCTCTCACACATCCCTCCTGCCCCAGCCGCCTGGCTCCACTGAGCGTGAACTCAAAAAACCAATCCCTGTAAAGCAAGCATATGAAAATCAAACACCATATGACCTGTGCCGCCCTCTTGGCCGGCTCCCTGGCAGCCGCCGTCATTACCACGAACACCGCTCACGCCGACAGCGCCTCATGGACCGGCGCTGTGGATGGCACGTGGTCCAACGTGAACAACTGGGCCGGCCCGCCTGCGGCCGTACCAGGTACTGGGAATGATGCCACCTTTGACGGCGGCTCCGCTGGGGGAGTCATTGACCTCGGCGGTGGTGTCACGGTCACTCAGATCTACTTCAATGCCAGCGCTCCGAGTTTGACTCTCGGTGCCGGAGCGGTGAACAGCCAGACGCTCACGCTGACAGGTGGCGATCCTCTCAGGGGCGGCGGCGGTAGCGCCGGCCAGACGCTAACCATCAACGCGGCACTCACACTCGCGGCGAACAGCCCGCGATTTATAGGAATCTCCCACCCAACAGTGAACATCAATGGTGACATCACCACCAGCCGCGTAGGCGGAACGGCGATGTTGAGATTGAATGATAGCGGCATCACGCTCAACGGAGTCCTCTCCGACGGAGCGAACGCCCTGCTCGGTCTTCAGGCGCAGCAGAACACCTACACCCTCGGTAACAACAGCAACACGTTCACCGGGGGGATCCTCCTTGAAAACGCCACCATCAACGTCGGCTCGATCAACATGACAGGCCTGGCCAGTGCGGCAGGTGCCGGCGGGGACATTGGCTTTGGCAACGTCTTTGGATATGGCGGGCTGAACTACACCGGCACCGCTACTACCACGGATCGCACTTTATACATTGCCCATGGTTTGAATGGCGGGCGCATCACTCAATCTGGCACCGGGCATCTGAAGTTCACCAGCGATGTCACATCGATCGGCTTGAGCGGCTCTGCAACCCTCCATTTGCAGGGATCGACGGCAGGAACAGGTGAACTCTCCGGCAACATCAGTGACCACGCCACCATCGGTTCAACGAACGGCAGGGACGCTTTCGCCAGCGGTGCGACAACCATGAGACTCTATTCTGTGGCAGGCATTGAGATCGGCGCAGCCGTTTCCGGAAGTCCTAACATCCAGCCTGGAACAACCGTCACAGCCATCGATACCGCTACAAGAACCATCACCTTGAGCCAGGCGACCACAGGGAACATCTCGCAAAATACTGCCATCACCATCGACGGAGTTTACAACCCCACGTCGGTAATCAAGAGCGGCTCCGGCACCTGGACGCTCTCCGGCGTCAACAACACCTACTCCGGTGAGACCACCGTCTCCGCTGGAACGCTATTCGTCACCGGCACTCTCTCCAACAGCGCAGTCACCGTTGCCACCACCGGCACCATCGGCAGCAACGGCGGCAATGGAACACTCGGCAATGGCCTGACCATCGCCGCAGGCGGCAACCTCGATCTCACTGGCGCAACTCTTGGTGCCAACAGCACCGGAATCCTGAGTCTCACCGGCGGCAGCCTCACGCTGGGCGCGCTGACCTTCGAGGATCTCGTCGGCTGGGACTGGGAGAACGCCGCCCCAGGCACCTACAAACTGATCGACGGCGCCTTCTCGGTCGATTTCGGCAGCACCGAATTCCTCAGCGAGGCAAGCGCTTATGATTTTGGAAACGGCAGGAAAGGCTACTTCACACAGGGCTCCCTGAACGCCGTCATCATCCCCGAGCCTTCCGCCGTGCTCCTCGGCGGTCTCGGCATGCTGGCACTATTGCGCCGCCGACGTGATTGAAACATTTCTTCGGAGATAATGGGTTTTCTCCGGAATCCAAGGAGTCGTAGGTTGGAGGACCGGCGGCTCCACTTTTTGATCTGCGTGCATCAAGTTGAAACGAGGAAACGGCACGCCAAAACCTATCTAAAACCAGGTTAGTGGGTCGAAGCAATTTTTCTTTCCGTCGCTCGCGCTGGATTGAAGTTTCACGACATCGGCGAAACACCAGCGCCTCCTGCCGGGGTTCCACTGGCCGCAAACTGAAAAAAACAACCCCTGAAAACATCGCATATGAAAATCAGACACAACATGATCTCCGGCACTTTCTTGGCCGGCTCCTTGGCAACCGCCATCCTTTCAACGAACACCGCCCACGCCGACAGCGCCGCCTGGACTGGCGCTGCGGCGGATGGTAACTTGTGGTCCAACGTGGCCAACTGGGCAGGCCCGCCTGCGGTCGTGCCCGGCTCGGGGGATACAGCCACCTTCAACAGCACTTCCGCAGGGGGCGTCATTGACCTCGGTGCTGGCGTCGAGGCCAATCGGATCAGCTTCGATGCCAACGCTCCGACTCTCACCATCGGTGCCGGCGCGGTGAACAGCCAGACGCTCACGCTGACGAACGGCGATCCAATCTACGGCGGCGGCAACAGTGCCGGCCAAACGCTGACCATCAACGCCGCTCTCACGCTCGAGGCAAACAGCCCGCGATTTATTTTCATCTCCCAACCTACGGTGATCATCAACGGCGACATCACCACCAGCCGCGTGGGCGGGACAGCGATGTTGAGATTGAACGATGGCGGCTTCACCCTCAACGGAGTCCTCTCCGATGGCCCCGACGCCCTGCTCGGTCTTCAGCCGCAGCAAAACACCTACACGGTCAGCAACACCAACAACACCTTCACCGGGGGAATCATCCTCGAAAACGCCACCATCAACGTCAACTCGATCAGCATGACCGGCCTGCCCAGCGCGGCAGGTGCCGGTGGAGCCATTGGCTTTGGCAACGTCTTTGGCTTTGGTGGGTTGAACTACACCGGCACCGGTAATACCACGGACCGCCCTTTGGCTCTTGTCCATGGTCTGTTCGGTGGAATTATCACACAATCGGGCACCGGGCTTCTGAAGTTCACCAGCGACGTGCTAGCCACCGGCTTGAGTGGCAATCCGGCTCTTCGGTTGCAAGGGAATACGGCAGGTGCGGGCGAAATCGCCGGGTCCATCAGCGACCACCTCACCATCGGCTCAACGAACGGCCGGGACACAATCACCAACGGAGCCACCAGCATAAGACTCTATTCGGTGGCAGGCATTGAGATCGGCGCGGCAGTTTCCGGAAGCCCACGCATCCAGGAAGGCACCACCGTCACAGCCATTGATCCTGGCACAAGAACCATCACCCTGAGCTTGCCGACTGATGGCGGGAACATCGCACAAAATACCGCCATCACCATCGAAGGGGTATACAATCCCACCCGGGTCGAAAAGAACGGCGGAGGCACATGGGTGCTCTCCGGTGCCAACACCTACAGCGGCGGCACCACGGTGACCGGCGGCACCTTGACCATTGACGGCTCGCTTGGCACCGCGACCACCACGATCTCGGGATCCAGCACGGTCGATGGCACCGGCACCTTGACCTTCAATATCGACGGCACCTCGACCGATACAATCACCATGACCGGTGGCACCTTCAATATCGCGGGGCTTACCGTGAACATCAATCCTACCGGCTCCGGCCTGACCGAATCCGAGTATGTGCTGGTTGACGCCACCGGCGGCGGCACCATCTCGGGAGCCACCTTCGCAGGCCTCACCGGTGCTTCCGGATATGCCTTGAACTATGACACTCTCGGCCAGATCAAGCTCGTGCAAACCGGCGGCGCCAACACCTTCGCCACCTGGATCGGCGGCTTCGGCCTCGATCCCGCCGAGCAGGGCTTCAACTTCGATGCGGATGGCGACGACATCGGCAACGGCGTCGAGGGCTGGTTCGGTACCGACCCCAGCGTCGGCGGCAGCGGACTCACGCAGGTTACCAAGACCGGCAGCACGCTCACCTTCACCCACCCTGAGGTGGATCCGGCGCTGAGTGATGTGACCGGCTCCTACCAGTGGTCGCTGGACCTCGCCACCTGGAACACATCCGCAGCCTCGGAAGGCGGAACCACGGTCACGATCACGCCCTCGCCGAACGATCCGACTCCCGGCACCACCACCGTGACTGCCACCATCAGCGGCACCGAACCTGCCAAAGTGTTCGTGCGAGCCGTGGCCACACAGCCCTGAACCTACTCGCCCCCCATCCAATCCAAGCGGCGGCCTTCCTTCTAGAGGCCGCCGCCATTTCATTCCAAATCCTAACCTGCCCCCTGACCATCAAACTCGCCGCCCTCATCTTATTCCCGCTCTGCGCTCTGCTCAGCCTCCCGTCCACCCATGCACAAAATACGCCCCGAAAGGACGTCATCGAGGTGCCCGCCATCGGCGAAGGGCTGTGGGTCAGCAACACGTTCCAGAGCAACAAGGTCATCCACACCGTCCCCTCCGGCATCCTTCCCGAGGACCTCAAACCGCCGTACGCCGGAGGAGACATCCAGAAACCCGTCTCGCCCTCCGCGAAATGGACAAACAACGCAGGCTCGCCGAGGCTCGCAAGTTGATAGCGGAATTGGAGCAACAATAACTCTTCCTTGATAAATAACCACGAAGCGCCACCCGGTATCTATGAAAAACGACCATTCTGCCACGAGGCAACGAGTACATCGCGCCATTTCCCCCTTCTTGAATCGCGCTGCAATCGCCTTGATTGCCCTTAATATTGGATTCGCTAAAGCCGCGAACGCCAATTGGACCGGCGGCAGCACTGATGCCCTATGGTCCAACACCGCCAACTGGAGCGCTACTCCCGTGCCAGGCACGGGGAACACGGCGACCTTCAACGCCGCAGCGGGAGCGGGTGGAGCTGTCATTGATCTAGGCAGCGGAGTCACGGTCAATACGATCACCTTCGCCAGCTCCAGTGTGGCCGCCTATACGATTGGCGCCGGAACAGTGAACTCCCAGTCTCTCACACTGAATGGAGCGGGCAACGCGGGTCTCGCGGGTTCGGGTACTGGCGGAACGAATACGAACCAGATCACCATCAACGCTGGGATCACCGTCAACAACACACAGCAGTGGATTCTCTCCAACGGCGCAAATCCATGGATCATCAACGGCAATGTGACTCCTAACGGGACCGCAGGATCGACCATTCAAGTGAAGATCAATGGCCACAGGGCCACCTTTAATGGCCTCCTCGTCGATCAAATCGGTGGCGCAAAGCTGCAAATTTCCGGAGCCAATGCCCAAACGGCGACCCTCACCAACCCGAACAATAGCTTTACCGGAGGTCTGTACTTTGATAACGGCTCCGTGAGCGTCAACTCCATCGACAACATCGGATCCAACAGCGCGGCCGGTGCGGGCGGAGACCTTCTCTTTGGCAGCGGTTTCGGCGGTGGTAGCTTGATCTATACCGGCACCGGCAATGAGACCAACCGAGTAGTCAAATTCAACAATGGCTTTCACGGCGCGACCATCAACCAATCGGGTGCCTCAGGAATTTTGAAATTCACGGCCGACCTGGCCCCCACCGCCATCGGCAGCCAGACGCTTGCCTTGAACGGTGCAGCCGCTGGAACGGGCGAGTTCTCTGGTAAAATCGTGGACAACGGCACTGTCGGCACCACACAGGTGAAAACCGGCGGCAACGGTGTAACCACACTTGTCCTGAACTCCGTTGACGGAATCACGATCGGGTCGTCCGTTTCCGGCACTGGCATCGCGGTTGGAACTACCGTTACGGCCATCAATACTGGCACAAGGCAGATCACTTTGAGCGCGGTCACCACAGCGAACGTCGCAGCAAATGCCACCATCACCGTGAGCGGCGTTAAAAACGTCACTCACCTTTCCAAGAACGGCTCCGGTACCTGGACTCTCTCCAATCCTGACAATACCTACAGCGGCAACACCACCGTCAGCGCAGGTACTCTGATCGTCAACGGCGGACTGAGGATTGTCGTCACGAATTCCGCAGCGAACAAAGTCACTGGAGCGGGATCCGTCACTCTCAACAGCCCGTTCAACATCGACACCTCCGCCGTCACTTCTTCCAGCGGCTCATGGACCTTGATCGATACCGCCACACTGAACGAGTCCTTTGGCGGCTCATTCAGCCTGCCTGGCTTCACCGGCCCCGTCAGCAATGTGTATTCAAAGACCACCGGAGTCCAGAAATGGACCTTCAACCGATCGACCGGCGTGCTCAGCCTAACCTCCGATGCCATCATCACCTCATTCGGCATCCCGGGCTCAACCGGCGTGATCAACCAGAATGACAAAACGATCGCCCTGACCGTGCCCTACATACCTTGGGGCACCAGCGGCCTCGCATCCCTCGCGCCCAACTTCACCCTCACCTCCGGCACCTGCAATCAAACCAGCGGTGCCCCGCCATCACCGACTTTCGCCGTCGCCAATCCGGCCACTTATACCGTCACCGATGGTGCCACCGTCAACGATTACACCGTGACGGTCACCGTCGAAGCGCCCAGCACGGCCTGCGACATCCTCACCTTCGGTCTGCCGGATAACGCCGGAGTCATCGACTCCATCGCTCAGACCAGCACGATGAGCGTGCCGGTGGGTGTGGACGTGACCAGCCTCGCTCCCACCTACACGGTTTCCGCGTCCGCCACCGGAGCGCCGCCATCCGGCACCACCCGGGATTTCACCAACCCGCAGACCTATACGGTCACCGCCCAGGACGGCACCACTCAAAAGACCTACACGGTGACGGTGAGATCCTATCAGTCATGGACCCATTCCGGCACCCTCTTCATCCTCACGGATGCGACCGGGGCGAATCTGCCACCCTCGGTCTCGGAATCGAATTTTCCGCTGCTCGTCAGGTTCAACTCAAGCAACTTCGCCTTCGCCCAGGCAGCCTCCGATGGCAGTGACATCCGTTTCTCCACCCTATCGGGCATCGCGCTTCCCTATGAGATCGAGGAGTGGGATTCCATCAATGGTGAAGCCGCCGTGTGGGTGAAAATCCCCGCCATCACCGGTAACGAACGCCAGGAAATCAAGATGTTCTGGGGCAACCCCGGGGTGTCCAGCCAGTCGAACGGTCCCTCGGTATTCAATTCCTCCAACGGCTATTGCGCGGTCATGCACCTGAACGGAAATGTTCTGGATGCGACCGGCTCCACCTCACCTCTCAATGGCGGAGCGACTCCGGCGACGGCGGTGATCGGCAATACGGCCATGAATCTGTCCACCGGTGACATCACTGCGGCAAACATCACCAATTTCCCATCAGGCCTCAATCCCGCCAGCACGGGCCAAATCTGGCTCAGAGCCAGGGACGTCACCAACTGGAGCATGCCTCTGGCATGGGGCAATAAGAACGCCTATGGCTGGAACACGTGGCAAATGCAGATCGGATTCTGGGGCAGCCCGACGGTTCTCCCATCGTATCTCACCTGCCGCGGCCCGGCGGTGCTTTCCGGCACCACCAACCTCGAAGCAGGGGAATGGTATCATTTGGTTTATACCAACTCAGGCGGCACCGCGCGACTGTATGTCAACGGCGTGCTTGATGCCACGATTACAAGCGCCAGCAATATCACCATCAACAATCCCCAGGCTTTGTCGCTGGGCATGGCCGGCGGTGACGCGGATGTGGATGAAGCCCGCATCTCCAGTGTGGCGCGATCCGCGGACTGGGTGAAACTTGAATACGAAAACCAGAAGCCGATACAGACCCTCGTCGGTGGCCTCGTGCCCGGCGGTGCGGATTTCTCCGTCTCGCCCACCTCGGTGACGATGAACGAAAATTCCGGCACCACCCTGACCGCCCAGGCCGGCGGTGCACAGAAGACCTACTGGATTTACATCAAAAACGGTCAGGAAACCGTGCTCGCCACCGACCAGCTCACGTTCGATTACAGCGCCGGCCGCATCACCGGCAATGACTCGGCCACCATCCGGTTCAAAGCCGTGTTCGCAAGCGACGTGCAGACGATCGACGTTCCGCTCACGGTGATCGATACCATCCCGGATCCCGCATTCACCCTGATGCCCTCCACCACCACATGGGATGGCCGCCAAACGATGACCGTCACCGCCAACATCAGTAACCTCGCGGCCATGCAGGACGCGGGCTTTGCCGACCTCAACTACAACTGGTCGGTCAGTGGCGTGGCAGTGATCAAGGAGGAATACGAGGGCATGCTCACGCTCACCCGTTCCCAAGGCAGCGGCCCGATGACCGTCGCCCTCACCATCGACAACGGCGGTACTCCCGTCAGCCAGTCCACGATCATCACCGTGCAGGAACCCGCCAGCGACCCATGGCTGGAGCGCACCCCTGCTGCCGATGAAAAGCCGGTGGACAAGCAATTCTTCGCCCGCAATTCCGAGACCAACCAAGGAACCATCTTTTACAACGGCACCCAAACCGGCTCGCCCGATAGTGTGTATCTGAAAGTTTACAAAACCCCCTCGGGCGGCTCCGAAACGCTCGATACCACCTATCGCCAGCCACTCGTCGGCGGGGCATACGCATTCTCCGCCCCGATCACCGCTGGCCTCATCACCTACCGCGTGGTTTACGGCACCACCACCGGCGGCGTGGATAGCGACGTGGCCACCGTCAACGACCTCGTCTGCGGAGATGCCTTCGTCATCGAAGGGCAATCGAACGCCCTCGCCCTCCAAAACACCGCTCCCGCGGACAACACCACCAGCAAATGGGTGCGCACCTATTCACTCACCGCAGGCTGGGGGTATGCGGTGAAAAAAAGCAGCACCAGTCCCTTTTCGAATTATCAACTCGGTGTCTGGGGTTGGTATCTGGCGAACCGCCTGATGACGAACAATGACATGCCCATCTGCATCATCAACGGCGCCGTGGGCGGCACCCGCATCGACCAGCACCGCCCGAATCCCGAGGATCACGGCACCGCGGGCGCCCTCTATTCGATTTACGCGAACCTCTACAACCGCGTGGTCAATGCCAGGCTCAGTCACGGCATCCGCGCCGTGTTATGGCACCAGGGCGAACAGGACCAGGGAGCCGAAGGACCGGACGGAGACTACAACCACAAATTCTATCAACAATATTTCGTGGACATCTCCGCATCGTGGAAACAGGACTTCCCCAACATCCGAAATTACTACATCTTCCAGATCTGGCCCGCCGCCTGCGGCGACCCCTCGCGCAATGACCAACTGCGCGAAGTCCAGCGGACCCTGCCCTTTCTTTATTCCAACATGAAGATCATGAGCACGCTGGGCATCGTGCCGGGCGCGAGCTGCCATTATGACGAGACCGGCTATATCGTGTTCTCGGACCTGATCGGCCCCTTGGTCGAAGAGGATGTATATGGCGATGTGCCTCCCGCTCCGCTCACTGCCCCGAACCTCCTGCATGCCTACTTCACGACCCCCGAGAAAAACGCCATCGCCCTTGTGTTCGACCAGAACGTGGCATGGAACCCGGGTGCATTGTCGCTGCTGTTCCTCGCGAACGCCGCAGGCACCACATCCGGCAGCGTCTCTTCCGGCAGCGCCTCCGGCAATACGATCACCCTGCAGGTTTCAGGCGCTGCGTCGGCCACCGCCATCACCTACGTCAAAGGCCTTGTCTCATGGCAGCAGGCGAACCTTCTGTATGGCACCAACGGCATCGCCGCGCTCACCTTCGCCGATGTCGCCATCGGACTCCCCTCGGGCGGCTACGACACATGGGCCAATGGCGCGCCCTTCGAGGGCGACGCTAACAACGACGGGGTGAAAAACGGCATGGCCTGGGTGCTGGGCGCGACGGATCCAACTGTGAACGCCAGCGCTCTTGTGCCCGCCCTCGAACAGGAAGGCGAACTGTGGGTCTTTGAATACAGCCGCCACGACGAATCGCTTCCCCCGGCCTCCACCCAGGTGGTGCAATACGGCAGTGATCTAGCAGGATGGACGGACATCACGATCCCCGCCACCAGCTCTGGAGCCGTCACCATCATCCCGGGCACGCCCGCCGATCATGTCCGCGTTGTCATTCCCAGCCTCGGTGGAAAAATGTTCGCCCGCCTCAAAGTCACACAATGAAGTGATCATTAACGATCGCCTGCTTTGCTCCACTGCTTGTGCCGCAACCCTGGGCTTGGTCATCACGGAAAAGCCCGTCTCTAACGAACTTCATCGATTGAATATGTGAAAATTGAATTCATTTTTGAATCCAATCACGAGTTGTCGTCGAAAGCATTCCCGTAGTCGGTAAAAATCATCTGCCAAGCCTCCATCCAAACCGATCAAATCGAACCGTATCCATCATATCATGAAACCAGTTTTCATATCCATCTCCTGCATCCTGAGCCTCGCCGCCCTATCCGCAGCACCGCTCAATGCCCAAACCGCCCCGACCAAGGACATCGTCGATACCGCCGTCGGCGCCGGTTCGTTCAAGACACTCGCCTCCGCACTCACCGCCGCCGATCTGGTGGATACCCTGAAGGAGCAAGGCTCGTTCATCGTGGATGGTCCGTTCACCGTGTTCGCACCCACCGACGAAGCTTTCGCGAAACTACCCGCAGGCACCGTCGAGAACCTGCTCAAGCCGGAGAACAAGGCCAAGCTCGTTGAGATCCTCCCCTACCACGTAATGACCGGAGAGATCCCGCTGTCCAAGGCCTTGGAACGGGGCGAGGGCATTACCCTGCAAGGTTCCAAAGTCAATATCCGCTTCGATGGCGGGCGAGTGATGATCGGCGACGCCACGCTGGCAACGGCTGACATCAAGGCCAGCAACGGCGTGATACACGTGATTGACACCGTCCTGATGCCGTCCCTTTCCGGGAAACCGACTCCCGCAGTCACAACCAAAAACTTCGAGAACGACGCAGGCATGAAGATGATCTGGGTGGAACCCGGAAGCGTCGATGGGCGGGAATATGAGGCTGCGGATTTTGATGTTGTGGATCGCGGCGTGCGAACGATAAGCATCGAAAATGGCTATTATCTGGCTGAGATGGAGGTTACCCAGCCCCAGTGGCGGACGGTCATGGGGAACAACCCCGGTGAAACACAGGGCGACAATCTCCCGGTCGAAGGGGCGACTTGGAATGATGCGATGGAATACTGCCGCCGCCTCACGGAGCGGGAGCGCGAGGCCGGGCGCTTGCCACAGGGGTATGTTTACACCCTGCCGACGGAGGCCCAGTGGGAGTATGCGGCGCGTGCCGGGACCACCGGCGATTTCGTGGGGCCGCTCAATCTGCTCGCATGGACTGCGGGCGATTCGCGGAGAGTCTGCAGGCCGGTAGGCGGAAAGCGTGCGAATGCATGGGGGTTCCACGACATGCACGGCAACGTGTGGGAGTGGTGCCTGGATGAATATCGCGGTGGCCGCGCCGTTCGTGGTGGCAGTTACAACTACCTCCCGGGAGTCCAATTCAGCTCCGGCTTCCGCGAATGGGGCGAGCCCGACCGCCGGATTCTCGGCAATGGGTTCCGGGCTGCCGCGATTCCTTCAGGCAACAGATAGGTGTTCCATGATGCACATCCGCCCCGTGTGCTTCCACACCCACAAAGTCACTGCAAACCATCCAACAAACCTTAAAAACCAGTGACAAATTTGTGCGGTGCTGGAATTGTCTCCATGTCACTGCGTCACAATAAACGCCAATCCGGAATTTACGATGAAATCTAAAATGTTCACGCTCCTTACCATTGCAGCCATTCCACTTTCGGCTACAGCAGCTCCAGAATCCGCCAAAATCGGCATCGCGATCATCAGCGAACCTGCGGCCCCACCGGCTAAGGAAAAACTTCCTGAGAGGATATCGACGAAATTTCACAAAACATCAATCGCCGACCTAGGTGAGGCTGCAACCAAGCTGAAAGAACAGATCCAGGAAAAGTCCTTTAAAATCATACCCGATCCCAGAACATCCCGTATGTTTCTTATGGGTTCGGAACGCGCCATCAATCAAGCGATCGCAATGCTCGATAAGATGGAACGCGAATAAGCGCTCCGGAGCGCCGATCTTCGGTCGGTTGGAGATCTGGGAACCTACTGTCGCCAGAAGCTCGGGCATCCTTACTCCGCAAACTGGGATCACCAATGAACTTCGATGCAAGAAGTCTCAGAAGCTTCCCTGCCACATCTGAATGTCTTCGGTCCACCCCATCACTCAAGCCGAATGCTGGCAACCTCGAGCCGGAACGCCTCAGCGCGGCCGTTGGCGATCATGAAACGGGATTGGGTCATGGTCTTGCCCGGGTAGTCGGGAATATCGAGGCGGTCTCCGCGCCGGACGGGATACATTTTTCGCAGGGGGATTTTGATCTCCTGCCATTCGCCGTTGGTGCTGAATTCCGCGACATAGTAGTGACGGGCATTTTTTTCCGCTTCGACGAGGTAGAGGAACTTTTTGCCATCACCTTTGAGTCGGATGACGGCGTGCGTGTAGTAGGAGACATCGATGGGATCGAAGTGATTCTGGATGGAGGCAAAACCGCCGTCGTTTTCGAGAGAGACATCGCCGCGGAAGACGATGTGTCCCGCAGGGTCGCAGACGAGGGTGCTCTTGGAGCGTCCGCCCATGATGACATCGTCTTCCACCTCCCAACCGCGCATGGCGGCGGCATCGGCGAAGTCGAAAAGAACCTTGGCGGCGGGAGGATTCCCGGCCCGCGAGATGCCGAGGGTGAGGGCGGAGACGAATGCGATGGCGAGGATACGAATCATCGGAGTTTGGCGTTGAATTTCAGATGTCGCTGCCAAAGATCCTGCAAGGGAATTCACTGGCAACCAAAATGGTTTCGACCGCCGCGCGGAATCAGATTCAAAATCTTTGATCCTGACTGGATTGAACCTCCCACCAGCAGTCTCCAAGCCAGGCTGAGGAAACCAGGGGCTTCGCCCGCCTGAAGGTGAGCGAGCAGGCTGCCTGGTCGGTGAACGTTCCCCACCCGATTCTTCAAGAATGGTGGACGCCTTGAAATACAGCCGACAATTGAGCCGTAAATCCATACTTCGCAGGTCATTCCATGAAAACACCACCGACTCTCATCGCCACCCTGCTGCTGGCCGCCGGATTGAGTCCGCTTGCGGGTGCCAATAAGCAGGAAGAAGTTCCGCTCACCGCCCGTGGCACGGAGCTGCACGGGAAATTCACGATAGAGCTGGAGTCCCTGCGGG
Organism: Luteolibacter sp.; assembly: GCA_041686775.1. Taxonomy (GTDB): domain Bacteria; phylum Verrucomicrobiota; class Verrucomicrobiia; order Verrucomicrobiales; family Akkermansiaceae; genus Luteolibacter. Next base: position 157,385 of record JAWLDG010000013.1, on the reverse strand, counting down.
CGGAGGTCGTTGCGGCCCTGCCTCCGGTCGATGAGGCGAAAAAAAAACACTTCCTCGAAGTCCGATCAAAATGGAACGGACTCGCCAATATCGACGACGAAACGCCTCCTGCGGAGAGAAAGGCCCATGATGAACTGCGGGAGCAAATCCAGAGTGACGCCATGGATGCCGCCGGCACCCTGCTGGCGGATCTCGCTCCAGTTCTTTCATCGAATGACCTCGATCCAAAGCTGATTCGGATTGCGATCCTGACCGATGCCACCCCGCGCGGCCTCGCGGAGTTCGCCCAGCAGGGGGCGGAACAGGAAGAGTTGTTAGAATCGCTTTTTACCGATGAGCCGCTGATGCGGCAGATCCTTGAAGCGGGCGGTGCCAACGGCGGAGATTACGGCGAGATGATGGAGGTTTACACCGCGATCCTCGCGAAAAGCGAGCGTGCCCGCGAACGCGGCAGCATCTTCCAGCGCCTCGCCCTCGGCACCGCCATCCAGATGCCGTGGCAGGGGGGCAAGCCCGAGGCGGGCGTGCATGGCATCGTCCAGCGCACCCAGTATGATGTCGATCAGGTGAAACGCTACCTGCATTATGAAAAGGCCTATCTCGATGGTGAACTGGACCCCGCGTTCAAGGACATGAACACCTGGGAGTGCCGCTTCATCAGCGACTCCGAATACAGCGATGAGGACCTGGCATGGATTCGCCAGACGATGCGCAACTATCGCCCCGATCACATCACCACGCCGGATTACCAGTGGCGCTACGTACGCTTCATCAAGAGCGATGTGCCATACTGCAGCACCACGCACGATCCCTCGCTGGGCACGCCGGCCCAGGAACAGGTCGCGCTCGGCGGTGTCTGCGGGCGGCGCGCCTTCCTCGGCCGCCTGGCGACGCGCGCCTTCGGCATCCCGACGCGCGCCTCCACCCAGAGCGGGCACGCCGCGCTCAGCCATTGGACACCCGACGGCTGGGTCATCTGCTTCGGCGCGTGGTGGTCGGTTGCATGGTGCGGTCCGCAGGGCGGGTTGGATTTCCTGTTGGATTCCCAGGCGCGGGCGTTTCCCGGAGAATATGCGAAGGTCTTGCGCGCCCAGTGGATCGGTGACGCGCTCGGCGAGGAGGATGTGAGCATCGCCCACCGGCAGTTCGGCGTGGGCGGCGGCTTCTGGGACGGACTCGCATTCTGCAAGAAGCAGGCACTCGTCAAGGACGCCGAGATCAAGGCACTCGAACTGGCCGGCGGGATGAAACTCGGGGAATCCGATGAACTGCTCGGCGATGAGAAGGGTCCGGAGATTGAGATACCCGACAAGGACCGCGAGATCGCTTTTGGAGAGGACGGTGCGATCACGATTCCTGCGGTCGCGTTCTACTCGCCGCGCGGCAACACCGACCGGGTGATCGCCATGAAGAGCTGGGACGAGGGCTATCAGCTCCACTACAGCCGGCTTGGCGAACGCCCCGAACTGGTGAAATACAAACTCGAGGTGCCCACCGCGGGAACCTACGAACTCACCGCGGAAGCCGCCACCGTCTCGCCCAAGCAGCAGATCCTCGTGCGCACCAACCGCGACGAACCCGCGCCGTTCGACCTGCCCTACACCAAGGGAGCGTGGATGGAGAGCGGTCCCATGAAGGTCACCCTCGCCGAAGGCCGCAACATGATCAGTTTTACCGCCCGCACGCCCAACCGCGGCGTGAGCATCCGCAGGTGGTCGCTCAAACCGGTGAAATGAAAACTTCAATAAAGTCATGATATCATTTCACCGGACAATCGGGTTCTTTGCCGCTTTGTCATATTTCGCATCGATGCCTGTGGCCGCGCGGGAAAACGCCCCGACGATACCAAAAGACGCGATTGAAGAGCTCGAGACATCCCTCTCTGCGATCAAGGACGAATCGTCGCCCGCCCGCCAGCGACTGGCGGTGAAGCGGGTTCTTCGCGACGGCGGGGAACTCGTCAAGGGCCACGCCGCCGCGCCCAACCGCTTTGAAGTCCTCTCCATTCTCTTCCGCGGCCAGCAGGCGTTGTTTTCCATGGATGATTCGCCGGCAAACCGCCAGGCCGTGCTGGACACCGCGCGCCAACTCGTCGCGGCACCCAGCGAATATGCGGCGCTGCGGGTCGATGCCGACCTGCTACTTTCCCAAGCCGAGGCCGCCCGCCTTGGCGGCGACGCCGGGACGCGGGCAAAGGCGCTGTTGCCGCTGGTAGAGCGATACCGCGACACGGAGGTCGAGAGTAGTGTGTTGCGCACCGCGATGGTCATCGCCCTTGAACTCGGCGATCAAGCGCTGGTCGACAAGCTCCGCGCGGTGATGGAGGAACGCTTCGCTTCCGATCTCGAAATGATCGCCTTCCAGCGCGAGAGGCTCGGCGGCCAGGTCTTCGGCGCGCCGGTCTGCGGGGTCTTCGAGCGGTCGGATGGCCGCATCATGCGCTTCCCGATGGATGCAATGGGCCGCACCACCGTGCTCTACTTCTGGTCCAAGGATGACGCGCTCGATGAGATGAAACGCTTCGCCGCCGCATGGCACCAGATGAGGGACGAACTTGCCGGCAGGCTGATGGTGGTCAGCTTCAATGTCGATGATTTGCCCGATGCGGGGGAGTCGATCCTCCGCGGGATCGGCGTGGATTGGCCGGCGCTCAAGCTTCCCGGTGGCCGGGAGAATCCGCACTACCGCGCTTACGCCATGGGCGATCCACGCCGCATCAGCATGAGTCCGACCGGCCAGGCAGTCATGATCATGGCCGGAGTCACACGCAAGGGCTCGGGCACGGAGGGTGCCGAGGACTACACCCGCTCTCTGCGATCGGCGCTGGCCCGGCAGTGGACGGAGCCGCGCTATGTGGCGCAGATCGCATCGCTTCTCGCAGGTGATTTCCTCGTCATCGATCCAACGGCCCCTTTCGATCCTTCGCTGCCGCCGGAACTCAGATCGGTGTCCGCCTCTCCGGTCGAGCGCCCCGCCGCCGCGGTGCCGGAGGCCACGCTGTCGGCCATCCAGGATTGTTTCCTCAGTCCACCGCTCCGCTACCGCTCGCCGATCGACGAACTCCGCATCCGTTATCAAAAGGCCGATGCCTTGTGCCGGAAAGCCATCGCCGCGCATCCCGCCGCGCCTGACCTGTGGATCGTGCGCAACCGCCGTATCACCGCCTTGATGAATTTATGGATACTCGATGCGGACCTAGGACCCCTCGACCAGGCGGTGGCGGAAGCCCGCGCCGCCCTTGCCTCGAACCCGCCGCGCGGCGCGGATGTCGTCCCGCGCTTCTGTCTTGCGCGCGAAGCACTGCGGAATGCCGACGCCGATCCGAAGAAGATCATCGAGGAGTTTCTCGAATCCGCTGACAAGGACTCCGGGCCGTCGTTGTCGGCCGCGGCGATGCTCGCGCTCGATGTCGCCGACCGCCCGCTGCACGAACGCTGCCGCACGGCCATTCTCGCCAAGCACACCGGGAACCCGATGATGTGGACCATGGTGTCGTTCCTCCTCGACCGCTACCACCGCTACTGGCTCTATCAGGTTCCCTTCACCGCGGGATGGAGCTACGGCCGCCGCGAGAACCACTTCATGTCGAGGGGCGATCCCGAGGACGCCAGTCGTTCGCTGGAGACCGAATTCCGCACCCTCGATGGCAAGCCGTTCCGGATTCCGCAGGATACGACCGGGAAATGGACCGTCATCGCATTCGTCACGCCGTGGGAGGATCCCAAGCGCTCGCCACTCAATGAACTGTCGAGATATACCGGATCCTTTGTCGCAAACCGGCCGCTGAAGGACGTCCAGGTGATGGTTGCCGTCATCGGCGGTGATACCGGCACCATCCGCGGGCTTCTTGGGGAGAAGCCACCCGATTTTCCCATCGCGATGGTGCCCGGCGGGCTTTCGAATCCGGTGGCTTCCCGGCTTGGCATCCTCAACGAGGACCAGAGGATGAATGTCGTGGTTCTGCGCCCGGACGGCACCATCGCCACTGTCATTTCCGGCTTGGCGATGGGCAAGGGGGGGCGTGCCGTCCCGCAAAACGTGATCGAATGGCACGATGCCAAGTCCGTTGCCGAAGCCCTTGATCGCGGGGACCTGAATGGGGCGAAGAAATTGATCTTCACCCTCGCCCCGCCCCACGACCCCGAGGCCACCGACATCAAGGGGCGCAAGCTGAAAAAACCGGAAGTCAGTTCCACTCTCTTGCGGAGCCGGGCCTTGGTTTACGCCGCGATGATGGACTGGGACGCGGCGCTCGCCGATGCCGGCGAAATCGTCGCCCGCGAGATGGCCTCCGCCAGCGGTTTGAGCCTGCGTACCGAGGAACTCGACGAAGCCGAACTCTTGAGGGACTCGATCAAGGCCCGGCAACAGGCTGGGCGGAAATAATAGGATTGGGGATGCGCGACAGTCTGCATGATGAATGAGCTTCTGAAAATTCCACAGTATCGATGTGATATGAGAGGATGCCGGTTAAGAATGGTTCTCATGAAGCAAGCGCGCATGAAGGTCTGCAAGCATCTGTTGGCGGCATTGTCGCTGGTTTTCCTCCAAACTGCCGCGGCGGCTGAGAAACCAACGCCGGAGGGAACGCTGCGCAGGATCGACGGATACCGGGGGATCTGGTTCGATCTCGGGCAACGCTCGGAGTTCGGCCCGAAATACTCCGGCGGACTCGGCACCTACACCGCAAAACATCACCCGCTTGCCGTGTATGCGGAAAAGGTCGACAAAACGTTCTTCGTATATGGAGGAACCACCGAGGCGGGTGCGCGGCACTTGCTCGCAATGGTGGCTTGCTACGACCACCGGACCGGTCTAGTGCCAAAGCCCGTGGTGGTGCATGACAAGCAGGGGGTGGACGATCCGCACGACAACCCGAGCCTTCAGATCGATGGTGCGGGGCATCTGTGGGTCTTTGTCAGCGGTCGCGGCCGCAAGCGTCCCGGGCACGTTTACCGCTCGCGCCTGCCCCATGATATCGAATCGTTCGAGCATGTGTCCGAACGCGAATTCACCTATCCCCAGCCATGGTGGGCGGCAGGGCAGGGTTTCGTCCTGTTGTTCACGAAATACACCGGTGTCCGCGAGCTTTACTGGAGCACCAGCGACACGAGCGGGGAAAACTGGACGAAGGACCGCAAATTGGCAGGCATGGGCGGGCACTATCAGGTGAGCAACGGGATGGACGGACATGTGATCACCGCCTTCAACATGCATCCAAAGGGCAATGTGGACCAGCGAACCAACCTGTATTTCGTGCGCACGGACGATCGCGGGGAGACCTGGCGAACCGCGGATGGACGGGCCGTCAATACTCCGCTGACCGATCCTGCCGGTCCGGCGCTGGTGCGCGATTATCGTGCGGAGAAGCGGCTGGTGTATGTGAAGGACATCGGATTCGACGTCAGGAAAAACCCCGTCATTCTATATGTGACCAGTGCCAGCCACCAACCCGGCCCGCCCGGTGCGCCGCGCATCTGGACCATTGCCCATTGGTCCGGCAAGGAATGGCGTTTTCATGAAATCACCACCTCGACGCACAATTACGACATGGGTTCTTTATATATCGAGGCGGACGGCACATGGCGGATCGTCGCCCCTACCGAACAGGGGCCACAAGCGCACGGGACCGGCGGAGAGATAGCCGTCTGGTGCAGTCAGGACGAAGGCAGGACATGGGAGAAGACGCGGCAGGTCACCCGGGACAGCGAGTCCAACCACGGCTACGTCCGCCGCCCGGTGAACGCCCATCCCGACTTCTACGGCTTCTGGGCCGACGGCAACCCGGACGTCTTGAGTCCCAGCCATCTTTATTTCTGCAACCGTGACGGCACCCGTTGGTGGACGCTTCCCTACGACATGACCACCGCCACCGCCCGCCCCATGGAGGTTCATCCGCGGAGCGGACGCTGATTCGGGTGACTGAATCGCTATTGGGCAGCCTCGAAGGTTCCGGACTGTTTGTTCCATGGCGTGTCAACCGGCACCCCGTGATAGGCGCGGGCGAGCACGGCGATGTTGCGGTCGTCGCCCTTCAGTTCGGCCACCGGGCGGCCGAGAATGTTTTCCAGGGGAATCAGACCGTCGCCTTTCCTCGGGGCGGCGAAACCATAGAGCCCGACACCCGCGGCGAGCGCCTCGGGCACCACCTGGGTGGCGTCCTTGTTGTTCCAGCGGGCGAGGCAGGTGATCAAACGGGTGTGTTTGCCGACCATTCCTTTCACGGCCTCGATCCGCTTCATGTCGCCGGACTCGTTCATCAGCCAGTCGGCCTGTTGATACATGTCGGAGTTGATTACATGGGGATGGTTGATGTGGTTGCTGGTGAGCCAGATGATGCAGTCTGGATCGGCCTCCTTGGCGGCCTTGTGGATCGCCTTCCACGCGCGGGCGATCGCCTTGCGACTGTAGGCGGTGTATTTTTCGGTTTTTTCTCCAAGCTGTTCCTCGCCGGGGAAGGGTTCTCCCATCAATTGTTGATAGAGCTTCTTTTCACACTCCTGCCACTTGCCATCGGTGGCCTTGCGGTTGGGCATCCACAGCCAGTCCACCATGAAGCCGTCGATGCCGGTTTTCCTCACCGCGTCACCGATCGATTTCGACAGGTAGTCGAGATATTCGTCGGTGTAGGGGATGTGATAGGTGGTCGGCGTGCCATAGCTCTGGTCCGGGTGATCGGCACCCCACTTCGGATTCGCGGAGGCACAGAAATAGCCGAAGACGAGCATGCCCTCCTGGTGGCCGAGTTTCACCACCTCGGGCAGGAAATCGTGCTTCAGTCCGGGTTGTTCCGGCACGAAGCCGTTCTTGTACCAGGCGTAGCCGTTGGTGGACACGCAGAAAGTCTGGATGACGTTGGCGCCGATCGCCTTGTACCAGGCGACGTGTTCGGCGGGATCCGCCCCCGCCCAGGTGCCGGGCGAGGCAAAGGGCTTGCGTTTGCGCGCGGTATTCACCCAGTTGAAGTCGAGGCAATAGGCCTTGATTTCCTTGATGTCAGCGGCTTTCGGCGGGGGCTTTGCCGACACATCGGCCGGAGCCATGATCAGAAGCAAAACTGCGAGGAAATGGCGTTTCATGATCGGTTTGGATCGGGCAGGGGTGGATTCATCACGGTTGCTGGCCCTCTTTCATGGCGTCCTCGAAGCGGATCGTTTCCACCGGGCCATCAGCGGATTCGATGGCATCGAGCATCTTCCGCCACGGATTTTCAAAGCGTCCCCCGACTTTCATTTCCTTCAGCTTCGGCAGCGCCGGTTTGGCGGCGGCACCGTATTTCGGGAGCACTTCCATCAGCATGCGCACCTTGAAGCCGAACTTGCCGAGATCGGATTCCAGAATCCCGAACGCCGCCTCCACGCCACCCTCGATCTTGAGGTTGGCGAGAATGCCGAGCGCGCCGGTGTGCGGACCGAGGTTGTGATAACTGTGATAGCTGCGGTCCCGGTCGTCGATGATGTGCCGGAGCAGATCGCCGACGCGGTGGAAATCCTCCACCGGCATGTGCGCGATCAGCCGGGTGCCCGAGGCGCGGCCGTCGGCGCGGCGATGGGTCAAAAGCCTGCGGGCGGCCTGATAGAACAGCGGCTTGTCGGTGATCAGCCCGGCACCATGGGGATCCGCACACAGCGTGTTCAGCGCGCGGCCGGCCGCCTTGTCCACCAGACCGCGGGGGTCGCCGGGCTCATCCGTAGTGACGAGCCGCAGCATGTCATTGAAATACGGATAAGCGTCTTCACCGAGTCCGCTCAGGGAATTGGCGGCCGCGGCGCGCAGCTCGGGCGCTTCCTTGTCGTCGCGCAGCAAGCTGCCGAGCATGTCGATCGCCGTCCGCGCGCGCTCGGGCGGGCACGGCGGGCCGAAGTAAGCGATGCCGCTCAGCCGTTCGGTGCGATCGCCTTTGCGGATGAGTTGGATGACCTGCGTATCGAGTGAATGCTCGCGCGATCTCAATGCGGACACGGCATCGCGCCGCACCTTGGGGAGCGGGTGGCCGAACAGGCCGATCAATTCCTCATCGCTCTTTTTCGCGAGATCCAGCGAGGCAAGCCCGACCAGTCCGGCAACTTCTTCTTTCGAAATCCGCAGCGACGGATCGGCATCGCGGCCGGTGATATACAAGACATGACGGCCGAGACAATGGCTGATCAGGTGCGACCCGGTGTCGCTGAGGCCGCGATAGGAGAAAATGCCCTGCGGGTAACCCGAGCAATCGTAGGTGAAACCGCCGTCCCATTTGCGGTTGAGCGTGTGCAGCCAGCGGGTTTCCCGGAAAAACGCGGTGGTCGCATCCGGGCCGGCGACCGCGGTTCCGGGACCGGTCCACATCTGGTTGAAAAAGTGGCCGGTGTGTCCGGTCTCGAGAGTGTTGTGGGAGGCAAGCGACATCCGCGAAAAGAACTCCGCCCCCTGCTTGTTTCCGTGAAGGGAGAAGGCCACCGCGGTGAGGCCGCTCATGCCGTTGTTGTTGTAAGATCCGGCATTCGGGTCGTGCACGCCGTATGGCAACGTGCCCTTGCCGATGAAGTCGCTGTAGAAGCCGTGGGTTTGCGCGATGCCCTCCTGGATCTCGGGATGGCGGATGCCCGCCTTGTCGGCGAGCAGCAGTGAAACGAAACAGGGCAGGCTCGATTGGTTCATGACCGCATAGCCCGGCAGGCGGCCGTGTTTTTTACCGTCGTTCAGGTCGAGCGTGGCCATGCCGTGGCCCCACAGCCCGGCGGCGTCGCGGCCACTGGCGATGGCCACCGAGTAAGCTTCGAGCGCGGGGCGGACGTATTCGTCCTTGGTTAGGAGATAATACTCCGCGAGCAGCAGGTTGCTATATCCCCAGCTCCATGCCATGCGGTTGTATTTTTCCAGCGAGAGTCTGATGTCCGGTTTCGCCCAATCGGCGGCGTGGATTTCCCGACGCACGACATCGATGTATTTCGGCTCGCCGGTCGCCAACAAGCCAAGCAGGCCGATGTGGATGCCATTGCGTCCGAACGCGCTGGTTTTCACCAGATGGTCTGCGGCGCGGGTGATGATGGCGTCGGTTTTCGAGCAATCGTATGGAGCGGAATCGCTGTAAGCGCCGATGATCGGAAGCGTTAGGTTCACCGTGCCGCCATGGTTCAGCGCAAGCGACAGTGTGCCGGTGGTCTCGGCTTCGTCGATGGCCGTGGCGAGTTGCTTGCGGGTGTGATCCTTGAAGTCAGTGTCGCCCGCACCGGTGATCACGTCACCGACCTTGATTTTCCCATCGGCCGGCGAGCCGGGTTCCACCTTGGTGATGCGGATGTCCTTGGGGGAGGTAACGCCATACAGACCGGTGGGACCGAGGTGGCGCTCCTTGTGCTCGATGAAGCGGGCGTGAAGCGTTCCGCCGGACGGCAATGACACGGCGAGCAGCAGTGCGATGAGGCGGATGAACGGGCGGCGGGGCGTGTGAATCATGGGGCGTGGTTGGTGTTTCCGAGGATCGGTCCGGCAGCGGCGAATGTTGTGGATACCGGGTTGCGGCGGCGCATGTTTCAGCGCTGATTTTGGCGGTTGTAAATTTCCCGGGTTGATCTAGCTTAACGGCAACCCGCAAACGGGGGCGTTCCGGTTTCGACGGAATGTCGGACGCGCAGGTTGCACGTGGAGGTTGATCGGCTGGCCTCCTAAAAAGCCGCTCAAAACAAATAAATGCAGACTCCAACGAGCTCGCATTGGCCGCTTAATTGACGGTCACGTCAGAACCCCGACGCCTTCTGAGGGGGATGGCGACAACCTAGAAGGCTGGGAGGGGAATCGGGAAACCGGGTTCCTCCTCCGAGACTCAACAGGTTTCTAGGGTTTCCGACGCTGCAAGCGGGCCGGGGAAATCCGAAAACACCGATCGTTTGCTAAACGTGTAGATACCATCGCTGAAGGCGTTCCGGACAGGGGTTCGACTCCCCTCGCCTCCATTTTTATAAAATTTTGCAGATCAATCATTTATGACCAATAAAACCAGAGGGTAGGTGGGTCTAAATCAGTTTTCAAAACAAACCACCTTCAGGAACGTCTGGTTTTCCCTCCGAACGAGTGGATTGTCCCGACTGCTCAGTCAGTTACCGCGGCGCAAGACCCATGGCGCGGGAGGCGAGGTTGGACATGCGCGTCCCGGCCAGCACCAGAAAGCGGCGGTCCCGGACGATGAGGCCGAGGCGTTCGACGCGTTGCTGCGAAATGAAAATGCTGTGGTGCACCCGGCGGCTTGATTCCGGATTTCTCTTGATCCGGCCAAGGCAAGCCCCTAGCCAAGTGCCACCACCATGGGCCAGCAACGCAACAAAGTCATCAAACGCCGCCGTCGCGCGGATTATCTCAAGCGCAAGAAGGAACAGGCTAAACTCGGAGGCATTGTGAGGAAAGCCTCTCCGAAGAGCGAATCCACAGAGGCTCCGAAAGCTCCCGCGAAAAAAGCTCCTGCCAAGAAGGCTGCCGCGAAAAAGGCCGCGAAAAAGGCACCCGCCAAGAAGGCTGCCAAGAAAGCCGCGGCTCCAGCCGCCGATTCGGAGACTGCTGCCGAGGGCTGAAACCCGGAATTCGCCGGCGAATCACCATCAATCACGGCGAACCGCGCGGGCTGCGGGGTTCGCCGTTTTTTTGCCGCCGCGCGGGGATTGACGCGGCGCGGCCCCGACTGCAACTTGCGCGCGGTGACGGCCACGACAAACTACAAGATTGGAAACGAAAAGCTCGTGCGCGTGCTCGATGGGGCGTCGGGCCATCTGCGCGGATTGCTCGAGCGCCAGGGCCGTTCCGACGGCGCCCTGCGCATCGCGGTGGTGGGCGGCGGTTGTTCCGGGCTGCAATACAAGATGGATCTGGTGGACGGTCCGCGCGACCGCGACATCCTGGTTCCCAGCAACGGGGTGAACGTGGTGATCGACCCCAAGAGCGCCTTGTTCGTGAGCGGGAGCGAACTGGATTTTTCCGATGATCTGCAACAGGGCGGGTTCAAGGTGAGCAATCCCAACGCCGTGGTCACCTGTTCCTGCGGCGAGAGTTTCGCCGCATGATCCGTGCGGCCGCTCCTGCTTCCATGAACGATACCCATCATTCAATACGTTGAAGAGAGGCATGAAACACTGGTTCACCACGCTTGCAGCCGCCACCGCCATGCTGGCGGTTGCCAACGGCGCGGGCGAAACGGCCGGCGAAATCTCCGGGGCTTCCGTTCCCGATATCGCGGGCCTCATCCGCGATTTGGCCGATGAAAACTACCGCGTCCGTGAAAAGGCGACGCGTGAGCTTTGGATGAGCGGCGAGGCCGCACTGCCCGCGCTGGAGGAGGCGGCCGCTTCTCCCGATCCGGAACGCTCGATCCGCGCCCGCGAGGTGATGCGCAAGATCCAGCTTCATATCACTCCCGATACCGATCCGTCGGTCATCGAATTGATCGAACAATACGCCGTGGCGACTCCGTCCGAAAAGGCCGGCCTGATGGTGAAACTCCGGGGCAAGCGGGCGTGGCGGCAAATGCTCAAGTTATACGCCGCCGAGCAGAATGCCGAACTGCGCACGAAACTGCAATCCACCATGAAATCAGTGGCCCAGCGGGCGGCGCGCGAGCGTTTGCTCAAGGGCGATGCCGCGGGCGCGCGCGAGTTTCTCGAACTCTCGCCGGCGGACAGTGGCGGCCTGCTCGCGCTGGCGGAATTCCACCGCAGCCACGGCACACTGGATCAGGAACTCGAACGCGCGAAAAAAATCACCGGCCGCAATGGCGCGCTGTGGAAGCTGGCCCTGCTGCGCGCGAAGGGCGATGCCGCGGCCGCACGCGAGGCTGCCAGTGAGGCGGGCGAGGGAAGGATCGCCGCCGCAATGGCCGCGCTCGACGGCGACCCGTTGCCATGGCTCCTGTTTCTCCGCGACGAAGCCGGTACACCGGACGTGGTGCGCGAATACAGCCGGAGCGCTGCGCGCCACTGGCAGGATGAGGGGATTCGCGGCGGCGATCTCAAGCAACTCTCGCGGATGGTGGATTCCGACGACGCCACGGTGAGCGGTGCCGCCCTCAACGCCCTGTTTCTGTTAGGCGGAACCGATCTCGCCGAGCCGAAGTTCGCCAAGCACCAACGGCTCGGCGCGTTCGCCCACATGGACATGTTGGAGCGCATTCCGGAAGCACTGGAAATTTTCGGCATCGATCCGGAGAAGCCCGACTTCCGCGGCTGGGTGGAGTCGCGTCTCGCGAAATTGCTGGAAGAGGATATCGGTGACGAAGCTTTCATTACCGACAACGACTCCGAACTGATCGCACTGGCGAATTTCCTTGAACGGCGAGGCCTGCGCGAGCAGGCCCGCATCGCTTTCACCGATCCGCTGATCCGGGTGGCGGACAAGGATCTCAACGCGTTTTATGATTACCTCGGCAAAATGTTCGTCGGTCTGGGCGGCGCGCCGCATCTTGGGCGTTCCATCGCGCTGGAATGGGCCGGCGACGATGACGAGCGCTGGCGAGAGGTGCGGATCGCGGCCTTCGGCGATAACGAGCATGCCAACGCCTGGTGGGACTGGCTCCAGACCTTGCGCCCGGATGCCACCCGCACCGGCCGCTTCGATGCGATGCTCGTTATTTTCGAAATCCTGCCCGACCCCGCCGGCCACCGCGCGGACTGGATCGATGCGCTCTGGAAATCCATCGATCAAGGACCGGCCAAACGGCGTGATGAGCGCATCCGGCAGTTGGCGGAAATGTTCGCCGAGACCGGCGATGTGACAAACAGCCTCAAGGCCTGGGATCTCGCCTCTCCGGAAACCCGGCAGAAGATTTTCTGGGGCCATGCGCTCATCCATTTCTCGGCCGCCGAGCGCTGGGACGAAGCGGCGGACCTCGTACTCAGCCAGATCGAGGCGCTCAATCAAGCCGGGCAGGAACCCGGTGCCGACCTGCATGCCTACGCCGCCGCCTCATTGCGCGCGGCGGGGCGGGAGAAGGAGGCGGTCGTTCACGACGGGTGGGCGGACCGGCTTTCGCTGGGTCATTCCTCCACCGCCATCCGCATTGCCAACGGCTATGCATATGGCGGCGATTACCCACGCGCGGCCGGTTGGTGGCGTCGTGCCGCGATGCTCGCCGATCCGGACGGCGATGAATTCTCGCTGGCAGTCAAGTTTCACGGCGACGCCCTGCTATTGGACGAGAAATGGCCGGAGGTCGCCGCCACTTCCGAGGTGCTTGCCTCGATCTACGCCGGCACCGAATACCTGATGGGCAGCCAGATTCCGCTGATGCGGCTCCGCCTGCAATCCGACACCGCGCGCGCCCTCTCGCGTCTCGCTGATGATCGCGCGGGCTCGCTCGCGCTGCTGGCCCGCTGCCACAGGATCTTCGCCACCGATGGTTCGCTCGCGGACTTCTTTTTCCCCGCGCTCCGTGCGGCGGGATTGGTCAAGGAACATGACGCCTGGTTCCGCGCATCTTGGGAGCATTTCCAACAGGTCATCGCGAAATACCCGGAATCCGAAAACACGCTCAACACCGCCGCGTGGTTCGCCACCCGTTCGCTGCGCGAACTGGAGACCGCCGGCAAACTCGTTCGCAAGGCGCTCGCCATGAACCCGCGCCAGGCCGCCTATCTCGACACCATGGCCGAATACCACTTCGCCCGCGGCCGCCGCGCCGAGGCGCTCGAATGGTCCGCCAAGGCGCTCGACGCCGCGCCCGAGGACACCCTCATCCGCCGCCAACACGAACGCTTCCGCAGCGGACCGTTTCCGCGCTGAAACGTGATTGGGGATTGATGCCCGCGGCGGATTTCGCGACAACCGCCGCGGATGAGAATTCTGGTAGTCGGCAAAGGGGGGCGCGAGCACGCGTTGGTCAGGGCGTTGGCGGAATCGCCGGGAAATCCCGAACTGTTCTGCTTCCCGGGAAGCGATGCGATTTTCGAAACCGCCAAACCGGTGGCTGCCGACGGACTCGAATCGCTCGTCGCATGGATGAAGGCGAACGCCATCGATCTCTGCGTGGCAGGCGAGGAAAGCTACCTCGTCAAGGGCGAGGGGCTGGCGAATCTTTGCGAACGCAACGGCATCCCGTGCTGGGGGCCGCACAAGGAATCCGCACAGCTCGAGGCGAGCAAGGAGTTCGCGAAAGGGTTCCTTGTGAGAAACGGCATCCCCACCGCGAATGCCACCGCCACCGCCACGCTCGACGAAGCGGTTGCCGCCATTGGCGGAAAATATCCCACCGTGCTCAAGTTCGACGGCCTCGCCGCCGGCAAGGGCGTGGCGGTCTGCGCCGATGAAGCCTCCGCCATGGACTTTCTCGACGAAGTCTTCACGCAACGCCGCTTCGGCGACGGCCGCGTGCTGGTCGAGGACTGCCTCACCGGTCCCGAGGTTTCCATTTTCGCCGCCATCGTGGATGACACCTATCTCATTTTCACTCCCGCCCGAGACTACAAGCGCGCGCTCGATGGCGACAAGGGCCCCAACACCGGCGGCATGGGCGCGGTGGCGAGCCGGCAGTTGATATCAACCGATCTTCTCGCCCGCATCGAAAACGAAATCGTCAAACCCACCGTCGCCGGCCTGCGCAGGGAGGGTCTGCCATACCGCGGCTTCCTCTACTTCGGCCTGATGCTCACGCCCTCCGGTCCGCAGGTGATCGAATACAACTGCCGCTTCGGCGATCCGGAGTGCCAGGCGGTCATGCCGCTGGTGAATGGCGATCTCGCCGGCTTCTGCCTCGCCGGCGCGAAAGGCGAACTGCGGGAGAATATGATATCATTCGACGACGGCTGGAGCGTCTGTGTCATCCTCGCCTCGGCCGGCTATCCGGAATCGTCGCGCTCCGGTGATGCGATCCGAGGATTGGAAAACAGCGGCGATTACCGCATCTATCACGCCGGCACCCGCCGCAATGCCGGGGATGTGTGGGAAACCAACGGCGGTCGCGTGCTCGCCGTGGTGGCTGGCGGCAACACCCGCGAAGACGCCGTGAAAAATGCCCATGCCGCCGCCGACAGCATCGCCTTCGATGGCATGCAACGCCGCCGCGACATCGGCATCCTCAATTTCGACTGACCCCGACCATGGATACCCACATTCTCACCGCCGATGACATCGCCGCCGGAGTTCAGCGTCTCGCCGATGCAATCCGCGAGCGCACCCAAGGCAAGTCGATCTGCCTCGTCGGCATCCGCAGCCGCGGCGACGAAGTGGCCGAGCGCGTGCTCAACATCCTTTCCCGGGACGACCGCGAACTCGCCTTCGGCGTGCTCGACATTTCCCTCTACCGCGACGACTTCGAGCACCTCCACGAAAACCCCGCACTCAAGGAAAGCGACATCCCGTTTCCCGTCGAGGGCGCGCACATCATCCTGGTGGACGACGTGCTATTCACCGGCCGGACCATCCGCGCCGCGCTCGACGCACTCTCCGACTACGGCCGCCCCGGCCGGATCGAGCTTGCCGTGCTGATCGACCGCGGCCACCGCGAAATGCCGATCCAACCGGACTATACCGGCATCGCGCTCGACACCCGCCGCCACGATCATGTATGGGTCTCGCTCGAAGGGACCGACGGCGTGGACGAAGTCCGCATCGACGAAAAAGACCAGCCATGAGCCCGCTTCCCCAGCGCAGGAAATCGCCGGAAGAAATCGCGAAACTCCGCGAGTCCTTCGGCATTCCCGGCACGGAACAGGGTGCCGCGCTAGAAAAGGAAACGCCACCCTCTCCGGAACCGCCGCCGCCGGCAGCCGCGGAGCCTGTCAAGCCCGTGCGCTCGCTGCGCAAGTCCGACGAGGCGATCCCGCGCCTGGAATCGCCGCCGGATTCCAATCTGCCGCACCAGCGCCACAGCCAGGAGGAAATCGAGGCCATCCGCCGCCGCGAGGCGCTTGCGGTGATGAACACGCCGCCGAATCGGCGCCTGTTTCCCGCGCATCCGGCGCTCGTCGCCCCCGGCTATCTCGCCACCGCCATCGCCACGGCGGGTATCTGGTTTTACCAATTCCCGCTGTGGGCCACCGCGCTGTGCGCGCTCGCCGCCTTCGGGGTGGCGGGCGCCTTGTTCATGCGCCACCCGGTCTCGCGCCATCACGCCGCGTTCATCGCCGTACTCGCGCTGTTGCTGCTCGTTTTCGCCTCATTGTATTACTTCCCACAACTCCGGCATGCCACGTAAAGACCTCCTGGATATCGCATCGCTCGAACGCGAGGAAATCGACCACCTGCTCGATCAATCCGTCCCGTTCAAGGAACTCTTCACCCGTTCCGTGAAGAAGGTTCCCGCGCTCAAGGGCAAGTCCGTCCTGATGCTCTTCTACGAACCCTCGACCCGCACCCACTCGTCCTTCGAGGTCGCCGCCAAGCGCCTGTCCGCCGACGTCACCAACTTCGACGTCACCCAGTCCTCCATCACCAAGGGCGAGTCGGTCAGGGAAACCATCGAGACGCTCCAGGCGATGCGCACCGACTACGTGATCGTGCGCCACAAGGCCTCCGGCCTGCCCGGCACCATCGCCCGGCTCACCCGCGCCTCGGTCATCAACGCCGGCGACGGCGCGCACGCCCATCCCACCCAGGCATTGCTCGACGCCTTCACCATCAAGGAAAACCTCCCCGAACCCGCCGGGAAGAAGGTGCTCATCATCGGCGACATCCTCCACTCGCGCGTTGCCCGCTCCACCAGCACGATCCTCAAGAAACTCGACATGCAGGTCGGCTACCTCGGTCCCGGCTCGCTCGTCCCGCGCAACGGGCCGGAAAACGTCCACCGCTTCACCGACTACCGCGAGGCCATGGCATGGAACCCGGAGATCGTCTATCTGCTCCGCGTCCAGATGGAGCGCCAGGACGTCCAGTATTTCCCCAGCCTGCGCGAGTATCACCAGCTATACGGCGTCACCGAGGCGCGGCTGGAGGAAATCCGCCAGCGCGGCATCTACATCATGCACCCCGGCCCCGTGAACCGCGGCGTCGAACTCTGCGACGCCGTGATGGACTACGAACGCTCCCTCATCAACGACCAGGTCGAAAACGGCATCGCTGTTAGAATGGCGGTCCTTTACTGGCTCAAGCCGGCCGCGGCCGATCCATTGTAGCGTCGGTCTGCGACCGCCAAATCGATGGCAGCGGTCAGGGGCCGACATCCAACGGGCTGACGGGGTCGGCGTGCAGGGCCCTGACGGCGTCCAGCATCATGCGGGGAAAGTAATCCGTGTCCTCGATGACGGCGTCAATTTCGGCCTGGATGAGGTCGGCGGCTCCCGGATCGTCTTCATCGCGGAGTGGCTGCACTCTCAGATTGAGACCGTGGAGATAGGTTTTCTCGTGTTCGGTGAGCGCGGTCCGCAGCGCTTCATCGATGAGGGTCTCCATTTCCTGATGTTCCTCATACAACTCGACGAGCCATTTCTTGAACTTGAGGGGTTTCTCCATTTCCTCTCCCAGACGGTGGCCGTTTTTTCCGCATTGCTCGACGAATGCGGCCAGTTCCCTGCGTCCGGCGTCGTGATAGACCGCGTCCAGATTCACTTTCATCAGTTCCCAGCCGTCGCGGTGGAAATCGGCGAGGTTTTTTTCGAGGGCGGCGTTGCGCTTGAGTATTTCCGGTTCGCAGCGCTTGAGCATGACGGAGCGGGCATGGGCGAGAAAGCCCTTCACATCGAACTTCGGCTCCGGGCCCGCCACGGGTTCCGGATCATCGGGCGGGGTTTCCGGGACGGATGCCACGGGAGCGGGTTCGACGGGTTCGGGCGGGAGTGACGTTTCGGGTTCCGGCTCGGTGGGCGGGGGCGGGACCGACACCGTTTCGGGCTCTGGTTCGGGATCCGGCGTTCCGGGGTCCGGCTGCACGGTTTCGGGCTCTTGTTCCGCCATCGGAGCGGGAGCCGGGTCCGCGCTCTGACGGAACTTGTCGCGGTAAACGATCAGCGCCACGATGGCGGAGATCAGCAGCACGATCACCAGCAACTTGCCGATACCGGATTTTTCGGCGGGTGGCATGTGATATGCCGGAGTGGTGGGTCTTCTGGAACGGGCCGTCGCCGTCGTGGTGCGCAGGACCCTGGGGCCGGCGGTGGTGGCGATCTTGTGGAGTGCGTCGGCGATTTCCGTGGCGCTGTGGTAGCGCTGCTCTGGATCGGGGTGGGTGGCCTTGTGCACCACGGCATCGAAGCGCGGATCGCAAAGCGAGATTTCCGAAGGCGTCCGCGGGTCGTCGCCGGGCAGCATGCCGGTGAGCAGCTCGTGCAGGAGCACGCCGAGCGAGAAAATGTCCGCCCGCTGGTCCATCGCGTGCGGCGGTTCGAGCACCTCGGGCGCGGTATAGCCGGGAGTGCCGAAAATCGCCTCGCCGTCGCCGACCTGGGCGTCCACCGGACGGGCCAGCCCGAAATCCCCGATCTTGGGCTGCACATGGGAATCGAGCAGGATGTTGGCCGGCTTGATATCGCGGTGGAGGATGCCGTGCTGGTGGGCGTGGGCGAGGCCGAGCGAGATGCCGGTCATCAGGCGGATCACTTCGCCCGGGTCCACTGCGGAGCCGTTGCAGGCATCGTGCAGCGACTGTCCGGGCACGTATTCCATCACGATGAAGAGCATGCCCTCCACCTCGCCGAAATCGTAGACGCCGATCAGGTTCGGGTGGTTGAGCTTGGCCATCGCCTTGGCCTCGGCGGCGAAGGCCTCGCAGAATTCCGGATCGTTGCCGAACTCCGCGGGCAGGATCTTGATGGCGACCTCGCGCTCGAGCGAGGTTTGCATGGCATGATAAACGGCACCCATCCCCCCGGTGGCGATGAGCGACAAGATCCGATAACTGGGAAACAGCGGTGCGAGTTCCTCAGGCAGCGGTGCGCGAAATCCGTTCTCGGGCAGACTCATGATGCGATTTGCACCCTGATTCGCCGGATGCCACGCATGGCGTATCGATTGACGCGGACGGGTTCAAGCCGGAAAGGGATGACAATTTCGTTAGATGCTGGGAGTGGCAGTCTCAGGTTTCCCGGCTGTGCATTTTCATTTCCTCGATGAACGCGCGGACGTGCGCCGGCGGCGGATTGCGGGCGTGAATGCCGGCGGCGACGACGATTTTCTCCGGCTGCGGCTCCATCGGCAGCGTCAGCAGGCGCGGGTCGCCATCGCGGATGAGGCGGCCGCTCTCGGCGACGATGGCGCAGCCGAGGTTGGCCTCGATGGCGGCGAGCAGGCTGGTGACGCCGTCGGACTCGCCGGCGATGCGGGCGTTGATGCCGTGGGCCTTGAAATAGGCGCTGACGCGGCTCCAGTAGTCGGGGTATTGACCGCGGTCGTAGAGCAGGAGGTTTTCGCCATTGAGATCGGCCGGGGTGACGAGCGTGCGGCCGGCGAGCCGATGGCGTCCGGCGAGGGCGACACGCCAGCCGCATTCGCGCAGCGAGCGCCACTCGATGGCGTCGGCCGAGCCGCAGGGGACGCCGACGATGAGGTCGAGTTTGCCGGCCACGAGCAAGTGCTGCATTTCCACCGAGGTGGCATCGTGCAGGCTCACGCGCACGCCGGGGTGGAGTTGGGAAAAGCGCTCGATGGCCAGCGGCAGGAAATCGCCGGCGAGCGAGGGCGAGTAGCCGATGCGCAGCGGCAGGCCACTGGCGGCGGCGCGGACGCGGGCGGTCATGGCGTCGCAGAAATCGAGCATCTTGCGGGCGTCCGTCAGCAGCGCTTCCGCGGCGGGAGTGAGGACGAAGGAACGTGCGCCGCGGTCGAGCAGGACGACGCCGAGGCTGTCTTCGAGCGCCTTGATCTGCCGGCTCAGGGCGGGCTGGGTGAGTCCCATGCGCCGGGCCGCGGCGCTGATGCCTCCGGCTTCGGCCACCGCGATGAAGTTCCTGAGTTGTCTCAATTCCACCGGCACAAACTGGTGGGTGACGCGGCGGCTGGCGAGCAGGAAGCGCCGCCGATTATGCGCTTGCCGGGCAGGGGGGCGGGCGGAAGTCTGCGGCGGTGATTTCGGTCGTCGATGTCCTGGCTTCGGTGCTGCCGGTTTACCTGCTGATGGTGATCGGGGTGGTGCTGCGGCGGACCGGTGTGCTGAAACGCGAGCATGACGATGGCATCATGCGCGCGGTCTATGTGGTGATGTTGCCGGCGTTCATGCTGGACAAGATTCTCGGCAGCGAGGTCCTGCGCAGCGGCTCGGTGGTGTTCAGCGCGGTGCTGATGGGTTTCGCGATGATGGTCACGGGCATGCTGATCGGCTTTGTGGTCGGCCGTCTGATCGGTCTGGAACGCGGCAACGGCATGCGGACCTTCGCGCTGACCGCGGGCTATCAGAATTTCGGTTTCACCGCCGTGCCGGTGGTGGAAATCCTGTGGAGCACGGGCGCGCTGGCGGTGCTGTTCGTCCACAACATCGGCTGCGAGATCGCGATGTGGTCGGTGGGCGTGATGGTGATGAGCGCGAGCAGCGGGATGCAATGGCGGCGCATGATCAACGGCCCGCTCATCGCCGTGCTGTGCGGACTCGCGCTCGTGATGATGGGGCTGGACCACCACGTCGCCGGCGCGCCGCGCAAGGCGCTCTCGATGATCGGCGTGGGCGCGGTTCCGCTGGCGCTGGTGGTGATCGGGTGCAGCATTTCGGACATTTTCGCGGCCGAGAAACCCACCGGAAAAATCGTGATCGGCTCCGCGGCAGTGCGGCTGGCGCTGGCACCGATGGCGATTCTGGCCGCCGCGAAGTTCCTGCCGTTGGCGACCGAACTGAAGCAGGTGCTGGTGGTGCAGGCGGCGATGCCCGCGGCGGTGACGCCGATCATCCTGGCGCGGCTCTATGGCGGGCGCTCGGCGGTGGCGGCGCAGGTGGTCGTTTTCACCACAGCGCTGAGCATTTTCACGCTGCCGTGGATCATCGCCTTCGGCTGCCAGTGGATCGGCCTGAAACCCATGTTGCCATGAGGCCGGATTGATGGAAGTCCGCTTCCCGCCATTGCCACGTGCCATCACGCTTGTCCCACCGTAGCCGCAGGCGAAGGAGGATGATGGATCGCACCCGGATCATCGAATCGTAACGGCCTTGCCTTGTCCGCTCCTCGCCAATGCATGGGGGATGGACATTTTCCCGGGTTTCTGGATCACATTGACCGGTTCCTTTTCAGTCCGCCATTCACGGACTTTCCGCGAACCGCTCCATCGCCTGATTGCATTCCGCGTTTTGCCAGGTGCCGTCGTGGAGGATGATGCGGTAGGCGTGCCGGAACGACTCGCCTTGCTTCATCGGGAGCGCCTTGGGCTGGAGCAGGGCGGGGTTGGCGAACCAGAAGGGGAGTTTAGCGTTGTGAACAAGATACCAACTCGCGGGGGGGCGCGGGTTTGCGGGATGATCGATGACGATGAGTCCGACGGGTTTGCCTTGCAGGGTGCCGGTGATACTGAGCCAGCGCGCGTGTTGGCGGTGGATGTCCATGTCGCGGCGGTTTTCGCTGTCGGTGTATTTTATATCGGTGAACTCCTTCGCGCCGCGCCATGAGAAACCGGCGTAGCCGCCCCAATCCTTGCCGTCGGGTTCGCCCGGGAGCGGGGTGCGGTCGAGCGTCACATCGGCCAGCGCCTTGGTGGTGATGCTCCAGGTGACTTGCGTGCCGCGTTGGTCGGTCGGGCGCTCGATTTTGATTTCGACTGTGTCCTCCAGAACCGCGGGGCCGTCCGGATCGGGATATGACAACTCGCGATAGCGGATGGTGGCGGTGTTGGCATCGGGATGACTCTCGATGGCCGGATCGAGAATTTCGTTGCGCCCCTGTTGTTTTCCGGTTTTTGGGTTGGTTTCCCAGAAGTTCACGCCGTTGATGTATTTCCAGGAAAACCAGAGTCCGTAATGCCAGACGTGATCCGGCGGAGCGACCCAGACGGTGTTGCGGCCGTCGGATGTGGTGAGGGTCTCGAAATGCGGATCGCGCGGTGCGGCTTGGAGGATAAAGCGGACGATGGTGCCGTTTTCGCCGGTCAGCTCGATGGAGCGGTTGCCGTCCTGTTTCCACACCGGTTCGGCGAATGCGGCTGCGGAGAGAAGCAATGATATGATGATGGATTTCACGCGATGGATCAGCTTTGTTGCCATGGTCCGCGGATTTCGTGGCTCATCTTCGCGTTGAGTGGTTCCGGGGAAACGATGCGGTAGGCTTTCGGGTCCCAGACGATTTCCTCACCGGACTGGATGGCGAGCACGGAAAGGTGGCTCAACGCGTCCGAGCGCACGGCGTCGCCGATCGGGCCGACGCTCGGTTTGTGTTCGCGCACGGCATCGACGAAGGCCTGATAGTAGTTGTTCTGATAGGGAACGCGTTTGGCGTCCGGGCCTTGTTTTTCGCGGAACCATTCCATGTTGCTGGCGGCATAACCGCCGCGGCTGAGGCTGATCCATCCTTTGGGACCAAAGAAGGTGGTGCCGTCGCCGGTCCACTTTTTGCGATAGGTTTCGACGACGGGTTTGGCGATGTCGTCACTCATGAAACGGGTTTTGATGCCGCCTGCGAACTCCATGTGGACATCCCACGAAGTGATGGTGTCGAAGAGCGCGTCCGGTGTGGCGACGGTGCCGGTGCCTCGGATCTTGAACGGACCGGCCTGATCGTAATCGAGTCCCCAGATCGAGATGTCGAGCGGGTGCGCGCCCCAGCCGGCGATGAAGCCGATCGCGTAGTCGGAGCAATACCACGAGCCCTTGCTGGTGATGCGGTCCTTGGTGCATGGCTTCATCGGCGCGGGGCCGATGTAGAGCTCGTAATCGAGGCCGTCCGGCACCGGGATTTCCTCAAGCGATCCGCCACCCATGCCTTTGGGCGCCCAAATGTCGATGCGTTCGATCTCGCCAATGGTGCCGTTGAGCACAAGCTCGATGCCGCGGCGGAGGATTTCCTGGCTGCGCTGCTGCGTGCCGTATTGGAAAATACGGTCGTGTTTCACGCAGGCGTCGAGCATCGCCTTGTTTTGGGCGAGTGTGTGGCCGAGCGGTTTTTCGATATACACATCCTTGCCCGCGCGCACCGCGGCGAGGCCGATGGGGACGTGCCAGTGGTCGGGCGTGGCGATGACGACGGCGTCGATGGAGTCGTCGGCGAGCAGTTCGCGGAAGTCGTTGTAGAGTTTCGGGTCGTGGCCTTGCGTTTCCTTCACGCGCTGGCCGGCGGCCTCGCGCCTTTGGCGGAAGGGGTCGGCGATGGCGACCGATGTGGCGCCTTTCGCGGAGAGGAAATTCCGCAGCAGTCCGTTGCCCTGGCCTCCCAGGCCGATGTGGCCGAGGCGCACGGTTTTTCCGGCGGCATCCGCGCCAAAGAGACGGTTGGGCAGGACGAACGGCGCGGCGAGCGCGGCGGTGGAACTTGTCAGAAATCGGCGGCGTGTGGTCATGGAATGGAGATTTGAAATTTGAAATTTGAAATTTCAACTCGCCCACTGGCGCAGGCGTTCGGCGGAGGTTTTCACGGCTTCCTCGCCGGCGATTTCCAGCGTGGTGGGTCCATCGAATCCTTGTGAGAGCAGTTCCTTCACGATGGCCTCGATGCCGACGATGCCGTCGCCCAGCGGGATGAGACCCATGCCGCAGCCGAATTGTTTGCCGCGCTGCGGCAGCCATTCCTCGGGCATGTCCTTCCAGTGGACGTGCTTGATGCGCGGGCCGAAGGTTTTGACGAACTGTAGCGGATCGCCGCCGCCGAGCCATGAGTTGCCGGTGTCGAGGTTGATGCCGACGGTTTCCTCGTGGCCGAGCGCGTCGAGGATGCGCGACATGCCGTCCACGGTGTCGGTGAGGATGCCGTGCGGTTCCAACAACATCTCGATGCCGAAGTTTTCCGCCCAGCGGATCGGCTCGTGGAGTTTTTCGCGGATGGAAAACAAACGCTGGTCGTCTGTCAGGTGGTGGCCGAAGTCCGTCTTCGGATCGCCCTCGGTGGTGATGACCTGTTTCACGCCGAGAAAATGCGCGAGCTTGATCGCCTTGATGATTTCGGCCGTGCCGTAGCGGTCGGGCGAGGTGGGGTCTAGCAGGTTGGCGTGGGCGCAAACGCTGGTGAGCGTGAGCCCGAACTCGCCGACCATGTCGAGGATCGTCGCCGGATGGGAATCCAGGCTGAACGAAGCGGAGAAGCCGTATTCGGTACCGAGCGTGGCGCCGTCGTGGTTGTCGGTGAGGTCCGCGTAGTCGAAGCCGAGCTGGCGGATCAGCTCGAACTGCCGCCGCATGGGCGAGAACGGTTGGATGAGGGCGAAGCAGCCGATTTTCATGGGTTGGATGGTGGTTTGTTGGGAAAAGCTCAGCGGGTCATGCGTTCGGCGTCCTCCTTGGTGGACGGCCAGTCCTTGGCGGGCGGGATGGTGACCTTGCCGGTGGCGGCCCACTCGGTGCCGCGCTGGAGCAGGGTTTTCCAGGCGGTGTTTTTCATGGTCACCGTGTCATGGCCGAGAAAGATCGCGAAGCCGCGCGCGCCGCCGGTCTCGGTGGTGAAGAGGATGTTTTCCGGCCTGCCGCTGCCTTTGAACGCGGGATCCGGAGTGACGCTGGCGAGCGGTTTCGCGCCGGGGGCGACGAGGATGTTTTGCCAGAATTCATCGCGGATCCAGAACGGTTCGAGGCCTTTCGTGATCGGCGACTCCGTATCGGTGAATGTCACTTGGTTGATGTGGATCCGGCCATGGTTGGTGGCGCCCTTCCAGGTGCCGCAGGCGAGGTTCTGGAACTCCGGCCAATCGTAAAACACCGAACTGCCCGCATGCACGATCACCAGCCCGTTTCCCTTCGCCATGTGATCGAGGAAGGCCTGCCGCGTTTCCGGCGGCCATTCCCTGGTCTCCGGCGCGTCCTTGCCGAAGGTGTTGAAATTCCCCAGAACCACCGAATACGGAGTGAAGGTCTCCGGTTTCATCGCGGTGACGTTTTCCTCCACGTCCACCTCGAAGCGTCCGGTTTCCTCCAACGCCGCTTGGATCGCCGGCGTGGTTTGTTTCCAATCGTGGTTGTTCGCGCCGCTGAGGATGAGCACCTTCGATTTCATCCCGGCGTTGGCGCAACCGGACAACACGGCAAGCGCGAGGCAGATGCGGAGTGGGTTCATGGGTATGGATTCTACGCGCGAATCGAGCGGATGCTTGCAAAGTCAGCCAGTGGTAAATATTGCACTTTGGAGCCTCATGAAAAAACGCCACACCTTCCGCACCGAGCGGGAATTGTTTCACGCCGATACCTGCGAACCGCTCAAGCGGGCTGCGGCCGATGGCGGACTGGATCTCGAAGCGATCAGCCGGGGTGGCTATCCGGGCACGCGCCTGCCGCGCAACGAGTTGAAAGAACTCTGCATGGCGGGCTGGTGGAATGCGCCGGGGCAGCAGGACTGGGGGCTTGGCTGGCATTGCAACGAGGGCATCGAAATCGGCTACGTGTCCGCCGGCAGGCTGCCTTTCGGTGTCGGTGGCAAATCCCTGACGGTCGGGCCGGGCGAGCTGACCATCACCCGGCCGTGGCAGCGGCATCGGGTGGGCGATCCGAATGTGCCGGCCTGTCATTATTCGTGGATCATCCTCGACGTGGGCGTGCGCCGTCCCAATCAGCCGTGGCAATGGCCGACGTGGCTGCTTTTCCCGGAATCCGGACTCGACCGGCTCACCGAAACGCTGCGGCAGAACGAGGAGCCCGTCTGGCACGGTGACCGCGCGATCGGCGATTGTTTTTCACGACTCGACGAGATCGTGGCGCGCGGTGTGGGCGAGACAAACCTGGTGCGACTCAAGATTGTCATCAACGAACTGGTGGTCCTGCTCGCGGAGCTGCTGGAATCCCGCAATCCCCATCTCGACGCCTCACTGTCCGGCAGCGAGCGCACGGTGCGACTGTTTCTGGAAAACCTGACGCGCCGGCTGGACGAACCGTGGACGCTCGACTCCATGGCGGCCGCGTGCGGGCTCGGGCGCACGCAGTTTGCCACGATTTGCCGCAGGATAGTGAATGTGACGCCCACGGCCCATCTCAGCCATCTGCGCCTGGAACATGCCGCCGCGTGGTTGTCCAAGGATCCGCGCACCAGCGTCACGGAGATCGCGTTCCATTGCGGCTTCCAGTCCAGCCAGTATTTCTCCCGTGCCTTCCGGGAAAAATTCGGCGTCACCCCCCGATCGTGGCGACGGAAAAATAGCGGAACGTCAAGACAGCCGCAGGCCGGTATCCGGCAGGCTGGGTGACCGCCACCGGAAAAATGGCGCCGGCTTTCGCATATTTTGCCGAACCATCGCCATCACCCGGCTTTTCGCAGACCCCGTTTGACAAGCTCCGGGGGATTCTCCTAGCTTCCCGCCCCCGGCGGCCGGAATGGCGCGCCCGCACCATCATGAACATTGTTGTCGAAAAGCAGCCCAAGTGTGTCGCCACCCTGCGCGTCGAGATTCCCGCCGACCAGGTCCGCGGCCAGCGCGATGAAATCGTCCGTCATTTCGCCAGCCGGGCGAAAATCCCCGGTTTCCGTCCGGGCAAGGCACCGCAGGCGGTCGTCGAGAAACGCTTCGAAAAGGACATTGCCGAGGAACTCCACGGCCGGCTCATCAACGAGGCCTACGACAAGGCGATGGAGCAGGAAGACCTCAAGGTGCTCGATTTCGGCAACCCGCAAAACCTCACCACCGGCCCCGACGGCGGGATTTCCTTCGTCTCGACGCTCACGCTCGCGCCGGAGGTCACGCTGCCGGAATACAAGGGCATCACCGTCACCGTGCCGCCCGTCGAGGTGCCCGAGGAGGATCTCCAGGCCCAGCTTCAGGAACTGCGCGAGCGCTTCGCCGATTTCAACACCGTCGAGGGCCGCGCCGCCGCGATGGGCGACTTCGCCGTGATCGACTACTCGTCCACCGTCGATGGCCAGCCGACCGACGAATTCCTCGGCAAGCCCGCCGGCTACCTTTCCGGCCGCGAGGGGTTCTGGCTCAAGCTCGATGAAAAATCCTTCCTGCCCGGATTCGCCGCCGAAGTGGCGGGCATGAACGCCGGCGACACCCGCGAGATCAAGCTGACGCTGCCGGACGATTTCCCGGTCGAGGTCCTGCGCGGGCGCGAAATCGTGTTTTCCGTCGCACTCAAGGAAATCAAGGAGCAGGTGCTGCCGGAACTGGACGACGAGTTCGCCGCCAAGCTGCTGCCCGGGAAAAACCTTGAGGAACTCACCTCGTTCCTCCGCGAGAACATGACGCAGGAACGCGCCAAGCGGATCGGCGACATGAAGGTCAACCAGATCGTCTCCCACTTCAACAGCCTCGCCGACTTCGAACTGCCCGAGAACCTCGTGACCCGCGAAACCCAGAGCCAGGCTGACGCCATGGTCCAGCGCGGCGTCCAGGCCGGCATGAGCGAGGAGGAAATCGAGTCCCAGCAGAACGAAATCTTCGCCAGCGCCAACCAGCAGGCGGTCACCAACCTGCGCTCGAATTTCATCCTCCAGGAAATCGCCCGCGTGGAAAACATCACCGCCAGCGACAAGGAGCTGATCAACTACCTCGCCGGCCTCGCCCAGCAGCGCAAATTGTCGCCCAAGAAGTTCATCAAGGACATGCAGCGCGCCGGCCGCCTGCCGTCGATGCGCAACTCGATCGTCATCGGCAAGACCATTGACTTCCTCGTCGAACAGGCGAATGTCGTGGAGTCCGCGGAAGCCCCAATCGAGTGAAGACACACCCATTTCCCCAATTCATGAGTTCACCCACACCCCGCAACAGCTATTACGTCCCGATCGTCATCGAGCAGGACGGCCGCGGCGAGCGCTCGTTCGACATCTACTCGCGCCTGCTCAAGGACCGCATCGTCTTCATCGGCACGCCGATCGACGACTTCGTGGCCAACTCGGTGATCGCGCAGCTCCTGTTCCTGCAGATGCAGGATCCGAAGAAGGACATCCACATTTATATCAACTCGCCGGGCGGCTCGGTGACCGCGGGTCTCGCGATCTATGACACGATGCAGTTCCTCACCTGCGACGTGAACACCTACTGCATCGGCATCGCCGCCTCGATGGGCTCGGTGCTGCTCACCGCCGGCACCAAGGGCAAGCGCTTCTGCCTGCCCAACTCGCACGTCATGATCCACCAGGTCTCCGGCGGCGCGCAGGGCACCGCGTCCGACGTCGAGCGCACCATCGGCTTCATGTTCAACCTCAAGAAGCGCCTCAACGGCATCCTTGCCAAGCACACCGGCAAGACCGTCGAGGACGTCGAGAAGGATTCCGACCGCGACAACTACATGACCGCCGAGGAATCCGTGGCTTACGGGCTGGTGGACAAGGTGCTCGAAAACCGCAAGCAGCTGCCCGATGTGGCCGCCGCACTCGAAGACAAGCCGTCCTCCAAGGACTGATACACCCCACACCGATCCGCCATGGCCCGCGCCTCCAATCTCACCATGTGCTCCTTCTGCGGAAAGAGCCACTCCGAGGTCAGGAAACTGATCGCCGGCCCGGGCGTTTACATCTGCAACGAGTGTATCGACGTCTGCGCCAGCATTCTTGAGAAGGAAATGGGCGGAGCGCCACCCAAGGGCAAGACCGCCGCCGAGAAATCCGGCTTCCGCATTCCTCCGCCTGCGAAGATCGTGAAGCATCTGGACGATTTCGTGATCGGCCAGGAAAACGCCAAGAAGGTGCTCTCGGTGGCCGTTTACAACCACTACCAGCGCCTCCGCCAGGATCAGACGCGGGTGAGCGAGGAATTCCGCGATGTCGAGATCGAGAAGTCCAACGTGCTTCTGCTCGGCCCCACCGGATCGGGCAAGACACTGCTCGCCCGCACGCTCGCCCGCATCCTCGACGTTCCGTTCTGCATCGTCGATGCCACCACGCTGACCGAGGCGGGCTACGTCGGCGAGGATGTGGAGAACATCATCCTGCGTCTGCTCCAGGCGTCCGATTTCGACGTCGCCCGCGCCGAGCGCGGCATCATCTATGTGGATGAAATCGACAAGATCGGCCGCAAGACCGAGAACGTGTCGATCACCCGCGACGTCTCCGGCGAGGGCGTGCAGCAGGCTCTGCTCAAGATCCTCGAGGGCACCGTCTGCAACGTCCCGCCGCAGGGCGGACGCAAGCACCCGCAGCAGGAATACATCCAGGTCAACACGGAAAAGATCCTGTTCGTCGTCGGTGGCGCGTTCATCGGGCTCGAAGACATCATCCGCCGCCGTCTCGGCCGCAACCTGCTCGGTTTCCACGCCGGAAACGACAGCGAGAACCTCGACGACTCCGCCGTCAACATCCTCGACCGCGTCCAGCCCGAGGATCTGCTCCACTTCGGCCTGATCCCCGAGTTCATCGGCCGCCTGCCGGTCATCTCCTCGCTGCGCAAGCTCACCGAGGACGAACTCATCACCATCCTCACCGAACCGAAGAACGCGCTCGTCAAGCAGTATGGCAAACAGCTCGCGATGAACGGCGTGAAGCTGCGCATCACCCGCGACGCGTTGAAAGCCTTCGCCGAGGAGGCCTTCCGCCGCGGCACCGGCGCCCGCGCCCTGCGCTCGATCTTCGAGCGAGTCATGCTCGAAGTCATGTTCGACGTTCCGTCGCGCGACGACGTGGAGATGGTCACCATCAACCGCCAGGTCGTGCTCGGCGAGCGCGCGCCGTCGGTGCGCCGCAAGAAGCGCGCGGACCGCGACGCGGCTTGATTTCACGGTGCCAAACCCGCCACGGAGGCACCACACTCCTGTGGTGCATTGCCGATGAAAAGCGAATGAACCACACCCCGTGTTTCCTGCTTGGCAGCTCCTCCATGGCGGCCTAAGAAACCGACCATGAACGGAAATGGCCAAGATCTGTCCTTCCGTGCCGTATTTTGCACCGGATCAGACGCGCGCGTTGTATCCAGGACAAGTGCGGCGCGCGTCTCATTGAATCTTTTCTGCTAATGAAATTGCTCGCCATAGCTGTAACCCTCGCAATCGTTCAGATAGCGTGCGGATCGATAGGGGCATGCACTTGTGCCCCTTCTATTCCACCGTTGAAAGCACTTGCGAAAGCGGATGCAGTTTTCAGCGGGAAAGTAGACTCGATCGCGAAACGTGAAATCGATCTTGGTGACGGTCGGAAGATCGTTGTTGCTCAGACCGCTGATGTTGTCGTTCGTCAGAGTTGGAAGGGAAAGATCGCGGGTAAGGTCAAAGTTCATACTGGTGGTGGCGGCGGAGACTGCGGATTCCCGTTCGAGAAGGGCAAGAATTACCTGATCTATGCCATACGAGATGACAAAGGTAGTCTGACGACAAACATTTGCATGAGAACCAAGTTGCTTGGAGACGCAGCCACTGAGATACGTGAACTGGAAGGGCGCTTGCCCGAGCCGAAAGA
This sequence comes from Luteolibacter sp., assembly GCA_041686775.1. Taxonomy (GTDB): domain Bacteria; phylum Verrucomicrobiota; class Verrucomicrobiia; order Verrucomicrobiales; family Akkermansiaceae; genus Luteolibacter. Next base: position 127,065 of record JAWLDG010000013.1, on the reverse strand, counting down.
CCCGCCTGCTCCACCCACGCTCCACTTGATTGGCAAGATTGACGATGCTGGGTATGAAGGGCTCATTTTCTCGCTCCACAACAGGCTTCACGAGCGGATATTCCTGTTTCAGGGATCAACCAATACCCACTGCGTACAGGTCTACAAAGACAACTCGTGGGTAGACTATGCGCCGAATTGTGGTGTTTGGAGCAGGAAAGAGCTTTCTGAGGCGGAGGTTGCCAAGGAGTTCGAACGGTGGAGGCGCAGCTACGAAGGCACAGAGACCAAGCACAGTGCGACGTATCTCGATCGGCTTTCCTCAACGAGAGACTTCATTGCCGTCCCGAGCACCAGCAAGACGTGGCGTGTCGGGCTTCAGTACATCACCGAAGCTGAGTTTGACGACGGGAAGCAGATTCAAGAATCGCAGCGTTACATCTGGAGCGAGGCAATCGTTCCTACGAAGTTGGATCTCCCGAAGCTGACCTTTGAGCAAGCGTTCGAGCAGGAAAAGGAAGAAGCAGAACAAGACGACACCGGCCAGCCCGCCATCCGTTCCGAGTAGACTCACGCGTTTTCCGGTGGAAGATAACTGATGCCGTGTTCCGCGCTGATGCGGACCACCTCGTCCATGTCCGGACCGCCTTCGGCATGGAACAGTTCCGCCATGCGGGCGAAGAATGTCTCGAAACCGGCCGGCGCGGTGTGCAGCAGCATGCGCAACGGCGTGTCGCCGATGTTGCGGAACGTGTGCGGCACGCCTTTCGGCAAGTAAGCGCATTGGCCCGGTCCGGCTTCGGTCCATTCACCGTTCACGAAAAACTCCACCTTGCCCTCGATCACGTAAAACCATTCGTCGTCGAGTTCGTGGCAATGCGGCGGAGGTCCGCCGCCCGGTGGTGTCACGAGCACTCCGCACATGTGGGTTCCGCCGGTCCGCTCGCCATCCAGCAGAACGATCAACTCGTCGCCGAAGGCGTGATGAACGGCATGACCGCTGGCGGGAACGATTTGCGGCGGCAATGACTGTGTTGGAATCATGAAATGATATGAAGGTTCGCAGGATCCATGTCGAGTGGGAATCCGGTGTCAGGGTGCGGTGCAAGCGGATCAAACCAACCTCGCATAGAGCGAGCGCAGGGAGGCCTGCCATTTTTCCAGAAACGCCAGATTGCGCACGGTGGTCGAGGCCGCCTCGGCATTCGGCGATTCCGTCGTTTCGTAATCCGGGAAAACCGCGCATTCCCTCCCGATGGCCGATTCCACCGTGGCGATCGCGCGTTCCACCGTCTCGCGGCAATGCTGGGTATCATTCTCCAGCATCGCGAGGCCCAGCGAGGTCTTCGTTTCCTGCCGGCGTCGCACGAGCGCTTCGGCGCGCTGCGAGACCTCGCCCACGGTGGCGAACAGATCCATCACCCGGGGATCCACCGCGCCGCGGGTTTCCACGGCGATGCCGCGCGCTTCCAGCCAATGCCGCAGCCGCCGCGACGGACTGGCCAGGATCGCGTGAGCCTCGCGCAGACTGGCGAATTCCCGCTCATCACCGCCGGCGTCCGGATGCACGGATTTGCCCGCCTCGCGGAAGGCATCGGCGATTTCATCGGCCTGAATCGTGAGGCGGAGTTCCAGCCCGAGTCGTTCGAACGCATTCATCGTTTCTTGTAGCATCACGATCCCGGCGGATCGGTCGGGCGGCTTGGCGGGGCGTAAATCGGGCGGGGCAGGGGACCCGTGCCGGCGTCGCCGTGCGCGGACTGGGCGCGGATGGCGCTGGCGATGGCGGACGCCATTTTCCCGCGGTAGTCGGATTGCGCGACGAGCCGGCTTTCCGAGGCGTGGCTGAGGTAGCCGCACTCGATGAGGACGCAGGGGATTTCCGGATTGCGGGTGAGTCGCAGCCTCCTGCGCACGAGGCCGCGGCTGCCATGCTCGGCCGGGCTCACGACGCGCATCGCGCGTTGCAGTCGCACTGCCAGCCCGTGGCTGTCCACCCGCCAGTAATAAGTTTCCGGGCCACGCTGATGACTGCCGCCGCTGTTGAAATGAATGCTCACCAGAACCGCGCCGCCGTGGCGGTTGGCAAGGCGCACGCGCTCATCGAGGTCGATGAAGCGGTCGTCGTGACGCATCAGGATCACACGGAAATCGCGGCCCAGTTCCGCGCGCACGCGGCGGGCCATGTCGAGGTTGAGGTCTTTTTCCCGCTGACCGGTGTGGCGGCTCACCGCGCCGGGATCGTGACCGCCGTGGCCGGCATCCAGGATCACCGTGCGGAACCCCTTGGGTCCGGGGCGATGTCCCCATTCGTCACGGCCACTGGAAAAACCCGGACCCGCACAAGAGGCGAGCAGGGCGGTCAGGGTGAAGAGCAGGCAGAGGCGGATTGTTCGGTGCATGGTGAGGTTCAAGGCCCAGCATGTCTCCCACAGTGACGACCCGCAAGCGTGGGAGTGGGGGTGTAAGGAGGATCGGGCTCCGGGCGATCCAATGCGGGCCGAAGTCCCGCACTCCTCACTCGCGGGTGAAGCGCAGCCGGATGAAACGCTTCGCCGGATCGCCCTCGGTGAGCGGGTCGCGCGCGCGGACGGTTTCCACGCCGCCGGTGGTATCTATCAGCTCCAGCGGCACCGGCGACCAGGTGTCCATGCCATCGGATGTCTCGGCGACATAGCTCACACCCGCGAGTCCCTCGGGACGGGTGAAAACGAGCGTCAGGCCGTTTTCATCCTTGGTGGCGGCGGGCAGCGGGGTGAACTCCCACGGGTCGGTGCCCAGTGCGAACTCGGCAAGATTGTATAGACCGTCCTTTTCCGGATCCACCATGTCATCGGCAAGACCGTCGAGGATTTGTTGTTCGGTAAAGTTAGCATTCTGCCAGGCGGCAAAGTCATCGATCTCTTCGATGAGCAAGGTGCCATTGGCCGAGCCGTCATGATTCGGATCGGTGACGGTGGCGACGACGACATAACTTCCCGCCTCGCTCGGCACGGTGGCGCCGCCATCATAGGTGACTTCGGTGGCCAGGCCCTCGGGCGTGGTGGCGACGGTGACGGGTTTCGGCGAGCCGTCGTAGGTCTGGGTGAGGTTGGAAAGCTGCACCGTCGCGCTCGCCTTGGAAATCACCAGCGTGCCGCTGTCTCCACCCTGATGGTTGGGATCGGTGATGGTGGCGGTGACGGGATACGATCCGGCGTCGGTCGGCGGCGTGGTATCACTTTCGTTGTATATGATTTCATACGCCAGTCCCGGCGGGTCGGTGGTTGCGGTGGCGGCGCGCGGCGTGCCGTCGTAGGTTTGATCCAGGTTGCCCAGCGTGATGCTGGCGGGGATGGGATTCACCGTGACACTGGCGAAATCGCTGAACCCGCCGCTGCTGGCCGTGATCGCGAACGGTCCGCCGGCACTGGTGGCGGTGAACAGTCCGCTGGAGTTGATGGTCCCTCCGCCTGAGGCGCTCCATGTGAAGGACGGTGGCTGGCTGCCCAACAGAGCGCCGAACTGGTCGTTGATGACTGCGGAAAACGACTGGCTCTGGCCCACCGTCAGCGATGCCACGGCCGGAGACACCACCAGACCCGAGGCGGTTTGCGTGACCCGCAGGTTCACCGAACTGCCGACCGCGAGTCCTTGAGCATCGGTGACGGTCACGGTGGCGATGTAGTCGCCGGTTTGCTCGAATTCGGCGGTGGTGACGGATGCGGAGTTTTCGGCATTCGGGCTGACGAATACCGGGGCGGGTCCGCTGACGTTCCATGTGTAGGTGAGTCCGCCCGCGCCGCCATCGTCGCTGGCGGCCACGCTGAGCGTGGTGGAGGTGCCGCGCTCGATGCGCCAGACGGTGGTGTCGGGGTCGGTGACGGTCTCGGTGGAGGAACTGGTGGCCGCGCTGTTGATGGCGGGCGGTTGGTTGGCGAGGTCGCCGTCGCCGATCAGTGAAATGCTGTCCACATGCCAGCCGGTGCTGGGGTTACTGGCATTGGTGGCGATGATCCAGCGCAGGCGCAGCGAATTACCCGCGAATTTCGCGTTATTGGTGAGATTCACGATGGTTTCGACAAAGCCGCCGCTGTTGCCAGTCCAGGCGCTCCTGCCGCCGAGGTCGCTTGGACTGTTAGGTCCGCCGCCCACGTTGCGGAGGGTGTCGGTATAACCGTTGCTGGCGAACGAGGTGCCGGAATTGGTGGCGGTGACATCGGTCCACGGCCCGCCATTTACTGAAAATTCCAGCACACCGCCGTCCCTGAGGTTCTCCAGGTCATATCGATGCCAGAACTTCAACTGCATGTTGGATACGGTGGAAGGAATGGCGATCGCCGGTGAGGTCAGACTGCACGTCGTCTTGGTGGCGGGTCCGGGCGCGAAGTAGGAACTGTCGGGTGTGTGGCTTTGCGCCGTGGTGAGTGTCCACGAGTTGCTGCCGGTGGTCGCATTGGATGTCCACCCACTGACTGCGCCGTCGAAGTTCTCGCTCCAGAGCGCGCCGATCACCGTGAAGGCGTCGGTGAGGGTGGAGGTCGACGCGTCGGGGTTGATGGCGACCACGCTCCACAGGCCGGTGGCGGCGCCGCTGAGGTCGAACTGGCAGCTCAGGTCGGCGCCGACCGCATTCTGGCTGACGGGCGGGATGTCGGCTTGGCCGGACTTGCTCAGCTTGATGACGGTGGCGGTTCCGAGGCTGGTGCCGCTGATTTCCACGGTGACCAACGATCCGGAAAGTCCGCTGGTGGGGCTGATGGACGAGAGGAATACGGGCGGTGGCGGCGGTGCCTCGGCATTGGGTCCGTCGAGGATGAGCGAGAACTGCTGCGCGTTGTTGGCGAGTGCGCCGGAGTAGGTGACCACGGCCTGCCAGGTGCCGGGGATGGCAGGCGAGGAAACGAGGACCTGCTCGACGTTGTCGGTGTTGTTGATGCCGGTGGTGGCTGGCAGGTCCATCGAGGCCTGCGTCCAGGTGCCGACGAAGGGCATTACGAACGGAAGATGCTCCGAACCGTCCGGCGCGATGAGTTTCAGCTGCAGGTTGTTGACGAGGCGCGGGCTGCGCAGGTCCGAGGTGGTGGTGGCGGTTCCCGCCGGATCGGTCCAGCAGAGCGTGGCGCGGATCGGCGTGGTCTCGTCCCAGAGGAAGGGATAACTGAGCGTGCTCACGCTGGTCGTGAGCTGGCCCTCGGTAATGCGTTGCTTGAGCGGGATGGCGTGATGATCCGCGATGAGATCGGCGGCGGTTTTCACATTGATGAGTCCCCAGCCGGATTTGTAATCGGGACCGGGATTTCCAAGGTCGGTCGCGGTATGGATCAGCAGGCCCTTGAGCGTGGCCGCGCGCATCGCGCTCCCGGGAAACAATTGTCCGTATTGCTGGACGAGCAGGGCGGCGGAACCGCAGGCGTTGGGTGACGACATGCTGGTGCCGGTGTAGCTGCCGTAGGAGGTGTCGCTGGTGTTGAGCGAGGAATAGAGACCGGCTCCATTGGCGACCAGGTCCGGCTTGATGCGGCCGTCATCGGTGGGGCCCCAGCACGAGAAGGTGCTCATCGTCGCCTTGGCGGGATCGCGACTGCCGCTGGTCACCGCGTCGTTCACCGAGCCGACCGTCACGATGTTTTTCGCCAGCCCGCGGAAACCGATGGTTTCGAAACCGCCGCGGTAATTGCCGTCGCCGGCGGGATGCAGCGCGGGATCGTATGAAACCACGGTGGAGCTGCCGGGCGACAAGGCCACCGTCTGGCCGGCCGAGGGATTGTCGTTGCGGTCGTTTCCGGCGCTTTGGAAAATCAGGTAGTAAGGCGCGTTGAAGGCGAGCGAATCGATGTCGCGCGAATAGGTGTTGTAGCGGCCGAAGTCCTCCTCGGCCGATGAGGCGGTGGTGCCGTTTCCATACCACTCCCAGTTTCGCGCGGGCGAGCCTCCGCCACCTGTGTTGTTCCATCCCGAAATATAACCATAACTGTGGTTGGAGAGATAAATGCGGGTGGACTGCTGGCCTTCGCCGGTAGCCGCCCGGTTGGTCATTTCGCTGATGTCGCTGTTCCAGTCGTAGGAATCCACGATGGCGGCGGTGGCCATGCCGCGGGCGGAGGCGGTCACGCCGCTGGCGATCAGCGTGCCACCCACGTGGGTGGCGTGGTTGATCGACGCTGACCCGTCCCTCACCACCATGCGGCCGCCGAATTCCTGGTGGGTGGCGCGGCCCGAACCGCCGTCCCACATGCCGATGGTCAGCCCGCTGCCGGTCAGGGTGTAGGGCGAGCTTTGCAGGAGGTTGGCTCCGGTGGAGATCGCGGCGTTGACGTTGTGGGTGGTGAAATATTGAGGCTCGGGTCCGTCGAAGCTGTGGATTTCCATGACCCGCCCGTTGGCCAGTTCGGCGCGCAGCGGCAGCCCCGCCGCAGCCGCCTTGGCGCGGGCGAGTTCGCGGCGGTCGTTCTCGATCCGCGCCATCCGCTCGACCACCCGCGCACGCGCCGCGTCATCGGCCAAGCTCATGCCGGGTTCTTGCAGGATATCGGCGAGCCGGTCCTGAGCCGCGGCGGGCATCAGGGAGATGACAAGGGACCAAACGAGCGGGTGCAGCCAGCGGATCATGGGGATGAGGATTTTTTGGAATATGAAGACCACAACAGGATATTCATGAATTCCGGATTGTCATGGGGATATTCGAGCCGGGAAAGGGTTCCCACGCTCACCGTGCAGCATCCTGCCGATTTCTCCGGATGGCCACAGGCAGTGGCGATTGCGGTGCAATTCGCTCGCCCGGGCCGCTGCGGGCGTTGCAGCATCCGGACATGAGCGACAAACGATGGATCGCATGTGCATTCATGGCCTGCCTGCTGGCGGTTGGATGTGACAGCAAAGCTCCTCCTGCGGATGTGGATGACGGAGGCGTTGGCATGCAAATCCAGGAAGCCGGAAGTCAGGCATCCGCCGGCTTTACCGGATTCGCGGCACGTGTGCCGGCGGATGCCTCGTTGTATCTCGCGGTTCACGGCGCGGGTGGCGCCATGCGCGATTGGTTTCACCGCCTGCCGGCCGAAGACATGGATGCCGGGACTTCGCCCGATGAATTCGTGGAGAGCATTGGCGACGAACAATTCATGTTCGTCGGTGCCGGGGCGGGCGAGCTGATCGGGATGGCATTGCATCACTACAACCGGTTTTCCGCGCTGCTCACGGGCTATGCCGCCGGCGGGATGTTGGATTTCCTGGCCAAACCGGACCCCGACAAGCCGACGCCGGAATTCGACGACATGTTCTCATGGGACCTCGCCGAACAATGGCTGGATGTGCTGCTCAACGACAAGCAGCTGCGCATGCCATCGCTGGTTCTCGGCTGGCAACCCGATGAATCCCGACTGTCCGTATGCCTCGCGAGGTGCCGGGATTTCATCGGCGGCGAATTTCGCGAATCCACTGACGCCGTGGCCTTGGAGTTCGAGGCATACGGAGGAAACTTCGAGGGATATCGCATCCCCGGCCACGCCCTGTTCGGAAAATGGCTCGACGATGCGGAAACGGGCCTTGCGGATCAACTTCCGCGTGACTCTTCACGTCCCCCGGTATCGCCGGAAAAAGTGGAGCGCCTGCTCTCCGCACTCCGGAACATGCAGTTCACCGTGGCGTCCGGATGCGTCGATGGCCGGGTGTTGTTGTATATGGGAAATGGCCCCGGGGGCTTCCTGCTCGCGGAGGATGCCGCGCAGTCGCTTGCCGCCTCCGACGCACTGGCATGGACGCGCCGGCTGCCGGACCGCCACCGGAGCGCGGAGTTTTATCTATCGAATCCGATGGTGCGCTCGGTTCTGCCGCTGTTGGACTCGTCACCGCACTGGAAGAGCCTCGCCGGAGCGGTGCGCGCGCCGGTCCGCGACCCGCGTGCGTTTCGCCAGGTCCTGACCGCCATGTCCGATCAATCGGCCACCCTGGCGAAACGCGAAGCATCCGCGCTCTCGATTGTGTTGCTTGAAGATGATGGCTATCGCCTGGAGTCCTGCGGTGGCTGGCTCAATCCGGGCCTGGATTACGACGCCCCGCTGCGGATGGAGGCGACCGTCATGTCTGACAAGCCGGCGATCCGCTCACACTGGGTCCGCAACCGGGCGCGCAAGGAAGCGGAATGGAAACAACTCGAATCGCTGGGGGTGTTGCTCGAAATGACGCTCAACGAAGTTATGGACAGCACCTACGGCGCATTCCTGGCGGGCGCTGCCGGCCCGGATGTCCGGCGTCCCCTGCTTGATGAACTGCGCGAGTTGAACCGCATCCTGCGGGACGAGTTCCGGGCGGGGGTGGGCGATGAAGTGGCATTGATCGCCGATCTGCGCGGGGATGTCCCGGCACTCCCAGGCATCGAAACCGAGACTGTGCGCCGATTCAAGGCACCCCGGCTGATCGTGGCCCGACCGGTCGTAGACCGCACGAAGATCGATGCCGCAGGCACTTCGCTGGCCTATTCCATGCGCGATCTCACGAACTGGGCCGGCGGCGTATCCGGCGGTGACCTGCCGCTGATCCTGCCTCAATCCATCGAGTCGGAAAACTGGATCACATGGTATCTTCCGACACCATTCATCGGTGGCGATTTCGTGCCGGGCATCGGGCTGAATGACCGTGTGTGGACCATCGGGACCTCGCCTTCATTGGCATCGGGATTCGCGCGCGCTTGTGAGAGCGCGAGCCATGGCGTCACCACCGGTGTGGTGGTCGATGTCGATTTGGCGGCCTGGCGGGACTGGTGCATGGAGATCTATCGTCACAACGAAACGGAAGCCCGCATGATGGTGGATCAGTCGCTTGTGGAACTCGCCGATTCCATCGAGGTGCCGGCGGAAATTCCCGGCGCAAGCGAATGGCTCGAACGACTTGATTCGCTCCACTACCGCCATTGGAAGGAGGACGGCAAGGCCCGCCGCAGCCTGCATCTCCGAATCACCCCGGCAGTCGAACCGGGAAACGACGTTGAAGACTAGCAAGCGGCGATTTCGCCTTAGTGCCTGTCCACCAGCAGGCAATCGAGATCGTGCAGCGCCTCCTCCACGTGGCAGATGCGCGCGTAGCGGTCGCGCAGGCAGGTGAGCGACGCGGTGTGGAGCGCCGGAGTGACGGTGGCGCAGGCGTCGTCCACCACGGTGACGAAGTAGCCGAGATCGCAGGCGTCGCGCGCGGTGGTCTCCACGCACTCGTTGGTATAGACACCGCAGATATACAATGAACGGATGCCGAGGTTGCCCAGCACGTAGTGGAGCACGGTGCTGGAGAAGACGCCGCTGGTCGTCTTGTCGATGACGATCTCGTCGCCGACCGGCGCGACCTCTTCCAGAAACTCGGACTCCTTGCTGCCCTTGGCGGCGAGCAGGTGGAGGCGGCGGTGGCCGGCGCTGCGGTCGCGCCCGTCGCGGGTGAGCGCGCAGATCCGGCAGTGGATCACTTCCAGATGCGCCTCGCGGAAGGCCTCCTGCAACCGCCGCATCCCGGGAATGACGGTCTGCTTGAGCCGGTCGAAGTAATATCTCCTTCCCTCCTCGGGCACGTTGCTCTTTTCCGGATCGGCGAATAGCCCCCAGCCTTCGGCGGCGTCGAGATATTGCATGTCGATGCACAACAAGGCCACCTTGCCGTCCGACATGAACTCGGCGCGGCGCGGGTTGGTGACGAAGGCCTCGCGGTAGTTCTCGCGCAGCGGATCGGGAATGATGACTCGGCTCATGGGGGAACTATGGGGAAGGGAGGATGATCGGCAACCCCGTATCGCGGGAAGCATGCTGAAACGCCAGCCGGCGGATGCTTTCCATCATCACCTTCGCGCCGGACTCGATGTCGTCCCACGCGGTCCATTCCGCGGGCGAGTGCGATTTTCCATCCAATGATGGAACGAAGATCATCGCCACCGGGCACAGCGAGGCGACGATCTGTGCGTCGTGCGCCGCGCCGGAATACATCCGTCGATAGCGCACGCCGGCCGCGCGGGCCGCGGCGTCCACGGTTTCTATCAGCTTCGCGTCGCAATCGACCGGCAGGATCCGGCTTTCCTGATGGTATTGGAATTGCAGCCCGCGGCGGCGGGCGATCGCGGTGAGCGCCTTGCGGATGGCCGCGGCGAGTTCGGTCATCACCGCCTCGTCGGTATCGCGCACATCGATGGTGAACGTGGCCTCGCCCGGCACCGTATTGGGCGAGCCCGGCGTCAGTTCGACCCGGCCGATGGTCGCGCGCGAAACCTCCGAGCCGTTTTCCTCAAGGATGCGCGGGATTTCATGCGCGAAATCCGCCACCCCCATGAACGCGTCGCGCCGCATCGGCATCGGCGTGGTCCCGGCGTGGTTCGGCTCGCCGGAAAACGTGACCGACCACTTGAACAGCCCGGTAATCGCCTCGACCACGCCCACCTGCTCGCCCGCGGCGGCGAGCACCGGGCCTTGCTCGATGTGGAGTTCCAGATAGCCGCAGACGGATTGCGGGTCGCGCCGCGCCTTGAGCGCCTCCCATGGCTCCAGCCCGGCCTCGGTCATCGCGTCTTCGAGCCGCACGCCGGCGGGATCGGTCGCGCGGTGGATGGTGTCCGGCGTGATCTGGCCGCAGAACGCCTGCGAGCCGAACATCCCGCCAAAGCGGCCCTCCTCGTCGGAGAAGGCGATCAGTTCGATGTCGCGCTCCGGCACCTCGCCGGACTCCTTGAGGACCCGCAGGCATTCGAGACCGGTGAGCACGCCCAGCGCGCCATCGAGAATCCCGGCGCAGGGAACCGTGTCGATGTGTGAGCCGATCAAAAGCGCGGGCTTTTCCGGATTCCGGCCTGCCAGCCTGCCGATCACGTTGCAGGCCCCGTCGCGCCGCGGCGTGAGGCCGGCCTCGCGCATCTTCCGCTCCAGCCACGCCTTGCCCTCCATGTCCGCCTCCGTGAAGGCCATGCGGTAAACCCCGCCGCCCTCCGCCTTCCCGATCTCCGCCAGCTCGCGCAAATCCCGCTCCAGACGCCCGATCGATGGTTCGCATTGCGTCGCTTCCATCCACCGACCCAAAAGCCGCACCCGCCGCCTGGCCAGAAAGAATTTTTTCCCGGGAACACAGAGCCCCAGCTCAGCCCGTAATCTGTGGCGTCGATCCGGCGCGTTCAGCCATGCGCAGCCGGAGAGTGGGAACCACGGATTCACACGAATGATAGAGGCATGGACCAATGAAGAATCCGCCAGTGGAATGACAATCGGCATGATGATGCGATTGTCCCGCCCGTTTGTCGGCTTTTTACGGGCTATCCATTGATCCGGCGCGTCTGCGTTTCGAGGAGTTGCGGCAGTCTTCGAGCGAGCCACAGACGGGCCTTGGGCGTTCGCAGCGCGCATTCCCAGACGGTGACGACGTGCCAGCCTTGTTCGCGGATGGCGGTTTCGTTGCGGAGGTCGCGGGCGCGGTTGCCCTCGATCTTGTGTCGCCACCACGCGCGGCGTGATTTCGGGAGGCGGAAGGCGGGGCAGTGATCGTGGCCGTGCCAGAAGCAGCCGTGGACGAAGATGACGGTGCGGTGTTTCGGCAGGACGATGTCGGGCTTGCCGGGCAGGGATTTGTTTTTCGGGCCGTTGACGGTGAAGCGGTAGCCGAGGCGGTGGAGCATCGAACGCAGGGCGAGTTCCGGCTTGGTGTTTCGCCCGCGGATGCGGGACATGACTTCGGAGCGCTTCTGCGGGGTGAAGACGTCGGCCATGAGGGAGGATCAAGGTTTTGGGAACACCAGATGGGGTCTGATTTTTTCCAAGGTCGGCTTGGTGAGGTCAATGGCTGTGATGTCGTATTGGACGGGCCGAGATGGGGCTCGGCGTTCCCGGGGAAGAGGCGGACTGAAGATCCGCGCTCCGTGATAGTGCAATGGTCATAGCCACGCCGCTACAGGGCGATGGGAAGAAACAGGAAACGCCGGCCGCGTCACTGCGCGGCGGGGCCGCGGTCGTGGTCGATGCGGAAGGTCTTGCCCTTGAGCTTGGAGTTGCGGGTGTTGCGGATGGCCTGCTCGGCGTGGTCTTCCGGAACGTCCACGAGCGAGAATTTTGGGAACAGGGTGATGCGGCCGAGGCTGCCATCGGGCAGACCGGCCTCGCGGTACATCATGCCGACGATGTCCTTGGGCAGGATGCCGTGGATCTTGCCGAGCGAGATGAACAGGCGGGTCATTCCGGGTTCGTGCGGGGCGGGGCCGCGCTCGAATTTCGGTCCGCGCTCGGGACGGGGACCGCGTTCGGCGCGATCGTCGCGGGTCCTGGTCGGGCGGGCGGGTTTGTCCGGCTCGCGGTCTTCGGCGATGAACGAGCCCTCGCGGCCGGATGCCTCGCGCAACAGGGTGGCCAGTGCGCCGGCGATGTCGGTGGGCGTGTGGCCCTGTTCGAGCAGGCGGTCGATGTTGTCCTGATAGGTGTCGAATTTTCCGGTTTCGAGGCGCTCCTTGAGGGTGTCGAAAATCAGGTCGGCGCGGCGGCCTTCCACCTGCTCGACGGACGGGATGCGCTCGCGGCGGATCACCTGGCGGGTGTAGCGCTCGATCGATTGCAGCCGGTAGATGTCGCGGCCGAAGACGAAACTCACGGCGCGTCCCGAGCGGCCGGCGCGGCCGGTGCGGCCGATGCGGTGGACGTAGTCCTCGGGGTCGGCGGGGAGGTCGTAGTTGAAAACGATGTCGATCTCGTCGATGTCGAGCCCGCGGGCGGCGACGTCGGTGGCGACGAGCAGTTCCACGCTGCCCTCACGGAAACGCTTGAGCACGCGCTCGCGCATCATCTGGGTCATGTCGCCGTGGAGGCGGTCGGCGGCGTAGCCGCGGTTGGCGAGGTCCTCGGTGCACTCGTCCACCGAGCGTTTGGTGTTGCAGAAAATGAGGCCGAGCCGCGGCGGGTTCATGTCGAGGATGCGCGAGAGTACTTCCACTTTCGAGCGCTGGCGGACTTCGAAATACGACTGCTCGACGGTGGAAACGGTGCGCGCCTTCTGCTCGATCTCGATGATTTCCGGGTTCTTGCCGAAGCTCTTGATCAACCGCGATACGCCGGGATTCATGGTGGCGGAGAAGAACAGCGTCTGGCGATCCGGCGGCAGCGCGGCGAGCAACTCGTCCATTTCCTCCTTGAAGCCCATGTCGAGCATGCGGTCGGCCTCGTCGAGAATGGCCATGCGGATCTGCGAGGGATCGAAACTGCCGCGCCGCAGGTGGTCGAGCAGGCGGCCGGGCGTGCCGACGACAATGTGCGCGCCATCGCGCAGCGCGCGGAGCTGGCGGTCCATCGGCGCGCCGCCATAGACGGGTGTGGCGTGGAGACCCCTGAGTTTCGCGCCGAGGCGGTGGACTTCCTCGCAGACCTGCACAGCGAGTTCGCGCGTGGGGCAGACGATGAGCACCTGGGTGGCGGACGATTTGACGTCCAGGATCGTCAGCGCGGGCAGGGTGAAGGCGGCGGTTTTTCCCGAGCCGGTGGCGGAGAGACCGACGAGGTCTTTCCCTTCAAGCGCGGGCGGGATGCTGAGCGCCTGGATGGGCGAGGGGCGTTCGAAGCCGAGGGTCTCGATGGCGGCCAGCAAGGGCGCGGGCAAACCGAGTTCGGAAAAGGGAGGTGTGTCCATGATGCGATGTGAAAAAAGCCGGCTGCGGCGGTTGTCCCGCTCCGGGCGGGAAGGCAATCGCGGATTTCACGGGGAAAACAAGCACGGATCTCTGGGAGGGAGGGATTGAGGGAGTGGGAGAGGGGGGGATTGGTCTCAGCACACTCGGGCGGTCTCGATTTCGAGGAGCTGGCCGAGTTTCTCGATCTTGTCGGCAAGGTGGCCGATGCCGACGGCGCAGTGGTGGGCCGGGCCGTGGGAGTTCCAGTCGGTGACGAAGCGCCGCGCGCCGATGGGGAAACGATAGCGGCTGTTGGTGTTGCCGATCTCGAGGATCGGGCCGGGCACGCTCTCGCCTTCGGCGACGAGCAGTTTGAGTCCGCCGTTTCCGGTCTCGACGACGGAGAGCAGGGTGACGGGTCCGTGGCGCACACTCATTTCCACGCTCAGGCCGCGACCGACCTTGCCATGATAGACGGTGAGCGGGCGGACTTTCGTTTTCCCCTCGGCGATGGCGATGTGGCCCGGGCCGTCGTGTCCCATCAGGACGACGTCGTCGTTCCAATCCATGGCATAGTATTCGGTGAACGATCCGCCGGCGCCGAAGCAGTCCATGATCTTCATCGCCTGGACGTTTTTCACCTCGTATTCGCCGGCCACCGGAATACCGCGCGCGGTGAGCATCGAGGTGCCGAGGATGATGGAGCTGATGGCGTCCTCGTTGTCCTCGCTGCCGGTGCCCATGTGATAGTAGGCCATCGAGCCGAGTTGATGGTTTTCGACCAGCCGGTCGAGCGCGACGCTGGTGCGTGCGGCGCGCTTCAGCTCGGTCTCGGCGCAATCGGGCTGGACGTCGAAGGCCTCGCGGAATTCGGCGACGCGTTCGTTGATTTCATCGTCTGACACCTCGCGGCGCAGGGCGGCGAGTTCCTCGACCTCGACGATCTCCATGTGGCCGCCGAAGATGGCGCACTGGAGCGTGGTGTCCGAGGCGATGTCGAGCATGCCATTGTAGTAGTGGCCCATCAGCCCGAGGCGGTTGTGCGCCATCACGCCGGTGACGCGGGCGGCGTCGATCCATGCGTCGATCTCGTTCCAGCACTCGGGATCGTCGTGCAGGCAGCCGGTGACCTGGTGGAAGCGGATACGCGAGCGGTTGAAGACGTTGGCGATTTCCGGCACCGGGCAGGCGGAGCAATGGGCCAGCCATTCGCCGGTCATTTTCTGGCGGTCGCCGATACGGTTGAAGGATTCGTAATCGATCGCCTTTTCCGGCGAGAGGTTGAGCACGATCACCGGCACGCGGGCGCGCTGGACGACCGGCAGCACGGTGGAACTGAGCGCGTAGGTGGTGACGTGGAGGAAGATCAGATCGACATCGGCGCGGCAGAACGCATGGCCGGCCTCGAAGGCCTTGGGCGGGCTGTCGATGAGGCCGAGGTTGACGATTTCGACGCCGGGGCGGGCGAGTTTGCCTTCGACTTCGGCGAGGTATCCTCCGAGGCGTTCCTTGAGGCCCTCGAATTGCGGCCAATACGCTTCGAGCCCGATGCCGAAGAGACCGATGCGGACGGGGTGGATTTGCATGACGCATTTCCTATGCGGCCGATGCGGCGGGGACCATTCCTTTCGTGGGAAATCCATCGCGCGGTTTGCGGTGCCGCGGCTGATGCGGCATGCGCCGTAAGATGGTCGGCGTGGCTGCCGTTTCATCCATCATGTTCAAGCGTGTGTCGTGGCAGGCAAGGTGGGGAATGGTGGCGGCATTGATGTTTTCATGTGCGGGAACGCTGCGCGGGGACGCACTGGAAGAAGGTTTCCGCACTCCGCCCCACGAGGCCGGCATCCGCTGCTTCTGGTGGTGGCTCAACGGCAATGTGACCCGCGAGGCGATCACGCGCGATCTGGAGGAGATGAAGGCGAAGGGTTTCAGCGGGGCGCTGATCTTCGACGCCGACGGCAGCAGCCAGCGCGGCAACGAACGGGTGTCGGCCGGTCCGGTGTTCGCTTCGCCGGAATGGACGAAACTTTTCGTTCACGCCTGCCGCGAGGCGCAACGGCTCGGACTGGAACTGAGCCTGAACCTCCAAAGCGGCTGGAACCTCGGCGGACCGAAGGTGAGCGAGGAAGATGCGACGCAGCGTTTGGTGTGGTCGAAAACGATGGTCGAGGGCGATGCCGGGATTTCACTCGCGCGGCCGGTGAAGGGATTTTACCGAGATATCGCGGTGATCGCGGTGCCGTTGCACGAAGGGAAGGTCACGCCTATCCAGCATCTGGATCTCAAGAGTTCGACACGCGAGTTGGGGATGTCGGCCCCGGATTGCCGGTTTTTGCTGGAGACCGCCACCGGGGCGGAAAACGAGGCGGCGGTGAAGCCAGTCGACATTCTCGTGCTGAATGAACGGATGGATGCGGACGGAAGGCTGCGCTGGAAAGCACCCGCGGGAAAATGGGAGGTCCTCAGGATCGGCCACACCGCCACCGGCGCGCACGTCTCCACCCACAGCGAGGGCTGGAGCGGTCGGGTGCTCGATTATCTGAACCCCGCCGCGCTCGACCACTATTGGCAGCGCAACATCAATCCCCTGATCGAGGCGATCGGGCTGCTGGCCGGGACCACTTTGAAATACGTCCACACCGACAGTTGGGAGGGCGGCGGGATGAACTGGACGCCGGGATTCGAAAAAATATTCGGCGAGCGGCGCGGCTACGATCCCGTGCCGTGGCTGGCCGTGGTGGCGGGGCATGTGGTCGGCAGCCGGGAGGAATCCAACGCCTTCCTCGCGGATTTCCGCAAAACGATCGGCGGCTTGGTGGCCGATCACTACGGCCATCTCGCCGCGCTCGCGGCGCGTCACGGCATGGGCACGCATCCGGAATGCTCGGGGCCGCACGCCGGTCCGCTCGACGGACTGAAAAACTATGGACACAGTAGTTTGATGATGAGCGAATTCTGGTCGCCCTCGCCGCATCGCCCGGGGCACGATGCGCGGTTTTTCGTCAAACAGGCCGCGTCGGCCGCACACACTTATGGCCAGCGCCTGGTCGGCGCGGAGGGATTCACGACGATCGGTCCGCACTGGAATGATGTGCCGTGGTCGCAGATGAAACCGAGCTTCGACCGCGAGTTCTGTGCCGGACTGAACCTGCTGTTCGTTCACACCTTCACCTGTTCGCCGCAGGAGATGGGGCTGCCGGGGCAGGAGTATTTCGCCGGTACCCACTTCAACCCGCAGATCACCTGGTGGGACGAGTCGCCGGTGGTCATCGACTACCTGAAACGCTGCCAGTTTCTCGGCCAGCAGGGGGCATTCGTGGCCGATGTGCTGCACTATTATGGCGACCACATTCCGAATGTTTTCGGCAACAAGGCACAGGATCCTGCGGGGGCGCTGCCGGGACACGATTACGATGTCTTGAGTGAGGAGCTGTTGGTTTCCGCGCTTCGGGTCGAAGATGGCCGGCTCGTGCTGCCCTCGGGCATGAGTTATCGCGCGCTCTCGCTGCCGGACCACCGTGTGTTGTCGTTCGCGGCGTTGCGGAAAATCGATGAACTGGTGCGCGCCGGCGCAACCGTGCTCGGTCCGAAACCGCTGAAGGCGGTGAGCCTTGAGGGAAGTCAGGAGGAATTCCGCCAGCTCGCCGACGGCTTGTGGGGTGAGGGCGATGGCATCCGCAAGGTGGGCAAGGGACGGATCGTCCGCGGCATGACCGCCGCAGCGCTGCTGCAAGCGGACGGCATGGTGCCCGATGTGCAATGGAAGGACGTGCCCGGCGATGCGGACATCGACTGGATCCACTACCGGATCGGCGATGCGGATATTTATTTCGTCGCGGAGATGGCTGGCCTGACATGCGAGACCGATTTCCTGTTCCGCGTGGATGGGCGCATTCCGGAGCTATGGGATCCGGTTGATGGTTCCATTCGTGAGGCGACGATGTTCCGCATCAAGGACGGCCGCACTTGCGTGCCCTTGCGGCTGGGACCTTACGACAGCCTGTTCGTCGTGTTCCGCAAAGCCGCGGATGGCCGGACGGTTCGCGACGAGGGAGCGAATTTCACCACATGGACGGCGACGCATGCCATCGACGGGCCGTGGCATGTCCGGTTCGATCCAAAATGGGGAGGACCCGGGCAGCCGGTCGTTTTCGAAACGCTGACCGACTGGACCGACCACGCCGATCCATCGGTCCGCCACTACTCCGGGCGGGCGGTGTATCGCACGAGTTTCGAAATCGATGGCCAGATCCCTGCCGACATCATGGCGATCTCGCTTGGCGACGTCCGCGGCGTGGGCATCGCGCGGATCAAGCTCAACGGCACGGATCTCGGTCTCGCCTGGCGGCCGCCGTTTCGCGTTGAGACCGACAAGGCATTGCGGCCGGGTGTCAACGACTTGGAAGTGGAAGTCATCAACTCGTGGCACAACCGGGTGATGGCCGATGCGGAGTTGCCGGAGAACGAACGGCTCACGCTCACCAACATCCGGGTGGAGCGGAAGGGGAAGTTTGCATGGAAACCCGAACCATCCGGGCTGCTCGGGCCGGTGACCCTGGAGAAGATGTCCACCGGTGATGGAAATTGACGGAAAGGCCGCCGTGTTTTGCCGGTTGCCGAACGCGCGGCGTGGTGCAAACCTCCGCACATGAAACTCCGACTGATTCCGCCGCCGGCCGCATTACTCGCCTGCCTGCTGCTGCCGCTGGCCAATGCCCAGGAAGAACCCGAAAACGGCGAGGTCGAGCGCATCAACGGCATTCCCGCCGACCTGCTCGACGACCCGCACCTGCGTGAGGAACTCGCGGTCAACGAATTCACCGCACCGTCGATCTCGAAACTGTTCGACACGCTGCAATTTCTGATGCCGCTGCCGCTCATCGAAACCGAGTTGAATCTCCCCGAGCGGATGCCGATGGACCGCGCCGACCTTGCCATGGAACTCGGTTTCCTGATCGCCGACGGCTTCCTGATCGTGCAGGCCGAGCAGCTGGAAAAGGTCGAGGATCTCGCCACCAAACTCACGCGCTACGGCAAGGCGCTCGGTGCCGGCGACCGAGTGAACCGTCACGCCGCCAGCTTGCTGGACAGTGCGGAAAACAAGGACGTGGAGCAGTTGAAAAAGGAACTCACCGCCACCCAACGCGACGTGGAAACCGAGCTGGTCATCCTGCGCGACGCCGATCTCGCGCATCTCATCTCGCTCGGTGGCTGGATCCGCGCCCTGCACGTTTCCACCGTGGCGGTGGACAATCAGTTCTCGCCCGAACGCGCGCGCAAGGTGATGCGTGAGGATATCGCCGATTACTATACCGAGTCGGTGGCCGGGCTTGAACCGAGGATTTCCGAACGGCCGAACTACCTCGCCATCCGCGACCTGCTCGCCGGGCTGCGCAGGGAAATGGTGATCGAGGAAGGCGCGGAACCGACGCCGGAGAAGATGAAGGAAATCCGCGAGCAAGCCGCGAAACTGGTGGAACTGGCACTGCAACGCAAACAATGAGCCGTTCATCCTACCCCAAAGCCGCCGTGCTCGGACTCGGCATCGTCGGATCCCGTGTCCACGCGCGCCTGGTCGCCGCCGGATGGGATGCCGCCTGCTGGAACCGCACGCCGAAAAACGCGCCCGGCGAACGATCCGCGCCGGAAGAGGCCGTCGCGCACGCGGATGTGATATCCATCTATCTGAAAGACTCGCCCGCGGTGCGCGAAGTCATGGAGCGCGTCGCCAATCACCTGCGGCCGGAGCATGTCGTGTTGAATCATTCGACCCTCGATCTCGCGACGACAACATGGCTCCACGAGTTGTGCATGGAGCGCGGCTGCCGCTTTATCGACGCGCCATTCACCGGCAGCCGCCAGGCCGCGGAGGACGGCAAGCTGGTTTATTATATCGGCGGCGATGAAAACCACGTCGCGGAATTGGAGGATTACCTGGCGGTTTCCAGCCGCAAGCGGCTGCCCTGCGGCCCGGTCGGCAGCGCCACGGTGGTGAAACTCGCCACCAACCTGATTTCCGCCTGCACCGTGCAGGCGATGGCCGAGGCGCTCGCCATCGCCACCCGCCACGGCGTGCCCGCGGAGCAACTCGCCGGCGCGGTGGCCGAAAACGCCAGCGGTTCATTGCTCGCCGCGATGAAGTTCCCCGCGATGATCGGCGGCGATTACGCCACCCATTTCTCGCTCGCCAATATGGCCAAGGACAGCCGCTACATGCTCGACCTGGCACAACAGGCCGGCGTGACCGTGCCGGGCATCGATGCCGTTTCCCAACGCATGCATGAGCTATGCGAAGACGGTCATGGCGACCTCGACTACTCGGTGCTGGCGAAACCCTATCTCGACGAACCATGAGCGGGCCATTGCTGGTGGGAATCGACCATCCCGCGCTGCTCGAATTCCGCGGGCCGGATGCGGTGAGATATCTCAACGGCCAGCTCACCCAGGATGTGAGGAAAGTGGCCGGTACAAAGGTTTCACTGCCGTCATGCGTCACCGATGCGAAAGGCCGCCTGCAGTTCCGCGTGTGGATCACCGAATCGCCGGAGGGAAACCTGTGGGTCGAGGGAGAGGCCGGAACGGCGGAGGCACTTGAGGCGCGGCTGACCCGCTATCTCATCGCGGATGACGTGGAGGTTCATGATCTAACAGGCAAATATGAGTTGATTCACTTGATCGGCCCGGAGGTTCCGGAACCGCCGGAGGGAGTTTTCGCGCGCACGTCACGGAGGTTCAATGCGGACGGTATGGACTGGTGCTGCCCGGCGGGATCCGGGTTCGAATTGCCGGAGGGGACAGATCATCTATTCGGCGACGCGTTGGAGGATTTCCGCATCCGCCACGGCGTTCCGCAGTGGGGCAGGGAACTGGAGGAGGGCTTGCTGCCGCCGGAAGCGGGGCTCGACGCCACCGATATCTCCTATCACAAGGGATGTTATATCGGGCAGGAAGTGATCTCCCGCATCAAATACGCGGGCAAGGTGAACAAACGGCTCGTCCGACTCGATGTCCCCGCGGATCTGCCGGTGGACGATCTCTCTCTGTCAGATCCCGATGACCGCGAGGCCGGGCGGATCACGAGCGTCTCGCCGCTGGCATCCGGCGGTGTGCGCCCCGCGTTGGCATTCCTCAAGCGCGGAGCCGATCGAATCCGGATCGCCGGCCGGGAAGTGGAAATCAGGCCGATGGATGGAAATTAGGAGGATCGCACTTCGGGCGACCCGGTGCGGGCCAAAGTCCCGCACTCCTTATGGATCACTTGGCGAGACCGCGGAGCATCTGCGGGAGACGCTTGAGCAGGTCGCTCTGGTTTTCGAGGAAACCGAAGAACAATGCGGTGAACGCGCCGAAGGCGAGGACGCAGCCGGCGATGACGAGCCAGTAGAGGATGGCCAGCGCGATGCCCGGTCCGTCCAGTTTCTTGTGATAGGCGTAGCCGGAGGGGCAGGCGAAACAACGGTGTCCCACCCAGAGATTGAGCAAGGGAGCGAGGAAACCGAGCAGCCACCAGCGGCTCATGCCGAGATTGGCGAATCGCTGGAGCGCGAAGTGCACGATGACGAGAAGGGGCACGAAGGCGGCGAGCGGCAGGATTTTTCCCATCATCACATCGCCGAACTTTTCGGTGAGAAATGGACTGCCCATCGTGAGACCGTATTGCCAGGCGATCGGGAAAAGCAGGGTGACGAGGATAAGACTGCGGCGGCGGGCACCGGGCCATGATTGGGAGCGGTCCACGGACGCCTGGGCGGCTTTCGGCTCTTCGAAGACCGCCGGTGCGATGGCGGGCTTTTGGGTGTCCTCCTTTTTCTCCACGGCGGAGACGCCGTGGCGTTCGAACAAACCGTGGGCCTGTCCGGCTGGCAGCCATTGTTCGGTGCCTTGTTTCCAGACCATGTCGAGCCGCGGATCGAGTTTGCCCTCGGCGGCCATGGCGCGGAGTTCTTCGAAACTGACCGGGCCGAGCCGTTCGCCCTCGCAGGTGTAATACCAGACGGATTTGGCAATGAGAACGGCGCGTTTGGCCTTGCGCTCGGCCTTGCGTGCCGCGCTTTCGGCAGCGGCTTGGTCTGCGGCAGCCTTGCTGGCGGCGTCTGCAGCGATTTGTTTGGCGGATTGCTCGGCCTTCTCGGCCTGGGCGGCGGCCTCGGTCGCCATACGGCTGGCTTCGGCGGCGCGGGCCTCGCATTCGGCGCGCATTTTCGCGGCTTCCTCGGCGCGCTGGCGGGCGGCTTCGGCAGCTTGGATTTCCGCGTCGGCCTTGGCCTCGGCTTCCATGCGCAAGGCGGCTTCCTCGCGCGCCTGGGCTTCCGCAGCGGCGCGGGATTCCGCTTCTTCGAGCGCCTTGGCCTTGGCAGCGGCGGCGAGTCTGGCTTCTTCGAGCGCCTGGGCCTCGGCGGCGGCGCGGCGGCCGGCTTCCTCGCGCGCCTTGTTCTCCGCGGCGGCGCGCAGCCCCGCTTCGGCGGCGGCTTTTTCCTCTGCGGCGGCGGCGACGCGGGCTTCTTCGATGGCGCGCGCTTCGTTTTCGGTCTTGCTCTTGAGTTCTTCCTCGGCGCGGGTTTTCGCGATGGCGGCGGCCTTGGCTTCCTCGGCGGCGAGGCTTTCCGCTTGCTGCCTGCGGCGTGCCTCCTCGCGGGCCTGATTTTCCGCGGCGGCCCGGCGTTCGGCTTCTTCCATGGCGCGGGCCATCGCTTCGGCGGCGATGCGGGCTTCCTCGGCGGCTTTCGCCTCATTGGCGTCGTTGGCGCGGGTGGCTTCTTCGGCGCGGGCCTTGGCGGCGGCGGCGATTTCCGCCTCATTGGCGGCTTTGGCTTCGGCGGCGGCCCGGAGTTCAGCCTCCTTGGCGGCCTTGGCCTCGGCTTCGGCACGCAGACGGGATTCCTCGCGGGCCTTGGCTTCGGCCTCCGCGGCAATGCGCGCCACCTCGGCGGCGCGGGATTCGTTCTCGGTTTTGGCGCGGGTGGCTTCCTCGGCACGGGCGCGGGCTTCCGCTGCATTCCGCGCTTCTTCGCTGGCACGCGCTTCGGCAGCCATTCTCAGTGACGCTTCATGAGACGCCCGTTCCTCGGCCTGTGCGCGGAGTTTCGCTTCCTCCTGCGCCTTGGCTTCGGCGGCGGCGACGATTTTGGCGACTTCCTCGGCCTGGGCCTCGTTCACACTGCGGGCGCGTGCGGCCTCATCGGCGCGGGCGATCGCCTCGGCGGCGCGGGTTTCGGCAGCGGCGCGCAGTTCGGCTTCCTGGCGGGCCTTGGCTTCGGCCAACTCGCGGAGTCGCGCCTGTTCTTCGGCTTGTGATTTCGCGCGGGCGGCGCTTTCCGCTTCCTGCCGGGCCTTGGCTTCCTGTTCGGCTTTTGCCTTGGCCTCTGCTTCAGCACGGGCTTCCGCTTCGGCGGCGCGGCGCTCGGCTTCCTCGCGGGCTTTTGCCGCATCGGCGGCGGCGAGCCGGGCTTCATCCAGCGCACGGGCTTTGGCTTCGGCGATCGCCTTGGCTTCCTCGGCGGCGCGTGCTTCTTCGGCAGCGCGCAGCTTCGCTTCTTCCATGGCACGGCTTTCGCGCTCGGTGATGGTGCGGATTTCCTGTTCGATCCGGATTCTCGCTTCCTCGGCGGCTTTGGCGGCTTGATCGGCGGTGGCTTTCGCCTCGGCGGCGAGGCGTGCCTCCTCAAGCGCCTTGGCTTCGGCGGCGGCCCGACGCTCGGCTTCCTCGCGGGCTTTGTTCTCTGCGGCGGCGCGCAGTTTCGCTTCCTCGGCGGCCTTGGCCTCGGCGGCGGCCCTCAGTTTCGCTTCCTCGATCGCACGGGCTTCGCGGCCCTCCATATCGCGCGCGCCCTGCTCGATGCGGCTTTTCGTTTCCTCCGCCATGCGGGCGGCTTCCAGGGCGCGGGCTTCGGCGGCGGCCCGGAGTTCTGATTCATGGCGGGCCCTCGCTTCGGCTTCGACGCGCAATCTGGCTTCCTCGGCGGCTTTGGCTTCAGCTTCGGAGCGGAGCCTGGCTTCTTCGCGGGCGCGGGCTTCGTTTTCCTCCTTGGCCCGTGCGGCCTCCTCGGCGCGGGCTTTGGCGACGGCGGCAATTTTCGATTCCTCGGCGGCTTTGGCCTCGGCGGCTGCCCGGCGTTCCGCTTCCTCGCGGGCGCGGGTCTCGGCTTCGGCACGGAGTTTGGCTTCCTTGGCAGCCTTGATTTTGAAATCGCCGTGGCCCGCGCCGTTGGTCTGCGCCTTGGCGATGGCGGCCGCGCGCGCTTCCTTCACGGCGAGCGCCGCCCATGCGGCGTCGGCCTCTGATGAGTCCGGCCGCTCGCGGGGCGTGAATCCAGTTTCGGGCCGGGAATCTCCGGTGGAATCCTCGCAAGGCGTTTCATCGACTGATGCCGGATCCTCCAACTCCATGAAATCCTCATGGTGCTCGCACAACTTGCGGATTTCGTAAACCGGCCGCCAGGCGTTCATGCCTTCGTGCCAGACCATGTTGACGGGTGGATCGATGGTGATGTCCGCCACCTGTTCCTTCAACTCTTCAAGCGGCACCGGGCCGAACTGCTCGCCGTTCCGCAGGTAATACCATTCGTCCTTGCCGGTGGCATCCACCCGCGCCTCCTCTTCAGCGAGTTCGTCGGCCCGGGCCTTGGCCGCGGCTTTGGCCTCGGCGGTCCAGTTCTCCATTTGCTGGCGGTTTTTTTCCCGGGCGCGTGCCCGGGCTTCGGCCGCCGCCCTGGCTTCCGCGACTACAATCCGTGCCTCCTCCTCCGCGATCAGTTTCGCGACGGATTTCATTTTGGTCGGTGTCTTGACGTCGGAATCCGGCATCTCTTCGCAAGGCGTGGATTGGCGGCGGGAGGGAACTCGCTTCGGTTTCGAATTCCGAGCTTCTCGAAATCCGAGATTGCCTGAAATTTAAGATTACTAAATACACTTGAACGCTCAAATGCGGCCAATTCATCCCAAAACCGGCCGCAAGTTGAACAAATCGGTGGATTGGTTGTCTGAGTTTCGTTTGTCACCTTTGCCTTGGTGCGCGCTCAGATGAATCTCACGGCGTGCTTCTTGGACAGTTTCAGGACGTCGCCGGGGGCAGGGGAGATCTGTGAGGCTGGGTCGGTGAGCTTTTCGCCGTTGAGCTGGACCGAGCCGGAAACGATGAATTGTTTTCGCAACTCACCGTTGGATTTCTCCAGTCCGAAGGCCTCCTTGAAGGCGTGGGCGGTGAGGGCAAGCAGGTTGGTTTCACCGGGGCAGGCGAGTTCCGGCAGTTCCGCGCTGGCGAGGTCTTTCTTCGAGAAACGCGTGTCCCAGTCGGCACGCGCGGCGCTGGCGGCCTCGTCGCCGTGGTAGCGGGCGGTGAGTTTTTCCGCGAGCGACTTCTTCGCATCCATCGGATGGCCTGAAGGATCGCGGGTTTCGCCTAACAGAAGCTGATGGTATCGGTCCATCAACTCGTCGGACACGCTCATGAGCTTGCCGAACATTTCCTGCGGCGGATCGGATACGCCGATGTAGTTGCCGTAGGACTTGGACATTTTCCTGACACCATCGAGTCCTTCGAGCAGCGGCAGCACCATCACGACCTGCTGCGGCTGGCCCTCCTCCTTCTGCAGGTCGCGGCCGACGAGGATGTTGAAGAGCTGGTCGGTGCCGCCGAGTTCGACATCGGCGCGGATTTCCACCGAGTCCCAGCCCTGCATGATGGGATATTGCAGCTCGTGGAGGCGCACTTCCTGGCCGCTTTCGATCCGGTTGCGGAAGTCCTCGCGCTGGAGCATTTGCTGGAGGGTGACGCGGGAATTGAGTTTGAGGATTTCCTCGTAGCTCATCTTCCGGAACCAGTCGCCGTTATAAACGATCTCGGTTTTGGATTTGTCGAGGATCTTGAAGGCCTGGTCGGTGTAGGTTTCCGCATTGGCGAGTACCTCGTCGCGGGTCAGGGGAGGGCGGGTGGCGGAGCGGCCGGAGGGGTCGCCGATGGTGGCGGTGAAGTCGCCAATGAGCAGGACCGCCTGGTGGCCGAGCAACTGGAACTGCCGCAGTTTCTCCAATGCGACGGTGTGGCCGAAGTGGATGTCCGGCGCGGTGGGATCGACGCCGAGTTTCACGCGCAGCGGCCGGCCGAGCCGGAGTTTTTCGAGCAGTTCCTTTTCGGACAGGACCTTGGCGGCTCCGGCGGTGAGATGGGCGAGTTGTTGTTCCGGCGTCATGGGATGGCGGGCGCAACCCAAACCCGCGGCGCGCCTGCTGCCAAGCGCGAAGGTGACGATGGGCGTCCGGTGCCCGGATGTGAAACGGCTCCGCTTGTGGCGGAGCCGCTTCTTGCCAGGGTGTGGCGGGGAAAGTGCGTCAGAATCCCAGGATGCCCTGGATGATGACCCTGCCTCCGGAACGGTGATGGCGAGGCGGCGGGCAGACCGGGCGGGGTGGCGGACAATAGGAACCACGGTGATAGCGTGGCTTCGCATAATGATGATGGCGTGGCGGTGAAACGACGCGGTAGCCCCATACCGGCGTGCCGCAGCGTTTGTAATGTCTGACATATCTTTCCTGATAGATCGGCGTGCCGCAGGAGCGGTGGCCGCTGACATACACATGGCTCTTGTGAGGGTGCTTGTAGTGCTTGCCACGGTGGTGCGGGCGGGCGTCGGCGAGTGGCGCGGCAACGATCATGGCCAGCGCCGCGATGAGGGTGGTGGGTATCAGTTTTTTCATAATCACGAACGGTGGGGTTCGCGGGTTATGACGGGACTCCCGGGGTGTTATTCAAAGGCTGCGGATTTTTTTCACGAGACGCATTGCGACGTGCCACTTATTCGGAAATCGCGGCGGCAACGGTGTCGTTGATGCGTCGGGTCACGTCGTCGAGCGTGCCGGTGGAATCGATCACCCGCACGAACGACTCGCCGCGGAGTGTCAGGAAGATGTCGCGGCAGCGCTGCAGGGCGTCGCGTTGCTCGAACTCGTTTGCGGTGTCGCCGCGGTGGCCGATGCGGGCGAGGGCGTGGTCCACATCGAGATCGAGAATGAGCAACAGATCCGGCACCGGTGCGAATGCCTCGTTGAGACGGCGGATTTCCACGGGATCGAATCCGCGCGCGCCCTGATAGGCCATGGTGGAGAAGTAATAGCGGTCGAGGATGACCACCTTGCCGGCGGCGAGGGCGGGGAGGATTTTCTCCTCCACATGCTGGCGGCGGTCGTTGAGGAAATATTGCAACTCGTCTTCCGGAGACAGCCTGCCGCGGGCGGCGGACTCGCGCAGTTTCCGGCCCCACGGGCCGTCGGTGGGTTCACGGCTGAGCACGACTTCGCGGCCGTTTTTTTCAAACCATTCGGCAAGCCGCTTCCCCTGCGTGGACTTGCCGGTGCCGTCGATGCCTTCGATGACGATGAAGCATCCGCGCGGTGCGGGTGGCGGGTCGTGGCTGATGGATCGGGGCTTCATGTGGCAGATCATGAGCCAGCGGCTCACGCGGTCACCGCGCCGCGGTCGTCGTTGAGGCCGGATTTCTCCAGGAAGTAATCGTAGCCGCCGGTGTAGCGGGTGACCACGGCCGATGAGTCGTCTTCCGCGCGGGTGATGTGCAGCGTGGTCTCGGCGAGCTGACGGATGAAATGGACGTCGTGGGAGATGAAGACGAGCGTGCCCTCGTAGGCCTTGAGCGCGTTGACCAGCGAATCGATCGAAAGAATATCCAAGTGGGTGGTGGGTTCGTCCATCAGCAGCAGGTTCGGCGGATCGACAAGGAACTTCACCAGGTTGAGGCGGGATTTCTCGCCGCCCGACAGCACACCGCAGCGTTTTTCCACATCGGCGCGGCGGAACAGGAAAGTGCCGAGGATCGAGCGGGCGTCCTCGTCGCGCAGGGTGGGGCAGCAGCCCATGACCTCGTCGAGCACGGTGTTGTGTTCGTTGAGCGATTCGAGACGGTGCTGCGAGTAGTAGCCGAGTTTCGTGGCGTAGCCGGGTTCGCGCTTGCCGCCGTCGATCGGCAGGATGCCGGCGAGAATTTTGAGGAGGGTGGATTTTCCCGCGCCGTTGGGGCCGACGAGCACGATGCGGTCGCCGCGCTCGATCGTGAGGTCGAGGTCCTTGTAGATGCGCTTGTCTCCGTAGGCCTGCGAGACCTTGGAAAGCTCGACGACCTTCTGGTTGGACCGCGGCGGCTGGGGGAAGGTGAACTTGAACGGCTTGCGCGGCGCGCGGGGTTTTTCGACCGGTGGGAGCTTTTCGAGCATTTTGATCCGACTCTGAACCTGCGCGGCCTTCGAGCCGATCTGGCGGAAGCGGTCGATGAACTCCTGATGTCCCGCAATTTCCTTCTGCCGGGCCCGGTAGGCTTGGACCTGCTGCTCGTAGCGGGCCTCGCGCTGCTCCAGGTAAGAAGAGTAGTTTCCGGTATAGGAGAGCAATTTCGCCGCGTCGGGATCGATCTCGACCACCGTCTCGATGATCGTGTCCATGAAATCGCGGTCGTGCGAGATCATCAGGATAGCACCCGAGTAGTTGAGCAGGTAGCGCTGGAGCCAGAGCAGCGAGAGCAGGTCGAGATGGTTGGTGGGCTCGTCGAGCATCAGCAGGTCGGGCTCCATGACCAGCAACTGGGCGAGGTGGGCGCGCATCACCCAGCCGCCGGAAAACGTGCGCGCGGGCTTGTGAAAGTCGCCCTGCTTGAAACCGAGGCCGGCGAGGATCTTCTTGGCCTTGGGTTCGAGCTGGTAGCCGTTGAGGTGGTTGAACTGGTCCTGCGCCTTGGCGAAGTCGGGGTGGGAAAGATCGCCCTTGGCCTCGAATTCGCGCATGGTGCGCAGGATGCCGATCATTTCCGGCGTGATGCCCATGGCGATCTCGATAATGGTTTCATCCGACGGCTCGGCCGCCTCCTGCGGCAGGTAGCCGGTGATCGCGTATTCGTCGCGCTCGATGGTGCCCTCGTCGGGCTGGTCCTCGTCCAGGATCATGCGGAAGAGGGTGGACTTGCCCGCGCCGTTGGGACCCACCAGCGCCACGCGCTCGCCCCAGTTGATGGACATTTCCGCCTCACGCAGCAAGGTGCGTCCTCCGAGTGTCTTGGTCAGTTTCTTGATCGTCAGCACGGCGGGGGTGTAGGGGAGGAGCGCGGCGGGGGCAAGAAATTCGGGGCGGAGACGCTTTCGTGGAGCCCAAACGACCCGGAAAGAGCGTCTGCGGCGCTCGGTTTGCGCGCAACAAACTCGCGAACACATGGCGGGAGAAGCCTCTCGCGGTCTTTTCACCCGCTCCAAGGATGAGTTCGAGCGGGTATTCAGCGGATGATCTCGTACCATGGGGCAAGCACCAGCACCACGACCGGCTGGTTTTGTCCCGGGACCGCTACGGCGGCGACGAACTCCGGCACGTCCGGGCGCAACGTGCCTTGGAATTCGTAATTCATTCCTTGCGACTTGGTCTTGGCGTTCAGTGGCACGTAGGTGGCGCGCAGCCGCAGGTTGAGTTCCTGATTGAGGATCTCCTGGTTTTTCTCAGCCTCGGTCTTCTGCATCGTGGTGGAGCGTTTGCCTCCCCCCATGAGGGTGGGTTCCCATTCGAAAATCACACCCGGGCGGGGCGGCGGCTCCTTGGCCTCCCGATTCCCGCGCTTGTTCGGCTCCTCTTTCAACTCCGCATCCGATTTGCCACCCCACAGGTGCTCGTGGGCGCTCTTTTGTCCGCTCCTGCAACTGCCGGTGGCGCTGGCAAGCAGCGTGGAGCGCCCGCGCAGCCAGGCCAGTGCCTTGGCACGACTTTCGGGCGGGGTCTGGGCCAACTTCGCGAGATCGTCGGCCGTGGTCTCCCGCCATTCGGCATCCAGATGGACCGTGATCGGCGTGCCATTGATCGGCCCTTTGGTGGATTGCTCCGCAGGTTTGGTGGGCGTCGATCCTCCGCAGGCCAGCAGCAGGGTATCGGTTTTGCCGTCTCCCCAGCGGGCGAACAAGGACCAGTGCTTGCGGGAAAGCGTCAAGGCGGTATTGCACCGGAGCAATCCGGAACCCCTTGTGGACTTGGGCGTCCACTCAGGCACGCAACGAAGATCCATGAGCAGTCCATCCTGTGACACCGTGGCTTCCGCTTCCATGACCAGTGGCAGGTTGGCGGCCACCGGCCTCAACAGGAAACGCCGGCCGGATATGATTTTCCTGTCGAACGACGCCACCTCGTTGATTTTCCCATTGCTGATTTGTGGCGCAATTTTTGCGCTGAAAGCCTCGGCTGAGAGATTTCTGGCTTTGATGACATCGACGATGGCGTCGGCGGTTTTCGGGTCGGTTTGTAACCAACGGAACTGGATGGTGGGTGCGGTGACGGCATCGGCAGCTAACCAGCCTACGATATCTTCGACACTATAGAGCTCCTTCCAAGTGTTGGAGACCTCCAGTTGATTGCCAGAAAGGGTCGCGCTAGCACCTTCCGGAAAGCCGACACCATTAGCTTTGAGAAACTGAATGATCGGCTTGCGTGGATCCTTTTCGGCATCACCGACGGAGTATGCTGCAAGCCTCACCATGAAATCCGGCGGCACGGTGAAGGTGCGGCGATAAATTCCGGTCGCGTATTCCGCCTGGGGGATGAGCGTCACTTGGGAATCTTCGACGATGTAGTGGAGCTTCGTCTCATCGCAAACATATTTGAGGGCGGTGATGAGCGGAAGGTTATTGACACGGAGGTTGCTGATGCGGAGGGCATCGATCTTTTCAGGAGCGGTGGACTTGTGGAAAACAAACCTCACGCCCTTGCGCCCGGGGTCGGTCTCAAGTGTGTCCAGTTCGATGGAACGCTGTTGAAGAAAGTCGATCGCTTCTCTAACGAATGTGCCCTCGAATTCGATTTTCGGGACGTTGATCTGATGGAGCTTTTTAAAGATCATCGCCCTATCACTTTTCCTCTCGAATAGGGTCGTTGTTGCTCCCTCGCCTGTCGTGCTTTCATTGAGTCTCTTGGCGAGTTCAACGCTCGCGGGAGCGAGTTTGGCGAATGGGATCGTAAACGGCTTGCCGTCCCTTTCGATCACCACCGCATCGGCTTCCGTCCGGACGAACTTCGCCTGAATGATCTTGCCATCGCTGGAGGTCCAGGGGTGGACTGAATCCGTGTCCTGCGCCTCAAGAGCACTGGTGGCAAGGAGCAGTAAGATGGCGAGCGTCCGGATCATGGCAGTTGATGGATCGGGGTTGGATTTTGCGGGGGCTTGTGATGTCGTTCCTCCGGCCTATTTGGGTGAAGGCGCCTATGGGGAGGACCGGATCAACCTCACAAACACATGGCAGGATTGGCCTTTCGCGGATGGGTCATCGACTCCGAGGATGGGTTCGAGCGGCATTTCCTTGATGTAAGCCCACACGCCGGGAGAGAGGCTCGGTTTCTCATGCAGTTTGAGATCATAAGTCACAGGTTTTTCCGGGTTCAGGAAACTGTTCCCATGGTTGGTGGCCATTGGCAGCAGCGGCTTGCGGAGCGCGTGCTCGAGATGTAGGTATATGGCAATCTTATCACCTTTGATGTACCCGTAATTAATAACTTCGAGTTCCGTGCCTTGGTGGAGACTGGCAAATTGGCTCGGAATCACGATGGAATCGCCACCGGCAAGCGTTTCCATAGGGTAGATCCATCTCATCCCGGACGACATCACGGTGCGCCCGGAAACCACCGTCGCAGCGGCGATGGTTTCGATGCTTCCGGGACGAGCAAGCAGGCTCTTGATCCGTGACCCGGCATCTCCAGTATTCGCGCCTGACGGCCCGCGTGCGACCAGCACTTCAACCATGATCTCGGGATCGGTGGCAGAAAGAGTCGGGCTTCCCTGGTTTGCGACCGATGCAAACATGAGTGCGACATGCTGTGGGGCTTCACCTCCAAGTGGCAGTGGAGCAATGCCCAACAGGCAGGTTCGGGGCGAATCGCCGCCGAGTGTACTGCCATCATAACGGATTGCTCCGAAGACCGGAAACTTGGATATGGCAATGTCTTTTGCCGCTCCGTCTTTCAAGGTGGGACTCCACACCGGCAACTGCGGAATTTTCTCATAGTGAATGCTGATTGGCAGGGGATTCGCGCCCGCCTCACGCGTGCCAGAGAGGGTTGAACCCACGTTGCGATTCTCCCAGTGTTCCGAGTTCATCTGCTGATCGCGGATGCCAAAGTCCGTGGGATAGCACATCTTGACCGCGGAAGTGCAATCCATCTTCACCTTGCCCTTGCTCGTCGCACAGGTGCTGATGCGGTCGATCCGATCAATCTTTCCCTTCCCGGCCGAGCTGCGGCATTTTTCAAGAAGCTGCGGGTAGTCGTCGCGGACAGCTTGCGGGATGCGGTGCCAGTCATCCATCGCCATGCGATAGGTCTCGATGGTGACAAGTCCGTTCCGCGGCGGATTCGCGGGAGGTGCGGCCCCCGGTTTCCCGAGTGAAACGATGAACAGGAGTGTGTGGTCATCTCCGTCAGTAAGAGTTTGGGGAAGTGCGGCAAGCAGCGTGTGGCTGCCATCCGTGAGTTGGAAAATGCCGGACACACGTCGGGCGCGTTTTGCCAGGCGATTGCCGAAATTCGGAGCCTTGGCATCGGCCAGGGTGCCCTTGCGGTTCAATCCGAGGTAGATCCTGCAGGAATGATACAATCCGTTCGGCGAGGATTCGAGGATTTCAATTTCTCCATTCATTCCCATGCTGTGCCACAATCCGTTGGCTTCTATGACCGGCTCTTCGTTGGCTTCGATCCTGGTCACCTCCGTCATCGACAGGCTTCCCTCCCACTTTCCCTCCACAAAGGCCTTCTCCAACTGAACCGCCTTCTCGATCCGCCGCATGACGGCCGGATCGATGGTTTCCATGCCGAGCCCGCCGGGCAGGATGGCGGCGAGGTTTTCCGCCGGAATGCGGATCGCCTGGGCGGTGGCGGGGATGGGGGCGGCGGAGGCGACAGGGGCGAGCGTGCAAACGAGCGCCAACCGGAAGCAGGCATGAAACCGACGGGAAACCATTTTGATTGGGTGCCAGAGTGAGTTCATGATCTGCCGGAACGAACACGGTGGAAAGCAATTACGGCGTATCCTCTTCTACCCGGAAGTATCGTTTCGGCACGTTCCGGGTGGTGTAGAATCTTTTAATCACAGAACCATTGCCCGCGATTCCGCTTTCCACTGTTTCCCAGACGGAGAGGTCGAGCGAGTCTTCGATCCGATAGGTTTTACCAAGTGCTGTCGGGAACGTGAACTCGATGGCCGTGCGGGCCTCCGCCACCAGTGCGGGCTTGTCCAGAATATCGAGAGGTGACTTGCCGGTCTGCACTTCGTAGCCGTCGAGAAATCCGTCGCCATCGGTGTCAGGTTTCAGCGGGTTCGTGCCGTGGGTGCTGATTTCCGCGCCGTCGTTGAGTCCGTCCTGGTCGGTGTCCGCAAGCAGCGGGTTGGTGAGGTGGACGAAAATCTCGTCGTAGTCACTCAGACCGTCACCGTCGGAATCGGCGCGTTTGGGATTGGTGCCGTGAATGTTGATCTCATCCTCATCGCTCAGGCCGTCGCCGTCATCGTCGGTGTCGGCGTTGTCGCCGATGCCGTCGCCGTCCGTGTCGAGCCATTCGTTGATATCGAGCGGGAAGGCATCGTCGCCATCCTCCACGTCATCGCCATCCGTATCCTTCAAGGCGGGATTGGTGCCCAGTTCGACGATTTCCTGATAATTCGTCAGCCCGTCTTCATCATCGTCGTTGGTGTCGGGTGAAAAGGTCGCGCCGATGGTTTTGTCTGAATTCATCAGGATTTTCAGCGGGTTGTTCGTGCCTGCGGCGTTGCCCGTCCAACCTGTGAAAAGGTATCCAGGACTTGGCGTTGCTGTGAGAATGGCTGTCGCGCCCGGAAGATACGGGCCGGTGTTGCCGGTGATTGCACCATGTTCCGTGCCGCTGAGAGTGATTGTGAAGGAGTCCCCCAAGCTATACAGCTCCGCAGTCGAAAACGGGGTGGTGCCGTTAGCCCCGCCTGCTACGAGCACCTTGCCATTGATAAGCAAAGTAGCCGTGTGTCCATAACGGGCGCTACTCATTGAGCCAGTGCTAGCCCAAGTTCCAGTGACCGGATCATAAAGCTCTGAGGTGGATAAGTAGCTGCCATTGTAGCCCCCAGAGACCAGCACCTTGCCATTGGGAAGCATAGAGATCGTATGTAAGCCTCGGGTATTGCTCATTGAACCTGTGTTTACCCATGTTCCGGTGTCAGCCATATAGAGCTCCGAACTGGAACGATATGGGTTGCCCGAGCCCGCGACGAGCACCTTGCCGTTGCCAAGCAAGATCGCAGCGGAATCGCTACGTGTCGTTCCCATCGTGCCTGTGCCAGTCCAGATTCCAGTGACCGGATCGTAAAGCTCTGCGCTGGAAGCCGCACCGCCGACTGTGGAACCGCCGGCGACGAGCACCTTGCCATTGGTGAGCAAGGTTGCAGTGTGATGGAAGCGATAAATGCTCATTGATCCAGTTGCAGACCAAGTCCCAGTATCAGGATCATAAACCTCGGCGCTGGATACGTAACTGCTGCCATTGTATCCCCCGGCAACGAGCACTTTGCCATTGGCAAGCAAGTTCGCAGTTCCGAAAGAATGGGCGCTGTTCATGGAGCCGGTATTGGTCCATGTTCCGGTGGCCGGGTCGTATAGCTCAGCGCTTGACAGATATCCGCTATAGCCACTGCCATTATCCCCACCTGCGACGAGCACCTTGCCATTGGCCAGCAAAGTCGCGGTATGGAAAGCGCGGGGGCTGCTCATTGAGCTGGTAGAGCCCCAGATCCCTGTGGTCGGGTCGTAAAGCTCCGCACTTGAGAGGCGGTTAGTGCCGTTCGATCCTCCCGCAACGAGAACCATTCCGTTAGGCAGCAATGTCGCCGTATGTTCCCAGCGAGCACTGTTCATCGAACCGGTAAGTGTCCAAGTTTCAGGAGTAGCGCAGGCAAGCGGCAAAGTGGCCCAAGAGACGAGCAGCGCTAGCAGCGCCAGCCTCCCACTTTGTTTGATTGATGATTTCATAATGTTATGGTTACGGAGTTTCCCTCACCGCGCGGAAGAAGCGGTGGGGGATGGAGCGGATGGAGTAGAGGCGGGTGATGGTGCCGCCGTTGCCGGGGATGTTGGATTCGACGGGGGTCCAGGTTTGGAGGTCGGTGGAGGATTCGACGCGGTAGGTCTTGCCAAGGCCGGCGCCGAATTCCACTTCCACTGCGGTGTAGATGGCGATCCGGGTGTCCGGCGAACTGGTGTTGGATTTCGGGTCGTAGCCGGTGCTGACCTCGTAGCCGTCGCTGAAGCCGTCGCCGTCGGTGTCCCACAGGTCCGGGTTGGTGCCGTGGATGACGAGTTCCTGATAGTTGGTGAGGTTGTCGTTGTCCGGGTCGGCGGTGTCCTGGGTGAAGAGGGCGGTGAGGGATTTGTCGGAGTCCATCAGGATGGTCAGCGGGTTGATGTTTCCGGTGGCGTCGCCGGTCCAGCCGGTGAAGATGCATCCAAGATCCGGTGTTGCTGTAAGAGATGCCGTCGTGCCCGGCAGATACGGGCTGGAGTTTCCGGTGATCTCGCCATGAACCGATGCGCCAAGTGTGATCGTGAATGTGCCAAAATCATACAGCTCGGATGTGGCATCTGACCCACCTGTAGCGAGCACCATGCCATTGGCCAGCAAGGTCAGCCTGTGTGAGGAGCGGGCGGTGGTCATCGAGCCTGTTCCGGACCATGTTCCGGTAGTAGGGTCGTAGAGTTCCGCGTGAGAAAGCCGCCCTCCGAAGCCTTGCCCCCCTGCGACGAGCACCTTGCCATTGGCCAGCAAGGCCGCAGCGTGAATATACCTTGCGCCGAACATCATCTCGCCGGTGCTGGACCATGTTCCGGTGGCCGGGTCGTAGATTTCTGCACTAGAGTGCCAACCATAGCTGTTAATGCCTCCTACTGCGAGCACCTTGCCGGTATTCAGCAAAGTCGCCGTGTAGTAACCACGCTGAGTGCCCATCCCTCCGGTATCAGTCCATGTTCCGGTGGCAGGGTCGTAAATCTCTGCGCTCGCAGAGAAGTCATTGCCATCGTGCCCCCCTGCGACGAGCACTTTGCCATCGGCCAGCAAGGTCGCCGTGGGCCAATTTCTGCGTGGGCTTCTCATGGAACCGGTGCTCGTCCAATTTTCGGTGGCGGGGTCATAGATCTCAGCGCTGGAAAGTGTGGAGCCGTCAACGCTCCCTCCCGCGACGAGCACCTTGCCGCTGGCCAGTAAGGCAGCCACGGCCCCACCGCGTGGGCCGCCCATCGAACCTGTGTCCGTCCATGTTCCCGTTTCAGGATCGTAAATCTCAGCGCTGGAAGTGCTATTGCCCCCCGCAACGAGGACCTTGCCGTTGACCAGCAAGGTCGTCACTGCTCCATCGTGTGGGCGAGCCATAGAGTCTGTGTTCGTCCAAGTAGCTGTGGCAGGATCGTAAATCTCAGCGCTGGAAGTGCCATCCCCCCCTACGACGAGTACCTTGCCATTGGTCAGCAATGTCGCCGTGTGCCCCGAGCGGGCGCTGTTCATCGAGCCAGTGATAGTCCAGGTTTCTGGAGTAGCATGGGCACGCTGTAGAGTGGCCCAAGAGGCGAGCAGCGCCAGCGCGGCGAGCAGGGTGGGGATGGTGGTTTTCATGGTGTTTTTGGAGAGTGACGGGATTCACGAAACGATGGGCACGCTTGTAGCGGCGCTCTGTGAGCGTCGGAGCGGCTGAGGTGTGTGGGGAATCGGTTTCATTGGCGGTTCATGGGCATCGACGCTCGCAGAGCGCCGCTACAGGGCGGTTCATGGGATGGTGATTTTCCATCGCAGGAAGAGCTTTGGCTTTCCGGCCATCGGCACGCTGAAGATGTGCTGGGGGACTGTGCCTGTGTTGGGGATTTCCGTCCAGAAGCCGGGCAGGAGGGTGTTGCTCCACTCCGCGCCGTAGGTGATGCCGGTGACTTCGGCGGGTTGGGTGACGGTCAGGACGAGGTTGCCGCCGACCCTTTCCGGTTTTGGCAGGAGGCCCGCGCTGTTCCGCGTCGGGTCGAGGCCGAAGGCGTATTCCAGCAGGTTGGAAATGCCGTCGCCGTCGGTATCTCCGTGGGGATCGGCGAGTCCGCCGCTATCGAGGGAAAAGTTCAGCACGATCTCGCCCATGGCCCCGCCGTAGCCGTCCACGGCGATCCGGTAGGTGGTGCCGGCGATGGCTTTGAATTCCAGGCTGCTGGTGTAGTTTCCGCCGCTGTCATCATCGGCGGCCACCTGGGTGAGGACTCCGACATTTTCGCCGGCGTGGACGGCGAGCAAGGTATCGAAGTCGCTGCCGACGGTATCGATGGTGGCGGTTCCGCTGGCGGGTGCCAGCCACAGCCACCAGACCGAGCGGCCGCCGGAATTTCCCGCGTGATCGGGTTCCCCGGTTTCCTTGGTCGCGTTGAAATTGGAACCGGTGACCGACGTGGATTGGCCGGTGACTGGGATCGCATCGACGAACATGTCGTTTGGCGGCACCCGATTGACTTTCAGCGTGGCTGAGTACGAGGTGGCGGCGGCGGCCGTGTTGGTGGCGACGCAGCGGAAGCGGTCGCCACTCATGGTTGTGGTGGTGGCGTGAACGGTGAGCACGGTGCTGGCGACTCCCGAGTAGGTATCATCCTCGCTGAGGTTACTCCAGAGGGTGGTTCCCGCCGGCCTGCGTTGCCAAAGATAGGTGGGCTCGGGCATGCCGGAAGCCTCCGCCGTGAAGACCGCCGCTTGGTCGCGCACCACTGTTTGGTCGAGCGGATGGGTGACAAAGACCGGCGGCACGTTGACATCCACACGGAAGGTTCTGCTGTCGCTGAGCGGGGATATGCCGTTGTCGGTGACGGTGACGGTGATGTGATAGGTGCCGCCCGTGTCCGGCGTCCAGACGAAGGAACCCGATGTGGGATGGATTGTGGCTCCGGAGGGAGCACTGGTGAGCGAGAACGCAAGCGAGTTGGCAGGAAGATCGGAGTCCGTGGCGCTGGCGGAGAAGGCTAGCGTCGAGCCGAGGTTGGCCTGCTGGTCGCTGATGGCGGCCAGTATGGGGGCGCTGTTCACTTCGTTGACTGTCACGCTGAAGGTGCGGCTGGCCGTGAGGCTGGTGGGATTGACCGCCTGCGGGTTGCTGTCGGACACGCGGATGGTGATGGGATATGTTCCCGGACCCTGCGCCTCGGTGGGTGTCCAGGTGAAGGCACCGGTGCTGGGATGGATGGACGCGCCGGAGGGTGCTCCGGCTCCGAAGCTGTAGATCAGGGCATTGGTGGGCAGGTCGCTGTCAGCGCCGGCTGCGGTGAAACTGAGCGCCGTTCCCTCGTTCACCGTCTTGTCCGTAATGGCTGCCAGCGTGGGCGCGGTGTTGATTTCGTGAACCGT
This sequence comes from Luteolibacter sp., assembly GCA_041686775.1. Classification (GTDB taxonomy): domain Bacteria; phylum Verrucomicrobiota; class Verrucomicrobiia; order Verrucomicrobiales; family Akkermansiaceae; genus Luteolibacter. The sequence continues at coordinate 89,101 of JAWLDG010000013.1, read as the reverse complement.
CACCGTGAAGCCGCGTGTCGCCGATAGGCTGGTGGAATTTACCGCCTGTGGGTTGCTGTCCGTCACGCGGATGTTGATTGGATAAGTGCCAGGGCCCTGCGCCTCGCTGGGTGTCCATGAAAAGACTCCGGTTGTGGGATGGATCGATGTGCCGGATGGAGCGCCTGCATCCAGACTGTAGGTCAGCGGGTTGGCCGGGAAATCATCGTCGCTGGCGCTGGCGGTGAAGGTGAGGGCGCTGCCTTCGTTCACCGTTTGATTGGAGATTGCCGCGAGTTCGGGAGCCGCGTTCACCTCGTTGACGGTCACTTGGAAGGTGGTTTGGTCGTTGTGCATTCCGTCATCCACCCTGACGGTGATCGTATACGTTTCCGGGCCTTGCGTTTCGGACGGAGTCCAGGAAAACGCGCCACTGACCGGATCGATCGCCGCCCCGGCGGGGGGATCGACGAGCGAATACGTGAGCGGGTCCGGGGGGAGATCCGGGTCGGTGGCGGAAATGGTGAAGGCGAGCGTGGTGAGTTCGTCCACGCTGCGGTCTCCCGGGTGGACGAGAACGGGCGGGGTGTTGAGCACCACGGATAGACCGACCGAGGTGGAAACGTGGCTTTCTTCGTCGGTGGCGGCGACGGTCAGTTCGAGCAGGCCGCTAGCATTCAGGTTGGGCAGCCAATCGAAGACGCGGTCCGCTGGCGACGGGGCCGTCAGCACCGGTTGGCCTTCGACCTGCAAGGCGAGTGCCGTGATCGGGTGCTCGCCCGGCGTGAGGCGGAAGGAAACCTGCGCGGGCGCGGTGTTCGAAAGCAGCGTGTGCGGAGCGGGCGCGGTGATCTCGATCCATGGCAACCAGAGCGCGGTGCCGAGCTGGGCGGCGGGACTGGCGGTCTCGCGCCGGTCAAGCGCGGTGCCGGTGGACTCGCTGTCGGCGAAGGTTTCCAGCAGGCGGACCTTCACCCGTGTCACCTCGCCTTGAGGGACCTGCGCACCAGACGGATGGGTGAGCATTAGGCGGACTTGGTGGACGGTCGTTTGTTCGGAATCCAGCGTCCAGCCGTCCGCCGCAGCTCCGGCAAGTGTCTCGATGAATTCCATGCGCGCGGGGTCAAACTGGAAATCCACACTCAATCCGCCCACCGCATCGTCCCCGCTGTGATAGACCGGGATCTCGATCTCGTTGCCCGCCGCGCCCTCCATGAAACCCAGATGCAAGGCATTGGTGGCGGCCGCGTGCGTCGCCAGTATGGCGGTCAGGAGCAATGCCAGCAGGGATTTCATGGCGGATCGGGATCGTAGGCGCGTTCGCGAGAACGCGTGAGGTGTGGGTGTCTGATATAAGTGGGATGTTTGTTCGTTATCACATCGGGGTCTTCCCCCAACGTGCTGTCACCAGCACGCCTACGGGGTGGCGGGTTTCTGGAACACGGCGGAGGCCTGGATGTTGCCGAGCCCGGCTGGGATGGTGACATTGAAGGTGGCACCGCCGCTCTGCATCGTCACCGGCGGATCGCCCGAAGCGGGCAGGGTGACATTGATGCCGTTGCCGCTGACGGCGAGCTTGACCTCGGTGCCGTCCGGGATGTTGCGGCCGCTCACGACCACCGTGACTTCCTGATCGGTGCTGAACGAAACATCCGGCGAACTCGGTTGTCCGGTCGGCGGCTCGCGCACCTCCAGCCCGGCGACATGGGTCACCTTCAACTCATACTCCAACTGGCTGGCGATCGATCCGCTGTCCCACACCGGACTGCTGGAACTCGATGGCAAGGGACTGCCGTTGTCCACCATGTCGGTCTCGTAGGCTTCCAAGCGGATGCGGCCGGGGGTGCCGGTTTGGTTGGGATAGCCAGAGTTGGTGCCCCCCGCGTCGGCTTGGAGTGACCCACTGCCGAGAATGCGGTCCGCGACCAGCTTGATCGCACCACCTGAACCTGTTCCTGTTGGGTTTCCATATGCAGAGGAACTATTCGCCATAATCGACCCATTGATCTGTATGTCACGCGAGGCGGCGATCAGAAGCGCACCGCCACCTCCCGAACCTGCTAGAGACCATGTGCCTTGTCTTCCACCTCCCGAGCCGCCAATTAACGGTTCGATCTGCGGGTTGCCGTAGGTTCCGAAATAACGGCCTCCGAGATGCGAATAAGTATCGTCGGGATACCCGCCACCAGGTCCTTGACCATTCAGCATCAGTCCGTCGGCCCCATCGTATCCCCCCGGACCACCTGCGGAACCCGAGCCGCTGACATCGACCGTCCCTCCAACCTGCACGAAGCCGCTGGCCATCCAAACGACAGGAGTGTTGGCGGAGTTGCGAAGGAACTTCACCGTCATGCCAGAGGGCACCACGATGTCGGTGTAGTTGAACACGCCGCTCGGGCGAGTCTTCAAGTCGATGTAGTAGGGATTGCCGATTTTGTAGGACCAAACCCCATTCTTGAGGCTCATGACCCGATTGTCGGCGATGGAAAGCATTTCATCCGAACCCGAATGATAGACCGAGCAAAACCCTGATTTGCTCTCATCGCTCCACAAGCCGGAAGCGTGTTCCAATCTCCATTCGGTGCCATTCCAAATCCAGAGATCCTTCCCGGTGTAGGGGATGGTCACTCCCTGATAGCCGGGATGCCAGAGCGCCCCGCAGTCGCTCATGGCCGGAGGCGTGAGAATGAAAGGCTTCTCGATCCAGTTGGTGCCGTTCCAGACCCATGTGTCGGCAAGTTTGTTGCCACTGTTGGGGTCTTGGCCGCCGAATAACACGATTTCCTGTCGCATCGGGTCGTAAGCCATTTGGGGATTCATTCGGCCGGGTGGAGACGTCGTGGGGGATTGCTGGGTCCAGGTGGTGCCGTCGAAGGTCCAAGTTTGATTGTAGTTTTCTCCAGAGCCAAAGGAGAAAATCTGTTGTCTTGAGGAATCCCATACGATCCGGCCATACATCGAATAGCCCCATGTTCCATCATTCGGGAGGCCGGTGCCCACTGGCTCCCAGTTAGTCCCGTTCAGCTTGTAACAACGGGGTGCATTCTGCCAGTTTCCATCGTAGAAATAGGCCATTATCAAAGCATACAGAATTCCATTGTTCGAATCGTAGCACAAGTGCCCTCGGACCGAACTCCAGGGGTTCGGCACATCTGCCAATCGCGACCAAGTCACGCCGTCCAGCGTCTTCCAAACGAAATAACTCGAAATATAATAAACCGCGCCCTCCGCTTCATGGTAAACCGCTCCCCCAAGAGGGCCTTGATTCGGAAACACCGTAGGGATGTTGAGCGAGCCGTCGGCTCCGGTGGAGCCGCTGGAGTAGGGCAAATCCTGGGCACGGAGTTCGGTCGGGAGCAGGGTGCCAAGCAGCGCAAATGCAGCGGCGAGCACGCGGAATGAGGCGATGGTTTTCATGGCGTTTGGTGGCGTTGGGTTGAAATCGGGTGTTTTCGGGTAGCGGAGTCAAAAGTCGGAATCACGGGAAAGACGAAGATGATGTAATGGCTCAGCCGTTGCTGTTGTCGTAGGAAATCATGGGCGAAACGACGGTGATGGTTTCGCCAAGCGAAGGATCGGGAGTCTCAACCGGCGCGTTGATGTAGGCTACGACCAGCGAGCGCACCGACACCCAATCTGAGGGTGTGATAATCGTTTCCACAGGTTGATTCGCGTAGCTGACAAGTGGGGAGCGAACCGTTATCCAATCGGCAGGCGTGGTGATGATTTCCACCGGCTGGTTCATGTAGCTGACAAGCGGGGAACGAGCCGTTATCCAATCTGCTGGCGTTGTGGGGCTTTCCACGGGGAAGTTCGAATAACTCACAGTCAGGCTGTTCATCACCACCGTTCGGGTGCGGGGATTGATGATTTCCCCGGGCACGCTCCACGGATCGTTCGGATCGGTGCCGGATTCGCGTTCGAGCAGGTCGTCGGCGAAATCGCCGTCGCTGTCGGCGCGCAGGGGGTTGGTGCCGTTGGCGATTTCCTCGAGGTCGGGGATGCCGTCGAAGTCGGAATCGCGGGCGGGATCGTCGCCGGGGATGAGGAATTTCCCGAGGAACGGGATCATCGGTCGGCCTTGGAAATCGGCGATGGGCGGGCCTGCGTGGAGGCCATAACTGCCCGGTCCGGCGGTCGCGCCGAGGGTGAATCCGAGAGCGGGTGGCGCGGCGGTCACGCTGCCGGGAATGGCCACATCATCGGCGGTGCCGAGGTGGCGGTCGGGACCGGCTTCGAAGAACTGCACGCCATCGGCCACCTGGCCGTCGTCGTGGTAGGGTTTGTTGAAGGTGAGGTCGATGCCCTCAAGGCTGCCGAGCACCGAGAACATCGGCGGATCGGAAGTCACCACGGCGGGCGGGAAGCGTTCGAGCAGCACATCGCGGAGCGCGTCGAGGTCGCCCAGGGTGAGGGTGCCGCTGGAGTCCATGTCCGCGGCGGCGGCTTCCGCAGGGGTGAGAGTGCGTTCGCCGCGGAGGTGCTGTTGGAGGCGCAAGTGATCCGCCACGCTCACCATGCCATCCGCATCCAGATCGCCGGGGATCGCGGCAGCGGCGATGGACGCGAGCAGCAGCACCGCGAACAGGCGGGGTGGAATGGCCGGGGAGTGGAGGATGTGTTGCATCCGGAATTGCGGCGAGACGGGTGATCCGGTGTGTCAATGATTGCTAAAGAAACAGAGCTTGGATGTTACAGGGAGAGGGAGGGAATTTTGGATTGTGGATTGTGAATTTTGGATGGAAGAGGGGGGGCGGTGGATTGGCCGGGTTCATGGGCATCGTCGGTCATAGACCGCCGCTACAGGGCGGGATCAGTTGCGTCTGGCGCGGAAGTAGCGCTTGGGTTGGTTCTCGATGGAGTAGAAGCGGGTGACCACCGCGCTTTCGCCGATGATGTCGGTTTCCACGGTGCTCCATTCATTGAGATCGGTCGAAACTTCGATGCGATAGCTCACGTCTGTCGCCGCGTTGAAGCGGAACTCGACGGCGGTGCGGATGGATGACAGGGCGTCCGGCGTGCTGGTATTCAATGCCGGATTGAAGCCGGTGTTCACCTCGAAAAGGTCGTCGAAACCATCGCTGTCGCTGTCTTTCAGCAGCGGATTGCAGAAATACACTTCGAGTTCCACCCGGTCGTTGAGGCCGTCGCCGTCAGTGTCGCTTTTGGTTGGATTGGTGCCGTAAAAATAAACTTCGTCACCGTCCAGCAGTCCGTCCTGGTCGGTGTCGGCGATCAGGGGATCGGTGCCGGTGTCGTTCTCGTCCACATAAATTCCGGTGTCGGTTTCCACGATGTCGAGCAGCCCGTCATTGTCGTCATCGGGGTCTTCGAAATCGAGCAGGCCGTCGCCGTCGGTGTCGTCACCGTCGATGAGGAGTTCCAGCGTTTGGATTCCCGGTTCGGTTTCGAAGTCGATGTTCTTGATGCCGATGGTGCCATTCAGGCCGTCGCCGATGTCCTGGGTGGTCGAGGTGCGCGAGGCGATCACCTGGTTGGAGCCATAGTTCGAGTCGCCGGTGACGAGAACCGCCATGAACTTGACCGCTTGGTCTCCGGCCGGGACGCCCATGGCATCCATGTTGAGCGCGATCTCGACTCCGGCGGCATGGTCCGCCATTTCGCCTGCAAGATTCGCCCAGGAAACGCGCATGGTGCTGACGATCCCGCCGCTGCTGTTGTCGGTGCCGGCGTTGCCGAGGTAGATCCGGTTGCCGGTTTGCAAATTGTATTGGTTGATGTGGGCGTCGGCATTGATGCCGTAGATGCGCAAGGCGTAGTCGGGCTCGAAACCGGTCTCGAAGGCGAGGCCGGCGGTTGGCGATGATCCCAGGTTGTTTATATATTCGCCTTCGCCACCGGTGGTGATGAGGTTGTTGGGGATGAAGGTTCGGCCGCCCGGCTTGGAATCGATGAAGAGGAGGATGGCATTGCCGCTGGCGGCCCGCCCGCCCATGAAGACATTGATGCCGCCGGTGCCGCGAACGGCGTGGAAATTGGCGACGAAATTGTCGATGTCCCAGTTGGTGGGCGTGGTTTGCACGGCGAGCGGGGCGCCGTAGCCGGCGGCGTCGCGAAGGCCATCGACGACGATGGCGTGGGTGCTTGAAAGGGTGATTCCGAATGCGAGTGCCTGGGCCGCGGCCAACCCGAGGAGGGAGGGTAGGGGGTTCATTTGGGTGAATCTTGGTTAGAATTCCACCGATGCGGCAAGCCGTGCGTTTTGACAGATTGGTAAGTCCGGGATGAGGAACATCGAACTTCCAACATCGAACTTCGATGTGAAGGGAGATGGCGCATTGGACTGGCAAGGCGGCGCTCGTCCCTAAAATGAAGCGGGATGACCCGGGCAATTCGGGCAGGAGCCGGGTGCGGGATAGAAGAAGCGGCAGATCGGCACGCCAATGAACCGATTTGGGAAAATGAACCCGCGAATGAACTAATTTTGAATCGATTCAGTGGTTTTGCAGGTCGATTCCCACGTTGATTTATGGGTTGTTTCCTTGCGGGGGCATGACTCGTCCGCTACTTTTTGCCGTCAATGAGTCTCGCCATCCAACTTCCTCCGCGCGCGGACCAGCAGGAGTTCAACCTCCGCGTCTGGCAGCGGATGCTTGACGATCCGGCGCTGGCAAAAATCGAAGGCCGCCTTGAGACCGACCGCCACGGCCACATTCTCATGAGTCCTCCTCCCTCCCGCCAACACGGTTCCCGCCAGTTCGCCATCGCCCGCATGCTCGACCGGCTGATGGGCGAGCATGTCCAGACCGAATCCCCGGTTTCCACCTCCGATGGAGTCCGTGCCGCCGACATCACATGGGCCTCCAGCAGCAGGCTCCGCAAATCCGGAGCCAGCCCGCTGTTCCTCCAAGCACCCGAAATCTGCGTTGAAGTCCTCTCGCCCTCCAACACTGCCGCCGAGATGGCGGAGAAGATGGCGCTCTATTTCGATGCCGGCGCCGACGAAGTGTGGCTCTGCGAAACCGAGGGCACGCTGCGCTTCCACACGCCCGCTGGCCCCATCGCACACTCCGTGCTGTGCCCGGATTTCCCGGACCGCGTTCCCGGTTGAAGAGGAATGCGGCAGAGGACCATGCAGGCCTGCTGAAATGGCTTTGCAGTGATCAAGCAGCGGATTCCGAGTGGGAATCCGCGCGCGTCCCCCGTGTTTCATGGCGCATCCAGCGCCATGGTCTTGTCATTGGTGCAGCCCGGGCAACTGAGGGATTTCCGCAAGATGCGTAAACCGGCATGCGGGACGCGTGCGGACCCCGTGCAGGCTCGGAGCAGTGGCCGGCCAGCTGTGCAGTTCAGAGGCTGAGGGCCGGACAGCTGCCTGCCGTCCGAGACAGGCTGGAGCGTTGTCTTACGGTTTTCCGCCGTCGGCACCGTCTGGCGGATTGTCCTGCCGGTTTCCCGGGCAGTGCGGGCAGGAGCCGGGCGCGGGATAGAAGAAGCAGCAGATGGGGACGCCGATGAACTCGGCGAGCAGGCGGAGATTGGCGGGCGAGGGGAAGCGCTCCTGTTTTTCCCAGCGGCTCCAGGTGGCCACAGCGACACCGAAGCGGCTTGCGGCCTGCTTGAGGACCATGCCTTGGTCTTCGCGCCATTGCCTCAGGCGGGTGGCGAAGTGGGCGAGGTCGTGATCCGCGCCGGGTTCCAACGGTTCCTTGGGGGGCATGGTGGCGGTTCTGATGGGTTTGAAGGGCGGGGGGCGGAGTGGGGGGCGGGTATCCTCCCCCGCCCTTGGCGGTACGGCATATACCGTCATGATTTCCTAAAGAAACGGCGGGCGGTTGTTACATAAAATATTGGATTTTGGATAGGTGGTCACCACGAGTCATCTCGGAAGGGTTGGCGGGATTCGTAGAGGCGGAGTTGGGAGGCGAAGGTGGAGCGGCGAAGGTCGCTGCTGATGAGGGAAATCGCCTGCTTCTGGATGGCGACGGCCTGTTCGAAATCGCCGCACTCGGCGTGGGCGGCGGCGAGGATGCTGAGGATGCCGGCATTCCGGCCGCCGACTTCGCGATTGGCGGCTTGGGCGAAACGCAGAGCTTTGGGTCCGTCGCGGACTTCGGGATAGGGAGCGGTGGCGCGAATCCAGGCCAGGCGGCGGAGGGCATCGGAGTCGTCGTTAGATAGGGGTTCCACGGTATCGCAGTAGATGAGGAGCGAGCGGATGGTTTCCTGATGGCCTGCGGCATCGCGGGTGGGGAAGCTGGTCACGGGAGTGCCGGACTCGACCTGCCAGCCGGGCGTGGCATCCAGGATGACGAGGTTTCCCTCCCCGTCCGAGATGGCAATGCGGCGACCGTCGGGAGTCCAGGCGAGTCCCTGGATTGTTTGGATGATCGAACCCGGTTTGTCGAAAACGCAGACTTCCAGTCCGGTGTCCGCATCCCAAAGTCTGACGGTGGCGTCCGAGCCACCGGTACACAATCTGGAGCCGTCCGGATTCCAAACGACGTGGCGGACCGGACCGCCATGACCGTTCAAGGTATGCAGGATTCCGCCGGTGCGGGTGTCCCAGATTTTCGCGGAGGTATCGGCACCGCCCGAGGCGAGCAGAATCCCGGCGGGGTGCCATGCGATGGAGTAGATGGTTTCGGCGTGAGCGGGCCAGGACCGGATGCGGGTGAGTGCCACCGAATCAAAGAGTGAAATGACGGTTTCCCCGGTGACCGCCAGCTGGCGTCCGTCCGGGCTGAGGGCCAGCTTGCCGGCACCGCCCTTGAGAGGCACGGTTTTCAGGATCGTGCCTGTTGCCGCGTCCCAGATGGAAAAGCCATGAAGGCCGCCGGCAATGATGCGCCCGCGCCGGGTGTCCCATGCGACGGTGCTGAGCCGCGGGAAGGATGAGGGATCACGCCAGACGGTGGTGCGGGAGGGGAAGTCCCATACCCGCAGACCACGCTCGCCAACGGTCGCGAGCATTGTGTTATCCGCATTCCATGCGACGGATCGGGTCCATGGGACGAAGCCGCCGTCCAGTGCAACCGGGGCTTGAATGGTAAAATCATAGACCCATGAATCCATGCGACGGCCGCCGGCGGCGAGTTTTGTGCCGTCCGGACTCCACGCGAGAATCAGGGCCGACGGCATTTGCAGGTTGACGATTGTAGGATTCCGGTCGGTCGGGTTCCAAATTCTGGCCGTGCCGTCCGCACTGGCTGAAGCGAGCTTGGATCCATCGGGATTCCATGCCAGGGAGTTGACGGAGCCGCGATGGCTGCGGAACGAACGGATTGGTGCGCCGCCGCCGAGGGAACTGCGGATGGCGATATTGCCGTCGTAACGGGTTCCGGAAGCGAGCAAGCGGCCATCGGGGCTCCAGGCCACGGCGGTGACGGTGTTCTGGTTGTCCCACAGCGAATGCGTCGTCTGGCCGGTATCGGCGTTGCGGAAATCCACGGATGGTTGCGTGCCTCCGGTGAAGATCTGGCGGCCGTCGGGAGACCAAACGGCGGCCTGGATGTGTCCGCCGATTTCGGCGCTGTGTTGCCAGCGGGTGCTTCCGCTGGCGGCGTCCCAGCAATGGGCGAGGCCATTGTCGCCGCAGGCAATCAGGCGGTTGCCATCCGGATGCCAGCCCACGGCGCGAACCGGGTGCGCGGCGGTCAGCGTGCGGGGGGCTGAATTTTTCCGGGTGTCCCAGATCGTGACGGTTTTATCGTGGGATCCGGATGCGAGCCATGCGCCATCCGGTGCCCAGGCCAGGGAGGAAACGATGTTGCCGTGCTCGCCCAGAATCCGGCTTTCGCCGGTGATGGTGTCCCGGATTCGGACCGACTTGTCGTTGCCGGCCGAGGCCAGGCGTGTGCCGGAGGGTTCCCAAGAGAGACAGCGGACACCCCCCGGATGGCCGGGAAGTTCTCCCGCTTTCCGGCCGCTATCGACATCCCAGAGACCGATGGGGTCCGCCGAGCCACCGGTGGCGAGCAGCCTGCCATTGTAACTCCAGGAAACCGAGAAGACGGCCTCGGGATCGGCGTGGATGGTGAGGATTTCCCGATGACAGAGACCGTTGAGGAAATACCATTCCCAGTTGCGGAAGTCAGGGGCGTGACGGCGGTTCGCCTCGAGGAGTTTGATGGTGCCGGCGAGGCTGCTGCGGGTGTGCAGTGCCGTCCCGCAAGCCGATTTCATGTCGGTGAGATAGGCGCGGTATTCCAGATGCTGGCGGGTCTGTTTTTCCCTGAGATACATCCATGAGGAAACGAAGATGCCGGCGATGAGTGAGGCGAGCACGATAGTCGCGGCTCCGAGCAGGAGTTTGTTGCGGCGTGCGAATTTGAGAAACCGATAGAGAGAGCCCGGCGGACGGGCGGTGACCGGTTCGTGGTTCAGGTGGCGGGAAATGTCGGCCGCCAGCTCGCCGGCGGTCTCGTATCGGCGTCTGCGCGATTTCTCCATCGCCTTCATCACAATCCCGTCGAGGTCGCCGCGCAGGTCGCTGACAAGGCGTTTGGGCGGGCACATGCGCCGCCGGGCAGTGGCGGTCAACTCCGCCTCGGCAAGAGTGGTGAGGCGGATGGACGGCAGTACCGGATCCTTCTCGCGGACGATCCGGCAGATTTCATCGATGGCTACCTTTCGCAAACGCTCCGGTTCAAACGGCGGCCGACCGGTTAGCAGTTCATATAACAGGACGCCGAGCGAATAGATGTCGCTGCGCGCGTCGATGTCCTCCCCCGTCAGGCCGGCCTGCTCGGGACTCATGTAGGCGGGCGTGCCCACAAACTGGTCGAAGGCGGTGTAAATCGTCTGGTCGGCGAGGCGCTGGTGATCCATCGCCTTGGCGACTCCGAAGTCGATCACCTTGGGGACCGCCCGTTCGTCCGTTTCGGTGACGAGGATGTTGGACGGCTTGAGGTCGCGATGGATGATGCCCTTGAGGTGGGCGTGGCGGACGGCTTCGCAGACATGCAGGAAAAGTTCGAGTCGTTGGGGGACGGAGAGGTTTTTCCGGTCGCAGAAACCGGTGATGGGTTCCCCGGCGACGAGTTCCATCACGAAAAACGGACGTCCCCGGCCGGTGACGCCGGCATCGAAGACGCGGGCGATGCCCGGGTGGTCCATCAGTGCGAGGGCCTGGCGCTCGGCCTCGAAGCGGGCGATCACCGTGCGCGTGTCCATGCCAAGGCGGATGACCTTGAGGGCGACTTCCCGGCGCACGGGTTCGCTTTGCGCGGCGCGATAGACGACGCCACCTCCGCCCTCGCCGATTTTTTCGAGAATGCGATAGCCCGGGAAATCGTCATCATCGTCGTCCGCGGCGGCCGGTTGATCGTCCTCATCCGCCGCTGCGTCACTCTTCAGTCCGAGGCCCAGCAGGCAACGCAGGCAAAGGCCGCCCGGCACATCCGGGGCGAGTGGCGAGCCGCACTGGGAGCATTTCGGTGGATCGGGCATTTCGTTACCGTGCAGTCGTTGCTAAAGAAAAACGCTCCCGGAGTTACAGCGGGATCTTGTGATGTTTCATCCGTCCGCAAGGATGGACAGCAGATAGCGGATTTCCTCCTCCACTTCATCGGGAGTCGTCACGGTATGGGCGACTTCGCTGCGGAGCAGTTCGCCGAAACGACGGCGGAAGCGGTGCAGCGCCACACGCAGCGCGCCGGCTTCCAGATCGAGGTCCGCAGCTAGCCTGAGGAAATCAACCGGCGAAGGATTGTTCGTCAGATGCGGAAGCAGGGAATCATGTGTGGCGCTCCTTCCGCGTTTGGCATATTCATTCCGGAGGTTCTCCATGACCCTGCGGATGAGCGTCACAGCCCAGCGCCGGTCGAACGAATCCTGCGATGTGCCGTTGGAGGCCGGCTCGCTGGCGAGGATCCTTTCGGCATCCGCCTCGTCGAACGGCACGATCTGATATCCGCCGCCACGCTTCACCGCGGTGGCGCGATCATGGCGATTGTGGAGAAAATTGTTGAGCGAGGTCAGGATGAAACTGCGGAAGCGCCCCTTGTCCTTGCGGGCCCGCTGCAGCAAGCGGTTCTCGATGGCGAACTCGAAAAATCCCTGGGTCAGGTCCTCCGCATGATGCGCGTCGTTTCCGGCACGGCGGATGGCGGCATAGACCGGAAACCAGTAGCGGGAGCACAGCCGCTCCATCGCGTCGGTGGCACGGGTGGGAGCCGTCTCCATCGCAGCAATCACGAGGCTCCAGTTGGTGGTCGTGAACCGATCTGAATCGTAATGGTTCATGGGGGGCTGTCGGAACAAACCCGTTGAGTTAACCCCCGATCCGCAGGAGGTGTCGAGCATGCCGGATGCGCGGGATTCACCAAACGAGGCGCATATCCTGCTCCCGTGGGAGCGTGGGATTGGCCACCGATGGCAAGTCATGGCAGAGGCTGGCCGGAATAGCCGTGATTCCAGCGTGCTGTGCGTGACGGGGCCAGGGGACAAGAAACGTCAGACTCGCACAGTCCGGCCTCCAGCGGCCTGTCTACGATTCTGCCCAATTAGTAAAGAAATCTTAGGAAATCCCGCTATTCACCTTGACGGACGGTGGATTGAACCGGCTACATACGGCCATCCCTTCACACCCCATGCGCCGATTTCCTTTTTCCCGCCACCTCATCACCGGCCGTCTGGCCCGGACCGCCACCCTCGCCTGCGTTGCCCTCGCTTCCATGATCGGCACTCTGCACGCTCAGGACTTCGAGGGCAAAAACATCACCGCGGTGGACATCCGCTACCGTGGTCCCAAGACGGTGAACGAGGACGCGCTACGCAACCAGATGAGTTCCAAGGCCGGCGGCACCTACCGCGCCGAGAACCTCGACCGCGACATCGCAGCCCTCTACGAATCCGGCCTGGTGGACGACGTGCGGTTTCTCGCCGAGCCGGTGGGTGACAGCGTCCGCCTCATTGCCGAGGTGACCACCCGTCCGATGCGTGGCGGCGTGGGCTTCATGGGCAACACCGTTTTCTCCGACCAGAAACTGGCGCGTGAGACCAAGCTCAAGCCCCGCGGCGTGATGAGCGATGCGGAAATCCTCGAAGCCCGCCGCAACATCGAGAACTACTACCGTGGCTACGGCTATCCCGATGTGAGCGTGAGCCACCGCATCCAGCCCACCGAAAACGAAGGCGTGGCGGATCTCATTTTCGTGATCGAGGAAGGCGGCAAGAACGAGATCCGCAAGATCCGTTTCGAGGGCAACACGGTCTTCACCGACAACGAGCTGCGCAAGGAAATGAAGACCAAGCCCAAGGGCTGGTTCTCGTGGCTCACCAAGTCCGGCCGCATCGAGACCGACCAGCTCGACGAGGACCTCAACGCGGTGCTCGATTTCTACCGCAGTCGCGGCTACCTCCGCGTCAACTGTCCCGGCATCCGCCGCGAGCCGGTCAAGGACGGCCGCGTGGACATCGTCATCCCGATCGAGGAGGGCGACAAATACACCGTCGCCGGCGTCGGTTTCGGCAAGATGACGGTCTTCAAGCCGGAGGAACTCTATCCGGCGCTCACCCTCAACGGCAACGATCCCTACAGTTCGAAGAAAATGCGCGCGGACATCACCATGATCCGCAGCTACTATGGATCCCGTGGTTACGCCGACGCCACCGTCTCGCCGGACATCCGCGACGCCGGCCCGAACCGCGTTACCATCATCTATCGCATCACCGAAGGCTCGCGCTACCGCGTCGGCAAGGTGAACATCGCCGGCAACACCAAGACCAAGGACAAGGTGATCCGCCGCGAGGTCCCTCTCCAACCGGGCGATTGGTTCAACTCGGTGGAACTCGAAACCACCAAGGCCCGCCTCGAAAACCTGCAATACTTCAGTGACGTGCAGGTCACCGGCGTGCCCGCCGGCGGCGGTTATCGCGACCTCGACGTGCTCGTCGAAGAGCGCGCCACCGGTTCGGTGGGCGTGGGCATCGGCTTCAGTTCGATCGACAGCGTGGTCGGTTTCCTCACCCTCGAGCAGTCGAACTTCGACCTCTTCAACCCGTGGAACTTCACCGGTGGCGGCCAGCGTTTCGCCATGAATCTGCGCCTGGGCAACGAACGCTCCGAGGCCAGCATCTCGCTCGTCGAGCCATGGTTCCTCGACCGCCAGCTCGCGCTCGGCGGCGAGTTGTTCTACAAACAGTCCACCTATTTCAGCGATTACTTCGAGCAGACCAATGCCGGTGCCGCCATCTCGCTGCGCAAACCGCTCACCGACAAAAGCTACATCCGCGGCGAGCTGCGGGTTGAAAACGTGAAGATCGATTCCGATGTGGATGCCGGCGACACCTTCGCCAACGGTACTGGCGGCACCGGAAACGATCCGCTCGACCCGACCAGCGGCGCCAACTCCTTCCTGTCCGAGGAAGAAATCGGCGGCGACTTCCTGCGCGCGGCACTGGCGGTGAACTGGGTGCTCGATACCCGCGACAGCAACATCGTGCCGCGCACCGGCCACAAGGTGGACCTCGGGCTCACTTACGCGGGCCTCGGCGGCGACGTGGACACCTTCACCATTTCCGCCCAGGGCCAGAAATACTGGAACCTGAAGTGGGACACGATCCTCTCGCTCAGCGGCGAACTCGCCTTCGTGGACGCCGTGAGCGGCGAGGTGCCGGTCTTCGAGCGCATGTTCCTGGGCGGCGGCCGTACTTTGCGCGGCTTTGAGTTCCGCGATGTGGGCCCGCGCGACACCGGCTACACCGACGACGTTTACGGCGGCAACTCGCTCGGCTACATGAGCGTGGAATACACCGTCCCGATCATCGACACGGTGCGTGCCGCCGTGTTCTACGACGCCGGTTTCGTGAACCTCGACAGCTGGGACCCCGCGCCGGACGACATCTACAGCGATGTGGGTGTGGGCGTGCGCCTCCAGCTCCCGATCAGCCCGCTGCCACTCGCGCTCGACTACGCGATCCCGGTCTCCTCGCCGGACGATGAGGCGGACAAGGGCGGTCAGTTCAACTTCTATCTCAACTACACCTATTGAGCCGCGCGGCTCCCTCGGGCGCGCGCCACGGACCCGGCGCGCCTCCCGTCTTGCATTCACGGGTTGAATCCTGAAACTCACTCCATGCAGTTGCTCGAATTCGAAAAGCCGGCGGCCGAACTGGAGCGCGAACTCGAAAAGCTGAGGGCCAAGGCCGCGTCCCAAAACATCGACATGTCCGGTGAGATCTCCATGATGGAGGGCAAACTCGCCGAAACCAGGGCCAGGATTTACGAAAATCTCACGCCTTGGCAGCGGGTGCAGATCGCACGCCACACCAGCCGCCCGTTCATGCTCGATTACGTTTCCCACGCCTTCACCGGTTTCTGCGAGTTGCACGGCGACCGCCACATCGGTGACGACGCCTCGATGCCTGGCGGATTCGCCCGCCTCGGCGACCGGCGGGTGGTCGTGATCGGCCACCAGAAGGGGCGCGACACCAAGGAGAACCTGATGCGCAACTTCGGCAGCGCCCACCCGGAAGGATACCGCAAGGCACTGCGACTGATGAAGCTCGCGGAAAAATTCGGCCTGCCCGTGATCACGCTCATCGACACGCCCGGGGCCTTTCCCGGCATCGGTGCCGAGGAGCGAAACATCGCCGAGGCCATCGCCTACAACCTCCGTGAGATGATGCTGCTAAAGGTGCCCGTCATTGCCGTGGTGCTCGGCGAGGGTGGCTCCGGCGGCGCTCTCGGCATCGGCGTGGCCGATCGCGTCCTGATGTTGGAAAACGCCTACTACTCGGTCATCAGCCCCGAAGGTTGCGCCGCGATTCTCTGGAAACATCGCAAGCATGCGCCCGAAGCCGCCGAAGCGATGAAACTCGTCGCCCCCGACCTCCGGAAACTCAAACTCATCGACGACGTCATCCCCGAACCTCCCGGCGGCGCGCATCACGATCACAAGGCCACCGCCGCCGCATTCCGCGAAATTGTCGAACGCCATCTCGATGAAATTTCCGCGATGGGCGTCGAGCGCATGCTGCAGGCGCGCTATGACAAGTTCCGCGCCTTCGGCTCATGGCAGGAAGGCGCGTGAAAGTAGCCAACCCGATCCCTCGTTTCAACCCACAACCCCACAAGCACATGTCCAACAAACCACTCAACATCGGTCTCGTCGGAGGCGGCAAGGGAGCCTTCATCGTGCAGCCCCACCAGAAAGCCATTCACATGGACGGCACCCGCCGCGTGGTGGCCGGCGCGCTGTTCCCTGATCCCAAGGTGGCGCTCGAAGAAGCCGCAAACTGGCCCTATCCGATCAAGGGTTACGGTTCCTACGACGAGATGATCGCCGCCAACGCGTCCGCTCCGGCCGATGAGAAACTCGACTACATCCTCATCGTCACGCCGAACTTCGTACACTTCGATCCGGCCATGAAGGCGATGAAGGCCGGCATCGCCGTGTTCTGCGAGAAACCGCTTTGCCTCAATCTCAAGGAGGCGAACGAATTGGTCAAAACCTCGCGCAAGCTCAACGTGCCCTTCGCCGTGGCTCATACCTACCTCGGCCACTGGACCACCCGTCTCAGCCGATTCATCGTCCAGAGCGGACTGATCGGCGACGTCCGCTGGGTGGACAGTTATTACATCCAGGGCTGGCTCGCCTCGAAGCTTGAAGCCACCGGCCAGCAACAGGCCTCGTGGCGCGTCGATCCCAAGCGCGCAGGCGGCTCCGGCTGTGGCGGCGACATCGGCACCCACGCGCTCATGCAGCTGCGCTACGTCACCGGCCTCGACGTCACCGAGCTTTCCGCCCACATGGAAACCTTCGTCGAAGGCCGCATGCTGGACGACCACTTCACCATCTACTGCAAGCTCTCCAACGGCGGCAAGGCGCTCGTCCGCGCCTCGCAGATCTGCATCGGCCACAAGAACGACCTCGGCATCGTCATCGCCGGCACCAAGGGCACCATCGTCTGGAAACAGGAAGACCCGGAAAAACTCGTCGTCCATCTGCCTGACCAGCCGGACCGCGTTTACTGGCGCGGCGCGGTGACTCCCGGCGACGGTTTCCTGCCGAAGAAAATGCCCGCCGGACTGATGGCGGAACCGACCATTCCCGCCGGCCACCCGGAGGCGTTCCATGACGCCTTCGCCCGCCTGCACCGCGCGTTCGAGAGCGACGTCCGCAAGTGGAAGGCCGGCAAATCCTTCGCCAGCGACGGCTCGCAATACGCCAGTGTCGAGGACGGCTGGACCGGCATCGCCTTCATCGAGACCTGCGTGAAGAGCAACGCCAAGAAAGGCGCCTGGACCAGGATGCCCAAGGCGGTCTGACAGATATCACGCACACCGTTTACCAAAACCCCCGACCGCTGCCCGCGGCGGGGGTTTTTGGCATCGTGGCGCGGGACAATTGCTTCGACACGATTTTCTCAATACCGACGAGGAACAGGCGGTGGTGGATCCCATCCGGACCACGGTATCGCGGACCAGTGCGGAAATCCGCGTGTGCGTGTCCTATCGCATATGGATCCGCGTGGGCCCCTACGCGCGGCGCGTCTTCCGGCGGCTGGGGATGGAAGCCACCCGCGCGCGCAACGGCGTGCTGATCCTGGTGCTGCCCTGGCTCCGGAGATTCCGGATCGCGGCGGACGACGGGGTGGCCGCCGAAATCGCGCACGATTGAAACGTTCGAACCCTCTGGCTCAATCCTTCGGGACCGGAGGAGGCCCGGAATCGGCGAGGTTTTCTAACATAACACTAACAGGAAACGACATGCCGGGCAGGACGAGCCCGGGGCGGATGTCGGCCAGCGGCTGCAGCACGAAGCGCCGTTCGGCGATGCGGGGGTGGGGGAGTGTGAGGTCGGTGTCGGCGAGTTCCAGCCCGCCACAGTAAAGCAGATCGAGATCGATGGTGCGCGGGGCGTTGCGTTCCGCGCCGCGGGTCCGGCCAAGCTGTTGTTCGATGCCGCTGGTTTGATCTAACAGATGATGCGGTGTGCCGTTCCATGCGAGTTCGACCACCGTATTGAGGAAGTCCGGCGAGCCGGCGGGGCAGGCGAGGGGGGGCGTGCGATAGACCGGAGCCTCCAAAAACGCCTCGCCGGGAACCGCGATTTCACGCAACGACGCGATCGCTGCGCGCAGCATTTTCCGACTGTCGCCGAGATTGGATCCCAGCGCGATGCCGCAGCGGCGGATCATTCCTCGAGGTTGACGAGTTCGGCGATGCCGTAGTTCGCGGCCACCCGGCGGTTCGCGGCCTCGACTTCGGCCGCGGCAATCACCAGCGGACGGCTGGCTCCGAACAATTCGATGACATGATATTCCGGAGGATTTTCGGAATATAACAACTCATGGGCATGGTCGAGACTTGTGATTTCCACGCCGTTGATCTTGTCCACCGCGTATCCGGTGAACGATGACAGGCGGCTGTTGACCGGGTCGTTTTCCACCCGGGTGAGTATTACGATGTCGCGCCGCTCCTTGAACAGCGCCTTCGGCAGGTAGTCGGTGTAAAGCCGGCGCACGGTGACGTCGTCGAACTTCGCGGTGGCGAACAGGTTGGTGTCGAGCGGTTGGAAAACCAGTCCGGCGAAAACCACGTAGCGCGGCTGTTTCTCATACTGGATGGCATACATTCGCGATGGGGGAAGGGGCTTGAGCACGATCTCCGCCTGCTGCCTTTCGCCGTTGCGGATGAAGGTGACGGTGATGCTGTCGCCGGCGAAACGGCGCTCGACGATCTCGTTGAGGTTGGTCTTTTCGCCATCGATGCGGATCATGCCCGCGCTGTCCACCTCATGGCCGTTGAGGGCCAGCAGCACGTCGCCGGGTTCGAGCACGCCGTCGCAGGAGCCGGTGGGAATCACGTTGGTGATGAGCACGCCCATGCCGTCGTCGGGCAGTTCGAGGGCGCGGCGCATCGCGGGGTTGTGCAGCGCGAATTCGGTGATGCCGAGGTCCACGTAGTGGTCGTAGCGGCCGTCCTCGATGTCCTTCAAAAAACGCCGCACCACGGGAGTGGGGATGATGTATCCGGTGTTGTCGGCCTGGCGCAGTCCCTGGAAGGCGACGCCGACCACCTTGTCGTCCTGCAGCACCGGGCCGCCGGAGTTGCCGGGGTTGATCGCCGCGTCGATCTGCACCACCAGATGGGAATCGGCGCGGGTGTGCGAGTAGGGTTGGAAATCGATGCGCGAAACGACGCCGCGCGTGACCGAGAGCCGCTCGCCGCCGATTGGATAGCCGATCACGCGGACCTGCGATTCGAGCTTCGGCACTTCACCGATTTCAAAGCGCGGGAAGGATTCGAAATCCGAAAAATCCTCGACGGAAAGCAGCGCCAGGTCGCAATCGTGCGCGATGTATTCCACCTTGGCCGGGTATTTTTCCGGGCTGCCATGGACGGTGATCAACAAGCGCCGGGCGTTGGAAACGACATGGGCGTTGGTCAGGATGCGGTTGTCGCCGATGATGAATCCGGTGCCGATGCCGCCGCTGAAGCGGCCGCTGTTCCATGGCGTTTCGTAATCGGGTATCTGCGTCGCGGCCTCGATCCGGAGCACCGAGCGATAAACCTCCGACGGCACCGTTTCCTGGGCGGGGAGCGGAAGACTTGCCAGAATGAGCGGGATGACGATGGCGGAAAGTTTCATGTGAACGTGCTGGAATCCTAGAACCCCTCCGGTGCCCGGCAACGGAAATGTTGAGCGGGAAATCCGCGCTTGCTACGGGCATGTGTCGTTTGTTCCCTCCGTGCCATGGACCACCATGTGTATTTCTGGCTCAAGGAGGAAAGGCAAAACCCGGCCGACCGGGAGACATTCGAAAAAGCACTCGACGCTCTGTGCGCGATCCCGCTGATGCAAGGCGGTCGCTGGGCCGAACCGGCAGCCGTGCCGCCGCGGCCGGTCTGCGACCAGTCTTGGGACTACGCGCTCGACATGCAGTTCGTCTCCGTCGAGGAGCACAACGCCTATCAGGATCACCCGGACCATCAGGCCTTCATCGACGCCCACAAGGAGTGGTGGAGCAGGGTGCTGGTGACCGATCTGGCCTGAAACGACGACCCGGGTCCGGGCGAGGGTCACTTATTTGAAGCCATTCAAAGCTCCGCCTCTTGATTCCGCATTACATACATTGTCACAAGTTGTTTGTTTGGGTTGCGGGTTTCATGTTTCCAGGTGCGCTCGTTAGGTTGAATGCGCCTAGCAGCATGATCGTGTCCGGTCCTGCTTGGATTTATCCACTCCGCTTCGGTGGTCCGTGCATTGGATGGAGTCGCGTCATGATGAGGACTCGGCGTCCGATTGGACCGCAGATGGAATGCACGGCCTCCGCACGTCTTCGTACAAGGTTTTGGTTGATTCGTGCAAAATCCGTGGATTAACCTCGCCGCCCGCGGCTGTTGGCGTTTTTCCACCGAAAAGCGCAGCCGTAATGCGGAACCCATTTCCATCCATCGAGATGAATCCAGATCGCGCCACACTCAATTTCCTCAACAGTTTCCCCGAAGAAGCCCGCAAGCGCGGCGAAGTGCTCCAGAAGGACGGAGCCGTCACGCAGATATTCGGCAACCACCTGTTCATCCAGGGCCGGGTCGAGGACGAGACCGGGACGTTCCGCACCAGTCTGCGGCTTCAGGGAAACCGCTGGTTCGGTTCCTGCACCGCCGAGGACGAGCTGGTCGCCGGTGCCTGCCAATACGCCACGATGATGGAGCGCATGCACCGCGGCGAGGACCTCCCGGAATCGCCCAACGAGTTCGACGACACGCCGGTGCTCGACATCATCGAGGACAAGCTCGGCCGCGAACTGGACGACAAGGAGGCGGATTTCGTTTCCAAGATCGAGAAACGCTACCGCCGCTACGTGATCGAGGGTGAACTCCACGACCACGACATGGTCCGGATCAATCCGCGTTGGGAAATCACCACCTACGAACCGCTGGAGCTGTGGCCGATGCCGCCTGGCGACATCATGGAGTTCTGGAATTACCTCGCCTACGCGTTTTTCAAGCGCAAGCTCCCCTACCCGGAATTCATGAACGTGATCACCGATCTAGGCCACGTTCAGAAGAAAATGGCGGATTGGGAGCAGGAACGCGAAGTGGCGGCCTGGTATGACCGCATCGAACAGGTCAACGAGCGTCCGCCACAGGAGGAACCGCTGACCGTGGCTTTCCGGCTCGTGGCCACGATCAACGAGGCGCGGATGGAAGTGAAGGAATCGAAGTCCACCTTCTGGATCCAGTTGCGTGAGAAAAACGAAATCGCCCACTATACCGCGCTTCATCACGAGGGTGCCCTGCTCATGGACGCCTCCAGCCAGACGCTCTGGGAGCACTTCCTGGCCTTCCACCGCGAACTTGGCGAGACCACGCTCGACTTCGACCAGGAGGAATCCTGCCGTTTCATGAACCGCGTCTTCCGCCAGCCGGCGCTCAAGGGACATATCGTCAACCTCGACGAACGCGAGTTCAAGGTGGTCGAGGACGCCTTGTGCTGGGTCTGTGAGGACGATCCCTACGACAACAAGAGCTTCGCGCTCCAACTCGTCACTGCCGCCGGTGAGAACGTTTCCCACTCGGTGCGCCTGCTGCCCGGACGCAAGGAACTCTATCAGTCCGACGAAACCGTGTTCCCCGGCCCGCCGCGCTGGCTCGAGGAAACCGAGGTCATGCCCCGCTACCTCATCCCGCGGCGCGTGATCGACTCACTCGAAGGGGTCGAATTCCTGCGCAAAATCGGTGCCTCGTTGCCCGAATCGCTGCGCAAGCGCGTGGTCGATCTGGAACTCAAGCCGAAGCTCGAACTCAAACTCGTCGCCGGCCTCACCGCGGCCGAAACCGAGCACCTGGTGGTGGACGTCACCGCCGTCGAGACCAAGGGCCGCCGCACCGAGCGCCTCACCAAGGACGGCTGGGAACTTGCCGAGCAGCACCCGGTCAAGGGCAAGCAACTGATGCGTTTCGCCCGCGAGGCGCTTTACCCCGTGCCCGCCATTCTCGACGAGATGGGCCTTGCTTACGACGAGAAGCTCATTTCCTTCAAGTCGCGAATTACCAAGCAGTTCCCGGAAAAATTCGCGGAATGGATTAAAGCGATGCCGCCCGATGTGGAACTCGACATCGACCTGCGCCTCAAATCCATCCTCGCCGATCCCGTCACCGCCGCCGTGCGATTCGAAGTCGTCGGCCAGGACATCGACTGGTTCGACCTTCGCATTGTCATCGACGTTCAGGGCGTCAATCTCAGCAAGGCCCAGATCCGGCAGCTCGTCGCCGCGCGCGGCGGCTACGTCCGGATGGAGGACGGCTCATGGATGCGGCTAGAAATCAAACTCGACGCCGACCAGCGCGAGGCCGTCACCCGCCTCGGGCTCGACCCCTTCGACCTCTCCGGAGAAACCCACCGGATGCACGCGCTGCAACTCGCCGACCCGAAGGCCGCCGAGGTCTTCGATCCCAAGGCGTGGGAACGCATCAAGGGTCGTGCGGGCGACATCAAGTTGGAGGTCAACCCCGACCTCCCCAAGGCGCTCAACGCCACCCTGCGCCCGTATCAGGTGGAGGGCTACAAATTCCTCGCCTATCTCGCGGTCAACAATTTCGGCGGCATCCTCGCCGACGACATGGGGCTCGGCAAAACCATCCAGTCGCTCACCTATCTGCTCTGGCTCCTCGACGAACACAGGAAAACCAAGCAACCGAAGAAGCCGGCCTTGGTCGTCTGTCCCAAGTCGGTGCTCGATGTCTGGGCCAGCGAGGCTCAGAAATTCGCACCCGATCTCAATGTGCACATTCTGAAGAACCGCGACGACATCGATGTGGACAGAATCCAGAACAAGCTGGACATGCTCATCCTCAACTACGCCCAGCTCCGTGTCTGCGGCGAGGAATTGTCCCACATCAAATGGCTCACCATCATCCTCGACGAAGGCCAGCAGATCAAGAATCCGGATTCCAAGGCCGCCAAGTGCGCGCGTGAACTCGACTCGCAGAACCGCCTCGTCCTGACCGGCACGCCGATCGAGAACCGCCTGCTCGACATGTGGTCGCTGATGGCCTTCGCCATGCCCGGCGTGCTCGGCAGCCGCGCCTACTTCAAGAAGCGCTTCGACAAACGCAAGGATCCCCTCTCCCAACAACGCCTTGCCTCGCGCCTGCGCCCCTTCCTGCTGCGCCGCACCAAGCTCCAGGTCGCCCAGGACCTGCCACCGCGGACCGAAGAGGAGGTTTACTCGAAGATGGAGGGCATCCAGATGGATCTCTACAAGGCCGAACTGAAACGCATCCAGAAAGCGCTGCTCGGACTCGATTCCGACGAGGCGGTGAAGAAAAACTCCTTCGCCATCCTCCAGGGCCTCATGCGCCTGCGGCAGATCTGCTGCCACCCCGGTCTGATCGATCCGAAATACCTCAAGGAGGAATCGGCGAAAATGGAGTCGTTGTTCTATCTATTGGACCAGCTCCACGAAGAAGGCCACAAGGTGCTCGTGTTCTCGCAGTTCGTCTCGATGCTCGACCTCATCAAAGCGCGCCTCGAACTCGAGGGTCGTCCCTACAATTACCTCACCGGCCAGACCAAGGACCGCAAGGGCGAGATCGAGAAATTCCAGACCACCAAGGACCCGTCCGTCTTCATGCTCTCGCTCAAGGCCGGCGGCGCGGGTCTCAACCTGACCTCCGCCTCCTACGTCATCCTCTACGATCCGTGGTGGAACCCGGCCGTGGAAAACCAGGCCATCGACCGCACCCACCGCATCGGCCAGAAGAACAAGGTCATCGCCTACCGCCTGCTCACCCGCGACACCGTCGAGGAGAAGATCCGCATCCTCCAGCATCAGAAGACCCAGCTCGTCACCAACGTGCTCGGCGACGAGGGCTTCGCCTCCAACCTCGGCCTCGACGACCTCCAGTTCATCCTCACCCACAGCATCGACGAGGACGAACCGGTCGAAAAAATCGCCAAACAGGCTGCCAAGAAAGCCGCCCGCAAGGCATAACTTCCGGCGCATGTCATCCACCTTCGGCCAGGCATTCCGCATCCACACCTTCGGCGAGTCGCACGGCGGCGGCGTGGGCGTCGTCATCGACGGCTGCCCGCCGCGTGTCCCAGTCTCCTCCGATATCATCCAGCGCGAACTCGACCGCCGCCGCCCCGGGCAATCGGAAATCGTCACCCCGCGCAAGGAGGCGGACGCCGCGGAAATCCTCTCCGGCCTGCACGACGGCATCACGCTCGGCACGCCCATCGCCATTGTGGTTGGAAACACCGACCAACGTCCCGGAGCCTATGACGAAATGGCGGTGAAATACCGCCCGAGCCACGCCGACTATACCTACGACGCGAAATACGGCATCCGCGCCCCGTCCGGTGGCGGCCGCGCCTCCGCCCGCGAGACCATCGGCCGCGTCGCCGCCGCCGCGGTCGCCCGCCAGGTGCTCGACACCCTGCACCCCGGCATCGAGGTGCTGGCATGGGTTTCCACCATCCAGGATCTCAAGGCGGACGTCGATCCCGCCACCGTCACCGCGGAAACCATCGAGTCGAACATCGTCCGCACCGGCGATCCGGCGATGGTCGAAACGATGATCGAGCGCATCAAGGCGATCCGCGCCGACGGCAATTCGGTCGGCGGCATTGTCGAATGTGTCATCCGCAATTGCCCGCCGGGTCTCGGCGAGCCGATCTTCGACAAGCTCGAAGCCGACCTCGCCAAGGCCATGCTTTCCATTCCCGCGACCAAGGGTTTCGAGATCGGTTCCGGTTTTTCCGGCACGCTTCTAACTGGCCGCGAGCACAACGACCCGTTCCGGATGGTCGATGGCAGGGTCCGCACCAGCAGCAACCGTTCCGGCGGCGTGCAGGGCGGCATTTCCAACGGCGAGAACATCGTCTTCCGCGTGGCCTTCAAGCCCACCGCCACCATCATGACCGCGCAGGAAACCGTCACCTCCGCCGGCGAGAACACCGAACTCGCCGGCAAGGGCCGCCACGACGCCTGCGTCCTCCCCCGCGCGGTGCCCATCGTCGAGGCCATGGCCACCTTGGTCGTCACCGACCACCTGCTGCGCCAGCGGGCTATGTTTCATTGATATATCCCGCGTCAGCGGACACGCGTGCCGCGGTTGGAACAATGAAATGACAAATTCCCATTGCGGGCGGAGCGGCGCGGGGATTTAATCCGCGTGTGACTGGTGATGGTGACAGGACTCGCGCTCCGTCGGCCGGCAGGGTGCTCCTGCTGATCGCCTCGCTGGTCATTGTCGTCGCCGGGCTCAAGGCGGCGCAGAATTTCTTCCTTCCGGTGCTGCTGGCGTTTTTCGTGGCCACAGTCAGTTTCCCCATCACCCACGCGCTGGTGAAACGCAGGGTGCCGCGCTCGATCGCGGTGCTGCTCACCGTGTTGGTGGACTTCGCGTTCATCGCCGGCGTGGCCTTGCTCGGCGTGGTGCTGGTGCAGGACTTGCAGGCGAAGTGGAATTCGAAATACGCCACCCAGCTCTATCAGCGGGTGCGCGACGGTTCGCAGTCGCTTGCGGAAAAGCTTGATCAGCTCGGCGTGCAGGATGCCACCGAAAAGATCCAGGTGGTCGTGGAAAACAACATGACTGCCTTGCAGGAAATCCGCTTCGAGCGCATCTGGGACTTCGGCACCGGCGTGCTCGGCCAGCTTCTCGGCTTCATCGCGGCCGGCGTCATTTTCCTGATCCTGATGGTCTTCATGCTCTCCGAGGCACAGAACTTCGGCAACCGGATGAAGGCGATCGCGCGTGCGCACGGGCCCAACATCGCGGGCATGATCCACGCCACCCGCGACATCCAGCGCTACCTCGCCATCAAGACCGTGGTGAGCTTGGTCACCGGCTTCCTCGCCGGTTTGCTGTGCTGGGCGGCGGGTCTCGATTTTTACATCCTTTGGGGCATCGTCGCCTTCGCATTGAATTTCATCCCGGTGATCGGTTCGCTTGTCGCCGGCGTGCCGCCCACCATTCTCGCTTTGCTCGTCGCCGGATGGCCGAACGCGTTGCTGGTCGCCGGCGGATATCTCTTGATCAACAATTTCCTCGGCAACTTCGTCGAGCCGATCCTGGTCGGCCGCCGCTTCGGCATCTCGACGCTGATCGTGGTGATCTCGGTGATGTTCTGGGGCTGGGTCTGGGGACCGCTCGGCATGCTGCTGGCGGTGCCGCTGACCATGGTGCTCAAGGTGATACTCGACGGCACCGAGGATTTTCGCTGGATCGGCGTGGCCATTTCCAATGACTACCCGCATGTAAAGACAGACACCAAACCCCTGGAAATCAAGCAGCCGTCCGGCCCTGAAATGCCACCTGCGGAAGGCGCGCGCAACTCCGTGGGCAGTCACTGATTTCCACTGGAAATGCGGCGCGCGCCCGCCATCGTCCCGGCATGCCGCTCACCCGCTTCCAGAAACTCGCCATCGCCGCGCTGGTTTCCGTGCTTTTCCTGATGTTTGTCGGCGCGATCGTGCGGGTCACCGGTGCCGGCATGGGCTGCCCGGACTGGCCGACCTGCTGGGGCTGCCTGATCCCGCCGACTTCGGTCGAGCAGGTCGATTTCGAGAAACTGCCGATCGAGCGCTTCCGCAGCAAGGCGGAGCGCATGGGTCGCGATCCCGCGACGATCACCGAGGAAACCTTGCGCGCGGAATTCAATCCGCGGCATGTCTGGACCGAGTTCATCAACCGCCTGTGCAGCCTGCCGGTCGGCTTTTTCTCGCTTGCCACTTTCATCGCCGCGTTCTGGCAACGCCCGAAGCGGCCGCTGGTGTTCTGGATGGCCTTCGGCTCGCTCGCCATCGTGCTGATCAACGCCTGGATGGGGGCGCGGGTCGTTTACAGCGGCCTGCAACCCGGCGTTCTAACAACCCACCTCGCCTTGGCGATGCTGCTCACCGGCACCCTGATGTACTGCGCGTGGCGAGGCACCGACCGACCATGGCTGGTTGCGATGCAGGAAAAATGGCGAAAACAGACCCGTATCGCGGTCATCCTGCTGCTCGTCACTTGCATTGCCTCCGGCATCCTCGGCGCACAGGTCCGCGAAATGACCGACGAACTCGCCAAGTTCCACGACAACGCCCCGCGCGATACCTGGATCGCCGAGTTGGAACAATCGTGGATCTACCTCGCTCACCGCAGTTTTTCCTGGGTCGTGCTCGGCGTCACACTCTGGGCCTGGCTGCTGACCCGCCGCCACCGCGAGGGCGGAGCCGGAAAAGTGGAAAATGTCGTGTTCGCCATTGTGCTCGCGCAAATGGTGCTCGGCCTTGTCATGTCCCAAATCCACATCTACTCGTGGGTGCAGGTGCTCCACGTCGGTCTCGCCGCCGTGCTGCTCACCTTCATCTGGCTGTGGCTGTTCGGATTGTCCCAACCGAAAAACGAAACCCATTGAAATCCCGGTCTTCACTCCCCCGCCCCGTCTTTTCATTGCATTGCCCGCGATCCGCGCGACACTGACGGCATACAGATGCATTCGCAGGACAACATTCACTACGCGTTGGAGACCACCCGGGTCCTGCGCGAACCGGATCACCGGATTCAGACTTTCGGCGAGACCCGCTTCGAGTTCCAACTCATCAGCGAGCTGATGGATCAGGTCGGGCGCGTCCGCATCCGCACCGGCGAGGTCGAGGCCCAGCGCCCGCGCATCCTCAAGCCGGACGCCTTTCGCGACTTCCAGTTCGATGGTTTCAATCCCTCCGCTCACGCGAAATTCGAGAGCATGCTGGAGAAATTCCGTGCCGAGGGCAAAGACCTCGCATTCCTCCAATACGGCTTCCATTTCCGCCGCGGCGAGGTGAACGAGGAAATCGTCAACGAGCCGATGGAAAGCGTTCGCGAGCGCGTAATGGACGACATCCGACGCACCGGCAATCCCTCGCTGGCCGTCATCGAAGGCGTGGACGACGCGTGGGAAATCTGCATTTTGAAGTTCTCCTTCGAGATGATCCTGCGCTCGCACGAGATTAACGCCTTCGATTTCAAGCGCCGCGGCCTTATCTGACGATCCGGGTTTGCCATGAGTCTCTGGACACTCGTCAAGATCCTCGCCGCCCTCTGCGTCATGGGCGTCATGGCATTCACCGGCATGCTTGCCTGGCACGTGGCCGTAGAACCGCTCGGCGGCGTCTTCGAACGCATCGTCCCCAAGCCCGCCGACTTGCTCACCGGACCGAGCGACGAGGAAATCGTCAAGATGCTCGAATCGGAGGAAATGCCCGACATCGACCCCGGCGAGAAGGCCTTCCAGAAAGCGCACGAACTGCTCGCGCTCGGCCGCCTCGACGAGGCCCGCGAAAAACTCGCCGCCATCGTCAATATCTACCCGAACTCATCGTCCGCGCCTGTCGCCCGCCGCATCATCGGCGAGATCAACCTCGACGAAGTCCTCTCCACCGAACACATGGACGGCAAGCTGGTCCACGAGGTGAAACCCGGCGATTCGCTGTTAGGCATCGCCGCGAAACACCGCACCACCATCGATTGCATGATGCATCTCAATTCGATGCTGGAACTTCCGCGCCTTCAACCGGGACAGAAACTCGTCGTCATGCCGCTCGATTTCCGCCTGCTCATCGAGCCGGCCCGCGGCACCGTCTCGCTCTGGCAAGACGGACGCTTCATCCGCGATTACCCGGTCCTCCACTGGGGCGCGGGATCGAAAAACGCCCGCCACGGCAAAATCACCGCCAAACCCGCCGAACTCGCCGGCCGCCGCGTGCTTCCGCAATCGGCCGATTACCGCGCCGCGGAAAAAACGATCGTGATCGAGGCCCCGCCGCTGCAAATTCGCACCTGGGCGGATGGCGGGGATGAAGAAAAACCCGCCGGCACCATCCTCCTGCGCCCCGAAGACATGGAGGAGCTCTCGCTCCTCACCCGCGTCGGCAACGTGGCTGAAATCCGTTAGACCGTCCGATGGATTTCCAACTCGTCAGCGACTACCGCCCGCAGGGTGACCAGGGCCAGGCGATCGCCAAGCTCGCCGGATCGCTCGACGCCGGCAACCGCCACCAGACGCTGCTCGGCGTCACCGGCTCGGGGAAAACCTTCACCATGGCGAACCTGATCGCCCATCACGGCCGGCCGGCATTGGTGATGAGCCACAACAAGACGCTCGCCGCGCAGCTTTACTCGGAGTTCAAGAACTTCTTCCCGCACAACGCGGTCGAGTATTTCGTTTCCTATTTCGATTACTATCAGCCCGAGGCCTACATCCCGCGCAGCGACACCTATATCGAAAAGGATTCGTCGATCAACGAGGAGATCGAGCGCTTGCGGCTCGCTACAATGGGTTCGCTGCTCACCCGGCCGGATACCATCGTCGTGGCCTCGGTTTCCTGCATCTATGGCCTCGGCTCGCCCGAGGATTACGAAAACATGATGCTGCCGGTCTGGAAGGGCCAGAAGCTCACGCGCGAGGAGTTGCTCTCCTCACTCGTCGGCATGCTCTTCGAGCGCAACGACATCGCCTTCGGCCGCGGCAAGTTCCGCGTGCGCGGCGACGTGGTGGAAGTCCATCCCGCTTACCTCGAACAGACCGCCATCCGCATCGAGTTCTTCGACGACGAGATCGAGCGCATCAGCAGTGTTCACACGCTCGACGGGCGGATCATCGAGCGGCTGGAAAACCACACGTTTTTCCCCGCCAAGCAGTTCGTCACGCCCGGCGACAAGATGAAGCGCGCCGCCATCGCCATCCGCGCGGAACTCGACGCCCGCATCGCCGAGTTGGAAAAGGACAACAGGTTGTTGGAAGCCCAGCGCCTGCGCATGCGCACCGAATACGACCTCGAAATGATGGCCGAGATGGGATTCTGCCAGGGCATCGAGAACTACTCGCGCCACCTCACCGGCCGCGAACCCGGCGCGCGGCCGCACACACTGCTCGATTTCTTCCCGCGCGATTTCCTGCTCATCATCGACGAAAGCCACGCCACCATCCCGCAGATCGGCGGCATGTACGAGGGCGACAAGAGCCGCAAGACGGTGCTGGTCGAGCACGGCTTCCGGCTGCCCAGCGCGCTCGACAATCGCCCGCTGCGCTTCGAGGAGTTCATGCACATGACCGGCCAGCGCGTTTATGTTTCCGCCACGCCCGGTCCATTCGAACTACTCAACTCGCGGCCCGAAAACAAAACTTACATCCCGATGAAATCGCGCCGCGAGGATGGCTTCGCGGAAATGCGCAAACTCCGCGTCAAAGCCAGTGGCAACGACGAGCCGGTGGAAAATTTCGATCCCGCCAAGCGCGGCACGCCATTGGTCGTCGAACAAATCATCCGCCCGACCGGTCTGTTGGATCCTGTCATTACCCTCCGTCCGCTCAAGGGGCAGATCGATGAAACCATCGAACTCTGCCGCCAGCGCGTCGAACGACACGAGCGCGTGCTTGTCACCACCCTCACCAAGAAAACCGCCGAGGATTTGAGCGAATACCTCAAGGGCGTGGGACTCAAGGTGCGCTACATCCATGCCGACATCGACGCCGTCGAGCGCGTCGAAATCCTGCGCCAACTCCGCGCCGCCACCGTGGACGTGCTGGTCGGCATCAATCTGCTGCGCGAAGGACTCGACCTGCCCGAAGTTTCGCTCGTCTGCATTCTCGACGCCGACAAGGAGGGCTTCCTTCGCAACGAAACCTCGCTCATCCAGACCGCAGGCCGCGCCGCGCGCCACATCACCGGTGAGTGCGTGCTGTTCTGCGATGTGATGACCGACTCGATCCGCGCGCTGGTGGAAATCACCACCACACGGCGCGCCCGCCAGCAGGCATGGAACGAGGAGCACGGCATCACTCCCGCCGGCGTGAAGCGCGCCCTCCAGCAAAGTCTCCACACCCACGAGCAGGACGTGGAAGCCGCCGACCAGATCAACCGCGCCATCGTCGCCGAGGACGAAACGACCTACGACAAACTCCGCGTCATCGCCGACCTCGAAGAGGAAATGCGCGAAGCCGCCTCGCGCCTCGAATTCGAACGCGCCGCCCACCTCCGCGACCAGATCAACGCCCTCAAAAACCCGCCCGCCATGCCACAAACCAAACCCGTCACCTACCCCGCCCGCGGCAAGCGGGGGAAGAAGTGATTGTGGCGAGAACCGCCACACTATCACCGGCATCATTCCCGATCCCGCTTGAGACACTTGCGCATGATCCGCCGGGCGGACAATCCGCCCAGAACGGCGCGCAGATCATTGCATGCGCTGCGTGCCAACAGCCGCAACCATCCGACGGAACCCTTTGGAAGAGGCTTCGAGTAGGGATGGAAAATGCGGGGACCGCCCGGCAAGAAGCGCCCCAGCGCGACGACAAGCGGGTGGATATCGATGGCAACGGCGCGGAGACTGTGGTGCCAGCGCGGTGGTTCGAGATCGTCCCACCAGACCCTGAACCGGATCGAGCGGTTGAGCGGGATGCCGAAGGCGGCGGCGCAAGTCGGCAGTTTGTATTCGATGAAACCGAGTGCAGGTTGTGGCATGGTGGCTAATGATTCGAAAAACGCCCGTGGCAGCACCATCACCACCGCAAGGGCGCAGAGAGGCGGCTGGTGATAATCGAAATCCGTGGCCATGCTGCGGACGAAGGCCAGGTAATCGCTGCGGTACGACGGTTTCTGCGGTGAGGTCCAGGTCCATTTTTGCTCGACCTCCGCCACTGGCCGCAAACCGGAAAACAATGCCTCATCGGCTCCCAGTCCTGCGAGCACGCGGTCCAACGGCCCCAGCACCAGCATGTCCCATTGCATGATGAAGATGCGGTCCCACGACAGCACCCGGCCACGGTCGCGGAACCAATCCCGGATCATCAGGTCGCCGTAATACCATTTCCATGCCTTGCCCCCGGCCGGGCAATGAACCGCCTGTGGCAGCGAGGCTTCCGGCGGCTCGCCGGAGTGCGCCCAGAAATCCTGATAGAGGCCTGCAAGCGCGGAGCGGAAGGCGTCCGCATCGGTCGGGTCCCCGCCAAAAAGCACGAACACCGGAGCGTGGGGGTTGAATCTCCTCAACCACTCCAGCCGGTCCCGGCACAGGGCGGGCTCCTTGTAGCACCAGAAAAGGACCGCCGTGTGCGGATTCATCGTCATGGTCATCAATTGCGGATCAGTGAGAGCCTGAGGCACGGCCCGCCTTGGTGAAAGAAAAGTTTCAGACAACTTTGTCGGCTTTGACTCTGGCACTTTCTTTTCCCCGATGCGCTTGCAAGCCCGTCACCGCTTTCCAAACCGCCGCGACGAGCGCGATGGCGGCGAGGATCGGGAGTGTTATGGGCAGCGGGGCATCGAGGGCGTCGAGAGTCGCGCCTGTGGTGGCGGACCAGAGGAGCGGGATGGGAAAGAGCAGGAGAAACCACACCGGCCGGGCGGTCATGAGGAGAATGCCGAGAATGCAAGCAGAGGTCGGATCGGGTGCCATGCCGAAACATTCGGCACCCGCCGGTTCGCGGCCGGTAGCGATGGCGAGAAAGGGATGGATGGCGAGCGCGAAAACGGCGATGGCGGCACCGATGATAGTGGGAACGGAGGGACGGAAACGTTCGCGGTGTTTGGTGATAAACCCCCATAGCAAAAGCAGCGGGATTTGGATCAGGAATGCCCAGCCGAAGACGCTCCCAACGGGGGTGAGTTCGGCATAGAGCCGGAAGTGGAAGGTGATTGCGCAAACGGCGAGACCTAAACCTAACAGAACGGCCGTCGCGCGGGTTTTTCCGAACCATGCAAAAACGATGGCCGCGACGCCGCCGGCGAGTGTCAACAGATGGAGAGGCCACAAGTCCTCGTATTGGCGCTCGAAGAGTCGGAAATAGACTTCGTCGAGAAACGGGATGAAATTCCGGACCGAGTAGCTGCCGAGGTCGTCGATCATGGGTTTTCGACGTATTGGATCATGCGCTTGCGGGTTTCGGCATCCGGCATCCGGCCGAGGCGTGCGGCCATGTTTTCCTTCATGTGCGCGACCTTGCTGGTGGCCGGGATCGCGCAGGTGACGGCGGGATGGGACACGATGAACTTGAGCAGGAATTCCGCCCAGGTCTTGCAGTCGATTTCAGACGCCCATTCCGGCAACGGGGACTTTTTCGATTTGAGCCGGCCGATCAGCTCGCCGCCGTCGAAGGGCCGGTTGGCGATGACTGCGATGCCGCGTTCCTCCGCGAGCGGCAACAGCCGTTGTTCCACTTCGCGATGGGTGATGTTGTAGGTGAGTTGGATGAAATCGAGCGTCTCGTCGCGCATGATTTTCTCCAGGTCGTCATGCCGCCGACCGTGCGAGGTGGTGATGCCGATGTAGCGGATTTTCCCTTCCTGTTTCATTTCACGCAGGGTGGCGAGGTGGCGCTGCCATGCCACGAGGTTGTGGATTTGCATCAGGTCGAAGGTTTTCACGCCCCACATGCCGGCGGACTCGGCGAATTGCGCACGGGTTTTCGAACCGTCCTCGGTCCAGATTTTCTCGGCGGAGAACAAGGTGTCGGGAATGCCGGTTTTTTTGAGCGCATAACCGACGACCTCGCGCGCGGAGCCATACATCGGCGAGTTGTCCACCATGCCGCCGCCGTTTTCGAAAAATGCCTTGAGCACCTCGGTGCGGGCGTCACGCAGCACGCGGTCGCTGCCGACGTTGAAGGTCCGCCAGGTGCCCATCCCGATCACCGGAAGTTCCTCGCCGGACGACGGGATTTTTTTCATGGCACCCTTGGTTTCCGCGGCGAATACGGCATGCGGTGTGAATGCCAGCGAGCCGGTGGCCGCGCCGATGAGTTTGAGCGAATGTCTGCGGGTGAGGTTCATGATGGGGATGGGGTTGGTTTGTCAGATATCGCGGCACGGCGCGGAGTTATTACAAAGGTGCCGAGGATGAGGATGAAACAAGTAAGCACGAAGACCTTGTTGATGAACCAATTGGTCCGCCAGATCGTCCACTCTGGATCGGGGCCGCTCAGGAATCGGTAAAACAGTGTGACGATGATGACGATCTCGATGACGGACATCCCGATGGCGACGGGACGGGTGTGGTTTTTCCAACACAGGAGCAACCATGCCAGCCATACATGAAACACCGGCCACAGGTCCCAGAACACATGAGTCGTCAGCGGCAGGCCCTTGACCGCCGCATAGGCGATCGGGAAGAGGTATTTGATGACCAGCGTCCACGCGGCGAGGATGATGAGGAAATGCGCGAGAAACGCGATCCAGCCGCGGCTGAAAGGTGGCGGGATTTCGCAATGACGAGCGCTCTCGGGCATGATTCGCAAAACTCGCACCCGCACGCCGGAGGGTCAACCCGTGATGATCCGCCCTGCCCTTGCGCCGGCACCGGGGACATGACAACCTTGTTGGCATGGATACCGAGAAATCCCACATGATGCGCGCCATCGAACTGGCGCGGCAGGGCATGCACCGTGGTGACGGCGGGCCCTTCGGCGCGGTGGTGGTGCGGGATGGCGAGATTATCGGTGAGGGTTGGAACCGGGTGCTCGCGACCCACGATCCTACCGCCCACGGCGAGATTCTCGCGATCCGCGACGCCTGCGCTCGCATCGGCTCGTTTTCGCTGGAAGGATGCGAGATTTTCACCACCGGCGAACCGTGCCCGATGTGCCTGGGCGCCATCCACTGGGCGCGCATCCGGGCGGTTCATCATGGCTTCGGAGTGGCCGATGCGGCGGTGGCGGGATTCGATGACCACGAGTTCCACCACCAGATGACCTTGCCACCGTCCGAGCGCGCGATTCCATCCACCGAAGTCTGCCGCGGCGAGGCCATGGAATTGCTCCGCGAATACATGGCCATGCCCGACCGACGGATTTATTGAGCGCGGACACACAATTGGCTGCATCCAGACAACCATTCGTGAGGATCGTATGCAAAATCAGAAGTTTTGAAATTATTAGAAAAACAAATGCAAATAAATGGTAGTGAATGGATTGCCGAAATGAATGTCTCAGGTGAGACATTTTTTCGGACGGCGTCGGTTGCTGGGTTTTCGTGCTGGTTGGCGGAAGCATAAAATTCGGCGAGATCCGGGCGGTTGGTCGCTTGACGGGTGGCGACCGGCTTGCGGAACATCCCGCGCATGGCATGGCGCATCGACGAAGCGGTCACCCACGGTGAGATCGACAACACCGTGGAGGGACACACGACCGGACGGATCTGGCTACTGGGCCGCGCCGAGCCTCTGGAACTCGAACTGGATGGCGATTGCTGGCGCGATCTGGCCGGCACGCGGCTGCGCTTCGAAAACCCCTCTCCCAAACTGGAATGCGATCTCTCCGGCCTGGCCACGCGGCAGAAGGGCGTGGTCGGCGACATCACGGCCTCGCGCAAGAACCGAGTGGCCGCGGTGGGCGACGACGAGTTCAACCGACTCCACGAGAACGGCGAGGCGATTCCCTTCGAGTGGAAAAACACGCTCTACCTCGAATGGTTCAGTGACGCGGACGGCCGGGTGCTGATCGAGTCGGCGGGCTACCGGCTGGAGGTTTCCCCGCACGAGTGGCGGATGGACGAGGATGCGGAGGAGGCGCAGAAGCTCGCCAACCTGAACGCGATGCGGGATTCCATGGAGCAGGTGATCCGCCGCCGCGAGCCCTCGCCATCCGACGACAAGTATCCGGACGAGCTCAACGAGTTCGAGTGGGAGGAACGCCTCAAGGAGTCCGACCGCCTCACCGACGCCTATCAGGAGGTCCTGGAAAAGTACATGGACGACCCCGACAGCGAGCGGAAGGAGGCATTCGTGATGGGCTGGGACGGGCTGCTGGATGCGATGGCGGACCGCGACGAGGCGGGCGACGACGAGTTGTTCGACGACGGGGAATTCGGCGTGGACGACGAGGATTTCACGGACTCGGAGGAGGATGAGGAATCGGACGACTACGAGGATTCCGAAGGCGATCCGTTCGGTCGCGACCGCAGCCATCCGCTGCAGTCCGAAGCCCAGGAGCTGGCCTTGCTGGCAATGGACGTGGTGCCCGGCGACAAGGGGCCTGGAACGGCCGAATACAAGCTGGTTTCCAACCTGCTGCAGGTGAGCGGCAAACTCGCCGGGGCGCTCAATGACCGCGACAGCGGCTACGAGCCGGAGACCGGCTATGTGCTCGCCGTGCTCAAGCGCTGTCTCAACTGGCTCAACGAGGCGGTGGCCGCCTGCCAGCAGTTGATCGATACCGAGGAAGACCCGGACCAACGCGCCGCGCTCGCCCACATCCGCAGTACGGCCTTCGGAATCCGCGACGGCATTACCGAACTGCGCCGGCAGATGAAGTGAGCGGGAACGAAGTGCCTGTTAGAGCGCCACCGGCTGTCCCTGCTCAGCGCTTTTTTCCTCCGCCTCGCAGATTTCCACGGCGGGTCACCCCCTTGGGTGGGTTCGGTGGTGGACACGGTTGAGCCGCCCGGTGGAGACCGTGGGTATTGATTTCGGTGGTGTCCACCCGCGAATGGCCGAGCAGCGTCTGGATGGTCCGCAGGTCCGCGCAGTGGTCCAACATGTGGGTGGCGCAGGCATGCCGCAGCAGGTGCGGGCCACCCTTGGCCAGCACTCCGGCCGCGGTGAGATGGCGGCGCACCACCTGCCCCCATGAAGTGGCGGAAGTCCCCGTAGAGCCACCCGATTGGCAGCCGAAACTCTGCTCAATCCCGTGCCATTCTGGGCACCATTCTGGGCAGACCTTGGTTTTTAATATCATAATCTGTTAGATCGCATTCCCAAACCCCACCCGCCGCAAATGCCCTCCGCCTCGAATCGTCGTAAGCGCTCAACCGAGGGGCGCTAGCCGAGCCGCAGCATATGAAGCATACGTGTCTGTGTATGCAATCGGCATCATCCGACCCATCAACCGACACCACGATCATCCGCACCGGCACCGACGGCAACCGCGAGTTCCTCGCGTGGCTCGGCCGGTCCTCCGAAGACAAATAATGATAGATGATATCATTCCGCAGCGGGTCGGCTGCGGCCGGATTCGACATATCCTTCGAGTCGTTGTTTCATGGGTTCCGCGACTTCTGGATGTTCCTTGATGACGTTGGTCGTTTCACCGGGATCCTTCGCGAGATCGAACAACATGAAGCGCGGCACGGGGTTGTTGGTGAGTTGGCGCTCGACCTCTCGGTTGCGCGTGGTCTTCGAGTCATGGCGCAGGAGTTTCCAGTTTCCCGCGCGGAAGCCGTAGTTCCCCTTTTCGCCGTTGTCCTGCTGGATGAGGTGTTCACGGCCCTTCGCACCGGGGCTTCCCAGCAGCACGCCGGAGACATCGAAGCTGTCGAGAAACGAGTCGCCCGGCAACGGCGTACCGGTGATCGCGGCGAAACTGGCGGCGAGATCGATGGTGCAGACGATTTCGTCGGAAGCGCCCGGCTCGACGCGGCCTTTCCAGCGCGTGATGAAGGGAGTGCGCGTGCCGCCTTCATAGACGCTGTATTTTCCACCCCGGAACGGCCCGGCGGCGCGGTGGTCGCCGAGTTTTTCCAAGGCTTCGTCCTTGTATCCGTCGTCCATGACCGGTCCGTTGTCGGAGCAGAAAACCACCAGCGTTTTTTCGGCGAGGCCGAGACGGTCGAGCGTTTTCATCAACTCGCCGACGCACCAGTCGAGTTGCAGGATCGAGTCGCCGCGATAGCCGAGCCCGCTTTTGCCCTGGAACCTCTCGTGCGGCATGCGCGGCACGTGGAGATCGTGCGAGGCGAAGAACAGGAAGAACGGCTGGTCGCGGTTCGCCTCGATCCATGCGTTGGATTTTCCGATCCACATGTCGGCCAGATCCTCGTCGCGGAAGCGCGCGGCATGCCCGCCGGTGTAGAAGCCGATGCGGCTGATGCCATTGTGAATGGTGCCATTGTGGCCGTGCGACCAATCCATGCGCAAAGTGTCACGGTGAGTGATGCCGGTGGGATGGTCCGGGGACGGTTTTTTGTCACCCACCCACAGCGGATCGGCCGGATCGAGCCCGACTACCCGGTGGTTTTCGAGATAGACCTGCGGCACGCGGTCGTTGGTGGTGGGGAGCAGGAAGGCATGGTCGAAGCCGATTTCGAGCGGACCGGGTTTGATTTCGCCGTTCCATTCCGGGCCCGACGGACCACCCAGTCCGAGGTGCCACTTGCCGATCACGGCGGTTTGGTAGCCCGCGGACTTGGCGAGATCGGCGATGGTCATGGTGTCCGGAGGGATCGTCAGCTTGCCGTTGGGCGGTGCGATGCCGGTGCCCTTGGTGCGGAAGGCATAGGTGCCTGTGAGAAATGAAACGCGCGTCGGCGTGCAGGTGGATGCCGAGCAATAACCGCTGGTGAAGCGCCGGCCTTCCGCGGCGAGTTGGTCGATGTGCGGGGTCTTGAGCGCCGTGGCGCCGTAGCAGGAAACATCACCGTAGCCGAGATCG
The DNA here is from genome assembly GCA_041686775.1 of Luteolibacter sp. Classification (GTDB taxonomy): domain Bacteria; phylum Verrucomicrobiota; class Verrucomicrobiia; order Verrucomicrobiales; family Akkermansiaceae; genus Luteolibacter. The sequence continues at coordinate 50,804 of JAWLDG010000013.1, read as the reverse complement.
TCGGCCATGATCACGATGACATTCGGCTTTTCCGCGGCATCCGCGTGATGCGCGATCGCACAGGCGAGTATGAAATGACGGGCAATCGTTCCAATGCGGAAAAATGATGAGGAGTCCCGGTCGGGTAGTTTCATGCGGGTTTGGAAATGGGGATTTTCCCGAAACGCGTCGAGACGATATTCTCTTTCCCGGCTTTTGCGTGTCGATGCCCGGGGGGATTCGTTGGACAAAGCCGCGAACACGGTTGAAAACCGCCTAGTGATCATGACTGGGAAATCAATACGCCGCATGCTGCTTTCATGCATTGGTCTGTTCTCTGGATCGATGCTATGCGCCGGGCCCGACAGAAGCGAGCCGACGATCGATTGGGCGTCGTTTCTCAAGCGGCACGACATGATCTTCGAAAAGCTTCCGCATGTCTGGACCGAAGCGCCGCATTTCGGCAATGCGATGATCGGCTCGATGCTCTACCGGAACGGCAATGCGATCAAACTCCAGGTCTTCCGCGCGGATGTGCACGATCGCCGCGATTCCGAGTCATGGAGCTGGACGGCCTACAGCCGACCGCGCCTGCAGATCGGGCATTTCCTGCTGCACACCGTGGGAACGCCGACGGGATGCGATTGGCGCAAGGACCTGTGGAATGCCGAGTTGACCGGCACGATCACCACCGACAAGGGGAAAATCCGCATCCGCCATTACACCCACGCGGAGGACATGGTCATCGTCACCGAACTCACGCCCGACGCGGGCGAGAAGGGATTCCAGTGGTCGTGGCATCCCGTGGAGGCACGGACCACCAGGCCCGGATATCCGGACAATGATGGCGAACTGGCCGCTTTCGCGAAAAAATACGGCGAACACTATCGGAACACCCTGAAAGCACCATGGCAGCCGAATCCCGCAGGACGGCTTGAAACACACGGCAGGGTGTCCGTCTGGATCCAGGACCTGCTCGCCGGCGGGCAATACGCCACCGCATGGACCGAACGCGCGGATGGCGACTCACGCACCCTTGTCGCCTCCATTGCCAACAGCTTCCCGGAAAAGAACGCGGCGCGCGTGGCGGTGGCGGAGGTGGAAGACTTTTTAACAAAAGATCCGGAGTTCCGGACCGAATCGCACCGGGCGTGGTGGCATGGTTATTATCCGCAGAGTCATGTCTCCATACCTGACAGGGATCTGGAAGCGCTTTACTGGCGGACGGTGTATCGTTTCGGCTGCATCTCCCGCACCGGACGCGGCATGGTGGACACCGCCGGACTTTGGTTCCAGGGTTTCTCCTGGCCGTATTTCACCATGGATTGGAATATCCAAAGCGGTCACTGGCCGGTCTATGCCGCCAATCGCCTCGATCAGGGAATGGAACTCGTGAACCGCCTTCACCAGCACCGCGGAAACCTCATTGAAGCCGTCAGACCGGTCGAGTGGCAGAAGGATAGCGCATACCTCGCGCTCGCGGTGGCCGGCGACCTGCGCGGCAGCCGCGACGACGACATGCGTTATAAAGATCTCGTCGGCAACCTGCCATGGACGATGCACAACGCATGGTGGCAATACCGATACTCGATGGACGACGCGATGCTGCGCGAAAAGATCCATCCGCTCCTGCGCCGGGCGGTCAATTTGTATCTCCACATGATTGTCGAGGAAGCGGACGGCACGCTGCGGCTGCCGCCGACATTCTCGCCGGAACTGGGAACCTACGCCGACTGCAACTTCGATCTCGCCCTGCTCAAGTGGGGCTGCCATACGCTGCTGAAATCCAGCGCCCGGCTGGGCATCGACGACCCGCTCATCCCACGCTGGCGCGAGGTGATACGCAAGTTGCCTGACTTTCCCGCGGACGAGCATGGTTTCCGGCTAGGCAGTGACCAGACCTCATCGGAAAACCACCAGCATTTTTCCCATCTGCTGATGATCTATCCGCTCCATCTCGTGAACATCGACCAACCCGGCACCATGGACGTCATGAAGCGATCGTTCCACCGGGCGCTCGCCACCGCCGGTCCCGGCCAGCGCCAGGCGATGGTCCAGGCCCACGCCGGTCCGATCGGAGCCGCGCTCGGCCTGGGCGATGAATCGCTCATCAGCCTTCGGCGGCTGCAAGGTGACCTTCATCCCAACGGCCTGTGGTATGAAAGTCCGTGCATCGAATCCACTCTCGCCGCCGCCAACATCATCCAGAACATGCTGCTGCAAAGCTGGAGTGATCCCGCGAAAGACGAACCCGGGCCGATCCGCGTTTTCCCCGCGCTGCCCACCGCCTGGAAGGATGTCGAGTTCCACGACCTCCGGGCGGAAGGCGCGTTTCTCGTTTCCGCGAAGCGCGCCAATGGCAAAACCCGGTGGATCCACATCAAAAGCCTCGCCGGCGAACCCTGCTCGATCCGGCACGACATGACCGGCCCCCTGCGCATCGATGGACCTCGCGCCATCGCACTTGAAGCCGCGGGACCAGGCGTTTGGCGACTCGATCTGCACAAGGACGAGGAAGTCGTGATTCATTCAGCCGACGAATGATCATCCGCCCAACTCGGAGCTTGGAAGAGCCCGCGGCCTCACTCAGTTTCGCGCAGTGAAAAACAAGGCTCTTTCGCTGTTGCAGGAACTGACCGAGGCCCACGCCGTTCCCGGTCACGAGGATGAGGTCCGCGCGATCTTCGTGGACGAGCTTTCCGAGTGCGGCGATCTCTCCACCGACCGCAACGGCTCGGTGTTCTGCGAATGCGGCACCGAAGGTCCGCGGGTGCTGGTGGCCGGGCACATGGACGAGGTCGGTTTCATGGTGCAAGGCATCACGCCCGAGGGTTTCCTGCGCTTCGTCCCGCTGGGCGGCTGGTGGGGGCACAGCCTGCTCTCGCAGCGGGTCGAGATCCTCACCCGCACCGGCCGCAAGATCCCCGGCGTGGTGTGCTCGCAGCCGCCGCATTTCCTGCCGGAAAACCAGCGCCGCGAAGTGCTGGCCATCGACAAGATGCTAATCGACGTCGGTGCTGCTTCCCGCAACGAGGCCACCGAAACCTTCGGCATCGCACTCGGCGATCCCATCGCGCCCGTTTCATCGTTCACTCCGATGGCGCGGGAAAACCTCTACATGGCCAAGGCATTCGACAACCGCGTGGGCATGGCCGGCGTGATCCAATGCGGGCAAATCCTCAGCCAGTCCGCGCTGCCGAACCGCCTCATCGTCTGTGGCACCGTGCAGGAGGAAATGGGCCTGCGCGGCGCGAAAACCGCAGCCGTCGCCGCTCGTCCGGATGTCGCGATCATTCTCGAAGGCCCGCCCGCCGACGACACTCCGGGATTCAACCGCGCCGAGTGTCAGGGCCGTCTCGGCGGCGGCGTGCAGATCCGCCTGTTCGACCCCAGCGCCATCGCCCACCCGCGGCTGGCCCGACTCGCCATCGATACCGCGGTCAGCGAGGGCATCCCGCACCAGGTCACCGTGCGCCGTAGCGGCGGCACAGATGCAGGATCGTTCCATCTCGCCAACGAGGGCGTACCCAGCGTGGTGCTCGGCGTGCCCGCCCGCTACATCCATTCGCACAACTCGATCATCGATCTCGACGACCACCTTGCCATGATATCGCTCGTCAACGCTCTGGTGAGGAAACTCGACCACGATACCGTGCACGGCCTGCACGGCTACTTGTGACCGGCGTTTTCCTCTGGCATGCCCGGATGCGATGCGCTTGGTTGAGCACATGTTTCATTTCCCCCGTCACAGGATTTTCCCGGTCTTCCTTGTGCTGGCCAGCGGCAGCGTTCCGGTTTCCGCGCAACTCCCCACCATCACCGAGGGCGACCGGCTCGGCTACTTCGCCACCTACAAGGACCGGAACATCGAGTTCGGCATCACCACGCAGTCGAAGGTGCGGCTGATGCCCTCTCTCTCTTCCGGACTGTCCTCCACTTTTCTCGGCGGCACCTATACGCTGGAAATCGTCCCGCAACTCATCGCCACCGGTGAAGATGGCAAAACCACCGTGAGGCGTATCGCGGACAATTCGCTCACCTCACCGGACGGAGTCACCGACGAGTTCGAAAAAACCACCATTACCGGCGAAGTCACCGGCGGCGCGAAGTTCGAATACACGCTGCGCCAGAATCGCGGCACCCTAGTGATGGGCGGACGCTTCCTCAACCCGGAGGAAACCAAAACTCCCCACCACTTCGGCATCGCCATCAAAGTCCCGGCCCAGCTCACCGGCGGCAATCTCGAAACCCTCTACAAACTGATTGACGCGCCCGACGACGACCGCGCCGCCCGCCGCGAACTCCGGGACTTCCACCGCGAATTCCGCAGCGACCGCCTCACCGTGCGCCGCATCGACGGCTCGGAAACCCGCTATCAGCTCGCCGAACCCGTCGAAGGCGGGCTGGCCGCCGTCAACGGTCCCGGAATCGCCGAGCTGGAACTGCAATCCGGCATCTACGAGGCGCGGCGCATGGTCATCACCGCCCAGGAAGGCTCCGCAATCACCATGGAAACCACCCGCGACAACCTGCTGCAGCCGGGTTTCACCCTGACGTGGAAAACCGACCCCGCCAAGGATCCCGAGGCCAAGGCCTGCGTCGCCATCACCGTGCGCTGAAACGCATACGTTCTTTTCCCCATGTCGCCCGACAACATCGCCCCCTGCTCGCGCTGCGGCGCACCGACGGCCATCCGTTTCGACGACCGCCCGATCTGCGAGGACTGCTACACCGCACTCGCCTCCTGCTGCGCCGGTGAGTTCGAGAGCCTTGAGGAGGGTCGCACTCCGGGCGACCCAATGCGGGCCGAAGTCCCGCACTCCCCATGATAATCCGGTGGCGTGCGCCACCGGATGTTAACAGCCATCGACACGCAAGCTCAGGCGAGCCTCGTCTGGCCGTCCGGTCCCTGCGTCACCTTGACGATGCGCAGCGGCAGGCGGATCAGAATCTCGTCGTCGCAGCCGATATCCACCGAGTAAATCCCCGGTGCCGGGAATTTCAGCCCCTGCAGGTTCATGATGATGTTGCGGGTGATGAACGGCGCGTTGTCGGGGAGTTTCACCTCGAAGTCCGGCTTGATCGGCATGTTGTTCGGATCCAGCGACTCGCCGTCCTCGTTGATGATGTTGATCGAAAGCTGGTGTTTGCCGGTGTCCTCGGGCGTGAAGCAAAACCGCAGCGCCAGCGCGCAGGACGGATGCACCACCGGTAGCGCGCGGGCGGCCAAGGTGTCGAAGGTGCCGGTGATGACCAGCTTGCCATTGTAGTCGGCCGCGTGGTCGCAAAGTGTCGCAATCTGAATGTCCATGATGGGTCGTGATGGGATGTGTGTTTCGCCCGTGCCGACCGGCACGGGACGCGGCATGTCTCTGCCCGCTTGCGCCCGTCCCGTAAAGCCGAAATGCCTGACAGTTGAAAATCAATGGCCACACCCGCCAAAACACCCGCCTCAGCACAATTTTCGCAAGTTGTTCACAATCGTACGACTGCCCCACATCCGGTGGCAAAATCACCGCATTCAGCCGCTCATGCATGGGCGATCCGCTTACCAGGATAGCAGGCACGATCTACCCGCCATCAAAATCACAATATCATCAAAAAGTGTAAATTTGTCTGCAAATATCACTTATTCAGTAATTTGTGATTTGCTTTCACCGACAAGCAGCACTCCCTGACACACATCGGAGCATGATTTTGATTATTTTCAATCGGCCGATTGAATTTCAGATTTGATGACTCGATCCATTTTCGAAATCAGCGACGAAACACTTGAAAAACAGACCTTTTGGAAGTTTTCGCCAAGTTATTCACAAACGGTCGGCCACCCGGCCCATACGCTGAGTCATGCGCGTCCCGAGCCGGATGACAGGCACCAGTCGCGATCTGCTTCCAGCTTGGCCATAAGAGCCGCGAATTTTTAAAAATCGCGGCTTCACCCGATAGATGGCGGCTGCTAGGGATCGACCCCATGCACGGTCGGATCGGCTTGCGATTTCTGGCAATATCCGCGGCTTCGTGGCTGGCAGTCGCGCAAGGGGCGGCGGAAAGCGCTCCCGACCAATCACCTCCGGACTTCTCCGATGGCTTCGAGCGCCTGATCAAGCTCGGTCTGCCGGAAATGGGAAAAGGCGCCCGCTGGGTGAGGCACGGCAACTCCTCGCAATACCGGCACTACTATCTGCGCGAGCTGACCAAAGGCATGGATGGCGGCGCATGGGCGATCCCGGCGAACGAAGAAGACGACAAGGCATCGGTGCTGCCGATGGGCGGGGTGGAGCCGGTTGAATCCGCCGCCTCTCAAATACCGAAAACCGATGCGGATCTCGAAAAAGACGTCGATGCCCTGATCGCCGCCCTGCGCGAGAAGACGGACGAGGTGGAGAGCCTGTTCCGCAATGAGATGTCGTCCGGTTTCCAGAATCCGAACAGCGGCAACCTGCTGGTCTTCGCGGCGCAGATTCATCAGGCCGGAAAAACCGACCTCGCCAATCGCCTGGCCACCACCGTGTTCGCCCTGGCACCAGACGCGGAGGGCGTGGTGGATTCCGCCGTCGGCACGATCGCCTCGTCGGCCTATCGCAAAGCGATCGCTGACTTTTTCGAAAAGCCCGACTTCGCCGCACTGCACGAGGCGATCGGCGAGCTGAACCAGCGCTTCCCGCGCGGCTGGCGCGAGGGCCAGGCGCTTGCCATGTTGATGCCGCAACTCGCCAAACAGGCCGCAGGCGAGCCACTGCCGGAGCCGGAGATCGAGGGTGTGACGCTCGACCCGGACGCGCTCGCCGCCGTCACAACCTGGCAGAAACCGCAGGATAACCAGCCCCGCCGGGGCCGTCCGGACATGCGGCATTATCATATGAGTTCCGGCTCCTACATTCCCGACCTCTGGCTGTTGGGCGGTGGCGATCCGGAACAGCCGCTTCAGGGAGTCCACGCCACTTTGCTTGAATGCGGCATGGATGCCCTGCCCGTGCTCGCCGCCTTGGCCGACGATTCGTTTTTGACGGTGCTTTCCTATCAGAACAGGGGCGGACACGTTTACTACTCGTCGCGCCAATCCGAGGAGGAGCTCATCCTGCGGGCCTACCATCAGATGCCGCGTCCCGCCACCCGGGGAGAACTCGCCTGCCAGTTGCTCGCCGCCACCCTGCCGGACCCGGACGACCAGCTCGACGAAGCCGATGCCACCAGCCTGCGTTCGCTCGCCATGGATTTCTGGAAACAGAACAGGGACAAAAGCCGCGACGATCTCCTGCTGGTTTTCATGAGCCAGGGATCGGCCCAACAAGCCTCGCAAGTCGCCGTCCGCCTCGCGTCATCCACCTCGCCCGAGGCCCGCGCGATGTTCGAGAAACACGTGCTGGCGGCGGAGAACCCGCTCAATTTCATCCAGCCAGTCACCATCTACCTGCGCCAGCGCCGCGCCGAGGGAAAGGCGTTCTACGATTCCTATGCCAAACGCGTCCGCGAATACGCCGAACTGGCCGGCGACGACATCGAGCGCTCATGGGAAATCCGCCAGGCCGGCGGCATCGACAAGATGCTCAAGTCGCTGCAATCGCTCGCCAGCCCCGAGTCGCCGCGCTCGATCGCCCGCAACATCGCCCGCGGCGAACCGGATGAAGCCGAAGCCGGCATCCAGGGACTTGCCGCATTGATCGAAACACAGGAAGCACCCAAACAACTCGAAATTTATCTGGAAGGAGCCAACACCACCGTCGATCCCGCCGTGCGCTGCCTGTTCATCGCCGCCACATATAACATCGAATGGCCGCAGGATGAGGAAGCGGACACAACGGAATCGGGCGAGGATGAGGAAACCGCCCCTTCCCCGCCGCGCGCGATTTCCGGCACCGAAGCCATCATCTGGCGCAAGCTGTTGGCGGACGACCGCGAGGTGCCCGAAAAGCTGCGCGGACGCTTCGATCTCGGCGACTCGCCCACCATTGGCAAGTTGGCCGCCAGTGCCTTTGAAACCAGTGTCTCGCGTTCCGAAGCCTTTTCGCTGCAGGAAGCGGCTCCCGCCCTTGGCAAACCGCTGGCCGATTACCTCTACGACCGCGCCACCGCACGCATCTCCGGTTCCACAGTGCCACCCGTCCCCGACGCCTCGCGTGTCACGGACGAACGCCTCAAGGAAATCGTCGCCGAAACCTCCCGACTTCCCACTTCGGAGATCCAGGCACACATCGGAAAACTCAGTCCAGACGAACGTGTGAAGTGGATGGCATGGCTCAAGGAGCCGGTCGATCCGCCGCTGCCGACGGAATTCCTCCGGCTCAAAAACCGTATCCTCAACCGCTCCGCCCAATCGTTTTATGGCATCACGGATCAACCCGGCGTGTTCGGAATCGACACCGGATTCACCATCGATTCCGAGAACCTCAAAACCCATTTGCAGTCGCTCGCCGGCGACATCGCCACCCATTCCCCGGTCCTGGTCGCGATCCAGAAATCCGCGCTCGGCCCGGGTATGGAAATCCTCGCCCATCGGATGGAACCGCCCACCGCGGAAAATACGGAAGACGCCGATGGCGAAAAGCACGGGAGCGACATGGACCCGCGGCGCCGAATCATGGATTCCGTCTTCCAACGCCACGCCCAGACGATGACCGAGCACAGTGACATCCAAGGCGTCATCGCGCTCATCGCCACCGACGGCCAAGGCGGCAAATCCTCCACCTTGTGGCTGCGCGATGGCAAATTGGTGGCTCCTGCCGAAGATGTGGAAATCTCCATGTGGGGCATCGAGGAAAATCCGGACGAATTCAAAGCCCTGCTGGATGATTTCCTTCCCTCCGCCGAATCCAAAACCTTCTATCTCCGAATCGAGTGCCTCGCCCGCGAGCACGCCGCCATTTTCAATCCCAACCACGAATAACATGTCCGATACCAACGCCGCCCAGCAGTGGGAGGAAATCCAGCAAACCGTCACCAACATCCGCCGCGAGACCGCGCGCGTGATCGTCGGCCAGGAGGAAATCGTCGAGCAGCTCCTCACCTCGCTCGTCTGCCGCGGCCACTGCCTCATCGTCGGCGTGCCGGGGCTCGCCAAAACACTGCTCGTCGCCACGCTCGGCCGCATCCTCGGCCTGAAATTCCAGCGCATCCAGTTCACTCCGGACCTGATGCCCACCGACATCGTCGGCTCGGAAATTTTACAGACCGGCGGTTCCGGCGAACGCAACTTCCAGTTCGTGCCGGGACCGGTTTTCGCCAATCTGATCCTCGCCGATGAAATCAACCGCACGCCGCCGAAAACCCAGGCCGCGCTGCTGGAGGCGATGCAGGAAAAACAAGTCACCGTGAACGGCCAGACACGGCGATTGGAAGAACCGTTCATCGTTTTCGCCACCCAGAACCCGATCGAGCACGAAGGCACCTATCCGCTGCCTGAGGCGCAGCTCGACCGCTTCTTCTTCCAACTCAACATCGGCTATCCCGGCATGGACGAGGAGGCCGAGATCATCAAGCGCACCACCGGTCACACCGCGCCACAGGCTGAGACTCTGTTAGACGCCCGGCGTGTCATCGCCTTGCAGGAAGCCGCCATCGACGTCCCCCTGCCCGACTCCGTGATCCAGTCGATCCTCAAACTCGTCCACTCCACCCGCCCCGACTCGCCGCACGCGACCGAGGAGGTGAAACAATACATCGCCTACGGCGCGGGACCGCGCGCGTCGCAATGCCTCGCCCGCGCCGCCCGCGCGCTCGCCCTGCTGCGCGGCAACCCGAACGCCTCCGTCGAGGAAGTCCGCGACGTCGCCCTGCCCGTGCTCCGCCACCGCATCATCGGCAACTACAACGCCACCGGCGAAGGCATCACCACCGACCAGATCATCGCCAAACTCGTCGATTCCATTAACTAACCATCACTGACGAACTCCTCATTCACACCTCACGCCGTTGGCGACAAGTCGGCGCGGCGAGGCCCTACCGCAAACTGATCACCGATCACAGATCACTTTTCACTTCTTCCCATGCCCCGCTTCCTCGATCCCGCCGATATCCGCCGGCTCAAGAACTATGAGTTCGGAGCCAAGGCGATGGTCGAGGGCTATCTGGCCGGCCGCCACCGCTCGCACCAACGCGGGTCGTCGATCGAGTTCCACGAGTTCCGCCAATACGTCCCCGGTGACGACCCCGCGCGCGTCGATTGGCGGGTGTTCGCGCGCAACGACAAGTTGTTCCTCCGCACCTTCGAGCAGGAAACCAACCTGGAATGCCATATCTTCCTCGATTGCTCGGCGTCGATGGGTTTCTGCGGAAATGACAGCAGGCTCAACAAGCTCGAATACGCCTCGTTCTTCTCCGCCGCGCTCGCCTGGTGGGTCGTCTCGCGCAACGACCGCGTTTCGCTCACGCTCTTCGACCAGGGCATCCGCCGTTTCGTGCCGCCCGCCTCGACCCGCCAGCACCTCAACGACCTGCTCAACACGCTCGAGAACAACCAGCCCGGCTCCGGCACATCGATCGTCGATACCCTCGCCCGCGCCCAGCCGCTGCTGCGCCGCAAGGGCACGCTCGTCATCCTGTCCGATTTCTTCGACGACCCCGCCGCCCTCTTCCGCTCGCTCAACCCCTATCTGCACCGCGGCTTCCGCATCCACCTCTTCCACATCCTCGACCCCGCCGAAATCCAACTCGAAGACCGCGGCCTCTCGCGCTTCACCGACATGGAAACCGGCCACCAACTGACCGCCCACCCGCAAACCATCCGCGACGCCTGGAACCGCGAACTCCTCACCCACTCCCGCGCCCTCCGCTCCCTCGCCACCTCCCGCAACGCCGACTACGCCCTCGCCTCCACCGGTGAATCGTATTTCTCGCTCTTTGACAGGCTTAGGGAATGAGTCAGCAGTCAACGGTCATCTGTCATTAGTTGCCAAACATGCACCATGATTTCCCAACAGAACCAGTCGCATTCACTACACGCCAATCCATATCATCGAACCATGAACATATCGCATATTTCAAATATACGATATGACCGCTGACCGCTGACCACCGACCCGACGGTCATAGACCGCCGCTACATTCGTTACCATGCACTTCCTTCACTGACGCACTTCTTCCACTTCGACGTTCGATGTTGGACGTTCGATGTTCGATGTTCAATCCACCATGACCTTCCTCCTCCAACACCCCGCATTGATCGGCCTGCTCGGATTGGCCGGTGTGCCTTTGCTGGTGCATTTGATCTCGCGGGCGCGACCACCGGTCTATCGGTTTTCCAACATCGAGTTCCTGCGGAGAGTCATGCGTTCGTCGGCGCGGGTGCGGCGGCCGCGGGACCGCTGGTTGTTGATCCTGCGCACCCTGGCGTTGCTCGCGCTTGCCGGGGCATTCATCGCGCCGGTGGTCATTTCCAAATCGGCGGCGCTGCCCGGCGAGGACGTGGCGGTGGTGGTGTTGATCGACCGCTCGGCCTCGATGGCCGCGCGCGAGGGGGCGGGCAGCCGCTTCGATGTGGCACAGGCCCGTGCCGCGGAATACCTCGAATCGCTCAATCCGACGACCGCCAACCTGATCTGGATCGATGCCTCCCCTGACGCCGTGTTTCCCGAGCCGAGCCCTAACATTTCCTTCCTGTTGGAAAAACTCGACGAAGCTCGGCCGGTGCCCGAGCCCGGCCCGGCCAGCCCGGCGATCGATGCGGCACTGCGCCAACTCGCCGCCGCGCGCGGTCGCCGCGAGCTGGTGATTCTATCCGATTTCCAGCAATCCGCCTGGCGCGATCTGGAAATCCAGATGCCGCCCGATGTCAATGTGCACGCCCAACAGGTCGCCTCCTCCGCGCCGGCCAACGTGGCGGTCACCGGCCTGCTCGCCCAGCCGTCCGCTCCGGTGGTGGGTCAGGAAATCACCCTGCTCGCCCGCGTCCGGAATTTCTCGCCGGAAGCCGTGCGCGCGAATCTCACCATGGATGCCGATGGCGCGCGCCAGACGCAGGCCGCCGAAATCCCCGCCTGGGGAGAAACGGAAATCGCATTCCCGCTGCGCGCCGCCGGCGCGGGGCCGCTGCCGGTCACCATTGCCACCGAGGCAGACGCCTTTCCGGACGACGACGCGCGTCACACGGTGGTGTCGGTGCGCGAGTCGCTGCGACTGGCGATCGATACCGGCGGCGCGGAGCCCGCGGCGGAGTTGTTAGGCAAACTGGCCGCCGCCTTGCCATGGCTCGAAAGCACCTCCGCGGAGAGCGGAGGACGCGCACCGGACTACCGGTTCATCGCCGCATGGGACGGGAAGAACGCCGGAGAACTCCGCTCGCTCAGCGCCGCCGGGGCCACGGTCATCGTTTGTCCCACGCCCGGATGTCCGCCGGCCGCGCTGGCGGAGTTGACGGGAAGTCCGGAAAACCAGTTGCCCGCATCCTTCGCCCGCGAAACCCGCGCCGACGGCTGGAACGTGCTCCCCGAGGAAAACCACCCGTCCATTGCGTTGTTCCGCGGCGGGGATTTCGGCAATCCCTTCGCGGGAACCTTCCGCGAGCGCATCGCCATGCCCGCCGCAACCGCGGGACGCGCCATTGCCTGGTATGCCGACCGCGTCCCGGCGATTCTCGAATTCCTCACCGACGGCGCGCCGGTCGTGCTGTGGAACCTGCCGCTCAATCCGGCGCAGACCGATTGGCCGATGCAGGGGAATTTCCTGCCCGCCATCGCGGAAATCCTGCTGCACCTCAGACCGCGCGCAGGCAATGATGCGATGGAAGTTCCATCCGGAAGCGCCCTGTCATGGTCGTCCGCCAACCCCGACCTCGCTGCCACCATCCGTCTCGACGATCCAGATGGAAAACCGCTCGATCTAACCGAATCGCACGATGCCGGAGGAACCACCTGGTCGTGGCCCGGACCGGCCCGGCCTGGAATCCACCGCTGGATTTCCTCCGGCCAGACACTCGCCGCCAGCCCGGTCAATTTCCCGGAAATCGAATCCGATCTCCGCACGGTCGCCGAAGTCCCGGCCATCGGCCGCATCGATTCCGGCGCGGACACGCTCGTCCGCAAGGCCGCGCTCGCCAACGGCATCCCGCTCTGGCCATGGCTCGCCCTCCTCGCCCTCGCCTTCCTCCTAACAGAATCCATCATCCACCTCCGCTCGGCCCGCTGATCCAACAATATCCAATATTCAATTTCCAATAATCAATTCCATGTCCCCCGCCCTGCCGCTCTCCATCCTCATTCCGCTCGCCATCGTGGTGCTGGCGGTGGTGTTGGCGGGCGCGTGGCGTGGCTCGCTCGATCTGACAACCGGCCGGCGCGTGGCGCTGCTGGCGTTGCGGACCTGCGCGGTGGCGGCGGTGTTCGGCTTGTTGTTGAATCCGGGATCCTGGGTGAACCCGACCGAGCAGGAGGCGAAGCCATGGTTGATACTGGTTGATTCCTCGGAATCAATGAATCAACCGGCCGACAACGCGGGTGAAACCAGGGCCGCGGTCGCCGCACGTTTGACCAAATCATTTACCGCGCGCGCGGAACGTCACGACATCCCCGTGCGCATCCATCCCTACGCAGGCGACCTGCTGCCGGCACTCGCCGAGGGCGATGAAGACCTTCCCTCATCCGATGGCGAATCCACGCGCATCGTCGCCGCAGTGAGCCGCGCACTGGAGGAAAACAGCGCCAGCGGCCGCTCGCTCGCCGGCGTGCTGGTGGCCGGCGACGGCCGCGAGACGACCGCCCCCAATGCCGCGGCGCTTGAAGCACTCGCCCTCCGCGCCCGCAGCGGCGAAACACCGGTGCACAGTGTGACCATCGGTGCCACGGGAGAGCCGGCCGATCTCGCCCTGCGTCAACCGCGCGCAGCGTTCACCACCTTCGCCGGTCAATCGCTGCGCGTTCCCTTCGCGCTGGAATCGACCGGCCTGCCCGCGCTGCGCGCCACCGCCACCTTGCGCGACGCCGATGGCGGTGCGCTCGATGAAATCGCGCTCGACGTGGCACCCGGCGCAAGCGTCACCGGCACCTTCGAAGTGCCCGCCCCGGCCGCGTCCAGCGGGTGGTCGATCGATGTGCCGGCGGCCGATGGCGAACTGCGTCCGGCCAACAACCGCTCGCAGTTCCACGTCCGCGTGCTCGACGCCCGCACCCGCGTGTTCCTCGCCGAGGGCGCGCCGTATTGGGACAGCAAGTTCCTCGCGCAACTGCTCCGCCAGCAGACGCACATGGAACTGCGCTCGATCCACCGCTTGTCGGAAAAGCGCTATTTCCGCATCGATTCCGGCGAGCGCGAAAACGCCGAGACCGAGCACCCGGTCTTCCCCGACTCGCTCGAGGAACTCTCGCGTTACGATCTGGTGGTGTTCGGGAAAAACGTGGACTCGTTTCTAACAGACGAACGCGCCGCATTGCTGCGTGCATACGTCCGCGACCACGGCGGCGCGCTGTTGTTCTCGCGCGGACGAGCCACCACCGCGGCGAGCGCGGCCATCGAGCCGCTCGAACCGGTGGTGTGGGGACCGGCGACGATCGGCTCGTTCCGCTTCGCGCCGAACCGCGATGGCGAAAGCGCCGGGCTCTTCGGCCAGGCGCTGGCCGCGCCGGACGCCTCGTTGTGGACCTCGCTGCCACCCTTGCAGGACGCGCGGCAGGTTTCGATGGTGAAGCCATTCACGCGCGTGCTGGCCGATGGCCTGCCGGACCTCCCGGCCAGTTCGGAGTTTTCCTCATCCGGAAAATTCCCCGCGCTACTGGTCCGCCGCTACGGCCAGGGCGTGGTGGCGATGATCAATGGCGATGGTTTGTGGAAATGGGATTTTTTCCCGGACGCGCGCGAGTTGGGAAACTGCTACGAGGATTTCTGGACCCAGCTCATCCAGTGGATGGCGGCGTATTCGGAATTCCTGCCGGGCCATGATTTCTCGCTGCGCGCACCGTCCGGCCGTGCCGAGGCGGGCAGCACGGTGGCGCTCACCATGTCCTATCGCGGGGCCGATCCCGCGCCGCAGCCGCTGCTGGAAATCACCGGCCCGGACGGCGAACCCACACGCATCGGCCCGGCCGCCATCTCCAGCCCGTCAGAGCGCCCGCTGTGGCGCGCCACCCTCACGCCGGAGACACCCGGCGATTGGCGTATCCGCCTAATCGATCCGCGAGACGAAGCGCCGCCCGCGCCCGAGACACTCATCACCGTGCCCGCAGCGCCGAGCGAAAACGACGATCTCACGCCCGACCCCGCATTCTTGAAAAACCTCGCCGAGGCCACCGGCGGAAAATCCATCACCGTGGATGCGTTCGACGCGTTTCTCGCCGAACATGTCAAACCCACGCCGCCAACCGCGCGCGACGCCGGTGCCGTGTGGCAGGCTTCGTGGACCAACGCACCCACCGCCCTCCTGCTAGCCCTGTTGCTCGCCGCCGAGTGGTTCATCCGCCGCCGCTCCGGGCTTGCTTGATCCAATTTCAAATTTCAAATTGCATATCTCAAATCATCCCATGACCTACCGCCAACAACTCCGCCGGGTCCGCACGCTGCTGCGCGCGTCGCGGTTGCTTGCGGCCGCCATCGCGGCGTTCGGCGTCGCGGGTTTGTTGTGGCTGGTGTTCGGGCTGGTGGACGCGGCGCTGGCCTTCGAAGCCACGGCGCGCACGAGGATCACCGTCGTCCTCGCCGCCATCGCCATCCTTGGCGGACTGGTGATGATGTTCCGCGCACTGCGCGTTTCCGCCAGCGAAGCCGCGCGCCGGGCCGACCATGCGCTTTCCTCGCAGCGCGCGCCCGCATCCGCCGCGTTGTCGCTGGACGGAAATTCCGCCGACACACCGATGTCGCGCTTCCTCACAGAACGCAGTCTCGCCCAAGCCGCCGAAGCGCTCGCAGCCCTGCCCGCGCGATGCATCATCGATGCACGCGTGTTGAAGATCGCTGCGCTCGTAATCTTCGTGCCGGTAATTGCAACCGGCATCCTGCGCATCGCCGCGCCCGCGCCGTTTGCGGTGATCGTGCAGCGTCTGCTCCACCCGTCCGGCGACATCCCGCCATACAGTCCGCTGCGTTTCGCGATAGAGCCCGCCAAGCCCGCCGTCGTCTATGGCGGTGAAATCCTCATCGCCACGGAAATCACCGGCGGCACTCCGGAGGAAACCGTCGAGTGCCTCGTACGCCGCAGCCGCACCGGCGAAATCCTCCGCCGCGACGCGTTCCGCGAAAGCCCGCAGCGCTACTCGCGCACCCTGGAAAATCTAACGGAGCCGGTGGAGGTCGCCTTCGCCAGCGGTCGCGCGCGCTCGGCATGGACGCCGGTGGAAATCCTGCTGGAACCCAACATCCTCGGTGGCCAGGTGCGCATCACCCCGCCGGTTTACACCAACCTGCCGCCATCGTCGTTCGCGCTCGACACCAATGAGATCGCCGCAGTCGAGGGATCGGAAATCGCGCTGGAACTCACCAGCAACCGCCCGCTGTCCGGCGGCATATGTGTGTTCACCCCGGCCGCCGCACCCGGCGAAACTCCGCAGGCTGTCACCATTGACGGCGATGTCACATCATCGCACGGCGTCACTTTCACCTGGACCGCCACCCGCTCCGGACGTCTCAGCGCGACCATCCGCGATCTGCGGGGCACGCCTTCGCCGCGCCCGCTCGACCTCGCGTTCCGCTGCATGCCCGACCAGGCGCCGGACGTGGTGCTCGACAGCCCGCCGTCGATGATGCTCGCCACCCCGCAATCGAAGATCCCGGTGGCCGGCCGCGCCAGCGACGACTTCGCGCTGCAACGCATCCATTTCGTGCGCACGCTCGCCGGTTTCCGCGACCGCTCGCGACTCGTCGCTCCCTCTCTAACAGAACGCAGTTATGATTTCCGCGAAAATCTCGACCTCGCCGAACTCGGTCTCGAACCCGGCCAGACGATCGAGTTGATGCTCGACGCCTCCGACCACAACCCCTCGCTGCTGGGCCAGGGCGCGTCGGAGATCTCGCGGGTCCGCATCATATCCGAGGACGAATACGCCGCCTACATCCGCGCCCGCACGACCATCGATCAATTCCGCGCCCGCTTCGATGCCGCGCGCGATGCCATCGAGCGGGCACGCAAGACGCTCGAACAACTCCGGGAGGCGGAGAACGAAGAACAACGCGAAGCCGCACTCGAAGCGGCGCGCGAGGCCCACCAACAAGCGGCCGAGTTGATGAACAAACTCACCGACGATTTCCCCGCCTTCGAGTTGGAGAAACAACTCGCCGAACTCGCGGAGAAAAACGCCGAGGCTCTGCGCGAAAACCTCGACGCCCTGCGCGGCCTCGATCCCGGAATGGATGACGAAAAGCTCCGCCGCGCGCTCGAACCCTTGTTGGAACGCCTCGGCCAGCGCGAGCAACAGGGACAGCAACTGATGCAACAAGCCGACCTCGCCGCCGAGGCCGCGCGCCTGTTGGAAATGGCGGCAAAATTCCGCCGCATTTACGAGAACCAGGAAAGCTTGGTGAAACGTCTCGGCCGGCTCGTCGAGGAACTGCGCCTCGGCATGGATGCCAACCGCCGCCAGCTCCCTCTGTTAGGCGAAACGCAGCGCAAGAACCGCGAAGCGCTCGATTCCTTCAAGGCCGAACTCAAACGCCGCATCGAGGCAGTGCCGCAGGACATGCCGCAACTCGCGCCGCTCGCCGAATCCGCCTCGCAGTTCCTGCTGGAACTCGATATCGCCGAGCCGGAAACCCACATGGACGCCGCCACCCGCAATGCCGACGACGGCCGCACCGCCGAAACCTTCCACAACGCGGAACTCGCCCGTGCCGCGCTCGAACGCCTGCTCAAGCAGGACAACCCGTTCTGCAATGCCGCCCGCGGCGATGCACCCGAGTTCAACATTCCCGATTTCGATCAAGCCCTCCAACAACTCCTCGAAGGCCTGCTCCAACAAAACCCCGGCGGCGACGGCGCACCCGGCCAGGGCGATGCTCTCGGCGGCCAGGGCATGCCCGGCGGCGGCTTCCCGATGCACATGCCGATGCTCGGCCCCAACCGCATGCAGTTCGGTCAGGCACCCGGTTCCGGCGGCGATGGCGGCGATGGCCCGGCCGCCGGCGCGGCACCGCTGCCGGACACCGCCGAGTCCGGCACCCTGCCGCCCACCGACACCCGCCAGACCTCCTCATCCGCACCCGACCCCGAATTGATCCCCGAACCCTACCGCGACGCCGTTCGCAAATTCCTGACCCCGTGATATCAAGAAAACCATGAAACTCCTCCTCATTTCAGCATTTCAGCTTTTAAGCATTTCAGCATTTACCCTTGCCAAGGAGGGTGCCGTCGAATGCGGCAATCTCATCTACGCCGGCACCCGCACCTCGAAGTGTTTCTCCGACGAGTTCCTGACCACCGTCCAACAGAAAACCTCGATCGCCACCCAGCGCCGGTTCAAGGCGGTGAAGCTCGCCGACGACGAACTGTTCCGCATCCCCTTCGTCATCATGACCGGCGAGAGCGATTTCCTGCTCACCGCCAAGGAGCGGGAAAACCTCAAACGCTATCTCGAAAACGGCGGCTTCCTGCTCGCCTCCGCATCCTGCTCGAACGAGGCCTGGGCGCGTTCCTTCGAGCGCGAGATCAAGGCGATCTTCGGCAACGACTGCCTCAAGGACATCCCGCTCAGCCATGAGATCTTCCGCACGATTTTCAGCATCAAGGAACTCAAGCTCAGCCACGCCGGCCCGGATGTCTCGCTGAAAGGTCTCACCCACAACGGCAAGATCGTCGTGGTTTATACCAAGGAAGGACTCAACGACAGTTCGAACGCCGAAGGCTGCTGCTGCTGCGGCGGCAATGAGATCCGCAATGCCATGGAAATCAACGCCAACATCCTAGCCTATGCGCTGCTGCATTGATATAATGGAATACAGCCATTCAGCCTAATGTCTGCATGGATTGGAAAATGAAAAAGCCAATTATCATTATCCTGAAAGGATTACAGAAGACAGCCCGGGGTCGAGGTGCGATAGCGACGACCACCCCGGGTTTGCGATTCCCTTTGATGTGCACCCTGAAAGGCGTGCCGGAAATGCCGACGTCATCACATAAACCGATCCAGTGAATTCAGCGGTTCCCAGTGATTCAGCGGTTTCTTCGGCGCGTTTTAATAATGCAGCGTCGCATGCCATGCCTCGCATCCTGTTAGCCGCGCTCGCCGCCACTTGCTTCTGCCACGCCCAGGATGAGGAAATGGAGCGCGGGCTTCAGCCCGCCCCACCGGCTGCCGAAACCCCAAACCCATCCGACGAGGCGTTCACCCGTTTCCGCGCCGGCACGCTCGATGTCCGCACGCTCGCCGAGGTGTTGCCGCGCCTCGCCTCGTCCGAGGACCGGCCGTTGATCCGCGAGGCCATCCTCGAAGCCGAAGAACCGCCCGTCCAGGCGCTCGTCGCCCTGCTCGACCACCCGCTGCTCGCCGTGCGCCTCGCTTCCCTGGAGCTGTTGGAGGAAATGGCCGGCGGCGATCTCGGCTACAATCCATGGACGCCCGCCGAGTCGCCCGAAAACACCGCCGCGCTCGCGCGTTGGCGCGCGTGGACAGGCAAGAAAACCACCGACCGCGACGGCCTTTTCAGCGACGACCAGCGCCGCGCCTGGCTGCGCGACCTGCTCGTCGGCGACAACGACATGGCCGCCCGTGCCCGCCGCATGTGGCAAACCGAGGGGCTGCCCGCCGTCGGTTATCTCGAGACCTTCCTCCAGGAAACCCCCACCCTGCCCGCCGGATCGCGCGCGCGCATCCGCGAGGCGCAGTATCAGATCACGCTCGCCCGCCATTTCGGCGACCAGGCGTCCACGCTCGCCCGCCACCTCGCGTTCGGAAACCGCGACCAATTGCTCGCCGCGCTCGGAACCATTCGCTCAAGCGGTCCGTCCGCCGTGCCGATCCTGCGTGATTTCATCACTCACAACGACCCGCTGGTCCGCGAAACCGCCATCGATGCCATGCTCGTCGCCGGCGGCGAGCCTGCGGTGGATCTGCTCGCGCCTCTTCTAACCAAGGAGCCGGACGTCAACGTGATCCACGGCGCGCTGCGCCGGCTCAAGGACATCCGCACCCATGCAAGCGCCTCGCTCATCGCCCGGTTCCTCGACCACCTGGACGAGGACCTGCTCATCACCGCCATCCAGGCATCGATCTTCGTTTCCGGCAGCGGCGAACCCTTCTCTTCCGGCAGCGGAGCGAAAACCACCGGGAGCGACGCGCCGGTCATCGCCCTACTCGACGACGAACGCTGGCGGGTCCGCGCCGCCGCGCTCGAATACATCGAGAAACGCAAGACCCGCGCGGCACGCGGGAGGGCCGTCGCCTTGCTCGACGATCCCGACGAGTTCGTCCGCTCCGCCGCCATCAAGGCCTGCGTCGCACTCGCGGCCACCGACGCCCTGCCGCAGTTGAAACGCAAGATGGCGGACGACCCCGCGATGATCCCGATGGTGTTCGCGGCCTACGGTGCCATGAAACGCAAGCCGGATGCCGAAATGCTCGCCGCGCTCGATGCCTCACCCGCCGAAGTCCGCATGGCGACCGTCCGCGCCATTTCGGAAAGCTCGCCGCCGGTCGAACTGCTCCAGCGCTTCGCCGCCGATTCCGACACCGACGTCGCCTGCATCGCCCTGCGCGCGCTCGCTGCCGACGACGATCACGTCAAACTCCCCGCCACGCTCGGCCTGCTGGTCGCCGCGCTGAAGGACGACGCGGCACCCGCCAAGGCCGATGTCATTTTGGAAAACCTTCGACTGCCGCCGTCGAAAGGTGGCGCGGTCGATCGCCGCCTGCTCACGGTCGCCGAACTTATCCAAGGATCGCGCGAACCCACCGCGCTCGATCCGCTCTACGACGCCTTCCTCGTCCCCTTCGGCGAGGCATCGGAGAACTCCGCGCTGCTTCCATCCCTGCCGCAATCCGACATGGGCGAACTTCTCGTCGCGCTCAAAGCCCGGCTCACGCCCGAAAGCTCGCCCGGCCAGCGATTCCACGCTGCGCTGCAACTCGCCCGCGCAGGCCACGACGAGGGATATGCCAAACTCCTCGAAGAACTGCCGGATTACGACACCTCCCGCAAAACGACCATCTGCTATCAGTTGTATGAACCCTCGTCCGCCGGCGCGTTGCCGCTGCTCACCGCGCTGCTTCGCGATCCGGTGGCGGAAGTCCGCTCGGCCGCGATCCGCTGCGCGCTTTCCAACGAGCAGGCCAAGGCGCTCATCTCGCTGGTCTTCGAGGACCTCAGCGATCCCGCCGCGCCGCTGCAACCGAACGAGGCTTACGATTACCGCTTCGAATCCATCGCCCGCTCGATGTCGTCGATGATGCGCCCGTGGTGCGTCGAAGTGCTCGGCGACACGCAGGCGGAGGTGCCGCTCAAGGTGCTCGCCTGCGTCGCCGCCCGCCACTGCGCGGATACATCCGTACGGAGATTGTTAGATCAAAACACCAAGAGCGCCGAACCTCTCGTCCGCCGCGCCGCGTGGCACGCGCTGCTCAGCCTGCGCACGGCCGACCTCAACAAAGCCGCCGCCGCCATCGCCGAAGACCCCGAGGCGCTGGTCCGCGCCGTCCTGCCGGACCGCGTCATCCGCCAGAACTATTCGTGGCAACACTACTTCACCGATGCCCTCTCGACGCGCGACAACCACTACGTCTATGGCCGCAATGCCACCCCGCCGCGGATCAATGAGGAAACCACCGCCCTCTTGGGCAAACTCGCCGCCACCGACCCCTCGCCGCTGGTCCGCTTCGAGTCCTCGTTCGCCCTGCTCACCCGCGGTTCGTCCATCGACTTCGACGCCTTCGCCAAACTCCTGCCGCAACAACCGAAGGACAACAACTCCGCCCGGCGCATCGCCGATTGGCTCGAGGAAAACGCCGAACGCGCCACCCCCGCGCTGCGTCCCCTGCTCACCGTGATCGACACCTCCACGATCGATTCGGACAAGCTCAAGCTCCTCAACGCACGCGTCAATCCGGGACTCGCGAACGGCCTCTTCACCTTCGCCGATCTCGCCAAGGCCGCCGTGCCGGACTCCGAAACAACCGATGGACCGCTGCTGGCACCGGAGAAAAACGACGACCGGGAAATCGTACGCGAATCGCTCGATGTCGTCTATTTCCTCAAACCCGGCTGCGCCGACTGCGCCAAGGCCCGCCAGATGCTCGACAGCCTGCGCGGCGACTTCCCGCTGCTGCGCGTGATCGAGCACAACATCCTCTCGCCCGATGGCACCGTGCTCAACCAGGCGCTCTGCAACCGTCTCGATGTCCCATCCACCCGCCAGACGGTCGCGCCGGCGATTTTCACCCAGGCGGGATTCGTCATCGGCCCGGAAATCACCCCCGCCGCCGTGACCAAGTTGCTGGCCGACACCATGGCCATCGATCAGGACGATTCGTGGCGCGAAATCGAAACCGCCGAGGCGGTTGAGGCGGAGCGCGAGGTGGACCGTCGCTATCAGGCGCTCACCCTGCCGGTGGTGCTCATTGCCGGCCTGCTCGACGGCATCAACCCCTGCGCTTTCGCCACCATCATCTTCTTCCTGTCCTACCTCCAGATCGCGCGCCGCACGCCGCGCGAAATGCTTCTAACAGGCTTTGCCTTCATTTCCGCCGTGTTCCTCGCCTACTTCTCGGCGGGATTCATCTTCCATCAGTTTCTCGACGTGCTCCACGCCCGCATCGGCGGACTGCAAAAGTGGCTCAATCTCGTTTTCGCCGCGCTCGCACTGGTCGCCGCCGCGCTTTCGTTCCGCGACGCCCTGAGCGCCCGCGCCGGCCGCATGGACGAGATGACCCTCCAACTCCCCGCCATGCTCAAGGACCGCATCCGCGGCGTGATCCGCAGCGGCGCGCGCGCCCGCCGCTTCGTCATCGCCGCCTTCCTCTCCGGCATCGTCATTTCGTTCCTCGAACTCGCCTGCACCGGCCAGGTTTACGCGCCCATCGTCTATCAGATCCACCAGGGCCGCCTCGACGCCGTGCTCTGGCTCGCCATCTACAACCTCGCCTTCATCCTCCCGCTCATCGTCATCTTCCTCCTCGCCTACGGCGGCCTGCGCTCCGAATCGCTCATTTCCTTCCAGCGAAAGCACACCTTCACCGTCAAGATCGCCCTCGCCGTGCTCTTCCTGCTGCTCGCCGTGTTCCTGCTGTTCGGAAACCGGTTGCTCGGCCAATAGGCGAATCCTGACAATGAACGATCATTCCGTGCAGAGATGCCGTCTCACGGCGGCGGCATCACCACCTTGAGGCGGGTGAAAAGCCTGCCGTCCTGGGCCAGGGCGCGTCGAATCCACACTTCCACGGTGTCGTCGCTGTCATCGATGATCACATTGACTCCATCATGCACCGCCGGCAGCCAGTTCGTTGGGTTGCCGCCATAATGCACCGATGCCTGCGCGCCAGCCGCCACGGCCTCCTCATTGCTACGGTAGGTGAAGATGAAATAGTCCGGATCGGATGTGTGGTCCGCGGTTGGCAGGAGCGTGGTGGCATTGGCTGCCGGGTTGGCCGCGCCGAGGAACCAGGCGATGCCGGGGCGGAAGGGGAACTGGTGTTTTGAATCGGGCTCTTGTCCCGGGTCGTCACGGTGTAGGTGTAGGTGTTGCCGGGGATCAGACCGGAGTCAAGGTAGGCTGGGCTGTCCTGCCAGCCGCTGTCGTCACCACCCACGTTGCCGGAGGTTTCGGTGAAGTAATACTCCACGCCCGCGAGATCGAAGGCAGTGGCCGCAGTCATGGTGATTTCGGTTTCGGGGTCACCGGAAATGCCGAATTGGCCGTTAATGGAAAGCGCGTCGAGACCGGTGTGAGTGGCATAATCACCACCGGTCGCAGTGATGGAGAGGACATAGGTTTCGGTATCGCTGAGCATCAGTGGCGGACCGAAGACGGCGGTGGCGATGCCGGATAAACTAGGAACGCCATCGACCTCCACGCTGCGAAGCAGGCCCGAACTTGAACCGGTCAAGGTAACCGTCCAGTCCGCCGTCCGCTCGGCGCTTTGATCATTGCCGAGGTTGTTGAAGTGCTGGTAGTCCAGCGCGACATCGGTGAGCATGAATGAGGCATCGCTCAGGTTAAGCGGGACTTGGAGGGTCCAGGGGCCATTGTTGATCAAATTTCGATTCGGCGCGAAATGGTCCTGTGCATTGTCGGTATTGAAGAGGTTGAAGTTCCCTGTCGTCTTGAGGTTGCCGGGGCTGCTCACGCCGTTGAGCGTCCACGGGATGTTGCTGGCCGTGGCTCCGGTGACGGTGCGGCCGGCAAAGTAGGTCCCGGCTATGGACTTGAGGATAGGTCCGGCACCGGCTTCGGGGGACCGCGCCCAACCGAGAGGATCGGGGCTTGGCGGGGCAGTGTCGATGTTCAGGGAATCGCCCTCTTCCGAAATCAACAGGCTGTAAACCTGGGCCTCGTTGATCAGGGGGACCGACGTAGGACACCACAGCCTGCCAGGTGCCGGCTTGCGCGGAGCCATTGAGACGGATTTGCTCGACATTGTCGGTGTAATTTACACCGGTGGTCGCGGGCAGTGCCATCGACTCGGTGGTCCATGTGCCTACGAAGGGCATGACGTAGGGGAAATATTCGCTGCCGTCCGGAGCGATCAGCTTGAGATTGAGGTCGTTGACCAGAGTCGGCACCCGCGAGTCGTGCACCTCGGTTGCCAGCCCCGCCGGATCCGTCCAGAAGAGGGTCGCTCGCAGGGGCGAAACGCCGTCCCATTCGAAGCTGTGGAATTTCAAAGGAAGCATGCCCGTGAGTTCGTCTTCGGTCAGACGTTGGCGGGTGGGAAAACTGTCGTGATAAATCAGGTGATCCGCTGCCTTGCGCACATTGATCAGCCCCCAGCCGTAGAGGTAATCAGGACCCGGGGTGCCCAGATAGTCCGCGGTGTGGATGAGCAAGCCCTTGAGTGTACTGGCGCGCATGGCACTTCCGGAGAAAAGCCTGCTGTAGAGATCCACCAGCAAGGCCGCCGAACCGCAGGCGTTGGGTGAGGACATGCTGGTGCCACTCATCACGCCGTATTCCGCATCGCTTACCAGGGTCGAATAGACACTGTCGCCATTGGCCACCTGGTCGGGTTTGATGCGTCCGTCATCAGCCGGGCCAGTGGAGCTGAAGTCGGTGAGGCTGGCCATGGCCGTGTCACGTAGTCCGGCATTAGCCGCATCTTGGATGGCTCCTACGGTGACGATTTTTTTGGCAATGCCTTCGGCGGAGATGGTTTCGTAGCCGTTTCGATAGATGCCATCGCCGGGAGGATGTATTGCCGGATCGTAGGCGGGCAACTCCGTGCCGTCTTCGCCAACGGGCGAGAGGCGGACAATAGTGCCCGGTTCCGGATTGTCTGTGCGCTCGTTGCCAGCCGACCAGAAAACCAGATAGTATGGCGCATGACTGACCAGCGTATCGAGGTTGCGGGTGAAGCTCTCGTAGCGGCCGAACCCATACTCAGCGGCGTTGGCGTCCGTGCCATCGCCAAACCAGATGTTGCCGCTCCAACCGCTTATCGATCCATAGCTGTGGTTCGACAGATAGATATGCGTAGACTGCTGATCGGGTCCGGTCGCGGCACGACTTGTCATTTCGCTGAGATCATTGGCCCGGGAATAGGCATCGATCCGGACCGCATTTGCCATACCGCACGCGGCGGGATTCACCCCGGCTGCGGCAATCGTGCCAGCGACGTGGCTGGCGTGGGCGCCGACGTAGGTCGAATCGACCCTGGCCAAGCGAGAGACCCCGCCGGGCAGGAGAAATTCCTGATGGGTGTCGCTGCCAACTCCCGCATCCCATACCCCGACAATCAGGCCCGCGCCATGGAGGGAATAAGGTGCAGATTGCAGCAGCTCGCCCCGGTCGAGATGGCCGCATTCACATTCATGGTGGTGAGGTAGCGCGGATTTTCCCCCTCGAAAGCGACCAGTTCCTCAATCGTGCCGTCCGGCTTTTTGCGTGCCTTGCTGTGGGCCGCAGCCAGGCGTTTGTTCTCAATCGCCCCGATCCGCGCCACTATCTTCGCGCGGTCCGAAGCCCGCGACATTTTGAGTGCGGGATCGTTCAGGACATCGGCGATTTGCTCCTGTGCGTGGAGCGTGCCGGCCAAAAGCAGCAATGAAAGACTTGTGTAATGGAATTTCATGAAACAGGGAGTGAACAACTCGCAAAGCAGAGATGGAAAATGGCGGAGAGCGTGAGGTCGTTGAATTTGAAGGTTCCGCCAGTGGCTCCGGTGATCAACGAATTGGTCACCGTGCTGGGTGTGGCACTCCCAGCATGACCTCTTTGAGAACCTCCGTCACCTGCTCGGCAAGAGAGAGAAAGGTCCGCTCGGCCATGCCTGAAACCTGTCACCCAAGGTGACCGACAGCCAACAAAAATCGCTTGCGGCAGACCATCCCAATTACTTTGACAATCAATCGATTGCCTATGCGATCAAGGAACATTTCCTGCCCGGCCGGCGGTTCCGGGAATTCGCCAAAATTCCGATCAAGGGCGAACATGAACGCGCGACACCTAACTGATTGAGACAGCGCTCTGCTCCACCCGTCGCATGACATGTGAACCTCAGCGGACGAATCACTCCGCGAAGATTTCGGCGAAGAACGTTTCCATCGCCTGCCATGAACGGCGGTCGGCCTTTACATCGTAGGCCGCGCCTTTGGACGGATCGTCGCCCGCTTCCCTGTGGGTGAAGCTGTGCACCGCGCCGCCGTAGGAAACGAGCTGCCAGTCGGTGCCCGCGGCGGTCATTTCGTCCTCGAAGGCGGCCACCTCGTCGCGTGGAACATATGGGTCCACCGCACCGTGCAGGACCAGCACCCTGGCTTTGACTCCGCCTTCGGGAGCGGCCATGCCATCGGCCGCGCCAAGGCCGCCGTGGAAGGAAACCACGCCAGCGACATCCGCTCCCGCGCGCGCCATTTCCAGCACGCCGGTGCCGCCGAAGCAGTAGCCGATCGCCGCCACACGCGCGGGATCGGTGCGATTGTCGGCCTTGAGCACCTCCAGCGCCGCCATCAGGCGAGCACGGAACAGTTTGCGATCGCTCTTGTATTTTCCCGCCTCCTTGCCGGATTCCGGCGGCTGCGGACGCACGCCTTTTCCATAAATGTCCGCAGCGAACACATTGTATCCCATCTCCGCGAGCTGGCGGCTGCGGCGCTTTTCGTAATCGGACAACCCGGTCCACTGATGGACCACCAGCACCGCGGGACGTGGCCCGGATTTCGAGTCATCATACACATGGAAGCCTTCCAACGTGGTTTCACCCTGTTGATAGGTCACGGTGTTCTCCACCAGTTCCGCGCGGGCGGAAACGGCGGCCAGCAAGCCGAGCAAAAGCAATCGGGTCATGGTGTCACCAAAGCAGCGATACCCGATCCGTCAACCGTCCAACCGGCATCAATGGCAGCAGGCGGGCAGATCGTCCTTTTCCGCCGGCATGCCGCCGTAAAACTGTGGCGGGATGGTGCCGTGGAGCCGCCACATGAGCATCAGCGCGGTGGCAAAGGCCAGTCCGCGGCGCAAGCGCCCCATGGCCCGCGGAGTGAGCCTGGCGCGGATGCGGTGAAACGAGTGCTGCGCCAGCCACAACAGCGGCACGGTGCCAAGCCCGAAGGCCAATAAGAACTCCGCGCCCTTCGCCGCCGAGCCCGCCAGCAGGGCCGCGCCAAATACCAGATACAGCGGTCCGCACGGCAACAGCGGAGTGAGCAAACCCATCGCCGTGGCACCGCCGTAGGCCGAGAAACCGCCCGCCTTGAGCCGGGCGCGCGCGGTGAGGCGGTTGAACAGCGCCGGCCGCGGCACCTTCTTGTCCCAGCCGAAGGCCATCATCAGCAACACCGCCACCAGCACCCACGGCAGCAGCACCGCGGGCGAATCGAAAAACCACCCCAGCGGCTGGCGGCCGATCGCCCCGCAGACCGCGCCGATGAGGGCGTAGGATAGGAGCCGCGACCCGTGATAAAGCGTGGCGGCGGTGAGCCGCTCGCTCTCGGACTTGGCCAGCGTGCCAAGACCGCACGCGATCGGCCCGCACATGCCCGCGCAATGCAGGCTCGTGGCCAACCCGACAACCAATGCGGCGAATGTGGTCATTCGATAACTGATAACTGATGACCATCACCTCTTCACCTCGATCACCTGCGGCGAGTGCTTGGCGGCGATGGTGATGAGCGTGGACCAGGCGGTGATGAGCAGCACGAATGCCAGCAGCACGTAGATCCAGGGATGGCGGGCGAGGAAGGCGGCGGTTTTTTTCATGGCTCTCATGGGTTGTCGGTTTGCAATGAGGAAGGATTGGGGCCGAGAAATCGAACGGTTTTTTCCAATGTCACATCGCCGGGTTCGGCGTGGATGTCGAGCACGATGTCGGCGGGCCCCGCATAGGCGGCGGCCGGGGCGATGACCACGCAGGTGCGCGACATCTCGTCCTGTGCGTTGACCGTGAATGTCTGCTCCGCGCCACTCAGTTCGTAGCCCGCGGGCGTCCCCCCGCCCAGCCGGATGGTCACCGTGGCGGTCTGGTTGCGTTTGTTGATGAAACGCACCTTGTAGATGTTCCGCACGGACTGGGCA
Source organism: Luteolibacter sp. (assembly GCA_041686775.1). Lineage (GTDB taxonomy): Bacteria > Verrucomicrobiota > Verrucomicrobiia > Verrucomicrobiales > Akkermansiaceae > Luteolibacter. The sequence goes on along the minus strand of JAWLDG010000013.1, from coordinate 22,258 downwards.
TCGCTGTAAAACCCGGTGCCGCCGACGCGCGAGATCGTGGCATTGTAGGGTCGCGCCTTCTTGGAGGCCACCAGCGCGAGCGCCAGCAAGCCCATCGCGGCCAAACCGCAATAGGCATAGATCCGCGGGCGCAGGAAGCGGCGAGTTTTTCCGGCGAAGCCGTTGAACGAATCGTAGCGGATCAGTCCCTTCGGCCGCCCGACCTTCACCATCACGTCGTCGCAGGCGTCGATGCAGGCGGTGCAGCCGATGCATTCGAGCTGCAGGCCGTTGCGGATGTCGATGCCGGTCGGGCAGACATTGACGCAGCGGTGGCAATCGATGCAGTCACCCTCCACCCTGCCCTTCGGGCCGCGGGGCTCGCCGCGTTTCACGTCGTAGCCGACATTGATGGTATCGTCGTCGGTGAGCGCGCTCTGCAGGCGGCCGTACGGGCACATGATGATGCAGAACTGCTCGCGGAAATAGCCGAAGCAGAACCACAGCACGAGCGTCAGGAAGGTGACGATGCCGAAGGCGGTGAGGTGCTGCATCGGACCTTCCTGCATGAAGCCGTAAAGCCGCCGCAGCGAGACGAAGTAGGAAAGAAACACATGCGCGATGGCCGCCGCGACCAGTACGTATGCGAGATGTTTCACCACCCGCTTGAAAGTCTTGCCGACGGTCCACGGCGCGTCCGCCAATGCCCGGCGCGCCGGCGCGTCGCCCTCGATCCAGCGCTCGATGCGGCGATACACATGATCGAGAAACACCGTGTAGGGACAGGCCCAGCCACACCAGATCCGGCCGAGCAGCGAAGTGACGAAAAACAACCCGAAGCCCAGCCCGCTGACCGCGAAAAACATCACCCACAGGTCCTGCGGCACCAGCGTCAGCCCGAAGAGGTGGAACATCCGGTTTTCCACATCCAGAAACACGGCCGGCGCGCCATTGATCGGAATCCACGGCAGCAGCACGTAAATCGCGATGAGCAACACCCCCACCAACCGCCGTGCCACGTTCCAGCGCCCGCGCACATCCGACGGATGCAGGAAATACCGCGAGCCATCCGGATTGATGGTCGTGACGGATACGAGGTTCGGTTGCTTGGGCGCAGCCATCGGCTTGAAAAAGATCGCATGCGTGTCCATGACCGGACTCCGCATCGCCTGCGCAAAACCGCGCAGGCGTTGTGGCGGGATATGCGGAGTGGCTGACTTGAAAGTTTCGGAATTCAAAAATTTCTTCCAAGAATTGCACGCTTGGCGTGTCATGCAGGCAGAAGAAAGCCAAATCGTGAGGCTTCCGCTTCCTTGGTTGATCCTGAACCCACCGAACCAAACCATGAAAACCACCCTGCTCCTGACCGCCGCGCTGACCACCGCCGTGAGCGCCGAAACCGCGCTGACTATCTACAACCGCAACCTCGCGGTGGTCCGCGAATCGCTGAAGCTCGACCTCAAGGCCGGCGAAAACACCGTGTCCTTCGATCGCGCCACCGCCCAGGTCCAGCCGGACTCGGTGGTGCTGCGCGACCCCGCGGGCAAGGCGGCGTTTTCCATCCTCGAACAATCCTATCGCAACGACCCGGTGAGCCGCGGGCTGTTGCTGAGGCACTTCGAGGGACAAACCATCGATTTCCGCACGGTCTATCAGGACGGCAAGGTCGAAATGGTCGCGGGAAAAATCGTCCGCTCCGGCTATGTGCCGGGCCGCGGCAACGAGGACCCGATCATCGAGGTGGACGGCAAGCTGCGCTTCCAGCTTCCCGGCGAGCCATTGTTTCCCGCGCTCTCCGACGGCTCGATCCTGCGTCCCACCCTCACCTGGCGGATCGCGGCGAGGGATGCCGTCGCTTTTGACGCCCAGCTTTCCTACCTGAGCAACGGTTTCCAATGGAAGGCGGACTACAACATCGTGGCTCCCGAAAAAGGCGAAATCGTCAATCTCAGCGGCTGGGTCACCGTGAACAACCAGAGCGGCACCGGCTTCGACGAGGCCAAGGTGAAACTCGTCGCCGGCGACGTGAACATCATCCAACCCGAGGCATCCCCGCGCGCGGAGATGATGATGCGGACCGCGACGTTGGACATGGCGGAGGCGAAAGTCGAGCAAAAGGCCTTCGATGACTTCCATCTCTACACCCTGCCCCGCCCGCTGACGATCCGTGACAAGGAGACGAAGCAAGTCGAGTTCATCCGCTCGCCGCAGGTCAGGACGCGCAAGAAATACGTGTACGCCGGAGCCTCGATGCACCGCTTCCACGGCGGGCGCGTCGAGAATCCGCTGCAAGGCCAGGAGTTCCCCAAGGACGTGGCGATTTACTGGGAATTCAAGAACGACGAGGAGAGCGGCCTCGGCCTGCCGTTGCCCGCCGGCCGCGTCCGCTTCTACCGCTCCGACGATGCCGACGGCAATCTGGAGTTTGTCGGCGAGAACAACATCGATCACACCCCGTCCAACGAGGAACTGAGCATTTACACCGGCAATGCCTTCGACCTGGTCGGCGAACGCAGAATCACCGACTTCCAACGCCGCGACCGCGAGAACTGGATGCGTGAGAGCGTCGAGGTGAAAGTGAAGAACCGCTCCAAGGAAGCCCGCACCATCGTGGTCCGCGAGCCGCTGTGGCGCTGGTCGAGTTGGGAGATCGAAAACCCGTCCGCGACCTTCGAAAAGAAGGACGCGCAAACCATCGAGTTCACCGTGCCGCTGCAACCCGACGAGGAAAAAACCCTCACCTACACCGCTCGATACAGCTGGTGAGCCGGTCCGCATGGCGTGCATTCGCCCATTCCGTTTCCCATCAGCGGGCGCGACAGCGCGAAGCAGATGCTTCTAGGGCAAGGGGATGAAAACCAGCAGGCCCGCCTTGGAATCCGGGACAATCAACCGGCAGTTCTCGTCGTCGAGGATCAGGTCGGCGGCGGACTGGAGCGTCGCGAGCAGTTTCCTTTCACCGGTGGCGGCCTTGATGTGCCAGACGCGACCGGAGAAAACTTCCGTTAGATAGAGATTGCCCTTTCCGTCGTTGACGATCCCGTCACCGCTGCGGTGATCCCCGCTGATTTGCCGCCACTTGCCGGACTTCCATTCCAGCAGCGTGCCACGGAAGAACTCCGCGATCAGAATCGTGCCATCGGCGAGGACATCGACGCCGTTGGGATTCGGAAATTCCGGCGCATGGTCGATCGCGACTGAAACCTTGCCATCGAGGGTGATCCGGTAAAGCCGGCCCAGCGACGGCAGCTTTGCCGCCTCGGTGCTGTCGAGCGGCCAGAGGGAGCCGTCGGGCGCGAACATCGCCTTGAGGTCGCCCATGTCGGTGACGAGGATGGACTTGCCACCCGGTTCAACGGCCACGTCGTTGAGAAAAACCGGTGGTTTGGGAAACGCGCTCGGCGCGGCGAGGGCGGTCTTGTTCCCGTCCCGATCGATCGCCCACACCGTGTCGTGATCGGTGGTGATGAGCTTTCCGCCGGCAAACACAATGCCTTTTGGATCGTCGAGCCCTTTGACAAAGGGGGTGACCGTGTCGCCATCGATCCTGACGATCCCGCCATCGCCGTCCCCCTTCTTTTGTTGGACACCCATCAGGGTCACATAGAGCTTGCCGTCGAAACCCCTGACGACGCTTTCCGGAGTCGCACCAACGGCGAGGCTGCGGAAGGATGGCTCGACAAACTCCGGCGGCATGGCGGTGATCGGCACATACTCGATGTCACGGTAGAAAACCTCCGCACCTTCCGACTGCAGGATGATGGGTCCGGCAGTGACGGGAACGGGGTTCGGACCATCGATCCGTCTTGGCCCATGCAGGCGCATCACCACCTCGCCATTGACGATGTGGATGCAGTCTTCGCCAAAACACACCAACTCGACCGTGTTCCATTCGCCGCTTGGGTTTTCGTTGTCGGGCTGCTTGATGCAACGCCCTTGCTTGCCCGGGACCTGGGAGAAAACGCGGAACTCGCCCTGCGGGTCGTAGTCGAATACCACATGCTCGCCGATTTGGCGTGGTGTCGAACGCACGGAAATTTCCGAGCCGACCGCATACAGGTCGCCGACATCTCGCTCCTGGATCTGGAGTTCGATCGAGCGCGCCCAGGTGCGACCCTCGGCACCGGGTTCCGCGTGAACATGATAGAGCAGGCCGCTGTCGCGCGGTGTGTCCGGCTTGTGGCGTGGCGGCCATTTCGCCTTGCCCCATTTGAACTGCAATCGCAGCCGGTAATTCTCCAGCGACATGCCAGAGCGCAGTTCGCCGAACACTTCGCCGGAAATCCGGATGGCGGGCCGTCCGTCCTCCTCGACCACGGTGAAGACCTTGAGTGGATCGCGGTTCGACCCGATCGCCTCAATGTATTTTCCTTTGGCGTCGCGTTGCAGACCCGGAACCTCGGAGCTTGCATCGGGTTTTTGCAACCAGGTGGACCAGCCGCTCAGATCGCGGCCGTTCCAGAGCGGTTTCCACGGTGCGTCCGCGTGCGACGCAGTGCCAAGAACGAAGGCCAGGAAAATGGATGGGAATAACGGGCGCATGGATGTCGGGGATGGATGTTGGATGAAACTCAATCGAGCTTCTTGACCTTGAGGTTGCGGAACTCGATGCGATAGCCCTCGCCTTCCAGGCCAAGATAACCTTTGTCCACACCGCAATCTTCAAAGCGGCAGGTCACCGCACCGTTGACCCAAAGTGTCAGCACCCGGCCTTTTGCGGTGATTTCGATCGTGTTCCATTCGCCCGCCGGTTTCACCCGGCCGTCGGCGGCCTTCTGGTTGAAGCGTTGTTTCTGGCCATCTTTGCCCGGGGTCTGCCCAAACAGGTAGCCGCCCTTGCCGTCCCCGATCTGTGCCTGATGCCAGATGTCGCCGTCCCGGCTGTTGCGGACATAGATGCCGCTGTTGTAGCCGCTCGTGCCCTCGATCCGTGTGTAGCGGAACTCGGCGTGAAAGACGGCATCGCCGATTTCCTCGTCGAACAACAGCATGTCGTGGCCGCCGTCGCCGTCGCACACGAGCATCTTGTTGGATTCATCCACATGCCACTGGGCCCGTCCGAGCGCGGCTCCGGGAGGCACGGGCACGCGACGCCAGCCCTTCAGGTCGGCTGCGGGCAGAATGTCCCGCCACCCGCCGGGCTCGCTTTCCAGCCGGCTCTTGCCCTCCGCTGGTTCAACCGGCGGCGCGGCGATGGCCGGCACGGCGGTCAGCATGAGAAAACAGGCGACGACCATCCGGTTGTTTTTCAAGTGGAGCATGACCGAGCGTGGCTATGGCATGATGGGGAAGCAAGCCGCGACATGCCTTTCGAAAGGTTCACGTTCCAGGGCAACTTTTGAATAGTCCACGCAATCAATAAGTCTGGCTTATTTGATTGAATCCCAATAAATTACAGATAAAAATTCAACCATCGGGAAATGGTGCGCGCTGCAGGGTTCGAACCTGCGACCCCATCCGTGTGAAGGATGTGCTCTACCACTGAGCTAAGCGCGCTTGTTGCCGTGTGGAGGCGGCGGGCGGAGATTTATGCGGCGGACGGCGGCTTTGCAAGCTCTTCTGAAGCCGCCGGTCAGCGCTGGCATTTCGGGCACCAATAGGTGGAGCGCTGGCCGATGACGGCGTGGCGGATGGGCGTGCCGCAGACGCGGCAGGGCTGGCCCTTGCGATCGTAAACGAAGAGCTGCTGGCGGAAATAGCCGGGCTCGCCGTCGGTGTGGAGGAAATCGCGCAGCGTGGTCCCGCCGGCGCGGATGGCGTCGGCAAGCACCTCGCGGATGGCGGTGACGAGTTTCGCGAGGCGAGCCTTGGACAGGCGCTTGGCGGGAGTGCGCGGCAGGATGCCGGCGCGGAAGAGCGCTTCGGAGGCATAGATGTTCCCCACCCCCACGACGACCTTGGCGTCCATGATGACGAGTTTGATGACGGCGCTGCGTTTCGCACAGGCGGTGGCGAGCCCGTCGGGCGTGAACCCGTCGCCAAGCGGCTCGGGACCGAGGCCGGCGAGCAGTTTGTGCCGCATCGGATCGCCGGTGAGATAGAGCACCAGCCCGAAGCGCCGGGGGTCGTGAAAACGGAGCTGCATGCCGTTGTCGAAGGTGATGCCGATGTGGTCGTGCGTCTTCCATGGGTCGGCGGGAGTGACCAGCCGCAGGCTGCCGGACATGCCGAGATGGATGAGCAGCGTCGAGCCGTCGTCGATCCCGAGCAGCAGGTATTTCGAGCGTCTGCCGGCTTGCGTGAAGCGGCGGCCCTCGATGTTGGCGAGGTTTTTGGAAACCGGCTGACGCAGGTCGCGGCGGCGCACGATCACCTCGCGGATGCGCGCGCCTTCCAGATGCGGCGCGATGCCGCGGCGGGTGGTTTCGACTTCGGGCAATTCGGGCACGACCCTGGAAAATGATTTGTTAGAAAACAAAGAGGCAGGCAGCCAGCACGTGGCAGGCGCTTCCGGCCAGCACGAAGAGATGCCACACGGCGTGGTTGTAGGGCAGGCGCCGCCATGCGAAAAACACGACTCCGAGCGTGTAGCACAGTCCGCCGGCGACCAGCCATGCCACCCCGCCGGCCGGCATGGCCCGCCACAGGGGACCGAGCGCGACAAGCACCAGCCAACCCATGATCAGATAGAATGCCGTGGAGATCCAGTGATCCTTCCTGCCGTTGCGGATCGTTTTCATCAGAATGCCCGCCAGCGCCATGGCCCACACCACCGCCAGCAACGACCAGCCCAGCGGTCCGCGCAAGGTCACCAGCATGAAGGGCGTGTAGCTGCCCGCGATGAGAAGATAGATGCAGGCGTGATCGAGCGCCTGCATGCGGGCCTTCCAGCGAGGTGTGGTCGAAAAATGATACAATGTGGAAGAGGCGTAGAGCATTATCAGGGAAACGCCGAAAACCAACGCGCACGCGAGTTTCACACCGCTGCCGTCCGCCATTACCAGCATTGTCACGAGCGCGCCAACGCTGAACAACACACCTGCCGCATGGGTGAGCATGCTGGCGATTTCCTCGCGGTGGCTTTCGCACAGATGCGAACGATGGGACTCCGGACCTGACATGAAACGCGGCTTCCCTATCACTCGGTGACAACCGGATGTCCAGAACTCAGGCGCGGCACATGGAGTGTTCCACCCAAGTCATTGACTTGTCTTGACATCCGCCATGTGTTGAGCATTCTGCCCGCAGCGATGGCGAGAAAGCGCATAGAGGCGGCGAGGTTCACCCGCATGGAGGCGCGCACGCGGATGATCCGCGGGGCGGGTCGCATCGGGCTTGTGGCATTCGGGATCGCACTGGGTTTCGTGGTGGTCGCCACGGCGGTGCCGCAACAGCGCGAGCTGGCCAAGCTGGAGGAGCGTCTGCGCAACGTGGAACAACGCGAAGCCGAAGTGCTGATGCAACGCGACCACCGGCGGATCGAGTTGAAGGCCTTGCGCGAAGACCCCGCTTATCTGGAAATCCACGCGCGCGACCGCCTCGACTACTGCCGCGAAGGCGAGCGGGTGCTGCGGCGCAACCGCTGAATCCCGACGCATCGATTTTCTTATGACCGGATGGCATGGATTTCCACAGACGGGGTTGGTCGCTGCCGGCTTCCTCGACACCATCCACCCGCCGCTCGATCACTGGGCGTGGTGGATTCCCGCGTTCCTGATCGGCGCGTGCATCGGCTCGTTTCTCAACGTGGTGATCTACCGCGTGCCGCTGGGCATGTCGGTGAACGAACCGAAGCGATCGTTCTGTCCGCATTGCCGGGACGCGATCCCGATGTGGCTGAACCTGCCGCTGGTGAGCTGGCTGCAACTGCGGGGAAAATGCCGCTCATGCGGCGCGCCGATCGCCTTCCGCTACTTCGCGGTGGAACTGCTCACCGCGCTGTTGTTCACGCTGATGTGGATGGAATTCGCGCCACAGGCTCCGCAGGTCGTGGTATTCCTGTGGCTGCTCGTCGCGCTGCTGGTGGCCATCACGTTTATCGACGCGGAGCACCTCATCATCCCCACCGCCCTCACCTGGGCCGGCAGCGCCGCCGGGCTGATCGCCTGCGCGCTGTGGCCGCGCCTGCCCGCGCTGGCCGGCATGGATGACGGCGGCTGGCTGGATGGCTTGAAACACGGCGGCATCGGCTGGCTCGCCGGCTTCGGCGGGCTGTGGGTGGTGGTGCAGCTCGGCAAAATGGCCTTCGGCAAAAAAGCGCTGAAGTTCGACAAACCGCTGCCCTGGCATCTCCGCGAGCCGCGCGACGATCACGACGCGATGCACTTCGTCATCGGCGACGACGAGATCCCATGGTGGGACATGTTCTCGCGCAAGTCAGACCGTCTCATCGTCGATTGCTCCGAGATCCGGGTGGACGGCGAAAACGCCGGCGCGGGCAAACTCGTCATCCGCGAGACGGAAATCGAACTTCCCGATGGCACCGTGCATCACATCGGCAACCTTAAATCGCTCGATGGCAGCGCCTCATCGGTCGTCATCCCGCGCGAGGCGATGGGCATCGGCGACATTCACCTGTTAGGGATGATCGGCGCCTTCTTCGGCTGGACGGGGGTGTTTTTCTCGCTCTTCTCCGCCTCGATCTACGCCATCGTCGCCGCGGTGATCGGGCGCATCGGCTTCGGCAGGCAGCTGCCATTCGGCCCCTTCCTCGCGCTCGGCTGCCTCACCTGGGCCATCGGCGGCTGGCGAATCTGGAAATGGTATCTCGATTTCCTCGGCCCGCTGTGGGGGCCATGACCCGCGCCGTCGTCACTCCGCCTGGGCGACTTCCCACAAGCGCACCCGCAGGGCTTCGGCCGCGGCGCGCGCCTCGGCTTCCTTCTTGCTCTTGCCCTTGCCGGTGGCCAGCACGAGATCCTTCCAGGAAACCTCCGCCTGGAACACGCGACGGTGGTCCGGCCCGCTCTCGCCGATGATTCGATAGACCGGCGCGGTAGGCTCGATCGCCTGCAGGCACTCCTGCAGCTCGCCCTTCGGATTGCGCTCTTCCGGGCTGCTGGTCATGTTGCCGATTTCGGTTTCCAGCAGCCGCAGCACCAGCTCGCCCGCCTTTTCCGGTCCGGAATCCAGATACACCGCCCCGATCAATGCCTCGAAGGCGTCCGCCAGCGTGGACAGCCGCCTGCGTCCGCCGGTGGCCTCCTCGCCTTTTCCCAACAAAACGTAATCGCCGAGGTGGATCGCCATCGCAAATCGCGCCAACGCCCTTCGCGAGACGACGCGCGCGCGCAGCTTGGTGAGCCGTCCCTCGGGGAAATCCGGGAACAAACGGAACAACTGCTCGGTGACGATCAATTGCAGCACCGCGTCGCCGAGAAACTCCAGCCGCTGGTTGTCGAAGTGCGGCCGCTGCGATTCATAGGCCAAGCTCGGATGGGTGAGCGCCTCCGCCAGCAGCAGCGAGTTGCGGAACTTGTAGTGGATGCGGCTTTCCAGCGGCTGCATGGGAACTGTGGCTTGGTGTCCTCCTCCCCCGCCCGGACTTCTCAGCGAATTCTCACAGCGAAACCCCGATGGGAAAGATGGGGTGATCGACGGGACTCGAACCCGCGACAACCGGAATCACAATCCGGGGCTCTACCAACTGAGCTACGACCACCATTCGTTGGCGGGCGGCAGGGTTAGGCGATCGTCCCGATTTTGGAAAGTGGAAAATCGTTGCCGTGCGAAAATATGCGGGCGAGTCAAGGCCGGCGGCTCATTTCGTGGCGTGCGGATGAGGAAATCGACAACCGCCAAGCGTGCCAACCGGCCGGCCGAAACTTCATTCGCCGCCGTTTCGCTTCCAGGCGAGCGACCACCGGATCTCCGCGCCACGGTCGGTTTCGAGGCTGAGCTTCACCAGTTCGCCGTCGCGGCGGAATGATGCGCTGCCGGCGGACACGGTGGCCGCCACCGGAAGATGGCCGTTGGCGGCGATGGTGATGACGAATGGCTCGCCTGCGGCCACCTCGGCGGTGCCGGTGGAAGTCATGGAGCCGGCGTCCCAATCCGCCGGATCGAGCAAGCCCTGCATGATGTGACGATTGGTGGAAAGGACCTGCGGGTGATCCGATTTCCGGCGCAGCGAGTAAACCAATGACTGGAGCGGCTTGAGCGGGCGGGAAACCACCCCGTCACCGGGGATTTCGCCGAGAAACTCGTCGTTCCAGAAATCGTAAAGATAATAACCCGCCGCGGGATCGAGGCCGAGCGAGCCGCTGTCCGCCTGATCGCCGGAGAGCGGCGCGGCGACGCTGCGGGCTTCGTCGTGGTTGTTGCAAAGAATGAGCTGCGCCGCATCTGTATCGATGGTATAAACGTAAACCGCGGGGTCGGCGGGAGCGGCCGAAAGCATGTCCACCGGCCGGAACGAGCGGGTGCCCTTGAGCAGCGGATAGAGCCGGGTGAGGTCGTGCCGCTCCTCCGCCGTCATGCGTCCGAACGAGGTGCCGAGTTCGAGCCGCCCGGAGATGAGGCCGACGAGTGTGAGCATGGTGCGGCGCGCGGCGCGGTCCATGCCCTTGAACGACTTGCCGTCCGGATAGTAGCCGAAGACGCTGCGGTTCTTGTACCAGCGCAGGCCCATGCGCGAGGCCATCTCGGGCTCGAAGTGCGAGGAATCGGCCCAGACGCGCTGGAGATCGACGATGCCGGCGGTGACGTCGAGCGTGGGCGTGCCGTATTCGCCGAGGTTGCGTTCGTGAATGAATGCCTCGCCGCCGAGCCCTTCACGGGCGAGTTCGAAGACCTTGCGGTAGGCGGTGGTGGTGGTGTGGGTTTCGTCCTTGAAGCCGCCGGTGGGGATCCAGGCGCTTTCGGGATAGTCGAACTTGATGCCTTGCAGGCCGTCATTGGCGAGGCGTTTCCACATCGCGAGCGTGTGCGCCTGGAAGCCGGGATGGGTGAAATCGAATTTCACGTACGGCATGTGGTGGCGGTGCTCGGCGTGGAGTCGCGAGATGTCGCCGCGCATCATCCACCCGGGATGGGCGAGCGCGAAGTCGTTCGACGGCATGTTGCTCTGGATATAGGTGAACGGGATGCCGCCGAGTTCGCGGATTTTACCGCAGAATTTCCCGAAGGTTTCGTAGGGCGGCGTGAGCGAGCCGTATTGCGCCCATTTCACGTCGCTCCACCATCCCTGCTGGGTGTCGCCGTAGTTGTGATTGCAGTAGAAATCCGGTTCGAGACGGATCGCGACCGGCGTGTAGCCGAGCAGGCCCGAGCCGACGGCGAGTTCCATCTGATCGACAAGCGATTTCGAATCGTTGATCGGCCGTCCCTCGCCATAACTGCCCTGGGAAACAAGCCAGCCGCAGAGCGTGGGGAAATCGTAGGGTTTGGGGTTGGCCTGGTTGGCCTCGCGCAGGGCCATGCCGTAGGCTTCGAGCGACGCGAAGGGGTCGCTGGTGACAAAATCGAGGAAGACGGTATCGACCGCATCATAAGTCGTGCCTGGTGGAACGAGTTTGCCGTAGGGATCCTCGATAGTGACGGTGAGTTCGGATTTTTTTTCGTCGATCACGAGCCGCCGCAGGAAATCGCGGTAACGCAGGCCGCCGGCGACGAGCGAGTGACGGCGGTCGCCGAGCTTGCCGGTGACGAGAAGGTTGTTGTGGGCGTCGATGCCGAGCTGGTTTTCCACGCGGTTGGGCTGGGCCCCGGCACCGCCGCGCAGGACTTGCGGGCGGGCGGGCTTTTTGCCGGGCAGGAAGGCGGCCTTGTCGATCACGCCGATGCGGGCGACGCGCATCGGGAAACCGCGCTGGTTGGTCACCGAGAAACCGAGCGCCGCGAAAGGCCTGGAGTCATATACGGTTAGATGAAGCGATTTGACGGGCAAGTATCCGCCACCTGGAGTCTCGGTGATCGTGAGCCTGCGGCCCTTGCCGAACCCGTCCTCCACTTCCGCCTGCTTCCAGCTTCGGGAAACTCCGTCCGGCTTTTTCCAGCCGATCTCATCGACCGTGAAGCGGGCCTTGGCGAAAACAGTCGTCTCCGTGCCGAGATCGGTGCCGGACCATGTGCCGTTCTTGAGATCGTAGGTCAGTTGGAATGCCTCGTTCGAGATCGAGACCTTGCCGTCGGCCGCGGTGACCTCGACGGCATGAAGCGGACACCACGTCAGGGTGAGCGCGGCGGATGCTAGCAGTATTTTTTTCATCTGAAGAAGATATGATATCAGTTATTGTTTTCGATCCGGATCACTTCATTCGGCGCCACGGTGAAATCGCGGGCACCGGTTTCCCCGGTGAGAGTGACTTTCCGCGTGTCCGGGGAAATCCCGACCATCTCCAGCGGCTTGCCCGCCAGGTCCGTGACGACGCGCGTGCCGGTGGTGATCGCGAAGGCCGGCTTTCCGCCAACCAGCGCACGAACCGTTCCATCCTTCGACTCCAGCCGGAACTCGCGATCTCCCCAGCGCTGGGTGGTGGTGAAGTCCAGTTCATCGACAGCCGACCACCAGACACGGCCCTCGGCGACGGCGAGGTGGATGCCGTGCATGCGGGAGATGTATTCGAGGGCGGCGAGCATCATCGGGCCGTAGCCGTCGGGTTTCTGGCCGGAGGGCGCGCCGGTATGCGGGTCCAACTGCTGGGTGAATTTGCAATCGTTGCGGATCAGCACCGGCAGAAGCTTGCGCCCGAGACGGATGACCTCGGAGTGACGGCCGTAGTTTTCCAGCGCGCCGATCGCGCGTTGGTAGGTGAGGCCCTGCGGCTGGCCGCTCCAGTTGTTGCGCAGGCCGTTGCGGAACAGCGGCTCGTGGATGGCGATGGAAACCAGAGGCACCGGCGTCCAGAAGGCGTCGGGATCGAGCAGATGTTTGTCCACGAAGGCGTCGGCCATTTCCTGCGTGAAGATTCCATACCACATGCAGCGCAGGTTGTTGTGGATCAGTTCGGGCAGGCGCTTGCCGTCGCGATCCAGATCGAAGCAGGCATGTCGTTGCGGATCCCAGAGTTTGTCGATGAGGCGCTGGCGAACTTCTTCGGCGCGCCGCCGCCACTCCCCTTCCCTGCTGTCACCGAGTTCGGCGGAGATTTTCGCCAGCGTGGCGCGGGCACTGTAGCTGTAGGCCATGATATCCATCGAGCCGAAAGGCACGCGCACCTCGCCGGGCTCCGGTGGAGGTCCGCCACGGTGCCAGTAGCTGCGGAGCACTTTGGGATCGTTCGGGGTGGGCATGCCATCGGCTCCCGGCGGCTGGTCGAACGGCCAGCGGTTCGGCGCCCAGCGGGTGGTGAGACGGGTCGATTCGTCCTCGCCCGTGTCCCACACGCACCAGGTTTCGAGGATGCCGTCGCCATTCGAATCGCGGGTGCGCCAGAGCCACGCGTCATATGCTGCGAGCACATCGCGGAGTTTTCCGAGATAGCGCTTGTCCTTACCGATCCAATGATACATCCGCCACGCCGGCTCGGGAAAACAGAAGCCCTGGAGCATCTCGTAGTCGGCGAGGATTTCCGCCTCGGGAAACCAGACATGCGCCTCCGGCGGTTCCTCATGCCAATCGTTCTTGCGTGCGGATTCGCCGGCGATGACCATCCCGGACAGGCGGCCGTCTGCGCGCTGCGTGAGCATGAAGATCAGCTGGTTGTTGAGCGCCGTTTGCGCGTCGCGCCTGGCATACATCTCACCCCCCATCGGCTGCGTCTCGATCCACGCGTTGGGATACCCCCCGCCCTCGACCAGCACCTTCATCGACGGGGTGAATTGCACGAGGTTATCCAACAGCTTTCTCTCCGCTTCATCGTGCAGGCGCTGGAGGCCCTTGTCCGTGGTCTGGAAGCTGTGGCGGGTTTCCAGCGGCGCGACGAACGGTGGTTCCGCGGCGGCGAGAGGGATGACGAGCAGTCCGTATGATAATGTCAGACACAAATTCATGGCCATGTGGCGAGAGGCTCCCCGCAGTGAATCCTTGCGGGATTACAGATACCCGCGCCATCACCGGGGCCTTTCACCCACCGGCACGGAGCGAAGATGATATGCGGAGATGATTCGATGGAAAAGAAAATCGCGCCATCCCGCAGCCCGGGACGGCGCGACTCGAAACAAATCATGACAGCGTCATTGCTGCGTGGCCCCGAACACCACGGACAGGCGGGCGAAGAGCCTGCCGGAGGTGGCCAGCGACGCTGGAAGTGCGACGGTGACCTGATCGATGCCGGTTCCGAAGCCGTTGGCGAGCTCGGTGATCGTGATCTCGTCCGGACCGCTGCCTTGGTGGATGGCGGTGGTCCAACCTCCGAGATCGCCGGCGTATTCGACACTGATGGCGGTGTTCTCGTCAGCTCCGGCCTCAGCGTTGCGGCGGAATACGAAAAGGAGTTTGCCGTCCGGATCGCTCGTGGCGTCGATGGTGGGTTTCAAGCCGGACGCGTTGGCATGGGGATGCTCCGCACCCAGAACCCAGGCCATGCCGTTGGTGATGCCGTCGTTGTTGGAGTCGGCATCGAAGGCGGCATCCTCGGCCCAGGTTTCGTAGGCGCTGGCCGCGGGGTTGATGATGGCGATGGTGGTGGAACCGGTGCCACCCGCGCCGTCATCGACGGTGAACGTGAGATCGCTGCCGGAATCCGCCGGAGTGACGGTCACGTCGGTGAGCACGCCGCCCACGAAGTTCGCCGAGCTTCCGCTGAATCCGCCGGTGCCGCCAAAAGCCACCGTGCCGGTGAAACCGGTGACCGTGTTGCCGTCGATGTCCCGCGCGGTGAGGGTGATGCCGGTGATCGGCGTGCCCACAGTCTGCGGCGAGGCGATCGGCGAGATTGCGAAGTGATCGAGCGGACCGACGGGGGAATCGATCCTCACCATCACATTGTCGATATTGGCCGAAGTCGTGGCTCCTCTAAACCGCAAGGCCACATCGTGTCCCTGCACCGCCGCGTCCGCCGTGCCGCTCGAGGTGTATTCAAAGGTCACCAGTTGATAGCTGCCGCCGCTGTAGCTGCCGGTTGCCTGGGCCAACACCATCGAGGTGCCAGCTCCCATGCTGGTTAGATCGGTTCGCGACCCTCCCGGAGCAAAGGTCACCAGGCTGGCCCCGTAGCTGCCACCATTGTTGTGACCATCGGCCACGACATAGAATGAAACACGATAGGTGTTCCCCGCTGTCAGGACACCGATCCGGCCTTCGGCCAGGGTGATGCCCGAATTGGTATAACGGAAGGCATAGGCTTGCTCCCCGTTGGGATCGGTGAATTGGCCGCTACTCTCGTCCACGATGCCGTGGCGGCCCGAACCAAATCCATTGGTCGCACGAACCCAGTTTGAACCGGTCTTCATGCTGGTGTAATCAATGCTGTCGAGCGCGTTCACGTCCGGCGAGCCGCTCGCCACCTCGAAGTCCTCGACAAACACCGCGCCCTCCGTGCTGACGCCGGTCGCGAAGTTCCAGGTGGCCTCGCTGCCGATTCCGCCAAAGGCATTGCCGGCAAGGTCCAGCACCGCAGCACCGTCCATCAGCACCGCGAACACCTCGCCTTCCGGCAGGCTAACAGCCGGGTTGATGGTGAGCACGGAACCGCTCACCGACACCTGCGCGGCATCGGTCACATCAATCACCGTATCACTGATCGTGCTGAGGTTGCGCAGGGTGATGTTGCCGGTCCCGACCATGATGTTCTCGTCAAAGGTCACCGACAGGCTGGCTCCCGGGTTCACACCGACGGCCTCATCCGCCGGATCGAACGCGACAACCGCCGGCGGGTTGTTGGCCGAGGTGGTGAAGTTCCAGGTCAGGTCATCGTTGATCCCCGCATAGGGGTTGCCAGCAAGGTCGAGAATCGCGGCGGCATCCACCCGCACGGCATAGTCCTTGCCCTCGCCAAGATAACTCGATGGCGTGATCGTCACCGCCGTGCCGCTGACCGACACCTGGCTGCTGTCGGCGATATCAATCACCACCTGGCTCGAATCCGTTAGATTTCTCAGGGTGATGTGGCCCGCATTGGCCACCACGTTTTCATCGAAGGTCATGCCGAGGCCGGCACTGTAGGACACCCCGGTGGCACCATCGGCCGGACTCACGGAAAGCACCGTGGGGGCGACACTGTCATCCACATCACCGGTGTTGAATGTCCAGGTGATGTCGTCGGAAATGCCCGGGAAACCGTTGCCGGCGAGGTCAACGATCGCCCCCGGATCGATTCGCACCGCATAAAAAGTGTTGGTTTCGAGATCGGCCGACGGATTAATTTGTAGCGTATCACCGGTGATCAGCACCTGTATTCCATCGATCACATTGATCACCGTCTCGGCCGTGGTCGTCAGGTTTTTCAGCGTGATATAGCCCGCATCCACGGCGATTTCCTCGTCAAAGACGATCACCAGGTTGTCAACCAACGACACCTGGGTGGAATCGTCCGCCGGAGTGAGCGACGTGATCGCCGGCGGGACCTGATCACCCGCAAACGGGCTCACGGTTTTGACCACCACGTTGTCCACCAAGGCACTGCTTCCCGAGCCGATGAAGCGGACCGCAAAATCGCGGCCGACGGCAGGGTCGCCGGCATTCACGGTCGCCTGGAAGGTCACCTTGGTGAAGTTGCCGTCGCTGGTGGCATTGCCTGTCTTTGTGCCCAACTGGATGGCGGTTCCGTTGCTGCGGCAGTCGTTGCGCAAATCACCGGGGTTGAAGGCCAGCATGCGGACCGAATAGGCCGTATCTCCTCCGGAACCATCGTCGCGGATGACATCGAAGGACACTTCGTAGGTGGTGTCCGCGGTGATGGTGCCGATCGCCCCCTCGGCCGTGGTCAGACCCGTGTTGGTGTAACGGAACGCATACGCCTGCCGGTTCGGATCGGGAGCGATGAAGTCTCCACCCGCCTTGTCCGTCAGGCCATGGTAGCTCGAATTGAATCCTTGGTTGGCCCGCACCCAGTTTGTCGGTGAGGTGCCCTGGCTGTATGCCGCGACATCCGGTGCCTCGAAGTTTTCGGTGAACAGCACGTTCGAGAGCGAATTCACTGCCGTCGAGAAATTCCAACTCCAGTCGTCAAGAATCCCGGCAAAACCATTGCCGGAGGCATCCTGAACCGCTCCCGCCGCAATGCGGACCGCATAACTCTTGCCGGCCACCAGATCGACCGCCGGGTCAATCGTCAGCACGTTGGCGTAGGTGGAGACCTGAGTGGCATCGGATACCGGTATGATCATGTCCGTGCCATCGTTCAGGTTGCGGATGGTGATATTGCCCGAATTGACGAACACCTCCTCGTTGAAGGTCACCACCAGATTGGCATCCACCTCGATGTTGTAGTCGCCATCGACCGGGTCAATCGAAGTCATCACCGGACCGGTGGTGTCGGGCGGAGGACCGATCGAGATCACCAGATCCACCGGGTACTGGCCGGGCAGGCTGCCGCCACCCGCCGGATTCTGGCTGTAAACGTTACCCAGCGGAACCACTTCGTCGTAAATTTGGCGGATCGTGCCCACCACCAGATTGGCCGCCACGATCGCCGCCTCGGCGGCCGACTGGTCCATGCCGAGCACGGTCGGCACGATTTCGTCTGGAAGGTTCACCGTCACGACCGTGTCGTCGATGATCGCAAAAGTCGTGTTGAGCGCATCACCCTGGGCATCCTGCAGCGTAGCGCCCGCTGCCACGGCCAGGCGCAGCAGCCCGGTGCTGGTCGGGGTCACCTCCACGCTGAACACGCCCGGCGAGGTTTCGGTGATGGCACCGATCGTGATCGCCGCATCGCCGGCATTGAAGAAGTCCGCCGCATCCACGGTGGAGTCATTCATATCCTCGTTGAAAGTCAGCGTGTAGGTCATCAATGTATGGATCTCCACCGGACCACCGCCTTGATCATCGACGATGTCCGCCGCGGCCAAGGTCGGCAGCGCCGGGTCCTGGCCAATTGAAACTTCAAGGTCCACGCTGGTTCCGTAGGCGGCGGCGTTGCCGGCATGGGGGCTTTGGCTCAGCACATGACCCGCCGGCACGCTCAGACTGTAGGCCGTGGCATCACTGATGGTGCCCACCGCAAGCCCGGCAGACGTCACCAGTAACTCGGCACTGGCCTGCGGCGCACCCACCACGTCGGGCACCGTGGCCGATGTGGGAATGGTGGCGGACGCGGCAGCCGACGCGGCCGTCTCGTTGAGACCGGGTTGCTTGTCGCGCGCCTTGACGGTATAACTGTAATGCACTCCCGGGGTCAGGCCGGTGTCAGTGTAAACCGGGCTGTTCTGCCAGCCGCTGTCATTGCCGCCACCCGCGGTGCAGGTGAAGTAGTATTCGACTCCCATCAGATCATGCGCCGTAGCCGCCGTCATGGTGATCGAATCCGGAGAACCCGCCACCGGGGCCACCGCGAAGCTCATCGGATCGGGGGTCGGCGCGGTCACGTCCGCCGCCATCGCCACCGTGCCTTGCAGCACGCTGTGGTAGCTGGCACCGATGCGGATTTCATCCAGCAGCGGCACCCCGCTGCGCGAAAAGGTCAGGGTATCGAAAGTTGACTGGTCGACATCCAACGTCAGCACCGAACTCGGGGTGGAAGGCAACACCATGTCCTCCTTGGGCAGGAATATCTCGATGGTGTCCGAGGACGCCCCCCAGGTGATCCTGGCCACCACCAGCCGATGATCGTAAGAGGCCATCGAACCGTTTTGGGAGGTCCACGAGCCATACACATGACTGCTGGTTCCCCCTCCGAAGGAGGTATCCCGGAAGTGAGTGGCCAATGCCTGGCTGTTAGACATCGAAATGCCCACACCCGCCCCCAACTGGAGCCCGTCGTTGTTGATGGAGTAGGTGTTGCCGCTGGTCGAGAACCGGTCGTTGGCCAGAGCCAGGAACAGCTTCTGGTTGTAGCTGCTGCCGGAGTGGCCCATGACCGCGCTGAGCCAGAGGGTGGCGCCGTCCGCCAGCAGTCCGTTGCCCGCCAGTGCCGCCGGGTTGATGGCGCGCGAGCCGCCGTAGCTCGCCGCGGCAGTCAGGTTGCCGATCGAGCCGCCATCGGTGGCCAGCGTGCCATAGTCCAGCGAGCCGCCGATCAGGTTCATTCCCGAATTCGCATTCCACGAGCCGTCGAGTCCGATCTCGGTCGCGCCCGCCGAGCCGTTGAACAACCCGGCCGGGTAGTCGAAAGGTTCATACACGGCGGTGCCGATCGCACCCGCCGGGTCCACCGTGATGCCCACCACCGCGGTATCGAGCTGCCCCTCGCTGTCCATCACTTGGAAGGTGATGCTGTCCGGACCGGTGTAATTGGCATCCGCGGTGTAAACCAGATAGGGGGCGTTGCCGCCGAGATGACCGTGGGCCGGAAAACCGGTCACTGAATAATTCAATGGCAGGCCATCCGGATCCGAACCGGTCAGGACCACTTGCGTCGGCGTGCCCTGCGCCACCGTGATCGCCTGCGCGTTGGCCGTCGGCGCGGTGTTGGAAGGCAGCGTGCCACCCTTTTCATAAAGGGTCACACTCACCGTCTTGGAGGTCTCGGTCAGCCCCCGAGTGTCGGACATGGTCACCTCGAAGGTATAAACCCCCGGGGTGCCGTCAAACACCACCAGGGTGTCCTTGGCCGCACCGGTGCCATTCGGCGTGAAGGTCACCTTTCCCGCCCCGTGCACCTTGCGCCAGGTGTAGGAGGGATCGCCCTTGGCCAGGTCGGTGGAGTGCAGACGAAGCATCGTGCGGTCGTTGGGCAGTTCCACGCTTGCATCGTCGGGGAAAATCCAATCGATGTTTTTGAACGGTGTCAGGATGGCCGGCAGCGGGTCATTGGCGATCGCATCCAATACCGCCTGGGCCTGGATGTCATGATCATCGGAATTGCTGATCAGCAGTTCGCAGAACTCGACGATGCCCGGGTCCGGAACGACGTCCAGATTGGAACCGCCATAAGCCTCAAGGATGGCCAGGATTGTCTCTCTGGGGCCCGACTTGGTCGAATCCTCGAAGGCATAAATACTGGCGGGAACCCCCTCGGAGAAGTCGTAGTTCTGCATCGCCCCGATCGCATTGGCGCGGTGCTGGTACATGATCTCGCCGGGCGGCTGGGTGATGGCCACATCCACCAGCACGTCGGCGAGGTTCTCCACGTCCTCCCTGGTCAGGTTCTGATAGATCGAGAGCGCGGACTCACGGGTCCCGCCCATCGGCGCGGTGGCAATGATCCGGAAGGCCGGGTAGAGCAGGGTACGGTCGGCACCGGACACCCGTCCACCGCCCCAGATCCCCGCGGACGGATCAAACAACAGCTGCCCGAATGCTTGTTTTTCGGCATGCATCGGGTTCTCCGGGTCGAGCGGCAGCAGCGGCCGGTCGGTGGCCACCAGCGCGTTGACGATGTTGGCGGCTTGGGCGGTCTTGGCCGTCATCGAGAGGCTTTTCAACGCATTCGCCGCCATGTAGCGCACCTTGCTGTTCGGGGATGCGCACAATCCGGAAAGCACCGCGGCCGTGCTATCGTCGGCGATCCTGTTCAACGCGTAAAGTGCCCCGTGCTGTTCGGCATAAGTGGCGCCGTTGGCCGCCATGTCGATCAGGGTTGGCAGGATGGCGGCGTGGTCCGCGCCACGGTTGGCTCCGATCTCGTTGCCTGCGCTCCAGTGAAGCTGCGGCAGCGGCGATTTCAGGTCCTCGATCAATTCGGCAGTCGTGCGGGTCGTCGGATTGTAGCCGACCGCATGGTCGATGGCCGCGATGTCGGTGGCATCCAGCACCAACGCCGGATTCGCGTCCTTGCCGGTGATGTGAAGCTGCGCCAGCGGCGCGGCATAGGTCAGCAATGCCGTCCACGAGGCCTCATGGCCAGATCCATAGCCCTTGATCCCGCCGCTCTGGTAGTAGGGCTGATAGACAAAGGAACCGTCCCAGCGGCGGCACAGGTCATACAACCAGCTGGTGCGGCCGAAATAGTGTGCCAACGAATCCTGTCCCCCGATGTTGCTGCCCAGCGGGGTCCACAGGTGGTTGAAATACGGCCCGGTGTGACCGCTGTCGCGCTCGTCGGCCCCGAAGGTGGAGAGCTTGGCGAAATACTTGGCCTCGTGATCCCTGCCGCCGACCATCCCGAGCGCGAGCGCCGCCAGCGCGGACTTGCCGTTGTTGGTGATCGAGCCGGTCTCCTTGTTTTCGCCGTAGGGCACGGTGCCGAGGTCGGCGTAATAGGCGAAATACTTGGTCGCCCGCTCGATGCCGGCAACGATCCCGGGATCGGTCAGTCCGCACTTGTTGGCGAGGATCAGGCCGAGGAAACAGGGCATGCCGGCGTTGTTGACCGGCCCGTAGCCGATGCCATACGGGCCGTTGATTTCACCGTTGGGACCGGGCAGCGAGTAGTGGTGACCCATGGTGCCGAAGATGCTCTGCGCATTGGCAATCTGGATCGCCCGCGCGCGGATCGAGGGCAGCACCGCGCTGTCGCCGGTTTGCAGGAAATACTCTGCCTGCGTGATCAACTGCGGACCGATGCTCCACGGCTTGCCGATCGCACGGGTCAGGTCCCCTGAAGTCATGTCGTCGATCTGCTGCTGGGTGAGGTTCAACTGGTAGGCCTCGGCCTGAGCCCGCGCCTGGCGCGCCGCGTTGTCCGGGTGGAGCGGGTCGTTGGCCGCCAACAATACCGTGGTGCCGAAACCACCGTAACCCGTGCCCGTCACATGATTCATGATGTGATCGATCCCCTTCTCGAGGATCGCCGCCGACTTGGGACAGTTGTTGGGTGCCGTCGCGGTGTAGCTTCCTCCCAGATATTCCAGGGTGATCGATACCGTGCCGGTCACTCCCGAACGCCAGCGCAGCAGCTTGAGCAACGCCGGGTTGTGGCCCTCGGCGTCGTCGATCGCCATGGCCAGCGACTTGCGGGCATCCGAGGTGAAATTCACTGGCGCGTGCCCCGTGCCATCCGCCCCAAGGATCACGTCACCCACGGCCAACACCCCGTCGGCCGGCGAACCGGCATCCACCTTGGTCACCAGGATCTGGCGGGCACCCGCGGTTTCCTGCAACCTGCCGCCTCCGTCGTTGTAAATCCATCCCTCCATCCCGGTCGGGCCGAGGTTGATGTATGCCGCATTATTGGGCACGCCGCCGGCCGTCAGATCGGGAACTTGCGCATGGACCGGAATGGAAAATCCGAGAACCAGCAAGGCGAGCCATGTCCCCCGGTGGAAATTCCTGCTGAGGCTTCGTACTCTCAGCGCTTTGTGCGATATGGAAACGGGACACAGCCATCCCACAGCTTCAGCATGATGGCTCGCAAGACTTGATTTTCCAAGGCTTGGGGATCGATTTGGGTTGAATGGCGATTGCGAGTTTCTGGCT
>JAWLDG010000012.1:0-177753 GCA_041686775.1 Luteolibacter sp. | reverse complement strand
ATACAACGCTCTGAAATTCAGGATCTTCACACCCCTGTCAGAGTCCGGAACGGCGGGTGTGTCACGCCTTCAACTCTCAGCAAAACTGACGGAGAGCCAATTTTTTGTTCTTTTTGTGATCCCTCGCACTGAATCCTGTGATTTTGACTCATTCACAGGGTTTGCGGTTTGAAAATCACATGCAGCGCGGACTCCAAGCGACCCTAATAAGGAAACACCGGACGGCTCACCACCACCCGGGCGAAACGTCGGGGATGCGTTCCCGGGGCGGGGGCTTCCGAGACCACGGTGAAAGTCCGCAGGCTTCCGTTGCTGGCGGTCAGGTTGAAGGACGCGGCTCCGTTCACCGAGTCCCAATCGCTCCCGTCCGGCGAGTATTCCACCGCCCAGCGGAGATTTTCCGACACGCTGACCACCGCGCCGTTGCCATCGTGGGTCGCGGATCCGATGGTCGGAAAGCTCACGTTGAAGCGGTCGGCGGAAAACTCCAGTCCCGGCACGGCCTCGCCCACGGGCAGGGCCTCGAGACCGGCCACGGGGGAGTTGAACGCGATGTCGAGCAGGTCCGCGCGGCCGTTGCCATCAATGTCGAAGCGATCGCGGGGAAAGGACACGAAGTCGTTTCCCGCGCCATCGCGGTGCAGCAGGCACGGAATGTCGCCGGGAGCGAAGATGAAGCCCTCGAGTTCGGCATTGGTCTGGCTGCCGCTGCCGACCACGGGATGGGACACCGCGTAGGGCGGACCGTCGGCCGCGGAGTTCGGCCGGAGATAATGGAGCTTTCGCGCCTCGGCGTCGTACCAGGCGATGCGTTCGCGGCCATCCGAAGGTGTCGCGGCGAAGATGCCCCGGCAATCGACGGTCTGGCCGAGGAGTTCAAGGTTGGTGTCGACGCCATTCTGCAGGCGGCGCAGCTTCCACGTGGAGCCGCCATCACTACCAATGTAGTAGAGCCGCTCGGTTCCGCCGCCCCGGGTGCCGCGGAGCGCTGCCTGGACGATGTTGTCGGAGTTGACCAACGGACTCAGCGAGCCGTGAACCACCAGCAGCAAGCCCGAGACCTCGACCGGCCTCGCCCGCCACAGGTCCAGGCGATTGGGGGCGGAGTTGATCGTGAAATAAATCGACACGTTGGTGGACGAGGCGACGACGGCGGTGCTGACGAGCGGATAGCCGATGGAAGCGAAAGTGTCCGCCACCCGCCAGCGGTTCGCTCCCTCTCCGCTGCGGCGGACGTAGCCGAGATTGGAGCCGGCCGCCACGAACCCGATGTGAAGAACGCCCGATGGATCGAGTGCGGCACTGATCGCCGAGAGGCTGGTGAAACTCAACTGCAAGGCATCGACCGTCACCGAGCCGTCGGGAGCGAACACCGCGACCCTGAGTGACGTGCCGTTGTGGCTGGCCACCAGGTAGCCGCCGCCACCCGGCGCGGGCACGAACACTCCGTGCCGGTTCTGGGCGATGGTGGTGTCGGCACCCGCGATCCATTCCGGCGGTCCTCCATCAAGCAGCCGGAGAATCGCTTGGTTTGAGCCGGTGCCGCGTTTCACCGCGATCCGGGGATTGCCGGCCGCATCGGGGAAAAAGTACGGGCGCAGATTGCCGCCGGAGGCCAGCAACTTCTCGTTGTGCCAGTTGGCAGGGGCGAAGTTGGCATGCAGGGTACCGCCCATGGCGAGGGCGAGAGTGATGGCGGGGAGGATCGGTCTCATGCGGAGATGGGCTTGTTGTCACATACAGTTTCTCACGAATCCGCCTGCCGCACCTGCACGACGATGAGCGAGGTGTCATCGACGCCGGAGTTGCGGACGGCGCGGTCGAGCAATTTGGCGGCGGTTTCCTCCGGCGCGGCGGATGCGGCCAGGGCCTCGGCGATGTGGCGCTCCCAGACGCCGTCGATCAGGCCGTCCGAGCAGACGAGGAAGCGGTCGCCGGGATGGAATGGCACGGCGGAAAAATGCGGGCAGACATTTTGGTGTCCGCCGCCGATCACTTCGTAGAGCGCCGAGCGGCGCGGGTGCGTGCGGTATTGCACCTCGTGGATTTCGCCGCGTTTCCACTGGCCCCAGGCGGTGGTGTGGTCGCGGCTGAGTTGTTCGAGCTTGCCCTCGCGGGAAAGATAGATGCGCGAGTCGCCGACGTTGGCGAGATAGAGGTTTTCCGGCGTGAACCAGGCGAGCGCGAGGGTGGCACCCATGCCGCGGGTCTTCTCGCAGACGGCGGCGGCGTTGATGTGCTCGTGCACCGAGCGGATCGCCTCGGTGAGATGCTCGAGACAGTCCGGGAAAAATCCGGAGGCCGCGATCTTGAAGGTCTCGGGGATGATTTCCGACATTTTCTCCAACAGCAGCGAGGAGGCGAGATCGCCGGCGTTGCCGCCGCCCACGCCATCCGAAACGGCGAACACGAGGTCTTGCTTTTCGAGCGAGCGGAAGCCGTGGGCTTCGAGGTTTTCCGCACCGCGCGGGCTGGAGGCGAAGGCGATGAGCGAGTCGTCATTGCGCGGCTTGCGCGATCCGCTGTGCGTGAGCGACGCCCAGTGGAGGACCGGTGGTGTGGCGGCGGCGGGCTCCGGGTTCACGGTGATGGCGACGCGGGCGGGACGGGCATTCCGGGAGGCGGCGGGAGGATTTCCGCCAGCTCGAAATCGATGATGCAGAAGCAGCCGAGCTTGTCTGAGTAGGTGATGTTGCGCGGCTCGGCATCGAGGTGGCGCACGCCGTAGTCCCGTTCCAGCTTGGCGAAGAGCTTGTCGGCCTTTTCCTTGGAAATCTGGTCGGCGATTTTCCCGCAGTTGGTGGTGACGAAATACAGCTCCTCGGGATGCTCTTCGAGCAACCGCGGCACATACGGGCAGCCGCGGTCTTCCAGCACCTTGAGCACCTCCACTTCGGTGGCGTAGCGCTTGTCCGCATCGGTGCCGCGCAAGCGCTTGTGCACGTTGCCCCCGAAATCGATTCGGACTTCCGAGCGGATGCCGTCTTTGAGCGGTTGCAGTCCCATCGCGGGGTTCACGGAAAACCGCCGCCGCCGCGCTGTCACGCTTTTGTTGGCGGATCGTCGAAAGCCGCGCGTGCGTCTTGCGCTTCGCCGGGCCATCCCGTGCGGGCGAGGTGGGCCAAGGCGCAGCCGATCGAGGGAATGAACAATCCCTCACGGGCGAGCTGGCGGCCGTCGCGAGGGAAACCGCCGGGCGGCAGCAGGCGCTCTGCAAGATGCATGCAGAACCACGCGCGCCAGGTGCGGATTTCCGTCCGCGGGCCGCTCATGCGGCTGGCGAGGTGCTGGAAATGCCGCACCGGATTGCCGAGATAGCCGTGATTGCCGACGGCAGCCGTTTTCATGATCCACGCCAGTGCCATATAGGGTGAATGATCCACCGCGCGGCCTGGCCCCTCAGGCAGATCCGCGCCCCATGCCTTGTCGAGTTGCAGGATCGCCTGTGCCGGCTTGCCGCCGCGCCACTGCGATTGGGCGAAGATCAGCGCGTCCTGATAGAACGCCGCGCCGCGCTCGCCGCCATGCCGCCGGGTGAGCGTGAAATCATGCCGCCGCTCCACCACCGGCAGCCACGGACACGGCGGGTTCACGAAATCATGCGGCACTCCCTCGGGCATGCGCAAAACTCCCGAACCGCCGGGTTTCCCGCGAGTCAAAAACGCGTTCACGGAAACACGCCGCGCATGGCATACACTTGGTTGATGTGTTGGATGGCGGCGGCGAACGAGGCGAGGCGGAGATTGCATTTGAGATGCGCCGCGGTCTCGAGCACGCGCCGGGCCGAGCGGCACATCACGGTTTTCAACCGCTCGTCCACCACCGACGCGTCCCAGGTTTCCGAGAGGCGGTTTTGTTTCCACTCGAAATAACTCACCGTCACGCCGCCGGCATTGCAGAGGATGGCGGGCAGCACCTCCACGCCATGGTCCAGCAGGAACTGCTCGGCGCGCGGCGTGGTCGGCGCGTTGGCGGCCTCCACCACCACCTTGCAGCGCATGCGCTTGGCGTGTTCGAGGTTCACCATCTGTTCCAGCGCGGCGGGGATGAACAGATCCACCTCGGTTTCATAAAACTCATCCTCCGATATGGCACCCGCATCCGGATATCCCTTCACCCCGCCATGCTCCGCCACGTGCGCGACAAGTTTCTCGGCATCGATCCCGTCCGGATTCGCGATGGCTCCGGTGTGATCGAGCACGGCCCGCATCCGGCAGCCCTTCTGTTGCAAAAGCCGGCCGGTCCACGATCCGACGTTGCCATAGCCGATCAGGCTGAATCCAAGTCCGGAAAATTCCATGCCCATGCCCGGCAGCATTTCCTCAAGCACATAGACCAATCCCTGGCCGGTCGCCTTGTCGCGGCCGCGCGAGCCGCCGAATTCGAGCGGCTTGCCGGTCACTACCGCGCGTGCCGTGACTTTCGACGAGCACTCCGCGAAATTGATATAAGTGTCCGCCATCCATGCCATCACCCGCGCGTCGGTGCCCATGTCGGGCGCGGGAATGTCATAGTCCGGCCCGATGTTGCTGCCGAGCGCCGCGGTGAGGCGGCGCGTCACCCGCATCAGCTCGCCCTCGCTCAACTCGCGCGGATCCGCCTTCAACGCGCCCTTCGCTCCACCGTATGGCAGGCTGGCCAGCGCGCACTTCATCGTCATCAACAAGGCCAGCGTCTTGACCTCGTCGAGTTTCACCTCCTTGTGGTAACGCATGCCGCCCTTGTAGGGACCTAACACATTGTTGTGCTGCACCCGGTAACCCTTGAAAAGCTCCCACCGCCCGTCGTCCATGCGCACCGGGCAATGGACCATGATCTCGTTTTTCGGCTGGCTCAGGATCAGTTTCACCTCGTGCGGCACGTCGAGCAGATCCGCCGCGTCTAGCACTGAACCGACCGTCCGCAAGTAAAGATTCTCCGGTTCGTAGTAGTTTTCCAGCTCCCGGATGATGTCGGCTGTCGTCTGGCCCGCCGTGGGCTTGCTTTTTGCCATGGACCCAACATGGCAGGGATTTCCAAGGCGACAAGCCCGCGCCGCAGATATCAATGCGCCGCCAGCCAGTTTGCACCGGTGCCGTGTTCGACTTCGACGGGCACGCCGTGCGGCAGCGGCAGGCCGTTGCGCATGAGGTCGAGGATCCTTGGAACGAGTTCCTCCTCCTCCTCGCGGGCGAGGTCGAAGACGAGTTCGTCGTGGACTTGGAGCAGCATGCGGGTTTGGTACGATCCGCCTCGTAGCAGGTCGTCGATGCGGATCATGGCGAGCTTGATCATGTCGGCGGCGGTGCCCTGGATCGGGGTGTTGATGGCGGCGCGTTCGGCGTTGCCGCGGATGTTCTGGTTGGCGGAGTGGAGGTCGGGGAAATAGCGGCGTCTTCCCGATAAGGTTTCGACGTAACCGTTTTCGCGGGCTTCGGCGACGGTGAGTTCCATGAAGTCCTTGATGGCCGGATACTCGCGGAAATAGGCCTCGATGATCGCCGCGGCCTCGGTGCGCGGGATGCCGAGCCGCTGGCTGAGGCCAAAGGCGGAAATGCCGTAAATGATGCCGAAGTTCACCATCTTGGCGGTGCGGCGCATGTCGGAAGTGACGTTTTCCGGTTCGACGACAAAGACCTTGGACGCGGTGACGGTGTGGATGTCGGTGTGGTTGCGGAAGGCCTCGATCATGGTGGCGTCGTTGGCCAGCGCGGCCATCACGCGGAGTTCGATCTGGGAGTAGTCGCAACTTAGAATTTCAAATTTCAAATTTGAGATTTGAGATTTTCTGGGGACGAAGGCCTTGCGGATGCGGCGGCCGGCCTCGGATCTAACAGGAATGTTCTGGAGGTTGGGATCGGACGAGGCGAGGCGGCCGGTGGCGGCGACGAGTTGGTGGAAATAGGTGTGGATGCGCCCGGTTTGCGGGACGATGAATTTCGGTAGCGAGTCGAGATAGGTAGACTTGAGTTTGCTGGCTTCACGCCAGGCGAGAATGTCGGCGATGATGGGGTGCCGGCCTTCGAGCGAGGCGAGCGTTTGCTCGTCGGTCTTGTATTGGCCGGTCTTGGTCTTCTTCGCCTTGTCGGTCAGGTTCAACTCGTCGAAGAGGATTTCGCCGAGCTGCTTGGGCGAGGCGATGTTGAACGGGCGGCCGGCATGGTCCTGGATCGACTTGGCAAGTTGGTCGATCTGCTGTTGCAACTCGCCGCCGATCTCGCCGAGCGCGGCCGGATCGATGGCGATGCCCTCCATTTCCATGCGGACGAGCACGGGCAGCAACGGGCCCTCGATCCCGTGCAGGATTTTCGCCTGGCCGGATTCTTCGAGTTTCGGCCGGAGTTTGGCGGCGATCTGAAACGTGACATCCGCATCCTCGGCGGCGTATTCGGCGAGTTTTTCCAAGGGGATGGATGAAACGTCGAGTTCCTTCGAGGTTTTGGTTTTCTCGGCGAAATCGAACAGGTCGGTCGATGGTTCGGCGGCTTTCGTGGATGAGGCCGCCACGAGATCGTGCAGCTTTACCGGTGAGTAGTTGAGCAATGTCTCGGCCAGATAGTCCATCGTGTGCCGGCGGTCGGGATGGACGAGGGCGTCGGCAAGCATGGTGTCGAAGAACGGTCCTTCGACGGCGAGGCCGTGATTGAGGAGAACGGAGAGATCGTATTTCAGGTTATGGCCGATTTTTTCGGCGGGGGTGGAGAAGATCGATTTCAAATTCGGAATTTGAGATTTCAAATCGGAGACGGGCAGATACCAGCCCTCGTGGGCTTTCCATGAGAAGGCGATGCCCAGCAACTTCGCACCGAAGCGGTCGAGCGAGGTGGTCTCAATGTCGAAGCAGAAGGAGGATTGTTGCGCGAGTTCGGCGAAGAGCTGATGTTGGAGTGCGGGAGTGTCGGCGAGGTGATAGGTGTGATCGACGTCACGGAGGGTGAGAAAGGTTTCGAAGAGGGTGGGGGTGGTATTTTGCCCGCCTGAAGCCTCGGATGCGGGTGAGACGCCCACGCTTCCCTCCGCGAACAGCCGCTTTGTGAGGGTGCGGAATTCGAAATCGTTGAAGAGCGATTTCACCGCCTCGTCGTCGCGGGGTTCGAGAATGAGGTCGTCCCAGGTGACCTCCACCGGCGCGTCGGTGATGATGGTGGCGAGGTCCTTGGAGAGCAGCGCCTGGTCGCTGTGGGTTTCGACGAGGTCCTTCTGCCGTCCCTTGAGTTTCCCGGCGTTGGCGATGAGGTTTTCCACGCTGCCGAACTCGGCGATGAGTTTTTGGGCGGTCTTCGGTCCGATGCCGGGGATGCCGGGAATGTTGTCGGACGCGTCGCCCATCAGGCCGAGGAGATCGACGATGTGGTCGGGCTCGGCGACGCCCCAGATTTCGGGCAGTTTTTCCAGTGTGATGACCTCGTGATCGTTGCCCTTGCGGCCGGGTTTCCACATGAAGGTTTTGGCGGAGAGGAGCTGGGCGAAATCCTTGTCGGGCGTGACCATGTAGGATTCGAAGCCGTCGTTTTCGGCGCGTTTCACCAGTGTGCCGATGATGTCGTCGGCTTCGCAGCCGTCGATTTCAAGCACCGGGATGTGGAAGGCGCGGCAGAGTGTCTTGACGTGCGGGATGGCGGCGGCGAGTTCCTCGGGCATCTCGTCGCGCTGCGCCTTGTAGGCTGGGAATTTCACATGGCGCGGCGTGGGCGCGGAGGTGTCGAAGGCGACGCCGATGTGCGTGGGGCTTTCCTTTTCGAGGATGGCTAGCAGCGTGTTGGTGAAGCCGTAGAGCGCGGAGGTGTTGACGCCCTTGGAATTGCGGATCGGGTTCTGAATCAGCGCGAAATGGGCGCGGTAGATCAGGGCCATGCCGTCCAGCAGAAAAAGGCGCTTCATGGCCGGAGCTTGCGTATGACCGGCAAGTGAGTCGAGGGAACTCTGCGCGCTCCCAAAGCAGTGGCCGCCCTGACCCGGCAGCGCCCCGGCCCGCTGCCGCCTTTACAGCGTGGGTGCCGGGTGTATGATCCACCCGCTGCACACCCGCACCCACCCGAATGTTCCGTCAGCCACGTCCCCCCGACCCTGACCAGGAGCTCGTGACGCGCGCCCGCGAGGGCGACACCCGCGCGTTCGACGCCCTGATCCTCAAGTATGGCGACAAGCTCTATGGCTTGGTTTACCACATGACCTCCCACAAGGAGGACACGCACGACCTGCTCCAGGAAATCTTCGCCCGCGCCTACCAGTCGCTCGGCAGCTTCCGCGGCAGCTCCACGTTCTACACCTGGATTTATCAGATCGCGGTGAACCTGACGCTCAATTTCCTCAAAAAGAAAAAGCGCCGCGCCGGCCTGAGCCTCAACGAGCTGGATGCCAATGCCCATCAGGACCCCGCGCTCATCGACCAGACCCACGAGGCCAACCCCGAGCAGCAGACCAACCTCAACGAACTGCAGGTGAAATTGAACGAAGCCATGCAGAAGCTGTCTGAACCCCACAGAATGGTCGTCACGATGTTCGACATCCAAGGCATGTCCCACGCGGAAATCGCCAAGGTGCTCAAAACCTCCGAAGGCACCATTCGCTCGCGACTCCACTACGCCCACATCCACCTCCAGTCCGCGTTGCAGGATCTCTGGAATGAAAGATTTTAAAATTTCCCTTGCCCGGGTGGGTGATATTTTGTAAATCCTAACCATCAAACGTTGTGAAACCAACCGTTGAACAAGTCGAAACCCTGCTCGCCCTGAAGCGCCACGAGCTTCCCGGGGAGGAATACTGGCAGGATTTCCTCTGCGAATTCCACCACCGCCAGCGTGAGCGGGTCGCCGCGAAAAGCGGAGTCAGCGCCCTGATTGGCGGTGTTACGGCATGGTTCTCGGACTTCCGCGCCTCGCGTTTGGTTTACGGTGCCGGTTTGGCCTACGCCGCCGCCACCATTGCCTTCATCCTGATTCCACGCGGTGCGGAGGTGTCGGAGACTCCGGCCTCACCGGTGAATTATCAGGTGTTGCCTGCCGCGGAGCCGGTCGAGCAACTCGAAGAGTTGGACCTGAGTCCGGAGACCCAGGGCAGCATCGGCGAGCAGGTGTTCTAACCGGGATCTTCCCGCATGGAAAATTCCGCCCGCCGGGCCGGCAAATGGCCGGCTACCCGTATTTCGTGCGCTGTCGCAAGCGCATTGTGTCAGTTCGCAGCGCTGTCCGCGCTGTCCGCCGAGCCGCTGATCATGGCGGAGTTTCCCGCGTTGCCGGGCGGCAAGTCCTGCAAGTCAGCCATCGTTCGGCACGAGGATCCCCCCGTTCTGGTGACGGTGGTGCCGGCCGGTGCCAATCCGCTCAAACCCCAAACGATAGCCGGCGTCTCGCCACCCGTGATCCGGGTCATCGGGCACGATCCCGTGAGCCGGCTCGTATTTCTGGAGCCACGGGGCGACGCGCCCGGCGGCAGTCCATGGCTCAAGTCGGCAGGTGCCAGCATAGGCACGTCGCTTACAGCTCCGGCTGGCAACGGCGCGGTCGATTGCCGGGTCAGCGGATGGGTCAAACAAGTGGGGGGCAAAATTCTGCCCTTCGCTTTGTTGAAAGTGGATATCCAAGGCGATGTGCCATCGCCGGGCACGCCGATTCTCGACTCGCAAGGTCGCGTCGTGGGTCTGGTTTTCCAAGGCACCGGCAGCGGCAGCGAAGCATACGCCATACCCGCCGAGGCGGTCCACCGCGTGCGGCGAGACATCTGCAACGGCGGCGTGCTGTCGCGCGGCCAAGTGGGTTTCGCACTCAACGCGCAAAACCCCTCGCCACGCATCGTGCGGGTGTTGCCCGGTTCACCCGCTGCCGCCGTCGGCATCCGCCCGGACGACGTGCTGTTGCAAGTCGGGAACCGCGTCATCCGCACCTATGCCGATGTTCCCGACGCGCTTTTCCATCTGATCCCAGGACAAGCGACGCAAGTCGCGGTCAAGCGTGGATCACAGCGGATCGATTTGACCGTCACTCCAGCCCGCGCCCGTTGATAGGCACAAGCACGCGACGGTTTCGTCTTTTTCATTGCCAAGGCCACGGCCCTTTTCCAGCATCGCGGCATGTTACTGCGCATGCTGCTGAAACTCGCCACCGCCATCGTTGTCATCGGCCTGGGTTCCTGCTGCTGTCTGTTCTGAAACCGCTCCCATCCACCAAACACATCCCATGAAAAAACTCGCACTCATCCTTTCGTTGGCCGCCTTCTCGCTCGGCATGTCGTCCTGCTGCTCGATGTTCGGCCTCGGTTCGCAATCGGCAGGATACACCACCGAAACCAAGCAGGTGAAAACCTGCAGCTACGACATCGTCACCAAGGAGGTTTACACCCCTGGCAGCGCCAAGGGCGGCAAGGGGGGGATGACCCAGACCATCGAGGAAAAAGTCCCGCGCTACAAGACCGTCACCAAGAAAAAGCGCGTCTCCTGCGGTCCTTGCGTCCGTTTCTTCTGCCCCAGGAAAGACTGCTGCGGCACGACCTCGGAATCTCTGATGAAAATGGCCACCACCCAGAGCGCCACCGGCAGCCCGCATATGGGCATGGTGCCCACCATGAAGCCGCTCGCTCCCTGAACGGCGTGGCCCGATCCTGAATTTCCAGCGCGGCGGAGGATTTCCCTTCCCCGCGCTTTCTTTTTCCCCGCGAGAATCCGCCGTCGCAAAAAGACTGGCAATCGACCGTTGTTTTCCCATCCTCCCCGCACCCGTTTCCATCCGCCATGTCCATCAATATCGAAATGCCCAAGCTCTCGGACACCATGACCGAGGGCACCGTCGTCAAATGGCTCAAACAAGTCGGTGACTCCATCGAGATCGGCGACGTGCTCGCCGAGATCGAAACCGACAAGGCAACCATGGAAATGGAGGCCTTCGACGACGGCGTGCTCACCGAGATCAAGGTGGAGGCCGGCGAAAAAGCCCCGATCGGCGGCATCCTCGCCGTTCTCAACGGCGATTCCGGCCGCGCGCCCGACGAGGCGCACATCAACGTGCATCCGGATGAAGACGGAGACGACAAGAAATCCGGCGAGGAGTCCGCTCCAAAGGACAAAGACGACACCGATGAGGAAGAAGCGGACGATGAAGACCAAGGCGGTTTCAAGGACGAAAAGAAGGCCATGAAAGCGTCTGGATCGGTGCCCGCTGACTCCGGTGACCGCGTGCGAGCTTCGCCACTCGCCCGCAAGGTCGCCGCGGAGCTGGGTGTGGACCTCGCCAAGGTCTCCGGAAGCGGCCCGGGCGGGCGAATCGTCCGCGCCGACGTCGAGAAATCCGCCGAAAAACCGGCCGAAAAATCCTCCTCTTCCGAAGCGAAGGCGGCGGCCGCCCTGGCCGCATCGGCCAAGGGAAAATCCTCCTCGCAGCCCGCCGCCGCGCCCGCCGTACAGGCGATCCAGCCGGTGGCCAAAGAGGGCGACGAAACCATCGAGCTGAGCACCATGCGCAAGGTCATCGCCTCGCGCCTGCTCACCTCCAAGGTCACCATCCCGCATTTCTACCTCCACCTCGATGTGGACGCCGCGCCGCTCATGACGCTGCGCAAGCAGGTCAACGAGCAGGCTGAAAAAACGCACGGCAACAAATACTCGGTCAACGATTTCGTGCTCAAGGCCGTCATCAACGCCACGCAGGCCGTGCCGGCCATCAACGCCTCGTTCGCCGGCGAACACATCGTCCGCTACCGCCACGTCGGCCTCTCGGTGGCCGTGGCCGTCGAGGACGGGCTGGTCACCCCGGTCATCAAGCAGGCCGAGGACAAATCATTGCTGGCCATTTCACGCGCCGTGAAGGACTTCGCCACCCGCGCCAAGGACAGGAAACTCCGGCCCGATGAATTCGACGGCGGCACCATCACCGTCTCGAACCTCGGCGCGTGGGGTATCGAATCCTTCGACGCCATCATCAACCCGCCGCAAGCCGCCATCCTCTCGGTCGGTGCCGCGATCGAGAAGCCCGTCGTCAAGAACGGCCAGATCGTTCCCGGGCTGCGGATGAACCTCGGGCTCTCCTGCGACCACCGCGTCGTCGATGGTGCGGTCGCCGCACAGTTCCTTGCGGAGGTGAAGAAGCTAATCGAGCAGCCCGCCCTGATGCTGCTCTGAGCGACGCTCGACCGTGCCACCCTTCAGGAAGCGGCCACCGGCGTGATTGCCAGTGGCCGTTTCTTCTGGCGACCCGGGACCAATCATGCAGGAAGTTCCACCCCCTCTCTTCTCTGAGAATAGATATTTTTAAACTAAAGAAGTCTTCTTCTTAAGCGTGTGAACAAGCGTCACAAAACCGTGTTCCGCACCTGAACCACAAGCGTTCCACGGCACGAACAACTTGCGGAACCAAACGCACGGGATCGGCACAAGTCCGTGAGATAACCGGATCCACCAGTTCTTTGCCCGCCCGCTCCCAAGTTGTTCCCAGTCATTTCACGGGTTGTGCGAATTCACCGGGCTTGCCGGCCACCACGGGCAAATCGCATGCTCGCTCCACGATGTCCGGCGCGCTTCCGCATGCAGTGATCACCGGCGGCACCGGTACGCTCGGTGCGGCGGTGGCCCGTGAATTTGGCAATGTCGGCTGGGGGGTCGATGCCCCCGGCAGCGCGGAGCTGGATGTGCGCCGACCGGATGAAATCGAGCGCTACTTTTCTCCCCGCCGGCCCGATCTGCTCGTCTGTGTGGCCGGGATCATACGCGAC
The DNA here is from genome assembly GCA_041686775.1 of Luteolibacter sp. Lineage (GTDB taxonomy): Bacteria > Verrucomicrobiota > Verrucomicrobiia > Verrucomicrobiales > Akkermansiaceae > Luteolibacter. The sequence continues at coordinate 165,075 of JAWLDG010000012.1, read as the reverse complement.
GCGCCAATCGCCCGGCTTTCGGAATCCGCTTGGGACGAAGTCTGGGAAGTTGGCTTCAAGGGTGCGCGCGATTGTGCCCGAGCCGTGATTCCCGGGATGGCCGCGCGCGGCGGAGGCCACGTCGTTTTCATTTCCAGCTACTCGGCCGTCGCACCGGCGGCGGGTCAATCCGCCTATGCCACGGCCAAGGCCGCCCTGTTAGGTCTCACCCGCGATCTCTCACTCGCTCATGGTCCGGCGAATATCCGCGTCAATGCCATCCTGCCCGGGTTTCTGGAAACCCGCATGACCTCCCATGTGACCGCGGCCCGCCGGGACGAGGTGCTCGCCAGTCATGCGCTCGGCCGCTTCAACACCTGCGAATGCGTCGCACGCTTCATCCGCCATTTGCATGAGCATCTTCCGCACACCTCCGGCCAGGTGTTCCAGCTCGACAGCCGTTGAAGGTTCACATTCGCAAGCTGACCAGATCAAATATGATATCTCCCGCCACACTGAGATCCTGTCTGCTGGCCTCGCGTCCTAAAACGCTTCCAGCAGCCATCGTGCCGGTCTGGACCGGCTGCGTGCTCGCGTGGGCGCTGGATGGCGCGTTTGATGCCTGGCTCGCCGCGTGCACCCTGTCAGGCGCGCTGACGATCCAGTTGGCCACCAATTTCTTCAACGACGCCATCGACCACCGCAAAGGAGCCGACACGGCCCGCCGCCTCGGCCCGCAACGCGTCACGGCCAGCGGCCAACTCCCTGCCCGAACTGTAATGATCATGGCCGCGGCATTTCTCATCGTGGCCATCATCTTCGGCTCGGTTCTCTATCAGGCGCGCGGCTGGCCGGTCATTGCCATCGGCCTGCCATCGCTGTTCCTCGCATACGGTTACACCGGCGGACCGTTCCCCCTCGCCTACCGCGGCATGGGGGAAATCTTCGTCATCCTGTTCTTCGGATTCGTCGCGGTGGCGGGCACGGTTTTCATCCAGACGGGCGGCTGGCCGCAAGAGGCATTTCTGTTAGGCGGGCAGGTCGGCCTGCTGTCCGCGCTGCTCATTTCCATCAACAATTTCCGCGATCGCGAGGAGGACGCCACCACCGGCAAGCGCACACTCGCCGTGCGCTTCGGCGCGAAGACCGCCGCCGCGCTGATCTGGCTGGAAATCAAGATCGCGGCCTTCGCCGGGCTGCTGTGGATCGCCTACGACCAGCCTTATCTGATGCTGGCCAGCCTGCCGGTGATGCTCATCGGCCCGCGCGTCATCTGGGTGGTGCTGACCCGCCCGCCGGGACCGGAATACAACCGAACGCTGGCGCTCGCAGGCATGCAGCTCGTGCTGTTCGCCACGATGTTCCATCTCGCCGCCACCTTCGGTGCAAACGGCTGATGGTCGCTTTGCTCAAGCCACCAGGGCTTTCAACCTGCGGCAGACCTCCTCGACGTTGGCGCGGGAGTTGAAGGCGGAGATGCGGAAGTAGCCTTCGCCGGCCGAACCGAAACCGGAACCGGGTGTGATGACCACCTGGGCTTCGTTGAGCATCTTGTCGAACATGTCCCATGACGAAAGTCCGGCCGGGCAGCCGACCCAGACATAGGGCGCGTTCTCGCCGCCGAAGACCGGCAGGCCAAGCTCCGTGCAGGCGGCGCGCAGGAGCTTTGCATTGCCCATGTAATGTTCGATCAGCGCGGCGACTTCCTTCTTTCCCTGCTCGGTAAACACCGCGGCTGCGGCCTTCTGCACCGGATAACTCGCGCCGTTGAACTTGGTGCTGTGACGACGGCTCCAAAGCTGGTGGAGAGGCACGCGGCTGCCGTCGTCCGCCTTGCCGGTAACGGTTTTCGGAATGACGACATAAGCGCAGCGCACGCCGGTGAAGCCGCCGTTCTTTGAAAACGAGCGGAACTCGATCGCACAGTCCTTCGCGCCTTCGATTTCGAAAATCGAATGCGGAATCGCCGGATCCTGGATGAAGGCCTCATAGGCGGCGTCGAACAGGATGATCGCGTCGTTTTCCTTCGCATACCTCACCCACGCCTCAAGCTGCGCACGGGTGGCCACGGCACCGGTCGGGTTGTTGGGGAAACAGAGATAGATGATATCCGCCTTTTCGTCCGGAACCTCGGCGACGAAGCCGTTTTCCGCAGAGCAAGGAAGATATAACAAACCGGCGTAAGCACCCTTGTCATCCGCCTCCCCGGTGTTGCCGGCCATCACGTTGGTATCGACATAGACCGGATAGACCGGATCGGTGATGGCGATGACATTGCCCTTGCCGAAGATGTCGAGGATGTTGCCGGTGTCGCATTTCGAGCCGTCGGAAACGAACACCTCGTCGGCGGAAATGCCGAGCTTGGCGAACTGGTTTTCCACGATCGCCTGACGCAGGAACTCGTATCCCTGTTCCGGACCATAGCCCTTGAAGGTCTCGCGGCAGGACATTTCATCCACACCCTCGTGCATCGCCTTGACCACGGCGGACGGCAGCGGTTCGGTCACGTCGCCGATGCCGCAGCGGATGATGCGCGCGGCCTTGTCGGGGTTCGCATCCGAGTACGCTTTCACCCGGCGGGCGATTTCGGGAAACAGGTAACCGGCTTTGAGTTTGAGGAAATTCGAGTTGATGGCGGCCATGGCGCGCAGGGTTTAGACACGCCCCACGCGGCGCGCAAGGATGGAACATGGGGCAGCGGCGGTAGCCTTACCGAGCCCCGAGTCGCCATTCGCGCAGGAAAACCTCCCACTCCGCATCCACCAATTCGAAATCGCCCAGCGCCTTGCCGACCATCGCCCGATGGAAGGCCGCGCCGGCTTTCACAAGATGCGCGGTCGTTTCCGGGTGCCCGGCCCACAACGGGTCCTCCTCCGGCGGGCAAGCTTCGAACAACCGGTCGATCCACGCCGTCAAGCGCGGCCCGACGCACCAGATCACCTTGTCGTTTTCCGCCACCTCGCGGAAGGTTTTCGGGGTCTGATACTCGATCACCGGGCGGTCGTCGGTATTCACCGGATAGTTGCGGAAAAGGTCCGCCGCTTCCGTGAGATTTCCGGCGTAAAGAAACGGGATCGACCCCGCCGCCGCCCTGACCATGTCGGGGCTCGTCGATTGCCATTGCAGCCCATCGACCGCCGCGAGCATCGCCTCCCGCTCTCCTGACGGCGGCACCTGCACCGGCGAGGACTCGCGCCGCCCGATCAAGGCGACTTTTTCCAGACCCGGCTGGAAATTGTTGCGCCACATCGTCACTTCTCCGAAGGCCTCCAGCATGGTCCGCGCGATCACTCCGAATTCATATTCCGTGAGCTGATAGAGCGGCAGCCACTGCACGAACACGCCGCCATCGTTCAAGCGCGAGGCCGCGACGCGGAAATGTTCCAGACTGTAGAGGCTGCCCGCGCCTCGCCGGTAGGGCAGGAACAGGTCGGAGTTGATCATGTCGAAGCGCTCGTCGGATGCCCGCAGCAAATGCCGGCCGTCTTCGATCAGGATCGTCGAGCGCGGATCGTCGAACACCCCGCCGGTCATCTCCGGCGGAATCCACGTCTTGGCCGCTTCCACGACCGCCGGGATCAATTCGCAGCTCAGCACCCGCCGGACGTTTGGAAACCGCTCGTCCAGCGAGGCACCCGCGGAAATGCCGGTGCCAAGGCCGATAAAGAAGATGCTTTCGGTCTCCGGGAAAAGATACAGCGGGATGCGCGCCTGGTCCACCTGCTCGAGCCAGGCCTCGGTCGATCCCAAACCATAGCCGCCGTTGACCTTGATCACCCGGTGGCCGTTGGTCCGTTCGATCACGGTCACGGTGCCGTCGCTGCCCTCCCAGGCCTGCAAAACCCTGCCCTCGTCTTTTCCCCGCGCACTGCCGGCGACCGGCAGGCCCGTCGGATCCAATGCAGTGAATGCCAGCGCCAGCAATGCCACGCCCGCCACCCGGCAGCCGATGCCCAGCCGGCCCCACCCCAGCGGCAGCAGCAGTGCGACGACCAGATAAACCGCAGCAAGCGCCCGCAGCGTGCCCCACATCCCCCAGACTGGAAGCATCACGAACCCGCACAGCAGCGCACCAACAATCGCCCCGGCCGTGTTGATCGCCAGCAGCCGTCCCAGTTTCCACCCCGGTGCCGCTTTTCCTTTTTCGGCAAGTTTCATCAGGAAAGGGAAAACGGTTCCCATGGCCACGACCACGAACCCCACGCCGCGGAAGCCGGTGTTGAAAAGCCCGCGCACGTAATCGCCCCACGGTTCGATCGAATCCACCGGGCGCAGCCCTTGAGTTACGTGCATCAACATCGACGGCCCGAGCACTAACAGCCCGCCGCCCGCCACCGTCATCACGCCGAGCGCCGCCCACGGCCGGGTGACGAAGCGCGCGACCACCGAGCTGATGCCCGCGCCCGCCGCCAGACCGATGAGCACCACGATCAGGATGATCGCATAGGAATACACCGAGTTCTCATGCACTTGCGCGAAGACCCGCGTCCACACGACTTCGAGGGCCAGGATGACGAAGCCCGAGAAAAAACACAGCCCCGCGAGCGCCAAGCGCTCCACGGTGGATCCAGTATCATGCGTTTCCGCCTCCTTTTTAGCCATCGGCACTGCCTCAATCGCAGGCAGCCGCCACGCCACCACACCGACCGCCACCGAAAGCGCCACGGCCAGCGTGTAGGTCATCGAAAAACCCAGCGAGGGAATCAGGGTAAAGGCCGCAATCGCCACACCGAGCGCCGCGCCGAGCGTGTTCACCGCGTAAAGCATCGCCCCGGTGCGGCCGAGGCGTTCCGGCTGATGGATCACCGCCTGACCGATCGCCGGCACCGTGCCGCCCATGAAAAACGCCGCCGGAAACACCAGCACCAACGCCAAGGCGAACTTCACCGCCAGCATCCAGCCGGTTCCGGAAACCGACCCGTACAGCGCCGGATAGATCGCATGAAACAGCTTCAGCACGCCGAAATACGTCAGCGCGGCCAGGGCGATGCCGAATTCCAGCCAGGCATACAACCGCAGCGGCCGACCGACCGCGGAGACGCGCCTGCCCCACCACCAGCTTCCCGCGCCCAGCCCCGCGAAAAACGCGGCGAGCGTGGCGGCGGCCGCATGCGCCGTGTTGCCGAACAGCAGGCCGAGCTGCTTCATCCACAACACCTGATAGACCAGCCCGGCGAAGCCCGAGGCGAAAACCAGTCCGATGATCACCCATCCGACCGGCTGCGTTTCGCGCTCCCGTGTCCGCCCATGTTTTGAACCGCGTTTCATTTCCGGCCAGCCATATCGACGGAAGCCACTTTTGGCAAACCCCGGCTTGCCGTGAAGGATTCGTCCGCTTTGCTCTTGTGTCCAAGCGTCAGTCACGAAACCGTGTCCTCGTCATGGATGCACCGGTTTTCCCGTTTGTGCTTGCGACCTTTGGCATGGAGGTCCTCAACCAGTTCTGGCTTTCCATCTTTCTATTGGTGCCGATGGTTCTCATCGCCCGCACGGTGGTTGCGGGAACCCGCTATTCGCCGATCCTCATCATCGTCATCTTCGGCCTGGCGATGGGTTACATTTTGGTCCTGAGCGGCGTCGCCCGCACGGGTCTGCCGGAATTTCCGCTCATCGATCTGATCAGCAAAACCACCATCATCGCCCTCACCGTGTCGTTTTTCGTGGGCGGACAGGAGTTGCGAAAGATCATCTCGAACCTCCCCGGCGAACCGGACGACACGGTGGTTTATTCGCAGGAGGAGACCGTCATGGGCACGACCCGCACACAATTGGTTTTCATCGTGCGCGCGTGTTTTCTCCTCGTTGGCATGGAAGCCCTCGCCCGTTTGCTCCTCGGTCAGAAGGCCGGTGCCCTGAGTAGCCACTATTCGCTGATCGCCTACATGGGTCTCGTCGCCGCCGTGATCCTCATCGACTACAAGGCGACCGTAACCAACAAGCCGCTCTATATCCGCAAGGGGATTCTCGAAATCATCGCCATCATCGCGATCCTTGCGGCCTCCTTCCACATCAGCCAGTGGATCCGGCCGATTATCGCACTGCCGCAGATTTTCTTTGCCATGATCGTCGCCGCCTCGTTTGGCGCGATCTTCTTCCGCTGGCGCTATGGGCCGACGATCCGATGCCTGCTCTTCGCCGGCATTCCGGTGGTGCTGGCGGGCAACTTCATGATCGGCGGTTCGCGTATCGGGGAGGCCTTCGCCATCACGGGCATGAACGCCGTGCTCGCCTACGGTTTCTTCGGCCAGGTTTTCTGGATGTTCGGCGGTATCGCCCTGCTGATGTATCTCGGCAAGACGGCGAACGTGCGCAACCTCGCCCCGGGCATGGCCGGGGCCCTGTCCCACTCCGGCCTGATCGGTGCCTGCACGGCGGGCGACCTCGGTGAAACGGCGGCCAAGCGCGCCCCCATCATGATCAACATCCCCTTTTTCGGGCATGTGTTTGTCTTCTCGGTGCTGGCGATCAGCGCGGAGCGGGGCGAACTCTGGCTGGCGCCCTCACTGATCATTGTCGCAGCGGGGATCGTCTTCATGTATTTCGCGCTCCGCAACCTGCGATCGGCCGGGGGACGCAACAATCTCGAGGTCAAGGGACTCATGCAGTTTTCCTTCGGCTGGCAGTTGTGCGCCGTCTTCGGCGGGCTCGTGATTCTCTCGTTCGGCTCGATGTCGATGGAATACAGCGCCATGGCGACTTCCTCGGCGCTCTCCCACTTCGGTCTTTTCGCGGCCGTTCAGGGTGGAATGTTCGGCGCGGAATCCTCGGCTCTGATTCCCTTCATTTTCGCCATGCCCTTCCTTGTCCATCCGGTGGTCTTCTTCATGTTCGGCAAGGCCATGCAGCGCGATGGGGAAATGCCGGTCCGCACGGCCGCCGCGATCGCGCTCATCGGTGCGGCAGGCGTCATCGTCTCCGCGCTTCTTTGAAGCTGGAGAGGAATCCGAATTCCGTCCGGACGTTGCCGCCCATGAATCGGGTTGCGGCGCGGGCGGGCATCGGTGAACAATCCGGCCGTGCAAGCGCCGCGCCGCTATCCGCTCATCTTCAACCCGAAGGCGCGCAGCCAGAAGGGCGGGAAGATACTGCGTTTTTTCATGAAGCATGCGAACCGCTTCGCGCTCTACGCCACGGCTCATGCGGGCGAGGCGCATGAACTCGCACGGCGTTTCGCCGCGGCGGGCGAGCCAGTGGTGATCGCCGCAGGCGGCGACGGCACGCTCAACGAAGTGGTCCGCGGCCTTGCCGGCACGCCCACCATCCTCGGCGTGCTGCCGGCGGGCACGATGAACGTGTTCGCCCGCGAGATGGGCATCCCCTGCGACAACTTGGAAAAAGCCTTCGCCGTGATCGAATCCGGGCTGATCCATGACATCGATCTCTTCGAAGCCAATGGCGCGCCCTTCGTGCAAATGGCCGGCGTCGGTTTCGATGCGCGGGTGATCGAGGAAACCACTTGGGAATCGAAAAAAATGCTCGGGCCGCTCGCCTACCTGCTGGCCGCGGTGAAGGTGCTCGGCGAGAAACCGCCGACGATGGAAATCGTTTGCGACGACGGCCGCCGCGAGACCGGCGTGGCGGTGCTCGCCGGCAACGGCGCGCTCTATGGCGGCCAGTTCAAGTTTTTCCGCAACGCCGACAACCGCGATTCGAAACTCGACGTGATCGTTTACAAGGAGGCCGGCTACAGGCTGGTGCTCGATTCGCTCCGCGGCCTCGCGCTCGGCGGGATCGACCTGATGGAATCGACCAGCGCCTTCCAGGCCGAGGCATTCACCGTGCGCGCCGACCGCGAGGTGCCGGTGGAGGTGGATGGCGAATGGCTCGGGCGTTTCACCGAGGTGAGCTTCAAGGAAACCGCCAGCCGGTTGCGCGTGCTCGCGCCGGAAGGCCCGCCGGCCGGCGGCTTTGCCGATACGGTCAAAGCCTGGTTCAACTGGCCGCGCCGCGAGCCGGAATTCCAAACCTCCCGCAGCTCCTGATGGCGAATACCCGCGCGCTCCGGAAACCCTGGCTCCGCTGGCCGCTCGCGCTGGCCTTCGGTGTCGTGCTGGCGATCGCCCTGATGATCGATTACTCGACCAGCACGCTGCGCGGATTTTTCCTGCACCTTGCGATCGGGGCGCTGCTTGTGATATGTGCGGTCGCCGTGCCGCGGCTGCGGGCGTTGCGGCCCTTCGTACTCGACCTGATCCTCGCCCTGCCGGTGGCCGTGCTGCTGGTGATCGCCCATGCGAACATCGTCGCCACCTGGGCCTCGCGCGGGTTGATATTTTCCGATGTCTCCCAACTTCCACCCACCCGCGTGGGCCTGGTCTTCGGCACCACCGACCGCATCGACGGCCGGGAAAACCTTTACTTCCGCTACCGCATCGACGCCGCCGAAAATGTTTGGGAAGCGGGCAAGGTCGAGACACTCATCGTGTCCGGCGACAACCGCTCGCGTTATTACAACGAGCCGCAACGCATGCGCGACGCGCTCGTCGAACGCGGCATCCCGGCCGACCGCATCGTGCGCGACTTCGCCGGCCTCCGCACCCTCGACTCGGTGGTCCGCTCGAAGGAGATTTTCGGGGCCGACACCGTGCTTTTCATCAGCCAGCGCTTCCACATCGAGCGCGCCATCTACCTCGCCAAGGCCCACGGCCTCAAGGCCTACGGCTACGAGGCCCGCGACATCGAATCCGCCGCCGGCCTCAAAACCCGCCTCCGCGAGGTCGGTGCCCGCGTCAAAATGTGGCTCGATGTGAATTTCCTCAACACCCGCCCGAGACACCTCGGAGAACGGGAAGACCTGCCGGAATAAGCGGATCCTCACAAGTTATCCACAACCCATGGATGTGTGACTCAATTGTCACCGACCGCGGATGATTTTCCGGTTGGCAAGAATTGTGCTTGTGGGGAAACTGCCAATGAGCGCCCGGCATGCTCTTCCCCCCGAATCCCCCAGCATTAGAGAACCAAAGATCATGAAACGTCTCATCCCCCTCCCTGCGATTGCGGTGATTGCCACCGTGTTTGCCCCATCCGCAACAGCGGCACTTTTCACACTCAGTGAGAATGCGTCGTTCACCCACACAACAAGCTCCAACGATTTCGGAGCATCCGCGAGTGGGTCGAACTGGGCCTCTGGCAGCACAAACCTGACAAATGGAACGTTCAGCTGGGGGACGCTTGCCACCGACACGACTGCCAACACAGCGACATTCGGTGTGGGCGGTTTCACTGCAAGTGATTGGGGTGGTGATGGAACTTACACATCCGTGACTATCGACGTAAGTGGTCTGGATGGGGTCAATATCAGCTATGAAGGCTCCAGTGTATTCAACAGTTCGCCGACCGAGTTCTTTGATTTTTTCTATCAGATCGATGGAGGAGCACCGCAGGCTTTCGGGACGCTTGCGGTTTCAGGGTCCGTTTCCGGGACTCAAGAAGTTTTGCTCTCAGGAAATAACTCATTGGTTGTTGGATTTCGTTTCAATCACAACGGAGCTTCAGACAATGCCGAGGTGACCGAACTCACGGTTACCGCCATCCCCGAACCCTCCGCCGCCCTGCTCGGTTCCTTCGGGCTGCTCGCCCTGCTGCGCCGTCGGCGCTGATCTGCCTATTTGAGCCGGGTGCCTGGTCCGCGACGAGATGAACGCGGCCGGGGGTGCTCAATCCGCCAGCATGTCGTGGAAGACTTCGATTTTTTCCGCCTCGAAGCGGCGCAGGGCATCGCGGAATTCGCGCGCGGCCTGGTCGCGCTTGAGAGTCCGCAGCGCGGCGACCACTTCCTGCTTCGCCTCATCGAATTCGCGCGGACGGGCAGCCTGGCGATCGGTGACTTCGACGATGTGAACCCCGATGCTTGTGACCACCAGCGACGGTTGATGCAAGGGCAGTGAAAACACCGGGCCGGCGAAGTCCTCCGGCAACCGCTCGCGGCTCATCCAGCCGAGATCGCCGCCGCGCGCTTTGCTTGCGGGATCCTCGCTGAGGTTGGCGGCGAGCGTGGTGAAGTCCATCGGGCCGGATTTCAGGTCCGTTAGTTTTTCTTCAAGTGTCGCCAGCGCCTCATCCCGCGGGCGGTTGAGGGTCGAGAGAAACACATGACGGGCCTTCACCCGTTCCGGTATGGCGAGTTCGTCGGCATGATTTGCGAACCATTCGCGCGCCTCGTCATCGGTCAGTTCCGACAGCGGGCCGATTCGCATTTCGACATACTTTTCCTGTTGGATGCGCGCGGCGACCCGCTCCCGCAGCTCGCTTTCATTGGCGATGCCCTGCGATTTCATCGCGCGCTCCATTTCGCCCTTGTTCACGAAACGCGCGAGCATCCGTCGCAGGCGATCGTTCACCTCTTCGTCGGTCACGCGCAGATCCACCGCGTTCGCCTTGGCCTTCACGCGCAGCAATTCGTGGTCGATCAATTCATCCAGCGCCGCATAACGCGCGAGCTTCAGGTTTCCCGCCGTCAGATCGGCGGGTGTTTTCCCCTCCAGCCACAACCGTTCGTGCAACGCGCGATCGAGCTGGCTGCGGGTGATCTGGCGGTTGAAAACCCTCGCCACCACCCCGCCGGCCTTGGCCGCGGCGATGGCTTCCGCGCTCCGCGGATCGGCGCGGTCGAGTTTGCGGCGCAGCGGGCCGTGGAAAACGAACAGATCACCCGCCAGCCACGCGACCACCGCGCCATAAAGCACGAGGCGCAGCGACATGCGGCCGAGCGGTGTCATGCGCCGAGCAAACGACAGCCCCGCCCGCGGCGTCACGCAAAACCGGCGCTCAGAACGAGAACACCTCGCCGTCCTTGAAGAAGCGCTTGATTTCCGCGGCGGCGGCTTCCGGCGAATCGGAGGCGTGGCAGACGTTGACCATCTTGTCCTCGCCGAAGTCGCCACGGATCGTGCCCGGCGCGGCGGCCTTGGAATCCGTCGGACCGAGTAGGTCGCGCACCTTCGCGATCGCGTCCTCGCCTTCCAGCGCCAGCGCGATCACCGGTGTCTTGCTCATGAAAGCGACGATTTCCGGGAAGAACGGCTTGTCGGCGATGTGCGAGTAGTGTTCGCGCAGCATCGCGTCGTCGAGTTTCATCATCTTGATGCCGCGGATGACGAAGCCCGCGTCCTGGAAACGCGCCAACACCTTGCCGGTGAGTTGTTTTTCGATCGCATCCGGTTTGAACAGAATCAGTGAGGTCTCAAGAGCCATGCGCGTGGCGTTAGGCGAGGAAAACGCCGCGCGCAAGCCTTTTGGCGCGAGATTCATCACGCAATTTGCCGTTTCCGCCACGCGCCGGATCGCCTAACATGCGGCGGTGAGCGAAACAACGGGAGACATGCTGGTGGCCGCGCCGGAGCGCTGGGACGAGGCGTGTTTCATGCTGCCGGCGCTGCGCGCGCTCATCGCCTCCGGCTTGAAAACCGCGGTGTTCTGCCATCCCTCGCAGTGCGGCCTGTGGAAAACCGTGCCCGGCGTGGAAATCATCGCCGTCCCCGTAAAAACGCGCGACGCCGTGGAAACCATCCGCGGCCGCTGGCTAGCCGCCCTGCTGTGGGAAACCGGCCGTGTGGCCGACATCGCCGCGAAAGCCGGCATCCCACGCCGTCTCGGTCCTGCCGCGGACAAGAAACTCCGCAAACGCCTCACCCACCCGCTCTCGAACACTCCCGGACCGCTCGACCACCGCGTGCGTTTCTATCTGACCGCCTTGGAGGAGATGGGCATCGCCACCGACCGGCCGGAGTTTTTCGCTCCGGCGCAAAATCCGCCCGACACCGGCACCGTGCTGCTTTCACCCGAATCCGATTTCGGTCCGAACCATGAATGGTCGCCCGACCGCTGGCAGGAACTCGCCCGCGCTCTGATCGAAGTCGGCAAAGAGTTGAAAATCGCCGCCACCCGCAAAGGAAGCACCGCGGAGAAACTCGCCGCATCGCTGGATGTGGACTTGCTCGACGCGTGCGATTCCGGCGCGATCCTGCCGAAACTGGCGAAGCACCCATTCCTCATCGCCGCCGACGGTTCGCTCCCCCATCTCGCCGCGCACGCCGGAGCCACCTGCATCACCCTCTTCGGCCCCAACGACCCGCAGTGGAAACGCCCGCTCGGCAAGCGCCACCTGGTCTTGCGCCACCACGTCGAATGCGCGCCCTGCCTGCTCCCCAAATGCCCGCTCGATCTGCGCTGCCAGCACGAACTGGAAACCACCCACGTCCTCGAAGCCATCCGCGCCAAACTCGCCACCCCCGGCTGAAACCCCGTGCTAGCTACACAACCCATTCATTACAAACCGTTACGTGAAAAATGTCTCACCTGAGACACTTTTCACGTAAATGCCCTGCAGGTAGTCGAAAATGAGTGTCTTGGCTATTTGAGGCAACACAACTCACACATTTCAAGTGTTTACGGGAATTTTGTCTCAGGTGAGACATTTTTTCGGAGAGTGCTTCTGAGTGGGTGCGGCGGATGTGGGGGATATCCGCCTTGCCCCGGGCGGTGGGGACTGCTTCCATCCGCGCCCTCATCCCACGCATTCCATGGCCAACAAAGACGTCACCGACCCCGCCCGCATGGAGAAAATCGTCTCCTTGTGCAAACGCCGCGGCTTCATTTTCCAAGCCGGCGAGCTATACGGCGGACTGAACGGTTGCTGGGACTACGGCCCGCTGGGCGCGGAGTTGAAGCGCAACCTAAAGGACCATTGGTGGCGCAAGACCGTGCAGGAACGCGACGACGTGGTCGGCATGGACGGCGCGATCCTGACGATGGAACAGGTGTTAGTGGCTTCGGGCCATGTCGGCGGATTTTCCGATCCGATGGTCGATTGCAAAACCTGCAAAGGCCGCTTCCGCGCGGACAATCTCGAAACCTCTCAATGCAAAGAGAAACCGAGCGTGTGCCCCGGCCAGTCGCCGAAGTGCGAACTCACCGAGCCCCGCCAGTTCAACCTGATGTTGCAGACGAATTTCGGCGCGACGGGCGAGCAGATCGCCTACCTCCGCCCGGAGACGGCGCAGTCGATATTCGTGCAATACAAGAACGTGTTGGATTCCTCGCGCGTGAAGCTGCCTTTCGGCATCGCGCAGGTCGGCAAGTCGTTCCGCAACGAGATCAACCCGCGCAACTATACATTCCGCTCGCGCGAGTTCGAGCAGATGGAAATCGAATACTTCTGCCATCCGGACGACGGCATGCGCCTCACCGACGAGTGGCTGGAGGAGCGGCTGAAGTTTTACGAGGAAATCGGCATCCCGCGCAGGAAACTCCACATCCTCGACGTGCCGGATGGCGAGCGCGCGTTTTATTCCAAGAAGACCTATGATATCGAATACGAGTTTCCCTTCGGCGTGCAGGAACTCGAAGGCGTGGCGTACCGCACCGACTACGATCTCGGTGTTCACCAAAAGGCTTCGGGCAAGCCGCTGGAATACTTCGACGAGGAAACGAAACAGAAGTTCCTGCCGCATGTGGTCGAACCGTCCGCGGGTTGCGACCGCACCGTGCTCGCGCTGATCTGCGAGGCCTTCGATGAGGAAACCCTGACCGACGACAAGGGCAAGGAGGACACGCGCACCGTGCTGCGCTTCAAGCCGGCGATGGCGCCGATCAAGGTGGGCATTTTCCCGTTGTTGAAGAAAAACGAGGAGCAGGTGCGCATCGCGAGGGAAATCCAGAAGAAGCTCCAGAAGTGGATGACCGTGTTCTATGACGACAGCGGGGCCGTCGGCCGCCGTTACCGCCGCCAGGATGAGGTTGGCACGCCGTTCTGCGTGACGGTCGATTTCGAAACGCTCGGCGAGCAGGGCGAGGAGTTGAAGGACACCGTGACCATCCGCCACCGCGATTCGATGGAGCAGGAGCGCATGAAGATCGACGCCTTGTTGCCGTGGTTGCTGGAGCGGGTCCGCTGATGGAGTGGCGCTTTTGAAGCGCCATGAAACGCAGTGGCGGCTTCAAGCCGCCTGTGCGATTCACGGCTGCCCGGAGGTAGCCACACCACGGGGGCGTGCACGGTTTTAGAGATTTCATTTTCCGTGATCCGGGCCATCGTGGCCTGCCCTGCGGCAACATGAACCCATCGCCACAAAACGATCCACACGACCCGGAGGTTTCGGAAGACCTTGCGGAGGTGGGGCGTTATGCGGATCCCGCAGAAGCGCACGAGCATGGACTGGTGATTCTTGCGATGCGCGAGCCATACTGGCTGATGCCCGCGGATGAGACGGGACGTTATCCGCTGCTGGCGGAGACCGATGCCGCCGCAGGGATCAGCCGCGAAATCGCGGCCTACGAGGAGGAGAAATCCACCTCACCTGGCGCGACGCGCGAGGTGGAGGACGTGTTCCGCCATTCTGCCGACTGGAGCCTTTGCGCGTTGTGGGCGGCGGTGTTGATCGGCGTTTTCGCATGGCAGACGGCGGATCCCGGGTTGGTGGAACGCGCGGCATCGTCCAGCACCGCGCTCATCGGCAACGGCGAGTATTGGCGCCCGTTCACCGCGCTGTTCCTGCATGCGGACATGCCGCACCTCTTTGGCAATCTGGTGAGCGGCACGATTTTCGGCACCCTGCTATCGCGCATCATCGGAGGATGGCGCGCGTGGCTGATGATTCTGGTTTGCGGCACCCTCGGCAACGCGGCCGTTTCCGTGGTGGCATGGCCGGAGTCCTTCGTTTCCATCGGCGCGTCCACCGCGGTCTTCAGCGCGCTGGGCATCCTCTGCGGGCTCGCGTTCGCCGCCCTGCTGCGCGCGGGCAGCCGCCTGCCATGGGCCAGGACGACCGCGCCGGTGGTGGCCGGCGTCATCCTGCTAGGCTGGCTGGGTGGCGGCGGAGTGGATTCCAACACCGATGTGCTCGGCCATGTCTTCGGCTTCTCCTCCGGCCTGGTGGCGGGCACCACCTGCGGCTTCGTTGCGCGCCGGGCACATGGGGTGGATACACGCGATCATGTCGGCCTGCGGAGTTGACATCGCATCCGCGATTCATTAAGCGTCAAGCACCCGCCGTTTCTCCATCCATCCTTATGACTCTTACTGCCAGCTTCCGGTTCCGTCGTGGATGGAATCCCGCCCTCGCCGCAACCGCCATCGTTTGCGGCATTGCAAGCGCTCAGGACTTCGCGCTCCGGGTGGCGGATCCCGATCCGCTCGGGCTCGGCCGCTTTGTGCCGACCACCGCGGAGTTGCTGCAAACCACCGGCGGCATCGAGAGCGGGATCAAGGGGGCATTCGCTCTGCAGGCGTCCTTGGACACCGTTTACAATTCCAACTTTTTCCTCACTTCAAGCAATGCCGAAGATGAAATCTCGTTGCTTTTCCGACCCTCGCTGACCTATACCTCGGACCCGGAAGGCGGCGCGCTCTACTCATTCTCCGCCCGCTACGAGCCGACCTTCCGCGCTTTTCTGGACAATTCCGATCTCAACGACATCGACCACTCGGGTGACATGCTCTTCACCATGCGGGGCAGCCGGTCCGAGGTTTCGTTGTTCGCGAACTATCAGGAAATCACCGGCACGGACCGCTTCACGGGTGCCTTCAATAGCGGCTGGGTGATCGCCACCGGGGTGCGCGCCAGCCGGGAAATCGCCAGCCGGACCTCGATCAACGGCGGATTTTCCTATTCCATGTCCGATTACTCTTCGGGCGGCCTCGAAGGCTCGACCGTTTACAGCGGATACATCGGTGGTTTCTGGCAGGCGACCGGCCGCACAGCCGTGGGTGCGACATTGCGCTATACCCAATCGGAATCCGACAACTCCGGCACCCGCGACGCATGGGCGCTGCTTGCGGAGGCCCGCTACCGCGCCGGCGAGCGCATCTGGCTCTCGGCCACGCTCGGGCCGGAATTCTCCCAGGATTCCGACAGCGGTGACAACAGCGTGAACCTCAGCGCCGACCTCCAGTGCCGCTATGTCATCAACGAACGCTGGAGCTGGATCAACTCGCTGCGCACCGCCACCGTGCCCTCGCCCAGCAGCACCGGCTATGTGGTCAACAACTACGGATTCCGCTCGCAACTCGAACACCGCCTGATCCGGGGCACAGTGCGTGGAGGCGTCGAATTCAACTATACGGAATACGACGATGTCGGCAATGTCGGCGGGGTGATACGCGAAAACGAGGAAAACTATAGCCTCTTTCTTGCCTATGGCCGCGGTTTCTTCAACGAGCGCCTGAGCTTCGACACCTCGGTGCGCTACTCGCTCAACGACGGCGGGACGGATTGGCACCAATGGCTGGTCTCCGCCGGCGTCAGCATGCCGTTCTGAGTTCAGGCCTTGCCGTAGAGCGGGCCGTAGTTGGCGCAGGCGCGGAAGTCGGCTCCCTCGAGATCCGCGGTGCCGAAGGCGCGCCACGCGCCGGGACGGAAGACGCGGTCCTCGGCGATGTTGTGCATGTAAACCGGGATGCGCAGCATCGAGGCGAGTGTGATATACAAATGGCCGACGTGGCCGCAGGTCATCACGCAGTGGTTAGCCCCCCAGTGGTTCATCACCTCGTAGGTGCTGCGGAACGCGCCTTGACCTGTTAGATTCGGTGCGAACCAGGTGGTCGGCCAGGTCGGGTTGGTGCGCTGGTCGAGCGCGTCGTGGATTTCGTCGGGCAGGTCGATGGTCTGTCCCTCGGCGATCTGCAAGGCGGGGCCGAGGCCATCGACCAGATTGAGGCGGATCATGGTGGCGGGCATGCCGCCCTTGGTGCGGTAGCGCGTGCTCCAGCCACCGCCCGGGAAGTATTCGGTGATCGATGGATGCCAGGTGGTGGCCTTGAGGCAGCGTTTCATTTCCGCGCCGGAGATTTCCCAGAACGGTTTCATGGCGGGCACGCCCTTGCGCGATTGCTCGCCGGTGCCGTCGAGCGCGGCGGGACCGGAGTTGATCAAATGGAGAATGCCGTCCTCGACATCCGGATGGCTGAGGCTGTGGCCGCTGGCTTGTTCGATGGCCTCGAGGCTCCAGTATGTGCGGAGGTCGGCGAAGATCTGCGCGCCGTGGGTGAGCAGCCAGCCGAACAGCATGCCCGCGCCGTTGAGCGCGTCGTTTTCGGTGGCGAGGATGTAGGGCGGGCGCTTGCCGTTCCAATCGAACGAGGAATTCAGGATCGCCTCCATGAAGTCGCCGTTTGGGAAGTGGTCGGTCCACTGGCGCTGGCCCTGGAAACCGGCGGCGATGGCATTATGGCCGTGCGACTGCTCGCCGAGTTTCATTTTCTTCAGCACCGGATTGCCAGCCATCAGGTCGCGCGTGATGAGGGCCATCTTCACGCTGTCCTCCCATTCCTGATCGAGCTGCTCGCGCGAGCGGGTGGTTTGCGGCGAGTTGTAATCCTGGCCTTCCTTGCAGTGTTTTTTCACCCATGCCATGGCGGTGGCGAACTCGTCTTTATCATATTGTTCCTTGCGCATGCGGCCGGCGATCTCGGTCATGTCGATTGCCTCGACACGCATGCCGAGCCATTTTTCCCACATCGCGGGATCGACCACCGATCCGGCGATGCCCATCGAGGTGCCACCGATGGAAAGGTAGGACTTGCCGCGCATCAGCGCGACGGCGAGTCCGCACTGGGCGAAGGAGAGGAGTTTTTCCCGCACATCGGCGGGGATCTTCGTGTCGGTGGCGGCTTGGACGTCCTTTCCATAGATGCCGAAGGCGGGCAGGCCCTTCTGCGTGTGGCCGGCGAGGACTGCGGCAAGATACACCGCGCCGGGGCGCTCGGTGCCGTTGAAACCCCACACCGCCTTGGGAGTGTGCGGGTCCATGTCCATCGTCTCCGAGCCGTAGCACCAGCAGGGAGTGACTGTCAGGGAAACGCCGACGTTGTTCAGCTTGAATTTCTCCGCACATGCCGCGGCCTCGGCCACGCCGCCGATGCAGCTGCTGGCGATGACGCATTGGACGGGTGTGCCATCGGGATAGCGGAGCGTGGAGGTGAAAAGCTCCGCCACCGCCTTGGCCTGGTCCATGGTGCGTTTCTCAAGCGATTCGCGCACGCCGCCGAGACGACCGTCGATGGTGGGCCGGATGCCGATTTTGGGATAAGTGGACTTTTTCATGGCGATCAGAGCGGGTTGGTTTGCGGGTTTGAGAGTGAAGAACCGTGCTGGAATGTCAGTATTTTTCACCCGGCTTGTGACGGATCATCGGTGGCTTCGCCTGTCGGGATTCGCCCCATCTGGCTACGATCCACAGCAGCAGCCAGACAGCCTGGAGCAGCAAGGCAAAAACGACGAAGCCCGCGGTTTGCTTTCAGTGCGTTCATTTCTCGTCGCGGGCTTACGGGTCTCGCATCTTGCGCCAGCCTTCGAGTTCCTCTGTGGTCCATGGGATCAGTTCGTTGTTCCTGAGCCAGAAGCCGTCGAAGGTCTTGCTGAAATCAGGGCTGTAGAGGGTGATCCGCTGAATCCGGCCCTCCTTGTCGCCCGCCATCTTGATGGTGTAGTCCGGTTTCACCTGATCGCGTATGATCCCGGCTTCGGCGAAATCGGTGCCGGCCGGTCCAGTCTTGTAGGTCAGCACCTCGAAGCCGTTGTGGATGATGTAATACACGGTGTTCAGGGTCCCGTCGGCTGGAACAACCTTCTTGAGGATCATCGAATCCCCGCGATAGTATTCTGTCTGAGTGAGAACGCCCAACTTTGTCTCTAACTTCGATTCCTTGTGGGTGATGGCCAGGTCCTCCCCTGCAGGAGCCGCCGGGGAGAGAAGAAACAACGCACAGCATGCAACCCCAGTGATGGAGTTTATGTTCATGGTTTTCGTGTTCATGGTCTATTTACCGTCCTCCGTGTTTGATTCTCCGGCTTCAACAATTTTCGCCGCGCCCACAGCCCCCGATTTGCCGTTCTCACCGACGGTAATCCCATAGTAACGGAAGGGCCCGAGGCCGGGCTTGACCTCGAATACGACATATCCGTCCTTGCCGTTCCAGGGGATGAAGACGCGGTCCTCGTAATTGTCGGAAGATTGGTAGGAATGCAGCCCGTGATATGCGATCGTGTCACGTGGGTCGTCGGTGACACCGGAAAAGTTGTGCATCTCGCCAGCAAGGATTTTGCTCATCATCTCCCGCTCCGCGGCGAGAAGTGCATGCAAATCTTCCGCGCTTGCCAGCTTGGCATCATCCTTGGAAGAGCACGAGCACAAGACGAGTGCCAGAGCAAGGGAAGCCAGGGCCGCCACAGCCTTTGGTTTCCTTCCGCCTGCCGTCGCAATGCCAGCGGTTGACTCATGCATTCGGCATTCGGACGGTTCGATCATCCGTCCTATGAGTTGGGAATGGGGTTTCATGGTATTTGCGGTTTTGTCATTCCTGTTCTCATTTGGCGGATTTCTGCCAGAGGTATTTGTGTGACACCACGACGACGACAAATGCGATGTAGCCAGCCAAGCCGGTCACGGCAGACCGGACATCTTGGACCGCGAGAGTGTTTGCGTTCTGGGCATTGAGCGCCATCGCTTGGAAGCCTTGCTCCAGGTTGACGTCAAATGGAGCCTGTTGCGTCCGCAAATCGCTCCCGAGTGCGAAGCCCAGCCAGAGGCAGAATGCCACCGATCCTGCCAGCAGGATCCAGAAATGAGTGTTCTTGATTCGGTTGTTCATCATATCTCCTTCTATTTCGCGTTTTTTATATCGTCGTCTGTCTTAATGGTTTCATCTTCATTCCTAACTGGATTGGCCCGACCAACCGGTTGATGGTTCCTGATCGCCCGCATTTCATTTTCAGGGGCCGGGATGAGCCGGACGCCAAAGGGAACCTGTCCGTCCACCGTGCCGAGGACGATGTCATTCACTCCCGCCTTCAGATCGGGAAATGCATCAGGGAAAACCACCTCGCCAAGTTGGCGTGGATCCGCCAATGATGTCATCCCGCTGCCGACGATCAGTCCGCCCTCCCGCACGGCAATGAAGATGTCCGTGGGGGAATCCGCACGCGTCCAGTATTCCGCAAGCCGCCTTTCTCCGGCATAGAACCGCATTTTCTTCTTATCCAGCAAAACGACACGGAGAACCACGCCGTCTTCTTGCCGTCCCGCCGAGTAGATTACCGGCTCCCAGTGCTTGGCATCATCTGCCATGTCATTGGATTGCTCAGGCTCGCTGAACGAAGTCAGAGCAAGCAAACAGACCGCCGTCGCGAGAAGGGTGAGTCTTTTCATGGTATTGGTTTCATTTGCGGTATTTAAGTTCAGTCGTTTCAAGGCCGCGGGACCGGCGGCGGCGTGGTGTTTCCAGCCGCTTGTTCGTTCCGGATGGCATCCCTCATGGTGCGATCCACCGCTTCCTTGGCCTTCTTGTATTGCAGAAAAAAGCGGATGGCGAAGACCCAACTCGTGGGCACGAGGAGGACTAAGACCGGGATTGCAACGACAATGACAACCAGCACCAATGGATTTCCAAACGGGTTGGATTGGAAGGTCAGGGAAAAGAACAGAATTCCGGCAAGGACAGCAAAAAGGACGACTGCTGCGATGCCGCACCCGATGGCCATTCGGAAGGAGCTCCATGCCTGTTTTTTCAAGCCCTCCACCTCCGGCGAATAGTAGGCACCTATGATTTGATCAGAGCGGTTCATGGGGATTTTTTCCAAGTGATCCTCACCGGCTCCTCGAACAGCCCGCCTTTGGCTTGGGAGAGGACGATCTTGCCGTCTTGCCGTTGGATTTGAACCGGGTCGCCGAGCGATTTGAGGGCGACCTGGATCTCGGCCGCCTTCTTCCAATCGAGATCCTCAGGCAGGGTGAGGAAGCGGCTGATGTTGGTTTTCAAAACATGGCCCTCGCCGGTAATGGTGATTTCGCTTCCTTTGACCGAGTAGGTCCCCCAATCATCCCGGGGCAGATCGACGGCGTGCCATCCGTCCTCCTGTTTGGTCCACTGGATCTCCTTGCCTTGGACGGCGATGGTGAACTGATTGACGTCTTCCGGGACCATCATGATGGCCAGGAAAAACGCAATGACGTGGATGGGTATGTGTAGCATGGTTTTGTTCCTTTCGTTATGGGTTTTTGTTCTTCGGGTTGGCGTTCCGCTTGATGGCGGTCTTGCCGATCGGGTGCCTGGCTCCGTCGGGATCGAGATACTCCACCGAATACTCGCCCTCCGGGTAGGCGGAGAGATCGACGGGTTTGGGTGATGTCGTGATCCCCTTGCCAATCACGCAGGTGGACAGCGTCAGGAGGATGGTGTTGCCGTCGCGCTTGTGCTTCAACTTGCGGACGCCGATGCCCGAATTGATCAGGGTGGGTTCGACCGTGACCTTTTTCAGGCCGGAGACGTCGCATGCGACGGTGAGGGTGCTGTCCTTTGCGGAGACCTTCATGCCGCCCACCGACTGGATGAAGGCCCAACTCCTTTCCTGGCTGGTGAGGAACTGCGGCAAACCCGCGTGCACGGGCGTCGAAAAGAGAAGCAGGATGATTGCGATGAATGGCATGGTTATGATTTTCATGGTTGTTTTTTTATGGATTTTGGTTCATTGATCGGGAGGTTCCTTCTCCGGATTCGTTTTCGAGGCGACTGCGATCCGTGTCAGCCCCGCTTTGCGGCAAGTTTCCATGATGGCCGTCATTTCCTTGTGGCGCAGCGATGGATCCGCCTGAATGAGGATCTTCGTGTCGGGCTGCAGATGTTTCAGCGCGTGTGCCAGTTCCTCATGGGAAACCTTCCTGTCATCCAGCCACATGCCGTCCGGAGTCGCGGAAATGGTTGTCGCTGGGATCGGCCCTGCCACGGGACGTTTCTCCGGGTCCTTGTCGAATCGGTTGTCTATTCGCTGATACTCCCGCACGTCCATATAGACATGCCATTGCATCGGCATGGCTGGCGTCGGGTCGTTTGAATTGTCGTGGATCTGGGTTTTGAGATACCCCCTGACCCGGATGCGGGTTCCATCGGGGATGTCCTTGAGGACATCGCCTCGCAGGAGCATGGAACCGGTGGCTCCGTCGAGTTCCAGTTGGTATGGGGCCAGTGCTTTGGCGGCACGTTTCAGAATCCCCGTTAGTTCCTGGAGTTGGGTGTTGGCCGCGCCCGTATTGGAGGCGGTCGCTTGATCCGCCAGGCCAGGGGCTTTTGCCTCCTCCGCCTGCTTCCGGACCTGTTTCCGGTAATCCGCCTCGTCGATGATTTTGACACTGGTATCGAGGAAGCCGACGAGGCGTTTGCCCTGCGAATCGGCGGAAGGGGCGGCGATGAGGATGAACTTGGTAACATCGTGATCTTTCTCGCGAAGATCTTTGTGCCCATGGTAGATCGGCGGTTCCATCTCGCCGGTCTGGTGGTTGTGCATGAGGCCAGCTTTTTGCAGGTGCTCCCAGCGCTTCTTGCCGGGGAAATCGCCGTCGAGGAGGGTTGCCAGATCCGGCGGGAACGATCCCACGCCAAACTGATAGGTCATCAGCGCGATGGCATATTGCTGCAGAGCACCCCTGTTCCGGGCATGCCGTGCCTGTGCTTTGGCCTCTTCCACAGCGGGAGCGGCGGCGGCATGGTCTGACATCATCGCGTAACGGACGACTAACTGAGGCAGGAAGTCGGAGGACTCGGTGAGAATTTTGTCTGGCATTTCGACGGGGCGCATTCGCGAGGGTTCCGCACTGCGGAATTTCCAATCGACCGCCAGTTCCATCAGCATCCGGCCGTTGCCGTAGCGGAAGGTGATTTCATAGCAGCTGCCCTTTTCACCCGGTGAGGGAATCTCACTGACCGCGATGCCGTCGTGTTTGCCGTCTTCCGCCAGAGCGGCGAGGAGTTCGCCCCAAGTCACACCTTTGAGCACGTCCTTGACTTGTTCAATGGTGAGCGGTGCATCCTTCGGCATGGCGAGAGGCGGCTGGACCGGGAGATCCAGCACGAACCTGCGGAATTCCGCGCCCTCCGGCGGGGATTTGATTGCGGGCAGCCTCTTTGCCTCCGGGGTGAGCTTGCCGGTTTCGGGTGGAGTCGCGCCTGCATCATCCATCCGCACACGTTTCATTTCCTGCTTATTTCCCCGCTCGTCGATGGTCGTCATGACGTCGCCGTTCACGGAGATTTGGATGATTTCGACGGCTGATGCGCCGGAGACATTGATCACCGTCTTGACTCGGCCGTCATCGAGAAATACGTAATGGCCACCGACGGTCATTGAACCATCGAAGACCGACATCGTGCCATCGGGGAAGAATTCGATCCGTGTTTTCTCGTCCGCTGCCAGCCATTTGCCAATGATGGCATTTTTGGTGTATTTGCCCGGCTGATTCCGCAGGAATTCCTTCACATGTTCGGACAGCGATTTGCCTGCCATGCCTTCTTGGAAATGTGCCACCCTCCAGCCCTCGGGCGTGGATGACAGAATGAGCACCGGGCCGAGCCTGGCCTCCTGGGCCTGGGCTCCGGTGGGTGGTGTGACGCGGGCCGCAAAGAGCATCGTGGTTCCATCCACATTCGTGAATTCGCTTTCGGCGAACCGGGTGAGCCGTTCCAGTTGGCCGGCATAGATTTCGTCCTTCAGGATTTTGGATGTCAGTTCGAGGTGCAGAGGGAACTTTTCCTGTTGCTTCATTTCCGGAGACACCCATCTCATCGCCGCATCCATGTCGCCGTCGCGGATCGCCTCCATGAAGGAGCCGGCGGCTTGTTCGGGAGAACCCGACGATCCATTCTGTGAGGTGCGAGGAGGTGTCATCGGCAGTTCACCGTTTATGATCGCCAGGTATTGCTCCATCGACTCGGCCAAGGACTTTGTATCAGTTGCCTGACCCACATGAGCCACCCGCCAGCCATCCGGGGTGGATGATAGGATCAGATAGAGAGCATGCTCGGGTCCCCCTTCGTACCATCTGGAAGGTGCCGCGATGCCGACGGCGAGGAAGCGCGTGGTTTCATCACGTTTTTCCGGAACCCATTTGGTGAAATCAAGGAGCCGATCCAATTCCCCTGCATAGGCTTCTTCCCTTAGTTCGTCCGACAGGTGTTGGAGCGAATCGCGCAATCGATCGCCGCTTTTTTTCTCTGGCTGGAAATTAGGATCGAACCACGTGTTGGACGTCGTATCCATCCAGCCCATCGCGGCGTCCATATTGCCGTCGCGGATGGCTACCATGAACGAGCGGGCGGTTTGCTCGGGGGAGATTTCGGGGGCGGCTATTGAAACCGGAGGGCGCGCGGCATCAGAGGAAGCGTCTTTGACCGCGAGTTTGCGCAGCAGTGAGACCATGGAAAATGCAAGCAAGGCGAGCACTGCGATGCTGCCGGCGGCAATCGCCACCATGCGGAAAAGCCAGCGGCCACCGCGATGGATCGTTTGGATGAGGAGAATGGCAATGAGTGGCGAGAACAGCAGGCCTGCGATGGCGGAACCGAAGATGACACGCGGGCTGAATTCACCGAAGGACCGCTCTGGCGTGGTGGCTTCCTCGACCACCGAGATGGTCTCGCCGGTATCTTTTTCAGCACACCAAGCCTTGAGGGCTTGTGCCCAGGCATTGGCGATGGCGGCTGCCTGTGAGGCATCGGTGTGGCGGATGCGCAATTCGCGCAGATTGGTGCCGGGGATGGCCGGGAACGTCGCCAGTGTCACAAGCTCCTGCCGTGCCTCTGCATTGTCAACGGACCATGACCGGGCGAGATCCAACTGGCCCACGACACGATCCAATACAACGGTGGCGTTGAGGCGGGTGATCCATTCGGAGTCAGCTGGAGACAAAGCCATCTCATTGGCATGATCGGAGCCGGTTGCTTGAGTGCGGATTTGGATGACGGTCGTCGCCTCGTATTGCATCGGGGTGAGAAACCCCCACAGCACACCGGCAATGAGTCCGAGAAGGAGGCATACTGGCGGCATGACGAGGAACAGCCACCAGAATCGGCGGAACGGGCTGGGTGTCGCCTCGGGTTTCAAAGGAGCAGGTGAACCGGCGCCGGTTGCCGGCTTCTGACCTCCGACCTCTGATCTCTGACCTCTATCTTCCGACTTCGGACTTCTAACCGGCGAAGTAATCGCCATCGTCTCCACCACCGTGCGGAACTCGCCGGCGGTCTGGTAGCGGCGCGCGGGTTCTTTTTCGAGGGCGCGGAGGACGATTTCGTCGAGGCGGACGTCGATTTCCACGCGGTGCGAGGGTTTGCTCGGGTTCTGCTCCGGACGCTCGCCGGTGAGCATTTCGTAGAGGACCACGCCGAGGGCGTAGATGTCGGCGCGGTGGTCGATGGTGCCGCCCACGGTTTCCTGCTCGGGGGCCATGTAGGGCGGGGTGCCCGAGTGGTCGGCGTCGGAGCCGACGAGTGCGGCGATTCCGAAGTCGGCGATTTTGACGCGGCCGTCGCGGTCGATGAGGATGTTTTCCGGTTTGATGTCGCGGTGGACGACGCCGTGGTCATGGGCGAACTGGAGCGCGGCGCAGATTTCCGGCACGATGGCCAGCGCCTGGGCGGGTTCCATGCGGCCGTCGCGCAGCACGTCGCGCAGGTTCACGCCATCGACGAACTCCATGACCAGATAGAACATCCCTTCGCTCTCGCCGAAGTCGTGGACGGTGACGATGTTCGGGTGGCTGAGCTTGGCGAGGGTGCGGGCCTCCTTTTCGAAGCGCGTCTCGAACAGCGGGTCGTCGTGGCGTTCGCCGGCGAGCACCTTGATCGCGACCAGGCGGTCGAGCGTCTTCTGGCGTGCCTTGTAAACGATGCCCATGCCGCCGCGGCCGAGGCATTCGAGGATCTCGAATTGCGGGAAACGCGCCGCCATCTCCTCCGGAGTGGGCGGCGGGATCTGCGGCGAGGGTTCGCCGCCGGGCATCGTGCGCGAGGCGAAATTCATCTCCAGCAGACAGCGCGGGCAAAGGCCGCCGGTGGTTTCATCGGTGAGCGCGGTGCCGCAGTGCTGGCAGCGGCGGTCGGGTGGGTTTTGCTCCATGTCCTTAGGTTCAGGATCCGGATGGGTTTGTTACCGGAATCCCGGATTTTTTTCAGATTCACCCGCCGAGCGCCTGCATCAGGGCGCACATTTCCTCCTCGACCTCGGCTTCGTCGCGCACGGTGCGGGAGATTTCCTCGCGAAACAGGCTGCGGTAGCGCTTGCGGATGCGGTGGACGGCAACGCGGGCCGCGCCTTCGCTCACGCCGAGGCGGGTGGCCAGCGAGTTGTAATCGATCCCGCCGCGTTCGGCAGTGAGGCAGGGCTTGAGGATGGCGAATTCGGTGCCGCGCCCGGCATCGCGATACTCGCGCTCGATGCGGGCGAGGGTGGTTTCTATCAGGGTGAGCGCCCAGCGTTTGTCGAACAACTGCTCGGGCGTGAGCGAGTGGCTGCCCGAGCCATCGTAGAGGCGCTCGGCGAGCTGGGTGTCGAGTTTTAGCGAACGGCTGCCGCTGCCACGTTTCGCGGCTTGGCCGCGATGCCATTCGTTGACGAGGAAACGCTTGAGAGCCACCATGAGAAAAGTGCGGAAGCGGCCTTTTTCGCGTGCGGCTGCATCCAGCCAATGTTTATCTAACAGCCGCGCGAAGAACTCCTGGGTGAGGTCCTGCGCGTCTTCGGGATCGTGCCCCATGCGGCGCACCGCGGCATAAAGCGGCAGCCAGTAGGTGCGGCAGAGGTCCTCGAGCGCGGCATTGGATTCGCCGGGCTCTTCTTCACGCGCCCCGATCACCACCGACCACCGGGTGGCCGGGAAACCCGGTGCCGGCCGCTCCGAGGTGACGGATGGCTTCATGACTGTGGCGGCTGCCGCAGGCGGGGCCTGTTCGCAGCACTTGGGGGTGAGATTGGATGAGAGGTGCGCGCTTTCGCCTCCCGCGTTCCAACGAGCGCGCCTACGCTTCGATGAACTGCTTCAATTTGGCCAGGCCTTCCTGAATCTGGTCGGTATTGATGCCGGAATAGGCGAGGCGGATGTATTTTTCCGCTTCGCCGGAGATGGCGCGGCCGAAATGGAGGCGGGTGCAGAACGAGACGCCGGTTTCCTCGAGCGCCGCCTTGCGGAAGGCGTCGTAGTTGTCGAATCCGCGGCGGGCCATCGCTGCGGTGACGTTGGGGAAGAGATAGAACGTCGCTTCCGGACGCGCGCAGGTGATGCCGTCGATGGAGTTGAGCGCGTCCACCGCGGCGTCGCGGCGTTCCTTGAGTGTGGCGATGATGGATTCGACCTCGGTGGTGTCGCCGGTGAGGCCGGCGATCGCGCCGTATTGGATGAAGTGGTTCGGGCACGACTCGTCGTTGACGTTGAGCTTGGCGATCACCGAGATGACGTCTGCGGGTCCGATCGCCGCGCCGAGACGCCAGCCGGTCATGGCGTATTTCTTGGAGAAGGTATATAAGATCACGCAGCGTTCCCGCATGCCGGGCAGCGCGGCGAACGAGCGGCTTTTGCCGGAGTAACGCATTTCGAAATAAGCTTCGTCACAAAGCACCATCAGGTCGTGGTTCTCGACGATGCGGGCGAGTTGTTCGAATTCCTCGGGGCTGGCTTCCGCGCCGATGGGGTTTTGAAGATCGTTGAGGATCAGAATGCGGGTTTTCGGGGTGATCGAGCGCTGGATCATTTCCAGATCGATGGCGAAACCCTGCTCGCTCTCGATATAGCCATACGGCACGGCGGTGCCGCCGTGGTATTCGATCTGCGATTCGTAGATCGGGTAGCCGGGGTTCGGATAAAGCACCTCGTCGCCGGGGTTCATCACGGCCTGGATGAACTTGCCGATGACCGGCTTGCCGCCGGGCTGGATGGCGACGTTTTCCGCCTGATAGGCGATGCCGTGGGTCTTGGTGATGTCCGCGGCGAGCACCTCGCGGAGCTGCGGGATGCCGGCGTTCGGGCAATAGCCGGTCTTGCCGTCGCGCATCGCCTTGATGGCACCTTCGACGACTGTGGATGGCGTCGGCAGGTTGAGGTCACCGAGATGGAAGGGATAGACGTGGTTGCCCTTGGCGGCGAAGGCGGCGGCTTCCGCGGAAACGGCGAAGGCGGTTTCGGTTCCAAGGCGGGCGATGCGGTCGGCGATTTTCATGATGATGTGATGTGATGATATTCAGCTCAGTCCCAGATCGGCGGCGTTGACGATGCTGGGTGCGGCGGCGGGCGGCTCGCCTTGCAGGAACGCCAGGACGTCATTGCCTTTCCAAACCGGATGGCCCTGCAGGATGGCGGCGACGTTGCAGGCGGCGAGCGAGGCCATGCCTTGGCGCGTCCAGGTGGTGGCGGAGGCGATGTGCGGAACGATCACCACATTGTCCAACTCGGCCAGCCCGGAAGCCATCGCCGGCTCGTTTTCGAAGACGTCGAGCCCAACTCGGAAATCCGGGTTCGCCTGGCAATGCGCGACGAGCGCGGCTTCGTCGATGATGGGACCGCGGGCGGTGTTGACGAGCACGGCGTCGGGTTTCATCAGGGCGAGGCGCCCGGTGTTGATCAGGTGGCGTGTCGAGTCGTCGAGCACGGTGTGGATGCTGACGAGGTCGGCTTCGCGGAGCAGATCCTCGACGGTTTCGACGCGGCGGCAGGTCACGGGCGGCTCGCCGTGTTTTTCCAGCAGGGCCGCGTAGTCGGCGATGTAGCCTTCGAGCTGCTGGTTCGGATGGAGATCGTAATACACGAGATTCATCTTGTGGCCCTCCACCATCATACGGCCATAAGCGGCACCGATGCGACCGGCACCGATGATGCCCACCGTCTTGCCGTGGAAAAGCTGGCCCATGAACATCGTGGGCAGCCAGCCGTGGAATTTACCGGCGCGCATGAAACGGTCGGCCTCGACGACGCGGCGCGAGGCGGAAAACGTCAGCGCGATCGCCATTTCAGCGGTGGTTTCCGTGAGTACGCCGGGCGTGTTGCCCACCGGGATGCCGCACTGCGTGGCGGCGGGCACATCGACGTTGTTGTAGCCCACGGCATAGTTGCTGTAGGCGGTGCCGCCGGCGGCCTTGAGCGCGGCGAACAATTCGCCGTTCCACGGCTCGGTGAGCTGGCCGATGACCGCGTCGCAGCGGTCGCCGATGCCGGCGAGGATCTCTTTCTTGCTGAGGATTTCCGTGCCCGGCGCGACCTCGATGCGGCAATCGGCGGCGGTGAGCACCTCGATCCAGTGCTTGCCGGGGAGTTCCTTGGTGACGAAGACGCGGCGCTTGCCGCCCGGGTTGAAAACGGTGGGATCGGTCATGGGGATGATGGTTCGGTGGTATCTAGCAATCGACGTGCCTTATCGGGCACATCACGCCGCGGCAGGCATGATTTCCATTCGCCACGGCTCCGCGGGAATGTCCGATACCGCGGACACGATGTCGAGTTCACCGCCACATCCGACTCGCGACAACGCAGCAATTGGCGAATCCTGCGCATATCGCGGAGGGCCATGGGACCTGGCATCTCGGGATTCATCTGTGGAATCCCGATGTTTCAAGACATGGCGATCCAATTCGAAGGAACGGGAACCACGGATACTTTAAACAAGTTGAAATTTTAATCAATTCGCATATTCACAACTAATTGACTAATAATTTATTGTGTCGGTCCGCCAACGATGCGATAAACAGTCGTTTTCCCCCTCATTCCCCCCATGAATGCCTTGAAATTACCCGGGCGCATTGCGCTCCCAACACTCGCCGCCTTATGGATCGGCGTGGCCTCGGTCAATGCCCAGACTTCGCTGGATTTCACGCCTTTCGAGTTTGATGGCGTTTCGAATCCCTCGGATTTGGAATACATCGATCTGAACGCGCTGATCGTGACCGCGACCGGCGGGGTATCGGTCAGCATCAGCAACGACTCGCTGCCGGGAGATCCCGGAGTGACCGGGACGCGGCCGACGGTGACGCGGATATTCTTCGAGGACCGCAGCGGAACCGCCGGCAACAACGTGACGATTCTCTCTCACAGCGGCGGCGTTTCGTTCACCCGCACCGACAGCGCGAACCTGCCGGGCGGCAACAACATCGGCTTCGAGGTGGACAGCGCGTTCACCGCGAACAATCCGCGGCCGGTGAACGGCGTGGACCCGGGCGAATCGATCGTTTTCCTGTTCGGCGGCGCGACTTACGAGCAGGTGCTGGCGAGTGTGGTTTCCGGCGATTTCCGGATCGCGATGCATGTGCAGGAAATCGGCCGCTTCGGCGAGGATTCCGCGTCCTTCGTGAATGT
Organism: Luteolibacter sp.; assembly: GCA_041686775.1. Taxonomy (GTDB): domain Bacteria; phylum Verrucomicrobiota; class Verrucomicrobiia; order Verrucomicrobiales; family Akkermansiaceae; genus Luteolibacter. Next base: position 134,994 of record JAWLDG010000012.1, on the reverse strand, counting down.
GATTCCGGAGCCGGGATCGGCGCTCACAATGTTGTTAGGCGGCTTGCTGCTGTTGCGCAGGCGCCGCTGAGTCACGGGTAATACGGCCGCAGCATCCAGTAGCAGACCGGGCCGGTGACGGCGACGTAGAGCCACACGGGAAACACCCAGCGGGCGAGGCGGCGGTGTTTGGCGAGCTGGTTCGTCCAGCCCGCGATGAAGGTGAAGAGAATGAACGGCAGGCTCACGCCAGCGAGCACGATGTGGCTGATGAGCAGGAGCAGGTAGAACGTGCGGGTGGAGCCCACGGCGGCGCGCTCGGCGGCATCGACCACGCCGTCGAGGTTGGCATCGCCGAATTTCACCTCGTGGCTGGTGAAGTGATAGGCGACGTAGCTCAGCAGGAAGAGCACGGACAAACCCATGGCCGTGAGGATCATGCGGCGGTGCAGCGTGATGCGGCCTTTCACCACGGCGATGAACGCGATGACGAGCACCACGGCCGCGACCGCGTTCACCGCGGCGTGGAACGGCGGCAGGAACGACAGGCTCACGCCCTCCGGCAGCGGGATCTTGATGCGCCGCATCAGGCCCACCAGCACCAGGATCGCCGCTGTTAGAATCCACGCGGTGACGCGGAGTTTTTTCGCGAGTTCGTCCCGCGGCGGGCGGGCCAGCCAGGCGGCGCGTTCGTCGTGCATCAGATACCGGGGGTTTCGTTTTTCTCAAGTTCGGCCTCGATGCGCTGATAGAGATCGCTTTTGAGGCGCTCGTAGAGCCCGGGATCGCGCTGGCGGGCTTCTTCGCTGCGGGCATCGGCGAGCGGCCACTTGCCAATGACCTTCCACTCGCGATCCACCAGCAGGATGCCGAGATCGTGGGCGAAGCGGCCGTTGGCTTCGATGTCGGCCGGGTCGCTGCGTTCGCGGATGCCGAAGAATTTCAGCTCGTTTTCCAGATATGCGTGGGTCGCCTTCATGTCGCCGGCGTTGAGAAACCACCAGTCGCTGGGGTCGGCACCGAGCGCCTTGGCGTAGTCGGCGAGCTTTTCCCGGTCGTCCTGCTCGGGGTCCACGGTGATGCAGACGACATGGAAGTCCGGGTGATCGCGGAACTTGTCGTAAATTTCGCGCAGTTCCTGTCCGTTGCGCACCGCGCAATGCGGGCAGACGGCGAAGAACTCGGCGACGATCCACACCTTGCCGCGGAGGTCGGAGAGTTTCACGGGCTCGCCGTTCTGGTTCACGGCTTCCAGGTCCTTGCCGATCTCGAACCAATCGCCGGTCTGGCTGCGGCCGGCATCCACGATCACGGGGAGTTCCGGCTCGGGCAGCCGCGAGCGAAGGTAAAACGCGATGCCGAGAATGATGGCGCATAGCAAGGCGATGCCGGAATAGAACAATGCGATGGTGGTGGTGCGTTTCATCGGTCGGACGGGGATTCTTCTAACAGTGTGTCAATGGTGGCGTTGAGTAACCGTTCGAGTTCCTCGACGTTGCTGCGTTCGGTGCCGGTGATGGTTCCCTCTTCGTCCCACTTGGCGGCCTGGTCGAAATCGAAGCCGGCGATGTAGGGCGCGCCGCCCTTGCGACTGGGCACCACGGCGCGGCGGATGTGGCCGCTGCGGTCGATCAGGATGATGGAGGTGTCGTGGTTCCATTGGCCGTTCTCCTGATGCGGGAAAATGGCGGCCTTGAGCTGGTTTTTGATGAACTTGTGGGTGGTGTCCGGATCGGTGGCGCAGAGCCACCATTGCGGCAGCTTCATCTCCATTTTCTCCGCGCGTGCGGCGAGTGTGGCGGCCACGGTTTCCGGCGCGGGCGCGTCCACCACCAGCGAGACGAGCTTGAGGTCTTCGTTGCCGGCGTATTTTTCCGCCACACGCTTCATCACCTCAATGCTGAGCCGCGAGGTTTCCGGCTGCGAGAGAGCCATGGCATGCGCCACCCACACGCCGCCGCGGGGGTCGAAAAGATCGACGGTTTTCCCGTCCTGCCGCAGCACCCGCAGGTCGTGCTGCTTGCGGATCTGATAGACGAAATTCGGCCGCGTGTCCGTGGTCTGGCGGGCGGCCCATTTTTCGTAGGCGGTGTAAACCAGCGTGCCTCCCAGAACCATGATACCCACCAGAATCCACGCGGTGCGGCGGAGTTTCCGCGGGTCTCGGTCGGCGGGCTCCAGATCGGCGGGCGGGCTCATTGCGCGCGCAAGGTAGCCGCGAGCGATGGCTTGGCAAGCGGGGGAATAACCTCCCGTGTTGAAGACGATTGGCGGTTGCGGCATTGCGGGATCTATCGTAAATGCAGCATCCGTCCGATGATCCGTCCATTCACCCGCAAAGTCGCCGTCCCCGCCATCGCGCTTGCGCTATGGTCCTGCGCGGGCGTGCAGGCACCCGAATCGCAGCCGGCCGGCCCTGTGGTCGAGCGGCCGCTGGAAGATCCGCTCGAGCCCATGAACCGGGCGACCTGGCAACTGAACCGCGCCCTCGTCCTGGGCGTGCTCGACCCACTCAGTGCCGCCTATGTTGCCATGGTGCCCGGCTCCGTGCGGAAATCGGTGGGCAACGTGAGGAAAAACCTCGGCGGGCCGGCGCGCGTGGTGAACCAGGTCCTGCAAGGCCGTTGGGAGGATTCCGGGCGCGAGTCCTTGAGATTTGTCACCAATTCCACCCTCGGCATCGGCGGTGCCTTCGATGTGGCCGGGAAAATGGACCTTCCCGGCAGCAAGGCGGATTTCAACCAGACCTTCCGCCATTGGGGCATGCGGCCCACGACCTATCTGGTGCTGCCCGCCCTCGGACCCAGCGACGAAGTCCACGCGCTGGCCACCTTGTTCGACATCGCCGCGGACCCATCCAACTACGTCGCGGATCTCGCCGCTGTGGGCCACGCCACCCGTTTTGACCGGCTGTCCGAAATCGCGCCGCCAGCGGCCGCCTTGTTCCGCAGCGAGGCGGATTCCTACTCACTGGGGAAACAGGCGGGCCCCTATCTGGCCCGAACGACCCCGCCGGACTGGACGATGGAAGGCCCGCCCGATCCCGCCACGCTGGATAGCCTGAACGCGGCACTCGCACGCTTGCAGGATCCTTTGTTCGTGCACCATTCGCGCACCGGCAGGGCGCGGATTTCCGCGACTGACGAGCACCTTCCCTACAGCCTGTGGATGCAGAAAAACCCCGCGCCCATCGTCTTTCTCGCGCCGGGCGTGGGCTCGCACCGCCTCTCGCCGAACACGCTGATGCTCGCCGAGGCGATCCACCGCATGGGTTTCTCGGTGGCCACCATTTCCGGTGTGTTCCACCCGGAGTTCATGGAGCACGCCTCCACAGCGCCGATGCCGGGGAATCCCGTCTGGGACCGCGCCGACATGCTCGCGGCATGGACCGCCGTGGACGCCTCGATCCAGCGCAAGTTCCCCGACCGCGTCACCCGCCGCGTGCTCGCCGGCTTCTCGCTCGGCGGCTTCATGGCCATGCAGCTCGCCGGCACCGAGGACCGCCATGCCGCCGGCTCCGTGCGCTTCGACCGCTACGTAGCCATCCAGACGCCGGTGGATCTCCGTCACGCATACACCACGCTCGACGACTATGCCGACGTGCCGAACCGCTGGCCGGAAGACGAGCGCGAGCAACGCATCGACAAGGTCTTCCACAAGGCGGTCGCCATTTTCGACGGCGGCCCCCCGCCCGGCGTGGCTCCCTTCGATGCCAATGAATCCAAGTTTCTCGTCGGCTACAGCTTCCGTCGCGTGCTCAGGGACGCCATCTTCAGTTTGCAACAACGCGGCCTTTGCGACGGGCTTTGCGACGAAGGCTCCACCTGGCGGCGCGAGCCGATCTACGACCAGCTCATGGATATCCGCTTTGACGAGTATCACCACGACTGGCTCGGCCCGGCGGAAAAACAGCGCGGGATTACCGAAGTTTCGCTCGATCAGGCCACTGACCTGCAACACCTCGGCAGCACCCTCCGCCGCCACAGCGACGTACGGATCATCGAAAACCGCAACGACTTCCTGCTCTCCGCTGGCGACCGGGAATGGCTCGACCGCACCTTCGGCGACCGAATCACGTGGCTGCCGGACGGCGGTCATCTCGGCAACCTGAGCGACCCCGCGCTGCGCCAGGCGCTCACCAATGCGCTGGATCCCGAAAATTGAGATGACGGATTTTTCAAGTGATCATCACCCGCGAGTGCCCTTAACCTGACCCGCCATGCAACCGCTGGACAAAGCCAACGCACTCATCGAGGCCCTGCCCTATCTCCAAGCCTTCCGCGGCAAGACCTTCCTCATCAAGATGGGCGGCTCCGCCATGGAGGACCCCGACCTCGTCGCCAAGGTGATGCGCGACATCGTTTTCCTCGAAGTGGCCGGCATCAACCCGATCGTCGTGCACGGCGGCGGCAAGGCGATTTCCGCCGCCATGGAAAAGGCCGGCCTCAAGGCGGAATTCCACGGCGGCCTGCGCGTCACCAGCAACGAGGCGATCGACATCGTCGCCCGTGTGTTGTCCGAGGAAATCAATCCCGGCCTGGTGCGCATGATCCGCGACTTCGGCGGCAAGGCCGTGGGCATCCCCGGCAGCGATGTGTTCATCGGCGAGAAAATGCGCGTCAGGGACGCCACCGGAAACACCGTGGACCTCGGCCGCGTCGGCGAAGTGGTCGGCTGCCACATGGTCCACATGAACGCCGCCAGCCAGGCCGGTATCGTGCCCGTGATTTCCCCGCTCGCCGCCGAACTCGCCACCGGCCGCCCGCTCAACATCAACGCCGACCTCGCCGCCGCCGCCCTCGCCAAGGAACTGCGCGTCGCGAAACTCGTCTATCTGTCAGACGTGCCCGGTTTGCTCGCCGATGCCAAGGACCCAACCTCGCTCATCCAATCGGTCACCCGCAACGAGGCCGAGGGACTCATCGCCGACGGCACGATATCGGGCGGCATGATCCCCAAGATCCGCAGCGCCGTGGACGCCCTCAACGCCGGCGTGCGCAAGGTCCACTTCGTGGATGGCCGCCAGCCGCACGCCCTGCTCATGGAAATCTTCACCGACGGCGGCATCGGCACCGAGGTGGTGCGGTGAGTTCATTCACTCTACTTCCTCCGCCGGCACCTTGATCCTTGCCGGCACCTCCTTGATCGGAATGCCCGCCTTGGTCAGCGCGTCCCAGACTTCCAGCAGGCGCTCGAGTGGCACCTTGCGGTCGGCCTCCAATTCCAGTTTGCGGCCGGGATTCTGTTTCTGATAGGCGGCGAGATAGGATTGCAACAAGCCCTCCGGCACCTTGAGCGAGTCGAGCGTGATGTTGCCCAGCGCGTCCACGGCGATCACCGAGCGGGTGTCGGTCACCGTGTCTGACGGCACCTCGCGCACGGTCGGCAGCTCGATGCGGAGGATTTCCCGCGGCTTCTTGAAAGTGGTCGAGACAATGAAGAACACGAGCAGGATGAAGAGGATGTCGATCATCGGGACGATCGGCACCTCGGCGCGCTTGCGGGTGATGCGATGGAAATGCATGGCGCGTCAGCCGCGGTTGGCGGGGCGTTGGCAGACTTGGGCGAGATCGGCGAGCAGCGATTCGAGCCGCGCGGTGAAGACCTCGATGCGGCGGGTGAAATAGCCGTGCGCGACCACGCAGGGCACCGCGATGGCCAGGCCGAAGATGGTGGTATTGAGAGCCATGGCGATGCCGCGCGCGATGGCGATGTGGTCCGCCGTTTCGCCGAGCCCCTCGAAAATGGCGACCAGTCCCGAGGCCGTGCCCAACAGCCCGAGCAGCGGTGCCACGGTGATGACGATGTCGAGCACGCCGATCCCGGCATGCAGGCGCGACGCCTCCTCGCGGGCCGATGCCTCCACGGCGAGGATGATGTCCTGTTGCGGCTTGCCGCGGTGGCGCACGGCCACGGCCGCCAGCCGGGCGAGCGTGCTGCGGCCCTGCTCGAACTCGCGGAACACCGGCTCGGCGCGGTCCGCCGCGGCGATTTCCGCGAAGTTCGCCACCTTTGCGGCCAGCGGGTCCGGGATCACACGGTCGCGCGCGAGCGAGAGGAATTTATAAATGATGGCCGTGATGCCAATGACCGAGGTGAGCGCCAGCGGGATCATGAAAGGCCCGCCCTTGAGGAGGAAATTCCATGAAGCGCCCATTGCGTCGCTGGCGTTGGTGGCAAGGTGGAGGATGGCGGTGTCCGGCATGCGATGGATTGTTAGAAATAGAAACGGAAGATCAATTCAAGCGGTTCTTCTTCGAATTCCCGGCCCACCGCCTTGGGCATCGCGGGAATGTCGGCGTCGCGGATCGAATTGAGCGTGAAGCCTTTCTGCACCTCGCCGGTTTCCATGTCGCCGACAAACTGCACCGAGCGCACGCGGCCGGTCTTTTCCACGAAGAAGCGGACGGTCAGGAATCCCGGTGTGATGAAATCGCGGTGGCGCACGCAGTTGCGCTGCCATTCCAGCTCCACCGCGCGGCTGATCGCCGCCTGATAGCGGCCGAGCGCCGTGTCCTCGACGTCGAGCGAACTGCGGCCGTTGCGCGTGATCGAGCCGACGATGGCGGTCTTGCGCTGGTAGCCGCGGAAGGCGGGCTTGGGCGATGTGTCGGTTGCCGGAACAGGCGGCGAGTCGGCGGTTTCCTCCGCCGTGTCCGGGGTCGGCGGCGGCGATTCGGAAACGGCGGCCTGCTCGGGCGCGGGTTTGATTTCATCCGCCGGCGCGGCTTCGGGCGGCACCGGGACGTCCACCGGGTTCGGGCCATCCAGCAGCTTTTCACGCGGTGGCGCGGTGGCCGCCACCGTCTCCCCGGGCGGCAGCGGCGGATTCACCGCGGCGGGCGGCGGAAGACTTTGCGGGGCCGCCTGTGAAACATTTTCCGGAACCAACTCGCCGTCTTGATAGTCGCTTTCGGTGGTTTCAAAGTCCGCCGCATCGCGGGGCTCGATGCCCGCCTGCGAGGGCAAATCCGGCGCATTCGTATCCGGCGCGTGGTCGCTGGTCGCCCGCGTCGCCCGCTCGCCGATGAACGCCGGATCGCGCAACGGCTCGGCCGACTGGTCCGGGCTGGTGCGGGCGAAGCGTTTGCGTTCGGCCGCCAGCTCGGCAAGCGCCTCTTCCGCCGGCACCGCCTCGATGGTGAGGTAAGTTTCCTCCTGACGCGCCGCTGTGGTCGATGCCTGCGCGCGCTTTTCGCGGAATTCAATCGCCGCCATGCCCGCAAGCACCAGCAGCAGCAGGTTTGCCAGCAACGACACGGCCACCGCGATCGCCCACAGGTGACCGTCGTTGCGCGAGGAAATTGCCGGATTAGCCTGCATGGCGAACGCTGCCAAAGTTGACGCGATTCCCATCCCGTGCAATCCGGGAATGTGCTACCATCCCAAGTGCGCCAGACAAACCCACCGCCATCCGTCGCTTAATTTCCACACGCATCATGAAATTCCCATTCACCGGCATCCTCGCATACGCCATCTGGCTGGCTGCCACCTTCGCGCTCACTGCCCGCGAACCGGTGCGCGACCTCGCCGACATCCGCCAGCTCGAAGCCCGCGTCACCGACGTTGCCGCCAAGGTCCTGCCCGCCACCGTCGCACTGCTCTCCGACCGCACCGGCGCGTCCGGCTCCGGCGTGATCACCTCGCCCGACGGCCTCATCCTAACCGCCGCCCACGTCATTCAGGGAGCCGAGACGATTCTTGTGGTTTTCCCCGATGGCAAACAAGTGCAAGGCAAGGTGCTCGGCGCGAATTATTCCAAGGACATCGCCATGGTCAAAATCGAGGAACCCGGCAAATGGCCGTCTGTCACACTCGGCACCTCCAAAAACCTCGGTGCCGGCGATTGGGTCGTCGCCCTCGGCCACTCTGCCGGCTTCGATCCCGCCCGCACCCCGCCCGTCCGCTTCGGCCGCGTCATCTCCACCGGACCGGGATATTTCGTCACCACCGACAACACACTCATCGGCGGCGACTCCGGCGGACCGCTTTTCGATCTATCAGGCAAACTGGTCGGTATCCATTCGTCGATCGGTCGATCTCTCGCCAACAACAACCACGCCGGAATCGACGGTTTCAACGAAGACTGGGACCGCCTGCTCGCCGGAGAAACCTGGGGCTCGCTCTCGCTCAATCCCTTCGCCAACCCGGAAATGCCCGTGCTCGGCATCGGCATGGCGATGATGCGCGGCGTGCGCGGTGTGATTGTGGAAAGCGTGGTGCCCGGCTCGCCCGCCGCCGCCGCCGGTGTCCGCCCCGGCGATGTGATCCGCCAGCTCGACGAAGACGCGGTGCGCGACGGCCGCGAGCTCCTGCAGCTCCTTGCCAAGCGACAGGCCGGCGAAACTGTGAAACTCGGCGTCCAGCGCGACCGCCGCAGCATCGAGGCAAATGTGATGCTCAAGCGCCGCAGCGATCTCTTTGCAGAATGACCCGACTCCCGACCTACATGAAATTTCCCATCCGCTCCCTGTTCCTGCTCGCCGCTTGGCTACCCGTCGGTTTCGCCGTGGCGGACGACGACATCCCGCTGCTCCGCCCCGAGGAACGCGCGGCCGTCGAGGCCCAGGCCGATGCTTTCAACCGCGCGCTCAAGCCCGCTCTCGTCGAGGCCACGCGCTCGACCGTCCGTGTGTGGACTGGGAAAAAACGTCTCTCCTACGGCACCGTGATCGGCGATGGCCGCCGCGTCCTCACCAAGTGGAGCGAAGTGGCCGCCGCTGTTGGCAATCTTCGCATCGAAGGCCCCGGCGGCGAGGTGCTCCCCGCCACCGTCGTCGGCGTCTATCAGGACGATGACCTCGCCGTGCTCGAAACCACCGGCACGCCGCTCACCCCCGTCCAGTGGTCGATGGAAATGCCCAAGCTTGGCGGCTTCCTCGCCGCGCCACAACCCGACGGCCGTCCCGCCGGCTTTGGCGTGGTCAGCGTGCTCGAACGCAACCTGCGCGATACCGACAGCGCGTTTCTCGGTGTGGTCGGCTCGATGGATTTCAACGGCCCGGGCGTGCGGATCGAGGAAATCCTGCCGGATTCCGGTGCCGCCGCCGCCGGCCTCAAGCCCGGCCAGATCATCCTCGAAGTTGCCGGCCGCACCATCTCCGGCGTGCTCGAATTGAGAAACTCACTCGTCGGCCGCCAACCGGGCGAATCCGTCACCGTCCGCATCAAGGACGGCGAGGAACCGCGCGACATGGAAATTCTCCTCGGCAACCGCCCCGAGCTGCCCAGCTACCCCGGCGACCGCCTGCGCCAGATGGAACGCATGGGCGGCCCGCTCAGCCGCGTCCGCGATTCCTTCTCCCGCGTTATCCAGACCGACATGCGCCTCCGCCCCAACCAGACCGGCGGCCCGGTCGTGGACATGGATGGCAAGGTGATCGGCATCGCCGTGGCCCGCGCCGACCGCACCCGCTCGTTCGTCATGCCCGCCGCCGCAGTGGCGGAAATGCTCGAAAACGACCCCATCGACCCTTCGCTCGCCGAAGTGCGCGACGTGCGTGAGGAACCGGAATTCCGCGTCACCCGCCGCATGGTCCCGCCGCCCGGTCGCCAAGCGGACCCCGGCAGCCAGCAGCGCATGCGCCGCCACCTTTCCGAAATGCAGCAACTCATGGATTTCATGCTCGAGGAAATGGACCGGCTCGAAAGCGGCCGTTGATCCGTCGGAATCCCTCGGGCGCACACCGGATCAAAGCGCCTTTGACGCCCGCACACCGCCCGTGCATCTTGCGCGCGCCATGGCTTTTTCCGAGGTGTTTCCCGAGCTGATGCGGCAGCCCACGCCGTTGATGCGGCGCTGTGCGCGCCTGCTCGACGAGCGGACCGGCGGATCGCTGGAGGCATTGGCACGGCAGAGCCAGCAGGCGACGCGGCGGTATTTCGGGCGGACGATGCGCCTGTTCGCGCCGCTCTATCTTTCCAACGAGTGCGTGAACAACTGCTCGTATTGCGGTTTCTCGCGTGATGCGGAAATCCTCCGCACCACCCTCAGCGTGGCGCAGGTCGAACGCGAGGCGCGGCATCTTCACGCGCTCGGTTTCCGCAACCTGCTGCTGGTCGCCGGCGAACATCCGAAGTTCGTTTCCGATGGCTACCTGCAAAACTGCATCGATGCCCTCAAGTCGTTCATTCCCACGCTCGCGATCGAGGTCGGGCCGATGGAGGACGACCAATACGCCGAGATCGTCGCCCACGGCGCGGAAGGGCTGGTCGTCTATCAGGAAACCTACGACCGCGATATCTATCAGACGCTGCACACCGCCGGGCCGAAGAAGAACTTCGACTGGCGGCTCGACTGCCCGGAGCGCGCCTATGCCGGTGGTTTCCGCCGCATCGGGATCGGCGCCTTGTTCGGGCTGGCGGACTGGAAACACGAGGCTCTGGCGCTGTGCGCGCACCTCGAATACCTGCTCAAGCATTGCTGGAAATCGCAGCTCACCGTGGCCTTCCCGCGGATGCGGCCGTATGCGGGAAACTACGAATACACGCCCGATCCCGCATTGTTCCTGCCGGACAAGTCGCTGGTGCGGCTGATCACCGTGTTCCGCATCCTGTTTCCGCAGGTGGGCATCGTGCTCTCCACGCGCGAACCCGCGCCCTTGCGCGACGCGCTGGCCACGCTCGGCGTCACCCACATGTCGGCCGGCGCGCGCACCGAGCCCGGCGGCTACACCGGCGCGGGTTCGGAGGACCTGCATCTCACCATCAAGGGCCGGCGAGTCGAACTGGAGCAAAAATCCGGCTGCGAGAAAGCCACCGAACAGTTCAAGATCCACGACACGCGCGGCGTCGCGGAGATCGCCGCCATGCTCCGCAGCCAGCGGCTCGATCCGGTGTGGAAGGATTGGGACGAGGCGTTGTTGGCCACTTGCTGAATGCCGATGCCGTGATACCGGTATGGCTCAATCCTGATCACAAACCCGCCGAGCTGGGGCTCGGCGCTCCCGGAACGCCATGAAAAACACCGTCCTTGCCATCCTCGCCATGCTGCCGATGTTTGCGGCCTGCGAACCCGCCAAGCCCGCCATGTCCGAAACGAAACCCGCCGCCGTTCCCGAAGTCCCCGCCGGAGCCGAAACCGCCACGCTCGGCGCAGGCTGTTACTGGTGCATCGAGGCCGCCTTCAAGCAGTTCGACGGCGTGCATTCCGTCGTCTCCGGCTTCATGGGCGGCACGGTGAAGAATCCCACCTACGAACAAGTCACCACCGGCGAGACCGGCCATGCCGAAGTGGTGCATGTGGTCTTCGATCCCGAAAAAATCAGTTACGGGAAAGTCCTGGATTGGTTCTGGAAACTCCACGATCCCACCACACTCAACCGCCAGGGCAACGACATCGGCACGCAATACCGCTCGGTGATCTTCTATCATTCCGACGAGCAGAAGAAAGCCGCGGAAGAATCCAAGAAAGCGGCGGCCCCGATGTTCGACGATCCTATTGTCACCGAGATCACCGCCGCCTCGGAGTTTTATCCCGCGCCGGAGTTCCATCAGGACTATTACTTCCAGAACAAGTCGAAGAACCCATACTGCAAGTATGTGATCGAGCCGAAGCTCAAGAAGCTGAAGCTGGATCACTGAGGCAAGTCCGCGCCCGCGCCGAGCATTTCCATATACAAATCCTCGAGGGATCTTCTCAGAAGTGTGAGCGAGCGGACACGGACGCCGCTCTTCACCAACGCTTCCACCAGCACGGCCGAATCGCTGCCCGCTGGCAGGTGGATGCGGCCGGGCACCGGGACATCGCCGCCCAGCGCGCGGATCACCGGCAGGGCGTTTTCCCAGGGATCGAGATCGGCTTCGTAGCGCGGGTCCTCCTCGTGCAGTCCGCCGACCGCACCTTCGAACACGCGGCGGCCCTCGCGCAGGATCGTCACGCGGTCACACATCAGCTCCACCTCGGCGAGCAGGTGCGAGTTGAACAACACCGTCATCCCGCGCTCGTCGCGCAGGTGCAGGATGAAATCGCGGAACCACTTGATGCCCTCGGGATCGAGACCGTCGGTCGGCTCGTCGAGCAAAAGCAATTCCGGTTCGGGCAACAGCGATTGGGCGAGCGCGAGCCGCTGGCGCATCCCGTGGCTGTAGGCGCGCACCTTCGAGTGGATGCGCTTGGAAAGACCCACGATTTCCACCGTTTCGTGCGCGGCGGCGGCATCGAAGCCGCCGGAGTAGCCCATTAGCAGGCGCAGGTTTTCCCAGCCGCTGAGGTATTCGTAAAACGCGGGCGCCTCGAAGATCGCGCCCGCCTTGCGCAACGCGCGCGAGCGGTCTGTTAGAACGGAAACGCCGCCGATGGTGACGTCGCCGGCGTCCGGCATGACCATGCCGAGGATGATGCCGAGCGTGGTGCTCTTGCCCGCGCCGTTATGACCTAACAACCCGTGGATCTCGCCGCGGGCGACATTGAAGGAAACGTCGCTCAGCGCGGACTTGCCGGCGAACGACTTGTGGAGGCCGCGGATTTCGAGCATGGCGGTCAGTTTCCGGCGGTGAAGCGCAGTTGGTTCGCGGAGGTCATGTCGGCGTAGAGGATGTTGGCGCCGGAGGGATGCCATGCCTCCTTGTCGGCGATGAGCGGGATCTGCTGCGGCCGGTTGTCATCGATGCCGAAAAATTCGAGTTGCGATGTGCGCCGCCCGTTTTGCGTCGAGTTCCATGCATAGCTAGATCCGGAGTTGATATATTCCTCGGGGTCCTGCGGGCACTTGAAGGCGTCCGCCGTTTCCACATAGGGCAGCAGCACGGTTTCCAGAACCGGCACTTCCTCGTCCCGCGAGCTTCTGCCGACGGCGAGATCCGGAAGCGTCTGCTGGTGGTCCTGCAGATACCCTTGCAGCGCCACTCCGAGCGAGCGGAGCTGGCCGTGGCAGGACGCCTCGCGCGACTTTGCCAGCAGCGAGCGCCCCACCGGATAGGCCACGCCCGCCAGCGCGGCGACGACCGCCAGCGTGATCATCAACTCGGTGAGGGTGAAGCCGCGCGGTTTCATTGTGGTGTGCGGGGGCCGAATTCGTTGCCGCGCAGGCCCTGCATGGTTTCGTTGACCGCCTCCATCAGCGGAGCGAGATCGAGCTTCGTCTGCGCGCCGGACTTTTCGAAATACGCGCGCATGCCCTCGCGGCTGATTTTGTCCAACAGTTCGGGATCGAGTTCGCGGGCACGGGCGATATCCTCCTCGGTGCGGCCTTCCTCGACCTCGCGCAGTCCCTGCTCGACGAAATTCCGACGCTGCTCGGGCGGCATGGAATCGAGCGCCTCCATGAAGCGGTTCATCGACTCCATCACGGTGAGATCGACAAAGAGCGATTTTTCGCGCGGGCTGAGCTTTTGGAAGAACTCCTCGGTGGTGCGGCTGCGGCGGTTGCGCTCGCGCTCGCGGAAGTCGAGGCGGTTCACCATTCCGGCGATCCCGCGGATTTCCTTTTCCCGGCGCTTCGCCTCGGGTCCGCCGGGCGGATTCTCCCGATCCGACCAATCGTCGAACCGGGTCGCGACGATCCGCGATTCAAGCCGCTCGGCGGTGACTTTTTTCGAGCCGGCATATCCGCGCACCAAGGCCACGGACGCCCACACGATGGCGAGCACGGCGAGGGCCTGGAACACGATCTTACGGCGGGACATGGCGCGCCAAGCTAGTGCGGAACCCGCTGCGCGCAAGGGGGCAAAATCAAAGTCACGACAGCACCACGCGGTAGCGCGCCTTGCCGGCGCGGAGGTGATCGAGGGCGTCGTTGATCTGGTCGAAGCGGAACGATTCGGTCTGCGGCGCGATGGTGTGGCGGGCGCAGAACTCCAACATGTCATGCACGGTGGCGGGGCTGCCCAGTGGCGAGCCGGAGATCGACTTGCGGCCGCCGATCAGCGAGAAGGCTTGGACCGGAATCGGTTCGAGCACGGCACCGACAAAGTGCAGACGGCCATCCGGTCGCAGCGCCGCGAGATAGCTGTCCCAGTCGAGCGGGACGTTGACGGTGACGAGGATGAAATCGAGCGAGCCGGCGATGGCTTGCATCGCCTTGGTGTCACGCGAGTTCACCACGGCATCGGCACCAAGCCGGCGGGCTTCGTCGGATTTGGAATCGGACGAGGTGAAGGCGGTGACGTGGCAGCCCCATTTGTCGAGAAACCGTAGGGCGAGGTGACCGAGCCCACCAATGCCGACCACGCCAACGCGGTCGGTCGGTTTCACGCCGAAGTGCGCGATGGGGCCGAAGACGGTGATGCCGCCGCAGAACAGGGGACCGGCGGTGGCGGGATCGACGCCGTCGGGAATCGGGATGGCCCAGCTCCAGTGGCAGCGGACGCGGTCGGCGAATCCACCGTGGCGGCCGACGATGGTTTGCTCTCCGGCGGCGCAGAGGTTGTGGTTTCCACCCATGCAGGTGTGGCAGCTCATGCAGGAACCGGCAAACCAGCCGAGGCCGACGCGGTCGCCGGGCTTTACGCCCTTCACGTGGTCGCCCGCGGATTCGACAATGCCGACGATTTCATGACCGGCGACGAGCGGGTAGGCGGACATACCCCATTCGTTGTCGATCATTGAAAGGTCCGAGTGGCAGATGCCGCAGGATTCGACGCGCAACTCGACTTCCTCGGGGCCGAGCGGGGCGGGTGAGTATTCGAAGGATTCCAGTTTGCCGCCGGCTTTCATGGCGGCCCATGCGTGAATGGTTTCTGACATATGGTTTTCGTTCACCCGATCCCGGAGGAAAGCAAGCGCCGGCCATGGCAAAATTTCCAACCACGCCGGCCTGGAGGATCAATCAGCCGTTTTTTCCAGGGCCTTGCCGATTTCCGCGGCGACCTGCGCGGCAAGCTTGGCGCTGCCCTCGCCGGTGAAATGGACATCGCCGGGGCCGACGAAATGATCGGCTGGAAACGCCTTGCTGACCGCATACAGGTCGTTGATCGGGATCTTGTGGCGGTCCATCACGCGTTTGGCGACGGCGTTGTATTTCGCATCGTCCCCCACGAAGCGGCCGACCTCGCCTTCGGGCACCACGGTGGTGCTGGCCCAGACGAGTTCGGCGCCGGTGGCCTTGAGGCGGGTCACCAGTTTATCGAGATTGCGTTCGTAATCCTCCGGCGTGGTGGAAAGCGTGCCGTTCACCTTGTCGCGTTTGCCCTGTTCCTTCGATTCCGGGTGGCGGTAGCAAAGGTCCCACAAGCCCCAGTTGAAATGGATCAGCTCCCACTCGCGGTCACCCAGCCAGTTGTCGATTTTCGCGAGGCCGATGGTGGTATCGCCGCAGTTGTCGGGACCGCGGCCGTCGGGGCGCATCGGGCGATACACATTGGCCTTGCCTTCCGACAGCCTCCTCACCGGCAGCGTGTAGGCGATCGAGATGGAGTCGCCCAGGATCAGGACGTCCGGCAGCGAAGGATCCGGCACGAATCCCCACGCACCGCGCGTGTCCGCCGGCGGGGTGTAAGGCTCGTTTTGCGCTGGCTTGTCCGCGCCGGCAATGGTGACGGAAAACAGGCACATCCAAAACGGAAAATTCAACAAGGCACGCATCGCGCCTGTTAACGACCGGCCGCACGGCGTTCTGTCACGATGCCGTAAGGCTTGCGGAAACTTTTTCTTGCATTTTCTGGATTTTCAGTAATATCTGAAACCAATGAATGCAACGACCGAACGGCTGAAGGAACTGCGCGACGAGTTCGTGGCGCAGTGGGGTGCGATGGGTTCGCAGTGGGGGATCAACCGGACGATGGCGCAGATCCACGCGTTGTTGATGACGGCACCGGATGCGATGACCACCGACGAGGTGATGGAGGAGCTGGAAATCAGCCGCGGCAACGCGCACGGCAACCTGAAGGAACTCGTGGCGTGGGGACTCGTCCGGATCGTGCTGCGCAAGGGCGAGCGGCGCGAATACTTCGAAGCGGAAAAGGACGTGTGGAAGATTTTCACCACCGTGGCGCGCGAGCGGAAGCGGCGCGAGATCGACCCCGCGCTGACGGTGCTGCGGCATTGCGCCGAGGAAAGCGCGGGCATCCGCAGCGCCGAGGGCAAGGCCTTCCACGAGCAGATGAAACAGCTCGAGGAGTTCGTCACCCTCGCCTCCACCATGGCCGACCGCGTGGCCGGCATGAAACACACGCTCGCGCTGCAAATGGCGGCGAAAGTCTTCGGCTAACGAAAAAAATTTCCCGGTTCTTCATCCGGAAAACCGGGAGACACAAAACAACACGAAAGGAAAAAACAGATGAATGCAACCGTCACCACCTATGTGATCTATCTGCTGATCGCGCTGCCGCTGACCATCTGGGTCGCGCGCGCATTGTATCGCAACGGCCGGATTTTCCTGGTCGATTGCTTTCACGGCAACGAGTCGCTGGCGGACAGCGTGAATCGTTTGCTGCTGATGGGATTCTATCTGGTGAACTTCGGGTTCGTGACTCTCTATCTGAAGCTGGCGAACGACGTGCATGAAACCCGCGGCGTGCTGGAGGCGCTGAGCGCCAAACTGGGCGTGGTGCTGCTGGTGCTGGGTGCCATGCACTTCTTCAACCTCTATGTCTTCACCCGCATGCGGAAGCGCGCGACATGGGGCCAGGCGCCGCCGCCGCTTCCGCCCGCAGGAGTGATTGCTCCCAAAGCCTGAACCGCCACACGACCATGAACTCGCTGACCGTCTTCCACGACCCGCGCTGCGGACTGTGCGCCGGCTTCCGCAAATGGCTGGAAGTGCAGCCCAAGCGCGTGGCGGTGGAGTTCATGGACTTCCGCTCCACGGCCGCGGAGGAGCGGTTTCCCGGCCTGCTGGACCTTGGCGCGGACCGCGATGTGGTGGTGCTGGCCGACGACGGCCGCTGGTGGCAGGGCACCGCGGCGTGGCTCACCTGCCTGTGGGCCACCTATCCCTACCGCGAGTGGGCGTTCCGTCTCGCCAGCCCGGCGCTGCAACCCCTGGTCCGCAAGGCGGTGCATCTGCTGTCGGAAAACCGGCTCACGATCTCGGGCCTGCTGAAGCTGCGGACCAATGACGCGCTGGCCCATGCCATCGAATCGCTGCCGGATGCGGCGTGCGCCGATGGCGTGTGTGATAGAAAGCCGGCAGTCATCGATTGTTAGATATCATTTCCCATGAATCCCATCATTGTCATTTTCGGAGCCAACGGCTTTCTCGGCCGCTATCTGACGCGTCATTTTTCGCGACAAGGTCGCGAGGTGGTGGCGGTGGCGCGGCATCGCGCCGGGTGGAGCGGCGACGGCATGTTTCTCGAATGGGACGGCAAGTCACAGGGGCCGTGGGCGCTGGCCCTGGAGGGTGCCGAAGCGGTGATCAATCTCGCGGGCCGCAGCGTGAACTGCCGCTACACGCGCGACAACCGCCGCGCCATCATGCAAAGCCGCGTGGACTCCACGCGTGCGATCGGCCGCGCGATCGCCGGGTGCAAGGCTCCGCCGAAGGCATGGCTCAACGCCGCCACCGCCACCTGGTACCGCCATGCGGAGGACCAGCCGCAGGACGATTGGCTGGGCGAGCCCGGCGAGGGATTTTCCTGCGAGGTGGCGCGGGCATGGGAAGAGTCGTTTTTCGGAGCGCATGTGCCGGTGGAAACGCGCAAGGTGGCGATGCGCATCGGCATGGTCCTGGCCAACGAGCCGGACACGGTGTTCGAAAAACTCTGGCAGCTCGCGAGCTGCGGCCTCGGCGGTGCGATGGCCGGCGGCAACCAGCGTGTGAGCTGGATTCACATGGAGGATTTCCTGCGTGCCGTTGAATTCATCATCGGCGATCCGTTTCTCGACGGCACGGTAAACGTGACCGCGCCCGTGTGCCCCACCAACCGCGAACTGATGCGGACGTTCCGTGACACCGTGGGCATGCCGCTCGGTTTGCCTGCCAGCCGCTGGATGCTGCGGCTCGGCGCACGGCTCATGCACACTGAAACCGAGCTGGTCACCAAGAGCCGCTGGGTCGATCCCTTGCGCCTGCGCGGCGAAGGCTTCCGCTGGCGCTTCCCGCGCGTGCCGGATGCGGTGGCCGACCTCGCGCCGCGCCCGGGCCTCGACGGATTCTTCCGCAATCCCTCCAGCCGCAGCGTCGGTGCCCGCGTCTGGCTGCCGGTCACCACGCGCTGAAAAAACGGATAAATTTATGGTTTACATTCCCGAAAAAATTTGGAGCATTCCGCAACCTCGCGATAGCTGATGCGGCAGTATGGATTCCGGGGGGAAATCGCACTGCCATCATGCATCCGCCAATCGCCCAGAGGGGGGATATGAAAAGGCGCGGAGTCGGAGGGCTCCGCGCCTTTTTCATGTCCGGCGCGACGGTGATTCCGGTTCGTTTTCCCGCTGATTCGCCGGCTCTGCGCATATCCCGCCAAATTACAGGCGGTTTTCGCTTCGCATTGCCAAGTTGCGGGTCGGCCGTTCCATTGGTCACGCTATGAGCAAAACACAAACCTCTCACGCCGCCCTTCAGAAATGGGTGGATGAAATGACCGCGCTGTGCACTCCCGATTCGGTTGAGTGGTGCGATGGCTCGCAGGCCGAATGGGACCGCCTCACTTCCATGGCTGTCGAGAAAGGCACCTTCACCCGCCTCAATCCCGAGAAGCGCCCGAATTCGTTTCTCGCCCGCTCGACACCGTCCGACGTCGCCCGCGTCGAGGACCGCACGTTCATCTGCACCAAGCGCCCCGACCAGGCCGGTCCCACCAACCACTGGGCCGATCCCGTCGAGATGCGCGCGACCCTGATGGAGAAATTCAAGGGCTGCATGAAGGGCCGCACGATGTATGTGATCCCGTTCTGCATGGGTCCGCTCGATTCGCCGCTGGCCAAGATCGGCATCGAGCTGACCGACAGCGCCTATGTGGTCGTGAACATGCGCATCATGACCCACATGGGCACTCATGTCCTGAAGCGCCTCGAAGACGAGGCCGCCGGCAAAATCGAGAGGAAGCGCGACGGCTTCGGCAACTTCATCCCCTGCCTCCACTCGGTCGGCGCGCCGCTCGAACCCGGCCAGGAAGACGTTTCATGGCCATGCAATGAAGACAAGTACATCGTCCATTTCCCGGAAACCCGCGAGATCATGTCGTATGGCTCGGGATACGGCGGCAACGCGCTGTTAGGCAAGAAGTGCCTCGCGCTGCGCATCGCCTCCAACATCGCCCGTGAACACCAATGGATGGCCGAGCACATGCTCATCGTCGGCATCGAGAACCCGCAGGGCGAAAAAACCTATCTCTCCTGCGCCTTCCCCTCGGCCTGCGGCAAGACCAACCTCGCCATGCTCATCCCGCCGAAGTCCTATCAGGACGCGGGATGGAAGACCACCATCGTCGGCGACGACATCGCGTGGATCTGGCCGCACGAGGACGGCAAGCTGCATGCCATCAACCCGGAAACCGGCTACTTCGGCGTGGCTCCCGGCACCGCCATGGACACCAACCCGCGGGCGATGGAGTCCATCAAGGCCAACTGCATTTTCACCAACGTCGGCCTCACCGACGACGGTGACGTCTGGTGGGAAGGCATGGACGGCGAACCGCCCGCCCACGCCATCGACTGGACCGGCAAGGACTGGACGCCCGATTGCGGCCGTGTCTGCGCCCACGCCAACGCGCGCTTCACCGCGCCGGCATCGCAGTGTCCCTCGATCGATCCGAAGTGGCAGGATCCGGATGGCGTGCCCATCGACGGCATCGTGTTCGGCGGCCGCCGCGCGACCACCATGCCGCTGGTGTTCCAGGCCTTCAACTGGAGCCACGGCGTCTATCTGGGTGCGACGATGGGGTCGGAAATGACCGCCGCCGCCTTCGGCCAGCTCGGCAAGGTGCGCCGCGACCCGATGGCGATGCTGCCGTTCTGCGGCTACAACATGGGCGAATACTTCGGCCACTGGCTGGAAATGCGCCGCTACATCACCCACCTGCCGCGGTTCTTCCATGTGAACTGGTTCCGCAAGGACGAGGACGGCAAGTGGCTGTGGCCCGGTTTCGGCGAGAACATGCGCGTGCTCGATTGGATCGTGAAACGCTGCCACGGCACCGCCGCCGGCCATGAAACCCAGATCGGCTGGATCCCCGCCTTTGAAGATTTCAATATCGAGGGGCTGAAAGGATTCACCGAGGAGGATTTCGACAAGGTGATGGCCTTCAACCGCACCGAGTGGAAGGCCGAGCTGGCCAGCCAGGGCGAATTCTTCCTCGATCTCTACGATCATCTGCCCAAGGAACTCATCTTCCAGCGCGAGCTGCTCGCCGCGCGCCTCGTCTGAGGCTCCGGAGTCCGGCATTCCACGGCCCCGCCCATCGAAGCATGAGCGGGGCCGTTTTTCCGAACCAGAAATGACTTTACAAGCCGGATGCGCCCGCTAGTTTTCGCGCCCCGGTTGACCCGCGCGGCCGGGCTCACCGCCAACCTTCCGCCACCATGAAAGTTCTTTCCTCACTCTCCTCCGCCAAGCGCCGTCACGCCGATTGCCAGATCGTGAAGCGCAAGGGCACGGTCTATGTGATCTGCAAGTCCAACCCCAAGTTCAAGGCCCGCCAAGGGGCCACCCAGGGCACCCGCCTTTCCAAGAAGGGCCTGTGATCCGCGGATCATCCCATCCATTCACCATGAAAAAAGCGGCCCGCGGGCCGCTTTTTTCGTTTCGGGAAATGAAAACCCCCGCCGCGGCGGACCGGGCGGGGGCGAGGGTTGGAGTGGATGTCGATCAGGCCACTTCGCTGCGGCGCTCGGTGTCCGTGTCGGAGGATCCCTCCTCGACGGACTCGTCGGCCGGCTGCGCTGCGTCGTCGTCTTCACCGGGCAGCGGGGCCAGCGAGACGATGCGGTCACCTTCTTCGCCGTCCTCGCGCTCCTCACGTTCGTCCTGACCCTTCGATTTGGCACCGGAAACATTAAGTTTGCGGCCCATGAAGGGTTGGTCGTGGAGGACCTCCACGGCACGCATGGCCTCGTCCTTGTGGAGCATTTCCACGAAACCGTAGCCCTTCGAGCGGTGGGTGGTGCGGTTGTAGATGATCTCCACATTGCGCACGCCGCCGACGCCCTTGAACAGTTCCTGCAGGTCCTGTTCGGTTACGTCGTAGGACAGGTTGCCGACGTAGAGGCGGGCCGATTCCACGGTCGAGGGATCGCCACCGCGCGAGGAACGCCTGGCTCCGGCGGGTTTGGCCGCGGGCTTGGCCTCGCCGGTGCCGCGCGCGTTGCGCACGTTCGACTTGGGGGCCTGCGGCTTCTCGGCGGCCGTCCTGGCGGGGCGGGCCGGCTCCTTGTAGAGGCCGATCGCCTTGAGCAGTTTCTGCCACCAAGTGAGCTTGACGGGCGGTTTGGCGCGGCCGCGCGATGGGCGCGGTCCCTGTGCTTGACGGATGTTATTGCCACCATCGCGGCGGCCGTCCTGTTGTTGTCTGTTACGGTTTTTACCGCCGCGCGAACGGCGGCGCCGACCTTCTCCCGAGTTGCGGGATTGTTGTGTTGCGTTTGACATGTTGTCGCTTGTGTCTGGGTTGCGGGGCGGCCCGGCGCGGTGGATTTCGTGAAAATCCGCATGGCTGTGAGGACTCGTGCGGACCGGCGAGGCCCCGACGTTTTCCGGCTTTTTGGTGCCGCTGGGAGCGCCGCAACCACTTGCGGCAGGAAACTCCCGGGAATGTCGGAGCCGGCCGGCCTGCGCCGCCGCCCGCGAGACAGATGGATCCGGTTTCCTGCGGCCACCGGTGGTCCGCAGCCATCTGCATGGCGCGGATCAACTGGCTCTAGACCGGTAATGGGCCTCGGAGGTTGGAAAAACCTGCTCGCGCGGAAGCTACGGCCAGCACACCCGATGGCAAGAGCGGATCTCGCCCCGGGGCGGATTTCCTGAGGGCCGCGATCCGGAGGACCCGGCCGGAAAATCACTCACCCGCACGTTTGCGGAGTGCGAAGTAGCGGATCCGCTTTTCCTCATACACACGATAGAGATCCGAGCGTTTCGGGTCCTCCGAGTCGGCGGCGTAGTAGGCGTCGCGTGCCAGTTCGTAGGCCCGGCGGGCGGTGTTGAGGTCGATTTTGCTCTCGGCGGTCCTCGCTTCCGCGACGGCCAGCTCGCCGGAGTCCTGCAGGGAATTGTGGGTCACGGTCTGGTGGATGATTTCGTAATCCTTGTTGAAAATGGTGATCATCAGGCCGTGGAATTCCCTGCCGGATTTCGAGACGGAGGTCCCGGAGTAGTCGGCACGGTAGCGGGATTCGTGTTTTCGCAGGGTGATGGCCGGGAAATCGATGGTGATTCCCTCATCGGTGAGCGCGGTGAGCCGCACGGGCTCGGTGTCGATATGCTGTGGCTTGACGATTCCCCGCGCCGCCAGCTCGGTGGCGAAATACTGCACCAGCACGAGAGGCTCCTGAATCACCTTGTTGCGGCCCTGGGTTCTCAGGGTGAGCCGCAGCAGGGTGTCGATTTCCCCGGACTCGATTTTCGTGCGGCTGTAATCCGAGCGCCTTCTCTGCTCCTCGGTTTTGTCGCGGGCTCCGATGAGCGCTTCCACGGCCACTTGTGAAATGCGGCCACCCAGGCGGGTGCCCAGCAGCGACGTTTGCTTCATCTCGACGCCATCGATGGACGGCGGGTTGGGACCGATATGGATTTTGCAGCCGGTGGTTCCCTTGGCGGCGATCGCGGCGGGACTGCCGGTGGCTACGGCCCCTGGCCCGCCGGCGGCTTTGACGAGCCGGGCGGCGGCCTGTTCTTTTTCGCGCCCGGCGATCCGCCGGATCTCGTCGGCGTAGGCCTTGGCCCCGTCGAAATCGCCGGCGATCGTGAGCCGCTTTTTCTCTTCGTCGAGATGGCCGGTGAATTCCGCGGCCAGAGCCACGATTTTGCGGCTGGTGGAGAGTTCCTCCTTGTCGGCCGCCTTGGCGCAGATGGCCTGGATGTCGCGCAGTTTCGCGTGGGACGCGAGCGCGTCTCCTGCGGGCGGGGTCTTTTGGGATTCGAGGCGCTCGAGTTCCTTGCGGGTTTCGAGCACACCCCTCAGGTCGCCTTCCTTCTGACTGCGTTCCTGAAGGCCGCCGAGGGCATTGCGGTATTTGGCCAGCAGCGTGGCGACGGTTTTGTCATGTTCCGTATCGAGCTGGTCGAGTTTTCCCTGATAGATTTTGCGCAGCGAATCGAGTTTCCACTCAGCCTCCGCGCCGGCTGCGAGGGAAACGATCAGCAGGCAGGCGATGGCGAACCATGACATCATGCGGATCGGTGCGGTGTTCGGACGGGGGATGGTGGATTGGAGCATGATATTTCCTGTGCTTGTCTGACGTTTGGCACACGCAATCAATTGCGCTGTGGCAAGTCAAGGCAGCGTGAACGCGCGGATGTTCGCGGCATGAGCCGATTCTCGACAATTCTCCGCCGTCCGACTCAAATCCGCCGCGTTGAAACGCTTTCTGCAATCCGGCATCGGAGCCGCGCTGATCTGGGTGGCCGCCTCGCTCGCGCTGGCCGCGACACTCGCGCCGTGGGCTTACCAGGGCGGAAAATGGCTGGCGGAATTGGCCTCGGAGCGCGAGATGCCGGGCTGGCTCGAATCCGTGGCGGGTTCCTGCGAACGGGCGGAGCTGGACCGCTATTTCGACCGCTCGCTGCTGTTCGCCGCGCTGTTGCTGCTGCCGTTCCTGCTGCGGCGGGTGCGGCGGATCGGCAGGGAAAACGGCGAACTGCCTGATGCTCGCGTGCGCTTTTCCGCAGCTTCGGTGGCGGCGCAGATATTCATCGGCTGCGTGATCGCGGGCGGGCTGCTGGCCGTCATGGGCGTGCTGCTCGATCTGGCCGGAGCTTATGAATGGAAGACGAAGCTGCCGGACGCCGGCAAATTCCTCCGCAAGGCGCTGATCCCCGCGGTGGCCGCGCCATTGGTGGAGGAGTGGTTGTTCCGCGGTGTGCTGCTGGGCTTGTGGCTGCGTTTCGCCCGGCCGGCATTCGCCGCGCTCGGCACCTCGTTGGTATTCGCCTTTCTGCATTTCCTGAAACCGCCGGACGGCTTCGAAATCGCGGACCCCACGCACCTGCTGGCGGGTTTCGAACTGTTGGGGAAAATCCTGCTGCATTTCACCGACCCGCTGTTTTTCGTCACGGACTTCGCCACCTTGTTCATCGTCGGCCTCATCCTGGCCTGGGCGCGTCTGCGCACCGGCGCGCTGTGGTTTTCGATCGGCCTGCACGCTGGCTGGGTGCTGGCGTTCAAGGGCTTCAATCTGCTTTACCGCGCGGTGGAACCCCATCCGCTGCGGCCGTGGGGCATCGGCGAGAGTTTGAAATCCGGAATGCTGCCGCTGCTGATGCTCGCGCTCACCGCGCTCGTCTGCCATTGTGCGCTGAAGCCGTTCAGCCGCGCATCACGGTGACCACGAAGACGCGCCGGAAGCCGGCCCGGTGCAGCGTGCGCGCGCATTCGTGCACGGTCGAGCCGGTGGTGAGCACATCGTCCACCAACACCGCGCCGCCCGATTCGGCGGCCAGCCATTTCCTGCCGGTGCGGGTGATTTCAAATGCGCCGCGCAGGTTTTCCATGCGTTGCTTGCGGCTGAGCAGGGTCTGGGTCTCGGTCTTGCGAATGCGCTTCAATGCCCGGAGCACGGGCAGGCCGGTTTCGAGCGTCAAGGCCCGGGAAATTTCCGCCGCTTGATTGAAATGACGGTGGCGCAGGCGGCTGCGGTGGAGCGGCACCGGCACCAATGGCCACCTTCCCTCCATCGCCGGGGCGAGTCGCGGGTCGGCGAACGATTCCGCCGCCAAGCGCCCCAGCTCTCCCGCCAAGTGGATTTCGCGACCGTATTTCAGCCGGTGTACCAGCTCCAAGGTCCGGTCGTCGCGCATCAAGGCCGGCCGCGCGAACTCGAAGGCGAATTTCAAATCGCTGCAATTCGGACAAGAGAACGCGCGGTCGATCCGCCCGGGAAACACCTCGCCGCAAGACTCGCAAAACGGCTCGCGCAACCGCGGCAAGTCCGCCGCACAAACGCCGCAAAGGGCCCGACCGCCGCTCAGGGGCTCCGCGCAGATCCCGCAGCGTGGCGGGTAGAGCAGATCGAGAAACCGTCCGCCGAGTCCGCGCCAGTGGCCCGTTTCAAGACTCCGCGGCATGGGCGTCGCGCGGGTTTTGGGTCAGGAAATGCGCCAGCACGCCCGCCGCGAGAATCGCCGCCAGCGGCACCAGCCCGTGCAGCAACACACCCGCGGCCAGTGCCGGCTCCATCGCATCCGGCGAGCTGCCCAGCCGCACCAACACCTCGCGCGCGAACCACCAGCCGGCGTGCAGACCGATCGGCAACCACAGCGAGGCCGTCCGCCAGCGCGCGTAGGCCAGCACCACGCCGAGTGCCAGCAGCGGCACGAATTCCGCCAGAATCACCGCCACATCCGCGAACCGCACCGCCATCAGCCGCAGCAGCTCGAAGCCCACCCCCGGCTCTTCCGGATCCGGCACGTTCAGCCCCGTCGGCGGGATCACCGAGAGCACCAGCGCGAAAAACGCCGCCGACATCCCGAGCGCCGCCGCCGGGCGCATCCCGCGCAGGAAAATCCCCATCGCGATGCCACGGAAAAACACCTCCATCACCAGCGCCAGCACCCATGCCATCAGCAGGGCGCGCAGCACCATCCCCGGCAGCTCCGGCCCCGGATCGCGCAGTTTCACATATCCCGCCGGCACCATCGCAATGCCCAGCGGTAGCAGCAACCCCGCCGCAAGCAGGAATCCCGCCAGCGCATGCCACCCGCCGCGCGGGTTTTGCTCCAGCCCCTGCCCGTGCCCACCGGCCCGCGCGCCGTCCGGCAGCCGCACCTGCCACGGACCCGCCGCCGCACCGCCGCGCCGCGCGTGAATCCATTCCATCCACGGGAAAAAAAGCACCACTGCCGCCAACAACAACCCCGCCGTGAAAAACGCCGGAAACTCCGCCGTCCGGCAATGCCCCGCCAGCCACTCGAAAAACCCGTTCGTCGTCTTCCCCTGCGAGACCTCCGCCAGCGCCTTGCCCGCATTGAAAAGCAACGGCGAGATCCACGCTCCCAGCCATACCGAGGCCGCGGCATACAGCCACACCTTCAGCACGTCGCCGAGCGCCTCGTTCCGCATGCAACGCATCCTGCCAACTCCGCGGTCATGTGAAAAGCCCGCGTTCGCGTCATCTTTTTGCCATCGCTTCCCCGCGCGGCTCCCGCTAAATATCCACCCATGATCCGCACCGAACCCATCGGCCCCATGCGCTGCGTCTGGGGCGAAGGCCCGATCTGGTGGAACGGCGCACTCTATTTCGTCGATATCGAAAGCCACCTCGTCCACCGCTTCGATCCGGCCGACGGCTCCGCCAGGACCTGGGACTGCGGCCAGCGCGTCGGCACTGTCGTCCCGCGCGCCCGCGGCGGACTCGTCATCGCCGGCGATCGCGGCTTCGCGTTTCTCGATGAGGAAACCGGCGCGCTCACCCCCGTCGCCGATCCCGAAAGCCACCTGCCCGACAACCGCTTCAACGACGGCAAGTGCTCGCCCGACGGCCGATTCTTCGCTGGCACCCTCAACCTCGCGAAACAGCCCAACGCCGCCAAACTCTACCGTCTCGATCCCGACCTGACCGTCCACGAGGCGTTCGGCCCCGTCACCAACTCCAACGGCATCGTATGGAGCGCCGACGGCAAGTCATGTTATTACATCGACACCCCGCGCCGCGAGGTGCTCGCGTTCGATTATGAAAACGGCGCGCTGATTGAGCCGCGGGTGGCCTTTGCCACCGGCCATATCGATGCCTCGCCCGACGGCATGGCGATCGACGCCGACGGCCACCTGTGGATCGCCTTCTGTCACGGCGGCTGCGTCTCGTGCTTCGATCCCGCCACCGGCGACGAACTCCACCGCCTCGCCATCCCGTGCCTGGAAACCACCGCCTGCGCCTTCGGCGGCCCGAACCTCGAAGACCTCTTCGTCACCACCGGCGTGCACAAAACCGCGCAGGAGGAGCACGCCGGCCGCCTCTTCGTCATCCGCGGCCTCGGGATCCACGGCGTCCCGACCCATGCCTTCGCGGGGTGAATCTGGCGAGCCCGTGAAAATCCCAACCGGCTTGGGGCCCTCCTCCCGTCGGCGCGACATGCGGCAGCGTCTCCTGGCCTTCATCAAAAATCCAAAATCCAAATTCAACAATCGTCATTCGTCAATCAACCCGGTTCCAGCAACCCCGCTTCTTCCCACTGCCGAAGCTGCCACTCCGCACTTCTTCGTGTTCCAAAAATCCAAGTCCTGGCCGAACGCGATATCGATTGCTGAGGAATTTTTGACTTTCCAACCATCCGATCCGTCAGGTAATTCGTATGGCATTCACGACTCATTGAATGTCAGAATTGCCCCAAGTCAAAATTCCAATTTGCGACGGAGCTATCCGGAATCCTAACCTCCATCGCTGAACCAATTAACTGTTGGCTAAGAAAATCAAATAAGCGTCCCAGGATTCAGAGCGTCGCTGTATGTCGGCCTTGGCCTTTATCTAGCTTGTTTGTATTCCCCATTTGGGTGGGGATTCACTCATCGTCCATTTCCTTTTGGCAATGTGCTTTTGAGCCTCGGCTATTACGGTGCTGTGGTGCTTTCCGGCATACGCACAATCCAGACAATCTGTAACTCTGGTAACGTCAGGTGGGTATTACTCGTCATTGTACTGAGCCTTGTGATTACGACTGCATTTTTTGGAGCGATCTCTCTACTGCTACAGCAGACCAGCGCTCACCATCAGAATATTACACACACCAAGCTCTTAGAATACACTTTGCTTCCCATAGCAGGAATTGTCCTTGTTGATTTTGCCGCAGAAAGAACAATGAAGCCAACAAGACGTCACTCCTAATGACCGTCCTGCCTTCAGTTCCAGCCGCCATGATCGCTACAACCTCAACCCGCAGTCAAAGTCTCGCCCCCGGTCAGGCGTAGGAGGACTCGACGTTGTGCAGGAAATGAATAAAGCGATCGTCACAAAGCCAGATGAGAGTTCGGCTTCGGTTCTATGGTCTTGCGTGCGGATCATTCCCGTTCTTTGGTGCGCGCGATGATGGCGATGCGACTTCTTATCCTGTTGGCGGCGATGGTTTGCGGGGCGCGCGGCTTTGAACTGCCGGCCGGGTCCTCACAAGTGCTTGTCGGTATCGCGGAGACGTGGGACAGCTCGCGGGCCACGCTCGCCTATTACGAGAAATCCGGCGGCCGCTGGCAGCGCGCGGGCGAGCCGTGGCCGGCGCGGCTCGGCAGGAGCGGACTGGCTTGGGGCCGCGGCCTGCATCCGGTGCCCGCCGGAGCGGTCATGAAAAAGGAAGGCGACTGGCGCGCGCCGGCCGGCGTGTTCGAGATCGGCGGCGCATGGGGGTATGACGCGGCGATCCGCCGGCACCCGGAGCTTGCCTATCGCCAAATCACGCCACGCGACCTGTGGGTGGAGGACGCCGGCTCGCCGCATTACAACCGCCACCTTGTCCTGAGCCGCGATCCTGCGACGACGTGGGAGAAAAAACAGCAGATGAAACAAGGCGACCACGCCCATTCGCTCAAGCTGTTCATCTCCCATAACGCACCGCCCGCAGTGGTGCCGGGCGCGGGATCCGCGATCTTTTTCCACATCTGGCGCGACGGCGGCGGGCGACCCTCGGCCGGTTGCACGACGATGGACGAGCGCAAGCTCCGCGAGTTGATCGCCCGCCTCGATCCCGCCCGCAAACCGCTCTACATCCTGCTGCCGAAGGCGGAATACGACCGCTATCGTGCGGCATGGAAGCTGCCCTGACACGTCGGTTTCGCGTCTTGCATGAATGCGGGCGGGCCGACATGCTCCAGCGCCCCGGGTGGGTCCGCCGGGGGAAATTGACCATGGAAATCGCCCCGAGCCATCGCGATCCCGCGCCACCGGATGTCGGGCCGGATGACGTGTGGGGCGATCCGGAATATCTCGATGCGGAAGGTTCCGCACCGTTGCTCGCACTGCCTGCCAAACGGCCGCCAAGACGCCGGATGGAAGCCGCCGCGGGGAACGGCGCGTTAAGGATCGGATCGCGCCAGCTTCCACCCGCCGAATCCGCGGACCACCAGGCAGGCGGTTTGGAAGTGGAGGAGATCAACGGCGCGGTCCTGCGCCTGGCACCCGAGATGCCAGCCGTCGAACGCGTGCCACGGCAGTTCACCTTCCAAGCCCGTGAAGCCGGAGGCGGGAAAAAACGCCGCGGCGGCGAGACCGGTGAGTGGGGCCGGCGGCCGCATCGCCACTCGCTGCTTTGGGTGTGTGGAGCGGGCACTGCGATCGTCGGCGTGGTGGTGGGTGCCATGGTCATGCTGCCGCGTGTGAACCGCGCCAACGCGGTGCAGCTCCAGCCCGGCGGTACGGACTTGGTCATCGACCGTGTCGTGGCGGACGATGGCCCGCGGCGGATGGCCGCGATGATGCAGCGCCAGGCCGAGGCTTTGGAAATTTACGACGCATTCGCCCGTGCCGCCATGGTGGACGAGGCGCTGCCGTTGCTGCGCGATCCCGAGGCGGTCGAGCCGCTTTTGCGCGCCGCCGGGTGGAGCATCTCGCCGCCACGTGCCGAATCGGGCCACGGCTGGAATGTGAAGGAGGAAAACGACGTGATCCACGGAATCCTCGACGGCATCCGGACCGATCACTCGAAATTTCAAGCCTACTTCGTGGACGTGGACGGCGAGTTGCGACTCGATTGGAAGGCGAGCACCGCCTACGGCACCGCGGACTTCGCGGAACTCGCGCAAGGCCGTGGCGATCCCGGTGAGATCCGCGGCTGGATCAGCCCCACGGATTTTTACACCCTCGCGTTTCCGGAAAACGAATACCGCGCCTACCGCCTGCTCTCGCCGGATGTATCGAAAGCCCTGTGGATTTACGCGGAAGTCGGCGGCGAAGCGGCGGAAGCCCTCGAATCATCGCTGCGCGGCGGCCAGATTCTCGCCGGCGACAAGGACGAGAGAAAAGTGACCCTGCGCCTCGCGCCGCCGCCGGAAGGGGCGATGCCGAATCAATGGCGTCTCGTGGAATTGCTTCACAAAGACTGGATCGGTCCCTAGTAAATTCCGCTGTGAGCGAAACCAAGCTGTCCTGGTTCCATTGCGGCCGCTGCGGAGCCTTGTTCCAGGCCGAGCCCGGCTTGAATGACGACCGCGTCTGCGCGGTATGCGGCGCGGACCCATGCCTGCCCACGTTGGATCCGGTGACCCCGGCCGCCGCCGGAGTTCCCGCACAACGGCCCGCAGCGCGCACCAAGCGCGGCACCCGCAAAGCCGGTCACCGCCACCTCATGCTCAAGCTGATTCTCGGCTGGACGCTTGTGCTGGCACTCATCGTCATCGGCGCGCGCAAGCTCTGGCACAAACCCGAAGCGACGGATCCCACTCCCACCCTCGCCGGCGAATCCATCGTTTTGAATGAAGAGGAAGCGGCTTTGGTGCAAACCGCAGGTCAGGATTGCAGCCGCGTGTTCGAAGGCTTTCTCGCCGCCGGCACGCCCGAACAACGCAACCAGTTCGTGCTCTCGCCGGTGGAGACCGTTTCGCGCATGGCGCGCTTCTACAGCATGAACCCGATGCCCTCCATTAGCGCCGACACGCTCAACATGGGCGGCAGTGGCCTACTGCGCCTGCCTGACGGAAACGCCTACGAAGCCCGCTGGGAATCGCAGGACGGGAGGATTTACGACACCGTGTTCCGTCGCGAGAACGACGAGTGGCGGCTCGATTGGGACCACTTCGCCCGCTACAGCGATTATCCGTGGGCGCTGTTCATCGCCGGTTCCGGACCGGACGAGGGCGAGTTCCGGCTGCTCGCCCGCGAGCGTCTGGCCGAGGAACGCGAGGCCGAGCCCGCCATCAGCCTGGTCTTTTACGCGCCGCGCTTCGGCAGCCCGCGCGAGGCCGGATTTCAATCGCCCGAATTCCTCATCCCGCGCGATTCGCCCGCCGGGCGGCTGCTCGGTGCCGCCTTCAAACTCTCCCGCGATGGCGGCCGCGTTTTCGAGGGCAAACTCGATGACATCAACCCCGATGGCATGATCCGCGTCCGCGTCAAAGTCCGCCGCTTCGAGGAAGACATGCAGCGCAAGTTCGAGATCATCGAAGTCCTCGCCTGCCACTGGCTCTCCGTGGACGACCCGGGCGTCGATCCCCTCGAACCGCCGGCACCGGGAACGGAAGAAACCTCGGAGTAAAACCGCCATGCCACGGCGCGCAGCGGTGCGGACCATCACACTTGATCCACCGGTATTCGATATCAGCATGCGGCCGTCGCCACGTGTTCGGCGAGAGCTTCGGTCCATCGGCGGGGCGGATGACCTAACAACGAGGCGAGTCGGCTGGTGTCCATGGCGGTGAAGCGCGGTCGGCGGGCGCGGAAGGATGGAAGGCTGTCCATCGTTTGCTCCGCGACTTCGGGTGCTTCTGTCAGGAGGCCGAGTTTTGTCATTTCGCGGACGACGAACGCCGCCATGCCGTGCCAACTGACGGGCGGGCCGGAATTGCAGGCGTGCAGGACGCCGGTGACGTCCCTGTCTAACAAAAAATCGGTCCACGCCGCGAGGTCGGCAGTGGAGGTGGGGAGTGAGAGTTTGTCGGCCACGGCGGCGAGCGGCTTGCCGGCGAGCGCGGCGTCGAGGATTTGATCGACGAACGATGGCTTTTCCGGTCCGAAGACCCAAGAGACGCGGATGACGAGGTTGCCCGGATGGGCGAGCACGGCGTGTTCGCCGGCGAGCTTCGAGCGGCCGTAGGCGTTCACCGGCGCGGGTGGCGTGCTCTCGGTGCAGGCGATGGTGGTTTCGCCGGAAAAGACGTAGTCGGTGCTGAAATGGATCACGCGCACGCCGCGTTCGGCGGCCCAGAGGGCGATTTTCCCGGGTGCGGCGGAATTCACGCGCATGGCGAGGCGCGGGTCGTCCTCGCAGGCTTCGAGACCGGTGATGGCGGCGGGGTTGAGGAAAACGTCGCAGTCGAGCGAATCGAGCGCGTGTTTCAGCGATGCGGAATCGGCCAGATCGCAAACCGCGCGGGGCAGCGGGATGACTTCGTGTTTTTCCGCAAGCCGTGGGGCGAGGGCGGCGCCGACGCGGCCGGTGGTTCCGGTGACGGCCACCCGCATGGCGCGATCAGATGAGGCCTTGTTCGCGGAGTTCGGCATCCACTTCGTCATGGTCGGGCGCGCCGATGCCGATGTCGCGGATGCGCTGGATCTTGCGGCGCACTCCGACGCGGCTCCGCGGACCGGTGACGAGCCATGCCACGCCACCTACGGCGAAGGGCAGCAGGCAGGCGACGCCGAGCACGCCCAAGCCGATGCCGATGCCGCGCCGCGCGCCGGGGTGCATCAGGTCGCCAAGCAACAGCCCGGCGGAGGCCCCCAGCAAGGCGGGCGCGGTGAGCGCGCTGGTTTCGATCCATGCCGGGGTGGATTCGGTGTGCTCGTCTGACATGTTTTTCCTCTATCTCATCCGCGGCGGCGAGACAACCGCGGAAAATGAAATCTCCCGATTCCGGCTTTCCCGGCGCGGCAGAACCCTCCATGCTGCGTGTCCGATGATCGCTCCCGAACGCATCTACGCCCTGATTCTCGCCGGCGGTTCCGGCACGCGCTTCTGGCCGCTTAGCCGCGATGCCCGACCGAAACAACTGCTCGATCTTTTCGGTGACGGCACGCTGTTGGAACAAACAATCCGCCGACTCGACGGCCTGGTGCCCGCGGAAAACATCCTGATTCTCACCAGCGCATCGCAGCTCGATGCGGTGCGCGCCGCCGCGCCGATGCTGCCCGCGGGAAACATCTTCGCCGAGCCCGCCCGCCGCGATACCGCGCCGGCCGTGGCGCTCGGCATCGGGCTGGTGGCCGCGCGCGATCCGGAGGCATTGATGATGGTGCTGCCGGCCGATCAATTGATCCGCGACGCCGACGGTTTCCGCACCGTGATGCGCGACGCGCTGGCCGTGGCGGAGCATTCCGGCGGGCTGCTCACCGTCGGCATCCAGCCGTCCTGGCCATGCCCGTCTTACGGCTACATCGAGCGCGGCGACGCCGCCATTTTCGCGAATTGCGATGCGGAGCATCAGGCCTACGAGGTCCGCCGCTTCCGCGAGAAACCGAACCCCGAACTCGCCGAGGAATTCCTCCGCCAAGGCGGCTTCTCGTGGAACGCCGGGATGTTCGTTTGGAAAATCCCTGCGGTGACCGGCCAACTCGCCAAACACGCGCCGGAACTCGCGGAGTTCATCGACGCCCTGCGCGCCGCCGCCGATCCGCTCGCCTGCATCGCGGAGCGTTTCCCCCAGCTCCCCGCGCGCTCGATCGACTACGCGCTGATGGAAAAGGCCGACCGCATCCTCAACATCGAGGCGTCGTTCGATTGGGACGACGTCGGTTCGTGGATTTCCATCGCCAAGTATCTACCGGCCTATGGCGACGAAAACCATGCGAACCGCGCGGTCACCGAGATCGAGTCGCACCGCAACATCGTCTTCACCTCGCAGCCCGGCACACATGTCGCGCTGTTAGGCGTGGACGACCTGATCGTCGTGCAAACCCCCGACGCGCTGCTTGTTGCCGACCGCCATCAGGCGGATGCCATCAAGAAACTCGCCGATCTGCTGCCGCCGGAACTGCGTTGATATGACTTGTGGCGCGGGCATCCTGCCCACCGCCTGATCCGACCATTCATTCTCCGGCATGCATTTTCCATCGCTCAGCCAGCCCGCTCTTGGACAGCGGGCAGAATGCCCGCGCCACCACATCCACCCATGAGCCGCAGGAAGAAAGGCAAGCCCAAGACGCTGCGCTGGCGCTTGGAATGCCTCGGCCACTCGCTGATCGAGGGGATCGCCGCGTTGCTGCCCGGGCCGTGGGTGTTCCGGCTTGGCGAATGGCTTGGCGGGCTCGCGTGGCATCTGATGCCGAAGCGCCGCGGGATCGTCCTGCGCAACCTGCGCATCGCCTTTGCCGGTGAGAAAAATCCAACGGAGATCGATCAACTCGCCCGCGAGACCTTCCGCCGCAGCGGAGCGAACCTCGTTTCCGTATCACACACCGCACAGCTCAAGCCGGAACAACTCCGCGAGGTGCTGCGCGTGGAAAACCTGCATCTGTTGGAAGACGCGCAGTCCCGCGGCAAGGGCATCGTCCTGCTGCTCGCGCACATGGGCAACTGGGAGCTGCTCAGCCGCATCGTCCACCTGTTTCCGCCCGGCTCGAAATGCGGTGCGTTCTACCGCCCGCTCAACAACCCGCTGCTCGACGCGCGCGTGCTCGCTCGCCGCCAGGCCGACGGCACCCGGATGTTTTCCAAGCGCGATCCCTTCCACGAGGTGACCAAGTTCCTGCGCGAGGGCGGCATCGTCGGCGTGCTGGCCGACCAACGCGTGGGCATGCAGGGCGAGGTGGTTTCCTTTTTCGGCCGTCTCACCCGCGCCAGTCCGCTGCCGAGCCTGCTCGTCCGCCGCGCCAAGGCGGAGGCACTCGCGCTGACCGTGGTCACCGAAGCCCCCGGCCGGTGGAAGGCGGTGTTCCGGCCGGTGAAACAACCACCGAACACCGCGCACTGCATGGCGGCGCTCGAAGCCGGCATGATGGCCAGCCCGGCGGATGTCTTCTGGCTGCAGGAGCGATGGAAACCTTACGTCAGGAGAATCAAGCCGCTCAGCAAGTGGTTGCCGCCCGATGTGACGCCCGGGGAAAAACCGCACCGCATCCTGCTCTGGCTGCCCGGTGCCGATCCGTCGTGGGAACTCCCGCCCGAGTGGCGGCATCCCGACGCGAGCTACGAGGCGGTCATCGCCCCCGGCAACCCCGTCCCCGCCTGGCTTCCGCAAGGCTCGCGCATCCATCATTTCAGCGAGCCTGCAGCGGACATGATCCGCGGGATCGATGCCGCCCACGCGCTGCCGCTGGATTTCATCCTCACCGCACCGGGTACGCGGAATCCACCGGATGGCGCGGAGCACCGAGAGGTCCCGGTGGTCTGCCTGCCGTGAGGGGTTTTTTTAATGAACCATTTTCCGGTCCATTGATTCCCCCATATCCACCCGCTTCTTCACCAACAACGGCGAAAACACGCTGCTGGCCCGGCAAATGCCACCGCGCACCCTCTGCTAGAAATTCCTCCGGTCCGTGGCCGGCATCACGTCCGCATCGGCCGCGACCGGCGGTTGGCACCAGGGGCAGCGCATGACGGGATTGGTGGCGTGCCGCCGGACGGGAAACGAGGCGGAAACCACTGGCGGAGTCTCAAATCAGGATGTAAGCAGGCATTTGTGAAGGGAATGACCGACATGCGCATTGATCCGCGGCTTTCCGCCAAGGGATTCGCGCTGGTGGCCAGTTTGTTGCTGCTGACCCTGATCGCGATGCTGGCCATGGGCATGACCGGTCTCGCGGCGATCGAGCTGCGGCGCGCTGCGGCTGGCGATGCCACGGCGCAGGCCAGGGCCAACGCCCGACTCGCCCTGATGCAGGCGATTGGCCAGTTGCAGCGCACACTCGGCCCGGACCAACGCGTTTCGGCCAGCGCGGGGATGCTTGGGGAGACGGTCGCCCAACCGCACTGGACCGGTGTTTGGCGCAGCACCCGCGACGACGGCTCGTCGTTTTTCGAGCGCGACGATCTGGCCGGCGGCATGCGCGACATCCGCTGGTCGGAAGGGCGGTCCTCCAAGGACCGGGTCATGGAATGGCTGGTGAGCGGCGGCGGCGATCCGGTCGATGGCGTTGTCGAGGACCTGGTTACCTTGTCCAGCGGGGAAAACGGGGTTCCGGTGCGCGCCGGCCGCATGCCCGTGGAGGATTCTTCCGGCAAGCCGACCGGGCACCTCGCCTGGTGGACCGGCGACCTAGGCGTGCGCGTCAATCTGGGCACACACGATCCGCGGGACGGCCCGCAAGCCGAAGCCGCATCCACGGATGAGGAGGACACATGGTTCCGCATCATGGCTTCCCAAGCGGCAGATCCGTCGGCGATCGGTGAGGGTGTGGAGTTCAATGGCGAAACCCGGCGGCTGGCGAGCGCCGCCACCACCGCGCTCACCGCGGCGGGTCGCGAATGGGCGCGGCTTCATGCGTTCGACTTCACGGTGGACTCCTTCGGCGTGATTGCCGACACCGCGCGCGGAGGACTGCGGCGCGACCTCACCGCGTTTTTCGCCAATGAAGCGGATGTGCCGTCATGGCGCGGCCTCACCGGGTTGTCTTCCGCCACTCCCTTGTTGGGCGAGCCCGGGGACCTGGAAAACCCTGACTTCCGCCATCGCCGCGCCAGCCCCAACTTCGGTCTGCTGCGCGATTGGGCGCGGCTTGCGCTGCCGTTTTCCGGCCGCGAGGTGGCGGCGAGGCTGCCGGAATTCGACGATTCCGCGGCGGAAGCCAGCGACGACCATGCGCTCGCCAACAAACAGCCGGTCAAGCTGGCTGGCAACACCCGCGCCGGCCTGCAGCCGATCCTGGTGGAGGCCACCCTGTTCACCCACCTCAGCACCTTGCGGCTCCCGGACAGGGAACCCGCCCGTTTCCAGCTCCGCCATCATCACTATCCGCGCGTGGTTTTGTGGAATCCCTACAACGTGGAACTCGATTTCGACCGGGCGATGATCATGATCCAGGGCAACGGTCGCCAGGAGATGTGGACCGACAACGTGCATCTCACCGCCAGCGGTATCGTTTATCGTCGTTCGCAAAGCCAGTGGCTCTCGTTCGAGGGCGGACGCAGCACGTTGTTCAACGCCAGCGGCCGCGCGATCATGGATACCGAGGGATACAACGATCCCTACATCGGCTCCTATTACTTCGCGATCCCGGCCACCCGTTTCGCGCCGGGCGAATGCCTGGTGTTCTCGCCGGCCCGCTCGGCGGAATACGACTGCGTCAGCCCCTACCGCCCGGGTTCTTACAACCTCAATTCCAACGAGCTGAGTTGCGAGGTCGCGCCGGATGTCTCGCGCAGTTATTATATCTCCGGCACCGAGATCGGCGGTGGCATGTCCTACCTGCCGGTCGCGTTCTGGTTCGCCCCCACCCCGTATTGGTCGCAGACCGGCAGGAACGGCGTGGAAAACCAGGGCGACGACATCCGTGCGGTGCTCAAGCACGTCGGCGACCGGCGCGTGGTGGACTTCGAGCCGGACACCCCCGCCAGCCCGAATCCGAACCATTTCGACCGCCTGCCGCAGCTCGCGGTGGTCTCCACTTCGCTGCAATACGGTGCCGGCCGCGAGCCGCGCATCTCATGGAGCGTGGCCGAGAAAATGCCGATGGAATTGCTCGACCACGCCAACCCGCGCCCGACCGTGATCCCGAACGTGCGGACCCGCGAGGGGGTGCGCCTGCGCTGGTTCGACGAGCACCCGTCCAATCTTCTCAACTCGGGCCGGCTCACCGGCAGCCCGCACTTCGAGGACGCCCTGCTCGGCAATTGGAACCCGCGCGCGTCGTTCGCGGTGCGCTCTCCCTGGGAAAACATCGCCGGCTCAATGCCCACCAGCGGCAGCGCCGGAGGACCGTGGTTTTTCGGGGCCTACACCCGCGATTTGTTCGACCAGGCCGTGAGCTGGGACGAGCAGGCCCCGGTGATGTCCGGCGGCAGGGCGCGCGGCAACCCGTTCGGCCCGCCGCAGGAGGGAAACGGCCGCTACGTGCTCTTCGATGTGCCGCGCACCGGAACCGGCGTGATTTCGCTCGGCCAGTTCCAGCATGTGAAACTCTCGGAGCTGGTCTGGCATCCGTCCTACGCCATCGGCAATTCACTTGCCGATCCGCGGCTCGGCAGCGGCGGCTTCGACGGTCTGGAACGCAGCGCGGCGGTGGCCGGCGACTCCGAGTCCGCGCAGGTCGGAGGTTTCCACCAGAACCGGATCGGCTGGTCCCCGGATGCCCAGCGCTCCGACGGGCGGGACGAATGGGCGGTCGTCGCACGCGCCATCCTGAGCGATCTGCCGGAGGACGACAATCTGGTTTACGATCTCTCGTTCGAGTCGAATCACGCGCTCTGGGACCGCTACTTCCTCTCCAGCGGCTCGCCGGCGGACAAAGCCGCGTTTTTCGACGACCCGGACGCCAACCCACTGCCCAACGGGCGCATGCGACTGGCACCGTGGAACCGCGGCGACACCAGTCTCGCGGCACTCGACGATTACCATCAGGCGGCCGCCCATTTGATGATCGACGGCGCCTTCAACGTGAATTCCACGCGCGTCGAAGCATGGAAGGCGCTATTTGCGTCCTCGCGACTCGCGGATTACGCCGAGGGCTCCAACATCCCTTTCCCGCGGGTGCTGGACTCGCCTCTTGGCGCATGGAAAAACGGCGACGTCACCGATGAGCGTGTCTGGGCCGGACGGCGGGAACTCACCCCCGAAGAAATCGAGCGACTCGCCACGGCCATCGTTGCCGAAGTCAAACGGCGCGGGCCGTTCATTTCGCTCGCTGACTTCGTCAACCGCCGGCTGGCCGCGGATGAAACCGGCCGTATGGGCGCGCTGCAGGCGGCGATCGCAAACGCGGGTCTCAACTCATCGCTGACCGCCGCCTATCCCCTGGACAACCAGACGCCGCTGCCGGATTACCGCCATCCGGACCACATATCCGATCCCACCGCCATGGAGCAAACGCTCAAGCCCGATTCCAAGGCGTGGGGTGCGCCGGGCTGGCTGACCCAGGCCGATGTGCTGCAGGTAATCGGCCCGGCATTGGCTGCGCGCTCCGATTCCTTCGTGATCCGCGCCTATGGCGACGCGGTGGACGCATCCGGGAACATCACCGCCCGCGCCTGGTGCGAGGCGGTCATCCAGCGCACGCCGGAACCACTGGATCCCGATGAAAGCGGAATCAACCCGCGCCTCGCCGGCAGCGATGGCGATTTCGGCCGCCGCTTTGTCGTCACCGCTTTCCGGTGGCTGTCGCCAGCGGAAATCTGATACCCGTCATACATGAGATTCACTCCGGTCACCCTTTCGCCAATCGCCGGTTTGATGATGCTTGCCGTTTCCGCTCAGGAACAAAACCCCGAGCCGCCGCCCCGCCATGTGCGACTGTTAGCCGTGGGCGATCTGCCGCCATTCCGCCAGGAAGTCCGTGACGGCGTGCGCTATGAAATCGAACCGCCGCCGGGAAGCATCCCGCCGCGATCGGTCACCATCGGCCCGGCCGTTCCGGACGACGAGGCATCGCCCGCAGTCGATCTGCGTCTCGGTCGGATCAGCCAGGCCGTCGAAATTCCGCCGGGCGAGGGCGACATCGAATTGCGTCCGGGCGGCAACGATCCCGAGGCCGCCCCCTGGCTGCGGCTCAAGCGACCGGCGAGTGGCGATTTTCTCGTCGTGCTCTGGCGCGATCCAACCCAACCGACATGGAGTGCCCCGATGGGCCTGATCGTGCCGGATGGCGCAGAGGGAACACCCGCCGGTTCGGTGAGAATCACCAACCTGTTCCAGCAGGTTGTCCGCGTGGCATGGGGCGACGAGATCCTGACGCTCCGTCCGCGTCAATCGATCCTTCGCATGCTGGAATCCGGTGACGAGGTGCCATTTCAAATCCTCGTCGCCGACGCATCGGGGGCGTTGAAACGTTACTACTCCGGTTCAGTCACCCGCAACGCGCGCGAGCGAGCCTTCATCAACATCTACCGGGCGGACGGGATCGCCCCGCGGCGTCCGGTGAAGGTGGCCATGCTCCGCGAACCGGTGACCGCCACCTTGCCGGACGCCAGCCGCGCACCATGAGAACGGACGCTTGGGTCATGACAACAAATCCGCATGATATCGGAGCGCGGCGGAACAGCCGGTCACGCTTCGATTCCAAGCTTCGCCTTCACCTTCTCGATTTCGTCTGACAGTTCGCCCCAGCGCGAGTAGCTGTTTTCGAGTTTGGTGGTGATGGTGGCGACGGCGTGGGTGGCTTCGCGGAACTTGTCGGGATCGGCGGCGATTTCCGGGTTGGAGAGCGCGGCGGTAAGGGTGGCCTGGGCGGACTCGAATTCGGCGATCTTCGCTTCGAGCGCTTCGAGTTCGTTTTCGAGCGGCTTGAGCACTTTGTTGCGCGTCTCGCGGGCCTCGGCCTCGGCGCGGCGCTGGTCCTTGCGGGAAATGGAGGCAGAGTTGGAACTCTTGGAAGATGCGGGCGAGACGCCCGCGCTCCCTTGGTTTTCCTCCGCCGTCTTGTCGAGATAGTAGCTGATGTTTCCGGAAAACAGACGGGGTGGCTCGCCGGGGCGGAATTCGAGCGTCTTGCTGACCAACGGGTCGAGGAACGAGCGGTTGTGCGAAACGATCAGCACGCTGCCGGGGTAATCGACCAGCGCGCGCTGCAGCACGTCCTGCGACTGCATGTCGAGGTGGTTGGTCGGCTCGTCGAGGATCAGGAAATTCGCCGGGCGCAGCAGCATGCACACCAGCGCCACGCGCGAGCGCTCGCCGCCGGAGAGCACGCCGACCTTCTTGAACACGTCGTCGCCGCGGAACAGGAAACATCCTAACAGATTGCGCGCATGCGGCGCCGACTCGCGCGAGGCGGCGGCCTCGACGGTTTCGAGAACGGTTTTGTCCGGCGCGAGTTCGTCGGCGTGGTTCTGCGAGAAGAACGAGCAGGCGACCTTGTGGCCGAAGGCGTGCGTGCCGGCGTCGGGCGCTTCCTGCGCGGTGATGAGCCGGCAGAAGGTCGATTTGCCCGCGCCGTTGGGACCGACGATGGCGATCTTCTCGCCCTTGTTGATTTCGAAATCGAAGCCGCTGAAGACTGTTAGAGAACCATAGCTTTTGGCAACGCCATCGAGCTTCGCGACCATGTGGCCGGACGGCGGCGGGGTGGGGAACTTGAAGTTCATCACCGCGTCCTCGCGCTCGGGCTCGGGGATGCGTTCGATCTTTTCGAGCATCTTGACGCGCGATTGCACCAGCGTCGCCTTGTTGGCGGAGGCGCGGAAGCGGTCGATGAAGCGCTGGATCTCGGCGATCTCGCGCTGCTGCGATTCGTATTGCTTGCGCTGCGTTTCGCGGCGGATCACCGACTCGCGTTCGAACCAGGAGAAGTTCCCCGCATATTCCTCCGCGCGGCCGTTGGAAAACGCGATGGTGCGGGTGCAGAGTTTGTCCAACAAGCCACGGTCGTGGGAAATCAGGATGATCGCGCCGGGGTAGTTGAAGAGATAGTTTTCCATCCACACCTGCGTGTCGATGTCGAGGTGGTTGGTCGGTTCGTCTAACAAAAGAACCTCAGGTTCTTGCAAAAACAGTTTCGCCATGGCGATGCGCAT
Organism: Luteolibacter sp.; assembly: GCA_041686775.1. Lineage (GTDB taxonomy): Bacteria > Verrucomicrobiota > Verrucomicrobiia > Verrucomicrobiales > Akkermansiaceae > Luteolibacter. Next base: position 93,745 of record JAWLDG010000012.1, on the reverse strand, counting down.
CTGCCAGCCGCCGGAAAACTCCGAGCAATCTCGCGTGAAGTCCTTTTCCTTGAAACCGAGCCCCTTGAGCACCGATTCGATGCGCGGCTTCATGCGCGCGGGGTCGGCGGAGTCGAGCTTGAGTTCGAGCCCGCCGATTTCCTCCAGCAACTCGGCGTAGGGCGACGAGCGCGGATCGAGTTTCGCGAGTTCGTGCGAGAGGCGGTCGATTTTCTCGCGCAGCGCGAGGGTTTCGCCGAAGGCGGATTCCGTTTCCTGCCACAGTGAGCGGCCGAGGACGTGGATGCCCTCCTGCGGCAGGTATCCGGCGCGCGTCCCCTTGGGCATGACCACCGCGCCGCCGTTCGGCGGCTGGATGCCGGCGATGCATTTCATGAGCGTGGATTTTCCCGCACCGTTGTGCCCGGCGAAGGCGATCCGCTCGCGCGGCTGCACGGCGAACGAGAGGTTGTCGAAAAGCACGCGCGCGCCGAACTCGACGCGCAATGACTGGACGGAAATCATCGGGCGCGGAGCTTGCACGGGAAGGCCGGTGGGTCAAGCCGGGGGACGGTGGAGTCCACGAGAACACGATGCCGCATCGCGTTCTTGTCGTTGGGTTATGGTTGTGTAAATTTCTCCCATGCATACAGGAATTGCGATCCGAACTGGAGTTGCTTCCCGCGAATGAGCGAAAGCGGCTGGCTGCATTCCTTGTCTCCCTGAGACATCGCGATCTGGAAGGATACAGGGCGCGCATGGCGCAGAGAATCGACGACAAATGCCCGGAAAACTGGCTGACTCCAGAAGAACTGGACCAGCGTTTGAATTCCTAGGAAATGCCGTATCGCCTGCTGATTGCCGTTGAGTCGGTGGAGTTTCTCCTGCGTTTGCCGGCAAGATCACGCGCCGCATTGCGAAATGCGATCACTGCGATTGGTGACGATCCGCTGGGATGCGCCGATGCCGAGGATTTCGATGAAACCGGCCGGTTGTTACATATCTCGATCATCGGCGATTACGCGCTGACTTGCTGGATCGACGACGCGGACCGGCACATCAAGATTTTGGACATCCACGCGGCGGATCGTTGACATCTTCAAGAATGATCTTTCCGCTTCCCGTGCCTCGCTGGGAAAGCCATGCTGCAGCCATGGATGCGGCGATCAAGGAGCGTGTGGACGAGTTCATACGTCGCAAGGGCTTGCGGCGCACCGGGCAGCGCGATCTGATCATCGGGTCGGTCTTTTCCAAGGACGAGCATTTCACCGCCGAGGAGTTGTTCGACCGCGTGCGCAAGAGCAGCAGCGACATTTCGCGCGCCACGGTTTACCGCACGCTGGCGCTGCTGGTGGAGGCCGATCTGCTGCGCGAGATCGATCTCGGCGAAAACCAGACGACTTACGATCCCAACTTCCTCGACAAGCCCGCGCACAACCACCTCGTCTGCATCGACTGCGGCCGGGTGGTGGAGTTCGAGGACAGCCACATCGACCTGCTCAACGACTGCGTGACACGCCGGCTCGGGTTCCGTCCGGTGCGCCAGACGCTCAAGATCGAGGCCAGCTGCGAGCAACTCCGCGTCAAGGGCCGCTGCCCGAATCTCATTGCCTCGCGCCTCAGCGGAAAACGCCTGCGCAGGAAAAGATGAAAGCTAATGATGCGTATACCGCATCATGAATTTGAACTCCGGATTGATCGCACTGATTTCCGTCATGCTCGCGACATCCGCCGCTGGCGGCTCGCTGGAACACGAGTTTGCCAATCCACCGAACGGGTCGCGGCCGGGCGCATTCTGGTGCTGGCTCAACGGCAGCATCACCCCGGAGCAGATCACCCGGGATCTGGAGGAAATGAAGGACAAGGGCATGGGCGGCGCGGAAATCTGGGATGTGCAGGCGCTGCGCAATCCCGACGGCTTCGTTCCCGCCGGTCCGCCATTTCTCGGCGACGAATCGCTCGACCTCATCGCCCACGCCATTCGCGAGGCCGGGCGGCTCGATCTTTATCTCGGCATCATCGCCTCCAGCGGTTGGAACGCGGGCGGTTCATGGGTGCCGCCTGAGCATGCCGGCAAGGGTTTGTTCTGGTCGGAAACCCGGGTCACGGGTGCGGGAAAAACCGAACTGCGCCTGCCGTTTCCCGAGTGCCCCAGGGCACCGAAGGGCGATGACGGACTGCCGCTTCACTTCCGCGAGATCGCCGTGCTTGCCCTGCCAGCGGCAAAGACGCTCAAGCGCATCGATGACGTCATCGATGTCACGGAATCCATGGATCGCGACGGAACCCTCCGCTGGGATGCGCCGGCGGGAGAATGGACGATCCTGCGCGTCATCTGCACCAACCACGGCCAGAGCCTGATTGTTCCCAGCCCGAATTCAGGCGGTCCGATGATCGATTTCATCGATCCCGCCGCCACCGAGTTCCATCTCCGCCACATTGCCGACCGGATTCTGGCAAAACTCGGCAAGCGCGACTTCCGCGACACTGCCTTCCAATACATGGAATTCGACAGCATGGAGCTGGCGGAAGGCGTGCTTTGGTCGGACGGCTTCGCGGGGGACTTCGAGCGTCTGCGCGGCTACGACCCCATCTCGTGGCTGCCCTTGCTGGCCGGATGGAAACTCGAGGACGCGGAGACCGACCAACGATTCCATCTGGATTACAAACTCGCCGTCAGCGACCAGCTCATCCACAGTCACTATGTCACCGGTTCGAAAATACTCGCGGATTACGGGCTCCATCTCGTCGCCGAAGCCGGCGGACCCGGTCCGCCGATCTGGGACTCATGCCCGGTGGACGCCATCAAGGCGCTCGGTGCCGTGGACGTGCCGCGCGGCGAATTCTGGATGGGCAATCCGAAACATATCTTCCTCATCAAGGAAATCGCCAGCGCCGCGCATGTGTATGGCAGACCGCTCGTCGATGCCGAGGCCTTCACCACCTGGCGGCGCTGGATCGACGGACCGGTGACCCACAAGCAACTCGCCGACCGCGCGCTGTGCGAGGGTTTGAACCACTTCACGCTCCACACCTTCGCCAGCAGCCCGCCCGAGGCCGGGCTGCCCGGGCGCGCCTATCACGCCGGCACCGACATCAACCCGACCGCCACCTGGTGGCCGATGGCGCGGCCGTTTTTCGATTATCTCGCGCGCTCTTCTCACATGCTGCGGCAAGGCCTGCATGTCGCCGATGTTTGCTATTTCTATGGCGGCCAAGCGCCGAATTTCTTCCCTGCCGAATGTTATGTTCCGGAAAAACCCGTCCTGCCGGGACTCGGCACCGGCTACGATTTCGACGTGATCGATGCCAACGCGCTCATCACCCGGCTCAGCGCGCGCGACGGCCGCCTCGTCCTGCCGGATGGCAAAAGCTATGCCTTGCTCGCCCTGCCGGAGCAGAAACGCATGCCGAACGAGGTGCTGCGCAAACTCAAGCAACTTACCGGTGAAGGAGCCACCATCGTCGGCCCGCGACCGGAGCGATCGTTCGGTGCCAAACCCACCATCGAAGAAGAAGCGGAATTCCAGGCGCTCGTCGGCGAGCTGTGGGGAAACAACAAGATCCGTCATGACGTCATCCCTCGTGATGCGCTCACCGGCATGGGCATCGGCCCGGATTTTCATGTCGTTGACGAGGCGCGGCGCGGCGACTTCGACTACATTCATCGTAGCACGGAGGACCTTGAGATTTACTTCGTTTACAACAAGACCATGGAACCGCGCACGCTGGATGCCGTGTTCCGGGTCAGCGGCCGCGATGCGCGCCTGTGGGATCCGGTGAGCGGCCGGATCGAAACCCGCGGCAGCTTCCGAGCCGCCGAAGTCGGAACCCGCGGTACCTTCGATCTGCCGCCCGCGGGATCGATGTTTGTCGTGTTCGGGAAAAACCCCGCCACAACTGACGCGGAAACCGCCAAGCCCATCGAGCCCATCGCCGTCGAAGGCCCGTGGACCCTACGCTTCCCGGATGGCTGGGGCGTCGATCCCGCACCCATGGCGATCGATACACTCGAATGTTGGACCCGCTCCGACACCATCGCGGTGAAACATTTCTCCGGCATCGCCGCCTACGAGACTACTTTGAAAATCCCGCAAGACATCGCGCAAGCCGGCCAGCCGCTGTGGCTCGACCTCGGCGACCTGCGCGAGACCGCGCGTGTCACCCTCAACGGCCGCGACCTCGGCATCGTCTGGACGCCGCCCTACCGCGTCAGAATCGACGGCGCGCTCCAGCTCGGTGACAATTCGCTCAAGGTCGAAGTCGCCAACCTTTGGGCCAACCGCCTCATCGGCGACCTCAAACATCCCGACCGCGGCACCTACACGCGTACCAACGTCATCAGCGTGTTCAAACCCGACAACCCGCTCTTGCCCTCCGGCCTGTTCGGGCCGGTGCGCATCACCGGCGAGTGAAAACCGCGCTCAGAGCAGCAACATGCAATCGCCGTAGCTATAGAATCGGTAGCGCTCCGCCACCGCCTGGCGATAGGCCTCCAGCACCAGTTCGCGGCCGGCGAAGGCGCTCACCAGCATCAGCAGCGTGCTTTGCGGCAGGTGGAAATTCGTGAGCAGCGCGTCCACCGCTTTGAACTCGTGCGGCGGATGGATGAAGATATCGGTTTCCCCGGAATGGCCGGTTTCCTCGATCCGCCTGCCGCCTGCTGCCTGACGCTTGCCAAGAGTCTCCAGCACGCGGGTGACGGTGGTGCCGACGGCGATCACGCGGCCGGCGGAGTTGATATGTTGTGCGGTCTCCGCGCTCACGGCATATCTTTCCGAGTGCATGATGTGATCGGAAACGACCTCCGCCTTCACCGGCCGGAAGGTGCCGACGCCGACATGGAGAGTAAGAAACGCATGTGGCAGTTCACCCAGCATCTCCGGAGTGAAATGCAGCCCCGCGGTGGGCGCGGCGATGGCCCCCTCCTCGCGGGCGAAAACGGTCTGATAGCGTTCGCGGTCCTCCGGCTCGTCGTCGCGCCCCATGTAGTGCGGCAGCGCGAGATGGCCGTGCGTTTCCATGTCCGGCGGCGTGTCCCAGCGGATCAGGCGGTCGCCATTGTCATATATTTCGACGACCGTTCCACGCGAGCCGCCGACCACCACCTCGCGGCCGGGTTTCATGCGCTTGCCTGGGTGGACGAGACAACGCCAGTCGGCTGGTGAATGGCGATCCAGGCAAAGCAACTCGGTCTTGCCGTCGTCGGAGAAAAAACGCGCCGGAATCACCCGGGTGTCGTTGAGGACGAGCAGGTCATCCGTCCTGACGAACTGCGGAAAGTCGCGGAACATCCGGTGCTCGATGCGCCCTTCCGCCCGATGCACCACCAGCATTCTGGACGCGGCGCGGTCGGCCAGCGGACGCGAGGCGATGAGTTCCTCCGGCAGATGGTAATCGTAATCGCGGGTGCGCGTGGACATGTGTGGCGTGATAGCCTGCGGTTTTCACAGCGGCAAGCTCCGGACGGGCACCCCGGATCCATCAACACCCGACGCAAGTGAATCGGATCGCGGCAGTGGAACGACAGCAGCCGGCGCGTAGCGATCCATGAGGATGCGGCGGCATGCGGGACACGCTTTCCAAGGCTGAGCGGATCGCCTCAAGGAGGGTTTCCCGGTCGAATGGTTTGCGCAGGGTGCCGGCGACACCAAGCTTGGCCGCCAGCGGAAGGCAATTCCGCGCCCCTCCATGCCAGCCGCCCGACATGGCGATGATCGGGATGCCCTTGCGGGATGACCGAAGCATCAGAATGGTCTCGATACCATCCTTGCCCGGCATGATGAGGTCGATCAGGCCCAAATCGAACCACTGCGAACGCCACAGGCGGTGCGCCTCGTCGCCGTTGGTCGCGGTCACCACCTCGTATCCCTCGGCGGCAAGCATCTGTTCCACAAGTGGCAGTATCGCGGTTTCATCATCCACAACTAGGATTCGTTTGATGTAGTTCATGGTTTCGGTGTTTGGTTTACCGTTCCCGGGGAGGCGAATCACTGGCTGACAGACGCATCTCTAGCGGAGACCGGCGGAACGATGCAAGAACGGCCCGTCACGCGATCACGTGGGGGATTCCATGGCCTTGGTGCGGGAAAGGGATCTAACGAAAACCGGCAATAAGTTCAGGGATGCCTGCATGAATTGCAGACGACAACCTTCGATCCTGTTTCGTTCAAAATGAACAATCCTTTGGTTTTAAGGGAATTTTGGACAACCAAAGCATTTTGGCACGGCGGCTGCCCATGTGGCCTGGATTCGCATCCGGATTCCTATCTGGAAAACCTAGCAAGATCACCTGCCACATGAAGACCCAATATCGAACACACGGATCTCCATCGCGTCGCCTCGCGTTGTTGCTGATGCCCTGCTTGGCCGCCGGCGCGGACGCGGCAACGATCGTGCAGACCCGGGAGTTCTCGTTCCTGCCTTATGCCACAAGAACCCTCTCTTTCGATAAATTCGACAACCATGGCGGCAACCTCACCCTGACCGCCGTTCACGTCACGATCCAATACACACGCAGCGGCGGATACGCCGCCTATGACAACGAATCCGAGGCCAGCGCCACCATTACATTCACCAACCGGCTCACACTGTTGATCGACACCGGGGAGGTCCTTGACCTGACGGAAATGGGATCTTCATCCAGACTTGGCGGAGCCACCGGCCTGAGAGCCACCAGTTCCACATCGGCAACCGTCGGGGCTGACGACGATCCGGACGATCCGAATTTCAACAGCAGCGGACCGGACTATTTCCGGTTCGACCTGCCGGAATTGACCGTGGGCGATTCCGCATACATGCAGAATACGGCGCAGTTCGTGGGCAACGGCACATTCGATCTGCAAATCGAGGGATCCCAGCAGGACACCAGCCAGCTGTTGAGCGGAATGAAGACCTCCACATCGCCCTCGTCGGTGGATGGGTTCATGACCATCACCTACGAGTATGCGGTGACGCCCGTTCCTGAACCCAAATTCTGGTCCATGGCATGTTTTGCCGTGGGCTGGGCACTGTTGATGCGCAGGCGCACCTACTGAGTTCATGAATGCCATCCGATGCCGCACGTCAGCGAATTTCAAAACATTTGCAGGGCATATTCAACTTGGGAACCCTGTGAACGGATGCTGTTACCGCGCATTCCTGCGCCTGGTGCCGGGATTGGTTGGTTTGGCGCTTCTGGCCGGCTGCAAGGACACCAGGGCGATATCCGATCCGCTCAGCGGCGACCGTGCCGGCGAACAACGCGTCTTTGACATCGGCCACGGCATCCAGATCGAGTTCCGGTGGGCTCCAAGCGGACGGTTCATGATGGGCAGTCCCGCCAACGATCCGGAGCGGGACCAGGGGGAGGGTCTCCGGATGGTCGAATTCAGTGAGGGATTCTGGATCGCCGAATATGAAACCACCGTCAGGGCCTGGAGGGAAGTGATGGGGAGCGTGCCCGCCATGAGAAAGGCCAGCGACCGGATGCCGGTGTCATGCGTGTCATGGCATGATTGCCGCGAGTATTTAAAACGTCTCAAACCGCCTGCCAGCGGCTGGCGCTACGAGCTGCCAACCGAGGCCCAGTGGGAATATGCCTGCCGCGCCGGAGGAAAGGCCGGCGAGTGTCCGCCACCCGCCGAACTCGGATGGATCGATTGCAATTCCGACGGACGCAGCCATCCGGTCGGAAGGAAACCCGGCAATGCATGGTCGCTGCGAGACATGCACGGCAATGTCGCGGAGTGGTGCCGGGACGCCGTGGGAAAACAGGATTCGGAACGTGCGATTCGCGGGGGGTCCTGGGACTCCGATCTGGCCGCCCGCGCGACCTCGCGCAATTCCGACACGCCTTTTCTGAAAATCAACCGGGTCGGATTCCGGATAGTCCTGGTCAGGGACAAACCACGCGATCAGCCAACCTTGGCCGTCACCACGAAACAATCCATCCATCAGCCATGAATGCCGCAACATCCCATGCCGTCATCGCACGGTTCAGCATCCCCGCAAGCATTTCCCCAATATCGCTCATGCCCTTCCGCAATGACGACTATCTGGAAGATGACCTCGATTGCCCGCATATCCGGAATTTGACGGACGCGATGCCCACTCCGGTTCCGCTATCCGGGAAATGCGATCACGTGCTGGGCACGGACTGCATGATCCTGTCCCCGGGATTGATGCGGCGTATTGAAAATGAGCTGAAGCATGATGTCTGCGATATGCGGACCGTGTTCTCCCACTGCCGGGGACTCCAAAAAGGATCGCGCGAATTCGAAGAAGCCTATATCGCCGCGCGCATCAGGTCATTTGTCAGAAACCAGAGAGACTCTGTCGATACACGGCTGTTTTTCGAGCCGGCTGCGGAAGCCCATCCCACGAATCCCGGTGTGGCATCCATGGATTGCAAATCCCAGCCATACGCAACTCCCCTGATCGTGAACCATCTGACGGATCTGATGAGCCATCTGGGAATCTGGGTGTGCGCCTTGCTGGGAGCGCAGGTTTTGACGTCGTGGCGTGTCAGCGAATTGACAAACACCTATCTTGAAGGTGGACGGCATCTCCATTTCGCGATCGTGATCCTGGTGATGCTGGCACTCGACAGCGCCGTCTGGTTCCGGCGGAAGGGCCGGCTCTGCGATGCCTTTCTGGTCCCAGGAGCCATCTTGTTCCTGCTGGCCTTGCTTCCGATTTTCATCCTTCATGTGAGGGGGATCCTGCTGGCCATGAATTAGAACATCGAACTCAGCTGCGGACAGGCTTTCGCTCATGGATTTCCACCGGAGAATCATGAGCATAGAAAGAAAAATAGGAACCACGGATTTCACCAGGGCCGACGCATCAAAATAGGCGAATAAAAAATCCCCACAGGTGTGAAATTTTGTCATGTTACGGTTTTATATATGCATTAATGGCGTTGATACCCGACGCGACGCGCATCAACCCCACGCCAGCTTGATGGAACACCCCAGGGAATTTCCCGACCCAAGAATCAACCGCACCAAGGAGCACGAACTGGTGGACATTTTGGTCAGGAATGAACATCGAGGCCACGGGACCCAACCCTCCAAAACATGTCCATCTCTTGGTCATGAAACCATTGCGGTATTGGCACCACGAGAAGCACCTCCGGTCCAAGAACGGCATGCCAGAAAAACACGCTCCAACGATCTAGCTGCTGTCTGAATCCGAAACGGATTCGTGCCGCGGGCCCACCTTTCTCGCTTCCAGGTGGCTTCAACCCAACCTTCCTCAAATGCCACACCGGACCCAATTCATGATCGCGAAGCCTCCTCGCGCGGGAAGCGTTTGCGAACCAGATGCCAAGCCGAATCCGGGTGAACTCCCGGCCCGGCTGCGAGAGGCAGGCAAGCGGTGGTTCCCAACCCCTGCACCGCAATTCCGGCTCTGGCACTGTGTGGAAGCGGCGGTTCTGGAGACCGCAGTGCTGACCGTGGTTGCTTTGGTTTTCTTCTGTAAAGAGCCCTTGGAATACGTACTGCTGCCCCTCCTGATGTGGGCCGCGTTGCGTTTTGGCGTGCGTGGTGTCATTACCAGTGGCTTGACGATTGTCGTCCTCGCCACCCTCAGCACGGGTCTTGGCTACGGCCCGTTCGTTCGATCGACAAGTCACGATTCCCTCATCTCGCTGTATGCGTTTCTGGCGGTGACCATTGTCTGTACCCTGTATCTGGCGGGCGTCTTTTCCGAGCGCAAGCAGGCTGAGGGGGAAGTCCGCAGGCTCAACGCCGAACTGGAACAACTCGTTCGCAATCGCACCGCCCAGTTGGAGGCAACCAATCAGGAACTCTCCCGCTCCAATGCCGAGTTGGAACAATTCGCCCGGGTTGCATCGCACGACCTGCAGGAGCCGCTGCGAACGGTCAGCAGTTGCGTGCAAATCCTGCAAAAACGCTACGCCGGCTCAATCGATGCACGCTCGGATGAGCTCATCAACCACACGGTGCAGGGTTGTCAACGCATGTGGGACCGCATCGGCGCGATGTTAGCCTTGGCGCATGTCAATGCCACTCCCGAGAGTTTGGAGATCATCGACACGGCGGTGCTCGTGGAACAGGTGCGGGACGATATCGCGCATGCCATCCGGGAAAGCGGGGCAAATCTCAGCCATCACGGACTACCCCGCGTGAAAGCCTCGCCGCAGTTGTTGGCGCAGCTGTTTCAGAACCTGATAGGCAACGCGCTCAAGTTCCGCGGCGACCGCGCTGCGGTGGTGCATGTGAGTGCCGTGCGCAGGGCCGGTGACTGGGTATTCACGGTGGCGGATCAGGGCATCGGGATCGATCCGGAGCACTTCGAGCGGATCTTCCAGTTGTTCCAGCGGCTGCATCCGGAGGACCGCTTTCCCGGCACCGGCCTTGGGCTGACCATTTGCAAGACGATCGTGGCCCGCCACGGGGGGCGGATCTGGGTGGAATCCCAGCCCGGCCGTGGCGCTGCTTTTTTCTTCACCCTGCCGGCAATCCCATGATCCCGCCGGCCATCCCGGAACAATATCCACGAACCCGAATCAACAGCCAACATGAATCCAACAGCAAGCACATCCAATCAAAATGGCCGCGAGCCAGTCGAAATTCTGATCGTGGAAGACAATACCGCGGATCTGATGATCATGCAGGAAGCATTGCTAGACTCCCGGTTGCCCGCCAACGTGCACACTGCGCCCAACGGCGAGGATGCCATGAAATTCCTGCGCCGGGTCGGTGAATATTCCGCCGCCCCGCGTCCCCACCTCATCCTCCTGGACCTGAACATGCCACGGAAGAACGGCCACGAAGTGCTACAGGAAATCAAGTCGGACCGCTTGCTGATGCGCATTCCCGTGGTGGTCCTAACCACCTCCAGTGCGGACGATGATATTTCGCGTGCCTATTCCGCCCACGCGAACTGTTATATCCGAAAGCCGGTGGACTTCAGCAGCTTTTGCGATGTCATGCGGCGGATCGAGGCATTCTGGTTCGAGACAGTCAGCCTGCCACCAAGGAAAGGGCAACCACAACAGGGAGAGCAACGGCATGGATTCGAAGTGAGATGAGATGATCGAGCATTGCGGCCAGTACCATGGCTTCGATGTGGTGGTAGCGGCTCTGGTGCTTCAGGCCGCTACGGACAGATCCGCCGTGTGAGTTGATAGAATCCAGACACCCAAATGAAAAACGGAATACCGCAAACTGTTACGTCGCCGCCGTCACCGCTCTCCTCAGCACGCCGCCGAATGACGGTGTGTGGAGGATGCGACCGTCCATCAGCAGAAGCAGCTTGCTGGCGTAGCCGAAATTGAAGCTGCGGGAACTGATCGCCCACCGGTTGGCGTCCATGCTCGCCACATCCAGACCCGGAACGAGGCGCGGTGCCTTTTCGCGTCCGGACGGTTGCGCGGACTACTTGATCCCGTAGCGGCCGATGAGATTGTAAACGGAGCGCTCGGAGATGCCAAGCTCCCGTGCGGTTCTGGCCTTGTTCTTGCCGGTGCGCAGGTAGGCATGCATGAAGGCGTTGCGCTCCAGATCCTGCAAGGTCAGGCCGTGGAGGTCTGCCGGCAAAGTGATCGCGGGTCCTTTGTCTCGCCCCGTCAGGAGGTGTCGGATATCTTCCTCTGCCAATTCGCTCTTCTCCGCAAAAGCCGTGGCGCGTTCGAGCACGTTCTGGAGCTGGCGGATGTTTCCCGGCCAGTCGAAATCACGGAGGATGTCCATGGCGCCGGAAGATAGAGTACAGCCTTCGGTTTCCCTTTTGCGGGCGATCTCCGAGAGGATTCCCGTGGCCATGGTCGGGATGTCTTCCTTCCTGTCGCGCAAGGCGGGGATATGGAATTCGATGATATTGAGACGATAATACAGATCTTCGCGGAAGGCGCCCTGTTCCACCCGTTCCCGCAGGTTGACGTTGGTGGCGGCAATCACCCGGGCGTCGGTCTCAAGCTGCTTGCTGCCCCCCACCCGGAAGAATTCACGGTCCTGAAGCACGGTGAGGAGCTTCGGCTGGAGTTCGGTGGGCAAATCGCCGATTTCATCGAGAAACAGGGTGCCTTTGGATGCTTGTTCGAAGCGTCCGGTGCGGGATACGGTGGCACCGGTGAAGGCTCCGCGTTCGTGACCGAAGAGTTCGGATTCCAGGAGATCACGGGGCAGTGCCGGGCAACTCACCGTGATGAAACTCTCATCCGCGCGCGGGCTGAGCCGGTGGATTTCCCGCGCGAAATAGGTTTTCCCGGTGCCGCTTTCGCCCGTCAGCAGGATCGTGGTGTCAAGGCGGGCGGCTTTGGCCAATTGATCCAGCAAGGTGCGGAGCTGCGGGTTGGCGCTTTGGAGTTTTGAACCGGACGCTTTTCTTGCCGCCGGAATCCGGCCCGCCGGGGCGAGATGGGTTTTGCCCTCTTGCCGCGCCTGCTCGAGCAGGTCGAAGAGCCGCTTTAGTTCGAACGGTTTGGTCAGGTAATCCATGGCACCCGAGCGAATGGCCCGCACCGCGGTCTCGGCATCGTTCAATCCGGTAAGCATGACGACCGGCAGGGATGGATATTTCCGCATCAAGGCCTCCAGAGTCTGGAGACCATTCATGCCGGGCATGTCGTGATCCAGAACCACCGCCCGGATCTCCGGGCCAACCAGCTTCAAGGCATCCTCACCCGTGCCGGCCACCGCTGGGCGCCAACCGAAGTCCTTGGCGACCATGACAAGCAACCGCTGGATCGTTCCGTCATCATCCACGATGAGGAGGTTGGGAGCATTGGTCATTTTCGATGAGGTCGCCATTGAATTGGAATATTACGCACCCCACGTTATGCTGCGGTGGAGTCGTCAAAATCAAGTTTTCAATCGCTCACATCAAAATACGCGGAGGGAAAACCCGGCTTGTGACATTCTGTGCAGATCACCGTATCCGATTATGATAAAAAATGCGGAGTTCTTTCCCGCCTCAACGTGTCGGCAAAATGCGGTGACACGAGAAGCCATGAACGAACAGGCATGCCGTCCGTGCTGAAGATCCGCTTCGTGTGCCCCGCCGAGCATGCCTTTTGAAGCTGCGTCAGCAGTGGGTGGGGGGAATCTTCGTCGGCTGGAGAGGGGCCGGCGGGATCGCGGTCACTGTTGGCCGACTGTCGAGTCCAGTTGCTCCAGCATGGCCGAGTGGCAGGATGGACAGATGCCGTGCGTGAGTCTGGGCGTGTGCTCCTCCCCGAGAAAGCCCAGTTTCTCCGCAGCCTCCTCCACCGGCACCCAGGCTCCATCGGGCAGGGAGACCTTCTGGCACCAACTGCAAACCCTCACCCATGGACCGCTTGCGGGCATTTCATGATCGAGCAAGTCCACCCGCGGACGCGCTTCCTGCCAGAGCAGGCGCGACATGAACTCCACATTGCCGCCCGCCACGGTGCGGATTGTCATTCGAAAAAGACGCCGGCTCTCCGGCGCGTCGCAGCGGTAATCGAACCGCGCCGGATGGCCGGCCCGGGCGCGGCGGAGTATCTGCCGGTATAGCTCGCGGACATGGTTGTCCGAGATGAAATCCCATAGCGAACGGCCCAACACCCGTTCCGGCATCACCGAATCGCCGTTGTTGGCTTGTGCGAAGCGCGTCCACGATCCTCCCACTTCGCAAAGCCGGTCGTTCCGGTCGATTTGATAGACAATTTCCATTTCCGGGAGCGTGGAGGAACACATGGCGGATGAGGATATATCATGACAATCGTTTCATCCGGCTGGATCGTCACCACCAGTAGTGGCCCGCTTGATGCATTTCAACAAGGCTTCGGCGGTGTAGGGTTTTGGCAGGAAATGACCGACGTCATCCATTGCGGATGGTGGAGCTTCCGGATTGGGTGCTATTCCGCTGGTGGTAATGATGGTTGCGGCGGGATCGATATCCAGGATGCGCCGTATCAATTCCGGTCCGTCCATGACGGGCATCATCAAATCGACGAAGACCGCGGCGACCTGTGGCCGCCGTTTGAGATAGAGGTCGAGACCTTCGGCGCCATTCGCCGCGGCCAGCGTGCGGTAGCCGAAATTCTCCAGGGTGCGGCAGGCGATTTCTCGTATGGCGGTCTCGTCATCGACCACCAGGATGGTTTCGCCACCCCCTTCAGGCAGATCGATCCGGCTCGGCAACTCGGGCGGATCGTCGGCCTCGGGGTGTGCGGGGAGATAGACGCGGGCGAGCGTGCCTTCGCCCGGCTTGCTGGTGATGCGCATGAATCCGCCATGGCGCTTGACGATCGCCAGGCTGGTGGGAAGACCGAGGCCGGTGCCCTTGCCCTGGGGTTTGGTGGTGAAGAAGGGGTCGAAAATCCTGTCGATCATCTCTTCCGGAATTCCCTCGCCGGAGTCCCTCACGCGGATGCAGAGGTGCGGGCCTTCCGCCGCTTCCAGATTGGCGGCGGCGAATGAGGCGTCGAGATGCACGTTTTCCACAGTGACCGTTATCCCGCCGGCGCCGGATATGGCATCGCAGGCATTGACGCACAGGTTCATGACGACCTGATGAATCTGGGTGGGATCGCCATCAATGGCCCATAGATCGCGATCCGCTTCGATCCGCAATTCGATGTTTCTCGGGAAGGTGTCGCGCAGGATGCTTTCGATTTCCGAGATAATCCGGCGCGGATTGAAGCGCATATGGCGGCCCTCGGCACCCCGGGCAAAGGAAAGCACGCGGCCCACCATGTTGGCACCGCGGTTCGCGCTGGCTGCGATCGTATCCAGCAACTCCAGTTCCTTGTCCTCCGGTTCGCGCATTTTGAGAAGCTCCACCGCCATCGAGATGGGCGTGAGGATGTTGTTGAGATCGTGGGCGATGCCGCCCGCGAGAATGCCGATGCTTTCAAGGCGCTGGGCCCGGATGAACTGCCGTTCGAGCCTGCGGTATTCGGAGATGTCGGTATTGATGGCCAGAACACCCTGCGGACGGCCCGCGTCGTCCCTCACCAGACTCCAGCGGCCTTCGATGATGAGTTCGCGGCCGGTCTTGTCGATCTGGGTGAGTTCGCCCACCCACTCGCCGGCAACAAGGGCTTGCCGGTGCGCCTCGGTGTACATGGACTTATCAGAATAAAGAAGATCCGCCGCGGAACGGCCAATGGCTTCCTCCGCGGTCCATCCGTAGAGGCGCTCGGCGCTTTTGTTCCAATAAGTGATGCGGTGGTCCAGATCGCGCACAAGGATGGCGTCCCGGGCCTTGTCGAGAAGGGATGCCTGCTCGCGGATGCGGGCATCGGACTGCTGGCGAGCCAGTTCCGATGCCGCCCGCGCGGCGAAAATCCTCATGGTGGATGTGACCAACGCCGTTTCATGCAGGGGGGATTTGAAGAAAACGGCCATGATTCCGGCCACTTCGCCATCCTGATTGAACAATGGGATTCCGACATAGGCCTCGATTCCGAGCCGGGACAGAACGTGATTGCAAGGAAACAGGCGGCGTACGTTCCTCTCCAGGACACAGATGTCCCCGGCCGCGACATTCTCGCACGGAGTGCCTGCGAGATCATAGCTGATATTGTCAATCACCTTGCCATTCAACACATAAGAAACAGTGTCGATGGAATGGTTTTCCGGATTGGGTATTCCTATCAACCCCACGCATGCACCCAGCGCCTCGACCATGTTTGCGGCCAGCATGTTGAAGAACTCCGACCCGGTGCTGCCGGAGACCGTTTGCGCGACCTTTATGATAACTGATTCGGTGCGTTGCCGCATGTTTCTGCCGCGAATGGTGGCAATCCCGAATGAAAGGTCGTTGGCCAGCTCGCTAAGCACCTGGATTTCGTCAGCACTGGCATCATGTGGCTCCCCGCCATAGAGGCAGAGTGCGCCAAGCACACATCCTTCAAAGAGCAGTGGCAGGCTCACGGCGCTGGAATAGCCGCATTTCCTCGTGTGTTCCGCCAAACAGGAGAAATCATCGTTCTTGCGCACGTCGGCAATGATGACCGTCTGCCCGGCTGAAATGGCTCCTCCGCTTGTTTGCTCCCCGCCAAAAAAGAAATCGATGTCGGACAGGTCACCGTCCCTTTCGCCCGCGTGTGCCTTGGCCACCAGTCGCTTCGGCTCATCCCCGGTCACGTAGGACACCCAGGCCATGCGATATCCGCCGATCTCCACGGCGATGCGGCACGCTTCCTCAAGCAAGGCATTCTCATCGGACGCACGGATCAGCATCTCATTGCACGAACTGAGCATCTGCAGGGCGCGATGTGTGCGGGCGAGCGCGCGCTCCGCCGCCTTCTTTTCCGTCAGATCCATCATCCCGCCCGCCATTCGCAGTGCCTTTCCGGAGCAATCGCGCATCACCTTGCCGCGGTCCAGCACATGAAAAACGGTTCCATTCCTGCTGATGAACCGGTATTCGTCCGACCAATGGTCACCCCCCTGCTTGATGGAGCGGTTCAGTCCGGCCACAACCCGGGAGCGGTCTTCGGGATGAACCTGACGGATCCAATCGCCGATGACGCCCCTGTTTTCCGCCTTGGGCCATCCGAACAAATTCGCGATACCGTCATGCCACCAGAAATCATCGGTTTCGAGGTTCCAATCCCAGATGGTGTCGTTTGTCGCCGCGGCAACGGATTGGAAGCGCTGATGGCTGCTGAGCACCTCCTGACGGGCAAGAGTGCGCTCACGTATCTCGAGCGAGAGCGATATGAGATTCGCGATGGCCACGGCAAAAGTCTTCTCATCCACAGCCCAGACACGTTTGGGCCCCACGTGCTCGCAACAGAGGAGATGGTCCACACGGGTCCTCAAACGGACAGGTACATCCATCATCGCGCCAATACCCAGCGGCTTGAGATAATCACCGGACAATTCGCGCGTGCACGGATCGTTTGCGGCATCATCCGCGGCAACCAGCTCCATGGTCTCAAAGCCATGGAAGTAAGCGGGATAATCTGACGCGGCCAGGCTCAATCCCGCCGAATGACGGTCCTGGCCCATCTCATACAAGTCGAGGCACTCGATGCTTTTGCGGTCTTCCGTGAAGCGCCAGATGCTCACCCGGGCCACGTGGAGCGTTCGCGCGGTCGTCTCGGTGATCCGGAGAAACGCGTCTTCGATACGCATGATTTCCGGCTGGGTTTCACGAGTCAGGGCGATCAGGGCGTTGCGTTGGGCGAGGTATCGGAGTTCGTTCGCGTGGAAGGCATCGTCCGCCTGTTTGCGCTCTTCGGCACGGCTTCGCTCGATTGCTCCGGACCTCGATTGAGATGTCGAATCAGGCACCGTTTCATTCAACGGGTGTTGGGTATTGGCTGAGTTTGTCAAATGCATGCCTGGGGACTCGTCATGTGGATAAGGGTAGGCCCCAAGGGAAGCCGGTCTTTCAATGGAATCCACCTGAAGTGGATTTTTCGAGAGATCGGCCACAACCACAAAGGCCAGCCTGCCAAGGGAACCCTTGAACTAAGGGTCAACACACACATGGCAGGCTGGCACTCGGGTTGGGCCGTAGCCCTTGTTCCCCCCCCGGAGAACGGTTCATTATTTGCATCCCACGTGCCAAGATTTTCACTCCGCTCGCAAATGCTTGATAATTAACAGATTGAAACAATCGAAAAGATCGAGTATGCGTGGAGGGTCATTAAAATTCCTGAATCCCTTGCATTTTTTCATGCCAACCCTGCAAATTTTGCAGGGTTTCCGCACATGTGACATTTCCGTCATCCACCGAGACTGGTCCGGCGTGTGGCGCGGGCAAGTTTTCCGGTTTGGCAAATGGAGCTGTTTCTCATCGATGCGATTGGCCCGTTTTTCCGTGGTTACCGGCGCAAGCGGATCAACTGGTCGAAAATTCCCTTTCCCCATCTCGAAGCGGCGGCGCCGGACGAGCGGGCGTTGATGCGTGACGAGCTGCGCCGCTTCGCGGACGGAGCCGCGGCGCAGGGATACAACGCGGTGACGCTCGACGATCTGGCGCACCTCGCGCCGCACCCGTTGCATGAGCCGGAGGTGGCGGATCGCATCGCGCGGCTGCGGGAGGAGTTCATCGGTCATTTCGATCTGCTGCGCGGCGGGTGCGGGATGAAAATTTTCCTCACCAGCGATGTGCTGCCGGTCACTCCGGCGATCGAGCGGGCGCTCGGGGACGACCGCGACGCACTCGACGAATACTACCGGCAGCTCGTGGCCGGCATTCTCGACGATTTCCCGCAGCTCTCGGGGCTGGTTCTGCGGCTCGGCGAGTGTGACGGCCACGACGTGCGCGATCCGCTGCGCAGTCGCCTCCACCTGCGCGACCACCGCCATGCCAACCGCTTGCTGCGGCTTCTGCTTCCGGAGTTCGAACGACGCGGCCGCGAGCTGATCCTGCGGACATGGACGGTCGGCGCCTATCCGATCGGCGACCTGATCTGGCACCGCGACACACTCGCCCGCACGCTCGACGGCCTCGACTCGCCGCGGCTCGTCGTTTCGATGAAACACGGGGAAAGCGACTTCTTCCGCTACCTGCCGCTCAACTCCGCCTTCCGGCGCGTCAGTCAGCGCAAGCTCATCGAGTTCCAGGCCCGTCGCGAGTACGAGGGCGCGGGCGAGTTTCCGTCGTTCATCGGTTGGGACTGCGAGCGCTTCGCGGAACAACTCGCCGGGGTCGAACACATGGCCGGCATCTCGGTATGGTGCCAGACCGGCGGCTGGCACCGCTTCCGCCGCCGCGCGTTTCTGGAAAACGACGGCTCCGACATCTGGATCCGCCTCAACACCCGGGCCGCTACCGCCGTGTTCCGCGACGGACTACCAGCCGATGCGGCAGTGGCCGGAATCGTCGGCGAATCCCGCGCCGCAGCCGCATGCGAGTTGTTGCGGCTGACCGAAAAGGTGATCCTCGATTTGTATTACATCGACGAATTCGCACGCCAGAAGTGGTTCTTCCGACGCGTGCGCGTGCCGCCGCTGGTGCATGTGTTCTGGGATTCCCTGTTCATCAATGCCGGGGTGCGCACGGTGATGCGCCGCTTCGTGAGCCGTCCGGCCGAGGCGATCCGGACCGGTGAGGAGGCGATGGAATGTTTCGAAAAAATCATCGCTCTCGCCCGCGAGAGCGGGCTGCCGGAGGACGACCTCCTGCACTTCCGGGATTTCTGCCAACTGCTGCTGCTGGCGCGGAGTTATTATCTTCTGCCGGACGGCGAAAGACTGTTAGACAGACTCCGCGAGGCGAAGCGGGATTACAAACGCCGCTGGCCGTCGGAATCGCGCCGCCGCTACCGCATCCGGATTTCCGAAAAACCGCTGCCCGCCGGACCGGCCGCGCTGGCCATCGCCACCCGCCTGCTGCTTCGCGCCCGCCGTGGTTACCGCCTGCTCGACCACCTGCTGCTGCTGCACTTCGCGCCGTTCGCCTACCGGGTGTTCCGCCGCCGCGCGCCCAAGGCGCTGCCGAAGTTCCTGCGCAAGTCCGCCATGGGCGTGGATGTGCTTTTCAAGTGAGGGGCTTCGTTTGTCTGCCGCTCACTTCTTTTTCCGCAGGAATGGCGGAAGGTCGAGGTCCTCGCCTTCATAGACGTTGGGGCTTTCGCCCTCGAAGCGGCCGCGGGGTGTGGCATCGAGCGAAAGTTCGCTCTGCGCGCCGCCGGTTTTGACGCCGAGTTTGAGCTTGGGCGCATCGCTATCCCGCTCCGCGGTTTTGGGAATCTGGGCCGATTCAGGTTCGGCTGTCTTGGGCCCGTTGGAGACGGTCCATGGGGTGGCACCCGGCGGACGTTTCGGCGGCAGTGTGGAAAAACCGGCGGCTTCGAGATCGGGTTCGTCGAGGTCCGGATCATCGTCGTCCCATGAATCAACCGCGTCATCATCGGCGACGGACGCATCGACGGGCTTGGCGGCGGGGATTTTTTCCATTTCCTCCTCATCCTCGTGCGGCACCGCGACGAACTCCGCGACCATCACGGAGGGTTTGGTGCCGGACTCGGGTTTCGTCGCGGACTCGGTGAAACCGAAATTCCGGTCATCGTCGTTCTTCGAAGATGGCGCGGGTGAGGTTTCGGCGAATGGCGCTTCGTCATCGAACAACGCGGGTATGGCGGCCACCGCCGTGGATTGGGCGGGAGGAGATGGCGGCTTCGCAGGTTCGGCTGGCGGGTTGGATACCGGAGCGGCTGGCGGCGTCACGGCCACCGGCTTTTCCTCGACCGGCGCGGGTGCCGCGGCGGGCTTCGCCTCAACTACGGGAACCTTGGTAGCAGCGGCGGGAGTGAATCCCTGCGAGGGATTGAGCAGCGGGTTGTCGTCGTCGGACGCGCGGCTCAGCGAATCGCGCGGGGCCATCGCCAGCGTGTCTTCGGGCAAGGCGCTGATCAGCGTGATGGAAAGCGAATCGCCCATCGCCGGATCGATGGCCGCGCCGAAGAGGACGTGCGCCTTGTCCGGGACGTGCTTGCCGAGGTTCTGCATCAGCAGTTCCACTTCGAAAAGCGTCAGATCCTCGCCGCCGCAGAGGTGGACGATCACGGTCTGCGCGTCCTTGAGCAGCGAGCCTTGATCGAGCAGCGGGCTGGCGAGTGCGGCGCGCAGCGCCTTGGCGGCGCGATCCTTGCCGCTGGCGATGCCGGAACCGAACAGACAGCGCGAGCGGGTGGTGCGCAACGCGCTCATGAGATCGTCGAGTCCCACATTGATGAGTCCCGGACGGATGACGAGCCGCAGCACCGCCTTGATCGCCTCGCGGATCATGTGATCGGCGGCGGTGAACGCTTCGTGGATGCCTTGCTTGGCGAGCACGAGTTCGCCCATGCGGTTGTTGTCGAAGGTGACGAGCGCGTTGGAAAGCACGGCCAGTTCGTTGAGCGCGGTCTCGGCCTGTTCGCGGCGGCGGCGGCCTTCGAAAGCGAATGGCATGGTGGCGAAAACGACCACGAACGCGCCTTCCTCGCGGGCGATGCGGGTGACGATGGGAGCCGCGCCGGAGCCGGTGCCTCCGCCGAGTCCCACGCAGAGGAACACGATGCGGCGGTCCTTGAGTGCGGTGCGCAGCGCTTGTTCGGCTTCAAGCACCGCCTGGTTGCCGAGATCCGGATCGCCGCCGGTGCCGAGGCCCTTGGTGAGATTCGCGCCGAGCTGGATTTTCTCCGGAGCCATGCACGAGCCGAGCGTGCGGATGTCGGTATTGAGCGCGAGCATCTCGGCACCCTCCATGCCGTCCAGCGCAATGCGCTCGAGCATGTTGGTCCCCGCGCCGCCGAGACCGATGATTTTGACCAATGATGCGGGAATGGTTTTTTGCGGATCGCGGGTGTAGGGAATCATGGTGCGAAGGGACGGTTGATTGACGATTGGGGATTGTTGATATCGGATTTTCGATTTGGAAGTTCTAACGACCGAACGGCCAGAACATGCGGGCGAGTTTGCCGATCGGGCCGGGCGGAACGGCGCGCTCGGTTTCGAGAATCTGGGCGTAGCGGATCAGCCCGATTGCGGTGGCGTAGCGCGGATCCTTGAAATTCGATTTCACGCCGCTGATTTCCGGGAGTTCCGGCCGGTAGATGTCGCGGCCGAAGACCTCGAACG
Organism: Luteolibacter sp.; assembly: GCA_041686775.1. Classification (GTDB taxonomy): domain Bacteria; phylum Verrucomicrobiota; class Verrucomicrobiia; order Verrucomicrobiales; family Akkermansiaceae; genus Luteolibacter. The sequence goes on along the minus strand of JAWLDG010000012.1, from coordinate 72,263 downwards.
CCAGCTCGCTGAAGCCGCGCATCAGGCTGGTGCCGCCGGTGAGATAAATGCCCGCGCCGATCGACTCGATGGAGCCTGCGGGCAATTGCCGGCGGACGAGTTGCAGGGTTTCCGCGAGTCGCTGCCGGATCACTTCGTTGAGCACGGAGCGTGAGACCTCCACCTCGGCGAAACCGCGGTCGTCGGTGAGTTTGGCATTTCCGACGGAACGCATCGGATCGCCGGAGGCGTCGCCCTCGGTGATCTTGAGACGCTCGGCCTTGGAAAACGGCAGGCTGGTGACGAGGTGGATGTCGTTGGTGATGTGGTCGCCGCCCACGGGGATGCAGCCGGAGGCGGTGATCACGCCGCCGAGATAAAGCGCGAAGTCGGTGGTGCCGCCGCCGATGTCGATGATGAGCGCGCCGCGTTCGCGCTGCTCGCGGCCGAGCGCCATCTGCGCGGTGGCGATGGGCGAGAAGACGACGTCGTCGAGTTCCAACGGCATTTCACGGACCAGCTTGATGCTGTTCTGGATGCGCGTACCGATGCCGTGGACGATGTGGAAATCGACTTCCACGGTCTTTCCATAAAGGCCGACTGGAGACGTGGAGTGCTCGAGTCCGTCGAGCCAGTAGTTGCGGGTGATCGGGTGGAGATAAACGTGGTCCTGCGGGATGTGGATGTCGCGGGCGATGGTGCGCGCCTCCTCGACGTGTTCGGGTGCGACGACCGGTTCGCCATCCGGCAGGCGGAAGGTGCCGCGGTTGTTTTCGCCACGGATGTGCGCGCCGGTGACAGAGAGGAACACGCTGCCGATTTCCACATCACTGGCGTCCTCGGCGCGGGCGAGCGCATCCTTGAGGCAGGCGCGGGCCTGCGAAAAATCGTGGATCTCGCCCTTGCGGACACCGGCGCTCTTGGTCTCGCCGATACCGAGGATTTTCACCGCGCTGTCCGCCTTCACCTCGCCGACCACCAGGCAGGTCTTGCTGGTGCCGATCTCGAGTCCGACGTGGATTTTAGTGCGACGTGCCATGGGTGGTGGAAGCGCTTCAGTTGCGGTTGAGGATGGTGCCGAGGTCGCGCTCGCGCCGGCTCTGGCCATCGCCGGGTGACGGTGGCGGCGAAACGACCACCGCGCGCGGCGGCGTGCTCTCTCCGCGCACGGTGATGGGGATGTTGTATTTGGGAATCAAGTTGATCGTGGCGATGACATATCCTTTTTCGGCGGCATGATCGAGCGCGTCGCGCAGGCTCTGCATCTGGCGCGCATGGTCGCCGAGGCCGAAGGTGGCGCGGGTGCCCTGGCGGGTGACGAGTTCCAGCGACCATTCGTTGGCCTGGCGGATGGATTCGATCCAGCGGACGGCCTCGGGATCGGCGGCGCGGGCGGCGTCGAGCAGGCGCAGGCAATGATCCAGTGAGGGATTGTCCACCTTGCGGCCGATGGCGGGCGTTGAATCCGCCAGATCGATCACCGGCAGCGCGACGGCTTCCTCAAGCTGCAATTCCGGACATGGATAAGCGATGCCGTGGTGATCGACGAGCAGACCGCCGGCCACGCGCGGGTCGGCGGGTTTCTCCCCGCAGCGCAGCCATGCCTTGGGTGTGCGCGCGGCGATGCGGACCATCAGGGTGCCGGGAAGATGGCGCTCGACCCGGGCGTCGGTGATGGCGGGAAGTTCGAGCAGTTTTTCGCGGGCGTCACCGGCATTGATTGCAAACAGGCTGGGATCGGCGGTGAGGTCGATCTCCAGGACATCGACGAGGCCGACCTCATCAATGACCGGATTGGAGTTCAGATCGATGACCTTCAGGCTGAAATCCGGGTTCTGATAGAATGCGTATTCGATGCCGCGCCAGACGCCCCAGCCGATGCCGGTGAGCACGGCGGCGAGGCAGGCGAGCTTGGCGAGCATGCCGAAGAAGCGCAGGAACCCGAACCACGCGATGCGCGGCGACATCACGCGGACTTCAAGCACGTTCCGTTGTTGCAGGCGGCGGTTGGAGGATTTGCGTTTCATGGCTTTGAGAGTCCAGAGACCAGATGCCAGAGACCAGACGAAGATGAGCTGCGCGCGGTGCGGTGGCTCATCTGGTTTCTGGTATCCGGTGTCTGGTTTCTCGAAGTCGATACGATTGTTCGGCGATGGTCAGGCAGAGAGTCGGGAAATCGATGCCGGCGGCGGCGGCGGCTTTTGGAAGCAGACTGGTTTCGGTCATGCCGGGAATCGTGTTGGCTTCTAGCACGAACGGGCGGCTTTGTTGATCCAGAAGCACGTCCACGCGCGAATAGATCTCGATGCCAAGCGCTCGGTGGGCGGCGAGCGCGGCCTGTTGCACGGCGCGGGTGGTTTCCTCGTCGAGGTCGGCGGGGCAGATGTATAGGCTGCCTTGCGCGCCGGACAGCCATGGGTACTTGCTGGCCATGTCATAAACGCCCTCCGGCGGAATGATATGAATGACCGGCAAGGCTTCGTCGCTGAGGACGGCGACGGTGAGTTCGAGTCCGTCGATGAATTCCTCGACGAGGATGTCGTTGCCATATTTCGCCGCATCGGCCATCGCGGCTTCGGCCTTGGCGGGGTCCTTGACGATGTTCACGCCCACGCTGGAGCCTTCGCGCGGCGGCTTCACGACGAAGGGTGCGGGAAACGACGGCAGTTTGGGGCCGTTGGAAACATCGACGATTTCCGCGCGCGGCGTCGGCACGCCTGAGGCGGTGAAGGCGGCTTTGGCGAGGTTCTTGTCGAAGGCCTTGCGGCTGCTCGCCGCGCCCGCGCCGGTGTATGGGACGCCCAGGTCATCGAGGATCTGCTGGAGCTGTCCGTCTTCGCCGAAGGTGCCGTGGATCACATTGAATGCCAGGCCGGTGCCGGCGGGCAGATCGATCGAAGTGCCGGTGATATCCACGCCGGCGGCATCGAGGCCTAGCCCGAGCAAGGCCTTGAGCACGGCTTTGCCTGAGGCGAGGGAAACCTCGCGCTCGGAGCCGGGGCCGCCCATCAAGACGGCGATTTTCACGGATGATAACATATCTGAGATTTGAAATTTGATATTTCAGAAAGCCGGCTCGTCGTCGCCGATGATCTTGATTTCGGTTTCGAGGTTCACGCCGCGTTCGGTGCGGGCGGTTTGTTGAACGGTGTCGATGAGTTGGAGGATTTCGCGCGCGGTGGCACCGCCCTGGTTGATGACGAAATTGCCATGGATGTCGGAAACCGCGGCATGGCCATGGGTGCGGCCCTTGAGGCCGAGCGAGTCGATCAACCTGCCGGCGGGGATTTCCTCCGGGTTCTTGAACGTGCAACCGGCGGAGGCGCTGACGGGCTGCGATCCCTTGCGTTTCTCGCGCGATTCCTCCCACCGTTGTTTGATGTTTTCCGGCTTGTCCGGCTTGCCTTTGAAGACGGCCTGCAGGGCGAAGTTGCGGCGCAGCTCGGGCACGTTGCGGTAGTTGGCGACGATCTCCTCGCGCTCGCGGGTGCGGATCACGCCGTCTTCATCGAGGAAAGTGACGCGCACGACCTGGTCGAAGGTTTCGATGCCCATGGCGCCGGCGTTCATGCGCAGCGCGCCACCAACGTTGCCCGGGATGCCTTCCATCCACTCGAAGCCGCCGATACCAGACGCACCGGCCACGCTGGCGAGTTTTTTCAAGCGCACGCCCGCGCCGGCGGTGATCTCGCCGCGGGGACCGACGGTGACATCGGAAAACGCCCCGCCAGTGGGACGAATGACCGCGCCGCGGATGCCGCCGTCGCGGACCAGCAGGTTCGATCCACGACCGACGACGCGCACCGGGATGCCGCGCTCGCGGCAGTAGCCGACGAGAAACGCGAAGCCATAGAAACTATGCGGCTCCATCCAGAACTGCGCCGGTCCGCCGACGAGCAGGGTGGTGTGCTTGTTCATCGGTTCGTAGAGTTTGCCGTCGATTTCACCGCCTGGTATGAGGGATTTCATTTCCTCGAGAATTTTCAGATCGGCGGCGAGTCTGGTGCCGGCTTCGTGGACGTTGCCCGCGCCGAGCGTGATGAGCAGGTCGCCGGGCTGGAGAGCGTTGCCCACGGCGTGATGCGCGGTGGTCAGCTCGGGCAGACAAGTCGCGGGGATGTCGCCATGGAGCCGCATGGCATCGATAATGGTTTGCCCGGAAATGCCTTCAATCGGCGGTTCGGACGCGGGATAGACATCGGTGACGAACACGCGGTCGGCGGCTTGCAGCACCTTGCCGAAGTCATTGGCCAGCGCCTCGGTGCGCGTGTAGCGGTGCGGTTGGAAAAGCACGATCACCCTTTGCGGCTTGAGCGAGCGAGCGGTCTGCAAGGTCGCGGCGATCTCGGTGGGGTGGTGGCCGTAGTCATCGACAATGCGGTAATCGGCCGAGAGATACTTCGTTTCAAAGCGCCGCTTGGCCCCTGCAAACGTCGATAGCGCGCGGGCGATCAGCGGAAACTCCGCGCCGCAACTGTCGGCGAGCGCGATGGCGGCGAGCGCGTTGAGGATGTTGTGGTGGCCGGGAATGCCGAGTTCGACATCGCCCATCATCTTTCCACGTTTCATCACGCCGAAGGCCGACGAACCTTTCAACTCGCGGATTTCCACCGCGGTGAAATCGGCGTCCTCCCAGCCGTAGGAGATCGCGTTTTCACGGCTTTCACATAACTCGTGCGCCACCGGATCCTCGGCGCAGTAAACAAGATGCCCGCGTGTTTGGTTGGCCAGCGTGGCGAACACTTCACGGATCTGGTCGAGGTCGCGGTAGAAATCGAGATGCTCGGCCTCGATGTTGAGGATCACCGAGTGTTCGGGATGATAGAGCGCGAGCGTGCCGTCGCTTTCATCGCCCTCGGCCACCATGAACTCTCCCTCGGTGGACCACTTCGCGTTGGCGCCGAGGATCGGGATTTCCGCGCCGACGTAGTGGCTCGGTTTCAGCCCCGCCTCGCGCAGGACGTGGGCGGTCATCGACGAGGTGGTGGTCTTGCCGTGGGTGCCGGAAACGACGATGCCCTTGCGCGTGTGGAGGATGGCGGCGAGGCATTCCGCGCGGCGGTAGAGCGGGATTTTCGCGGCCACCGCCGCGGCGTAGGTCGGATTGTCCGGACGGATCGCGGAGGAAAACACCACCACGTCCGCCTCCTTTACGGCTTCCGCGGTGTGCGGTGAGGAAAACCGCAAGCCCAGCCCCTGCATGCGCTCGGTTTCCGAAGTGGTCACCTTGTCCGATCCGCTCACCTTGTGGCCCATCCCTAACAGAAGCAGCGCGAGCCCGCTCATGCCCGAGCCCGCCACGCCGATGAGGTGGATGCGCAGCGGGTTGGCGGTGTCGGTGAGCCGTTCGGTGAGTGAATTCATGCGGACTGTGAAAATGCGGATTCGATGGCGCTGCGGACGCGTTCGGAGGCGTCGGGCACGGCGAGCGCGCGGGCGGCTTTTGCCATCTGCTTGTAGCTTGGCAAGTCCCGGAGCATGCCGGTGGCCATCGCGGCGAGTTTCGCGGCGTCGAGATCGCGCTCCTGGACAAGTTGTGCGGCCCCGGCATCGGCGAAGACCCTGGCATTGCAGGTCTGGTGGTCGTCGGCGGCGTAGGGATACGGCACCAGGATCGAGGGATGGCCGCAGACCGCGATTTCCGTGAGGCTCGATGCCCCGGCGCGGGCGATCACCAGGTCGGCCACCGCGTAGGCCGCCGCCATGCGGTCGCAGAAACCGAGCACCTTGTGATGCGCGCGGGCACTGGCGATTTCGTTGACGCGCGCGAAGTCCTTCGCGCCGGCGATGTGCAAAATTTGGAAATCCTCCGGCATGAGCGCAGCGGCTTCGGCGCAGAGTTCGTTCAAGCGGTGCGCGCCCTGGCTGCCGCCGGTGACGAGGATCGTCGTCTTGCGCGGATCGAGACCGAATTCCGCCGCTGCTTCCTCGCGCGATGGCAGGTCGAGGATTTCCGGCCTTACCGGCGTGCCGGTGGTCACCGTTTCGCGCTGCGGAAAAAACGACTTCGCCGCGTCCATCCCGAGAAACACCTGCGTGCAAAAACGGCTGGTCATCACATTCGCCCGGCCGGGCCGCGCGTTGGAATCGTGAATAAAGGTCTTCAGCCCCAGCTTGTGCCCGGCGTAAACCGGCGGCAGCGAGGTGAACCCGCCCATGCCCAGCACCGCGTCGGCACCGAACCCGCGCAGGAGTGCCTTGCAACGGCCCGCCGACTTCCACGTTTTCCACAGAAACCCGAGCATCCGCGGCGATAGCGTCGCCGGCTTGGCCACGGCGGGGACTTTTTCGAAGCGCAGATGCGCGTATTTCGCCGAGGCCTCCGCGTCCACGACCTTCTCGGAAATCAGCAGCAGCACCTCGTGACCACCCGCGCGCAACGCCTCGCCCACCGCGATTCCCGGAAACAAATGGCCGCCCGTGCCACCACAGGCGATGAGGATTTTCAATGACTTGGACACGAGGCGCGCGCGGGTGAATCAACCGGCCAGACGGGCGCAAAGCCGGCTTCCACGCCCCTGACCGCGGGTTTTTAACAAAACCTAAATATCCGGCAATGCCGAAAAAACTCGCAGCAGCAGAAAATTTTTCCGGATGCTGGCACGGGTGGTGCTTGTTTCATTCCGTCGCGACACACTAGGCGGTCCGACTGAGATGCCCCCGGGTTAATGGGTTTTCCTGTGGGATGATCAGTCGGGCCGCTTCTTTTTGCGGCGGTTTTTCCGCTTTCCGCCGGGGCGGATTCGGGCGATGGAGCAGGCGCGCATGAACGAGGACAAGCCCGCCGAATTGAAGCTGGATTTCGACACCCCGCAGTTTCTCCACGGCCTATTCGCCTACGACACGAAGAACCTCGCGTATCTGGAAAACGCGCTGGGCGTGAAAACCGTGACGCGCGACGGCTGGGTGCTGCTCAGCGGCGGGCCGGAGGCGATCGAACGCGCGCGGCGCGTCTTCGTGGACCTCGAAAGCGCGCAACGCGCCGGCGGCCGGATCGAGGCTCGCGATTTCCGCCTCGCCGTGGACATCGCCGCGCGCCAGGGCGAGATCGGCATCACCCATCTAACAGAAGTGAAACTCGTCGGCTCGCGCGGCCGCAAACCGGTCATCCCGCGCACGCCGGCGCAGTTGGAATACGTGCGCGCCATCGAGGACCACGATGTGATCTTCGGCCTCGGCCCGGCGGGCACCGGCAAAACCTATCTCGCGATGGCGATGGCGCTCACCATGCTCAAGCGCCGGGTCATGCAGCGCATCGTGCTCACCCGCCCGGCGGTCGAGGCCGGCGAGGCGCTCGGTTTCCTGCCCGGCGACATGCGCGAAAAAGTCGCCCCCTACCTGCGCCCGCTCTACGACGCCATTCACGACATGCTCGATCCCGATGAGGGCCAGCGCTATCTGGAGGAAGGCACCATCGAGATCGCGCCGCTCGCCTTCATGCGCGGCCGCACGCTGGCCCGCTCGTTCGTCATCCTCGACGAAGCCCAGAACACCACCCGCGAACAAATGTTCATGGCCCTCACCCGCCTCGGCGACGATTCGAAAATGGTCGTCACCGGCGACGGTTCGCAGGTCGATCTCAAACCCGGCGTGCGCTCCGGCCTCTACGAAGCCGAGCACGCGCTCCAGGGCGTCGAAGGCATCGCCTTCCAGCGCTTCTCCCAGGCCGACATCATCCGCCATCCGGTGGTCGGGCGGATCGTGGAGGCGTATGAGAGGCATCGGGAGTGATGATGCTGGTGCAATGTCCACCGGTCATTGATATCCATGCGACTGGAATCCCGACGGGATTCAGCAACCCAGCCCGGGGTTGGCACAACCCCGGGTATGCCAGGCACCGGAATCATGAACGCTGAAGGCGTTCCGCAGGCCGCGGGCCGTCGTCTCCTGCGCAACCCGTTCCGGGTTGATGTTCAATTGCCGGCCAATGACCCGGGGTTGTGCCAACCCCGGGCTGAGGTCCGCAATCCCTTTGGGATTGGAGAACCGGCTCACTCGCTCGCCACGACCGCGATCATCGAGCCGAACGAGTTGCTGTTTTTTTCCAAATCCTTGCCCGACCTCATCTGGCTCAGGTCGCCGTCGAGAAACAGGGCGTCTTCGCAACCCAGCGCGCGGAACAGCATCGCGAACTCGTGGAGGTTGGGAAACTTCGGGGAATGGAAATCGGTCATCGCGAATACGACTTCGCCCTTGGTGGTGACTCCCACGCCGTTGCGGTGCAGCCGCGAGGTGGACTGCGGACGGAATGCGGGGTGGACTTTGCCATGCCTGAGTAAGAGCGGTCCGGATTGCACCGCATGGCGGACCACGATGCCCTGCGGCGGATATTCTTCCGTGCGAACCACCGCCGCGCCCTTGGGGCCGATCAGGAAAACGCCGTTCGGCTTCAGATAGAAATTCCCAGCCCCTTCCTTGCGGTTGAGTGGCCTCCATTCTTTGCCATCCTGCACCAACAAGCCGGATGGAATGCCGCCCGGCTCGAATATCCCGCCGTTCATTAACGTGGTCGGCGGAGTTCCGTTTTCCCGCAAGTGCCGCGCGACTTCCGGGAAAGTCCGCAGCTGTTTTTCCTGAGCATCTTTCCACACGATCCTCACCACCTCGGGCCGTGCGCGCAGCACATGATAGACCACGTTATCCACCGTGCGCTTTTCCGGAGCGGCGCCTGCCAGACAGGCGAGTCCCGTGATGAGTGATATGACGATGGTTTTCACCGGTTCAACGCCGCATCCAGGTTGAGCAGGGTGTTTGCAACGAGCACCAGCGCGGCGGTTTCCGGGTTGGAGTCGGGGGCGAGCGGTGCGGCGAGTTTGGGATCGGCGCGGTATTCGGCGGTGGCGTCGCGGAGCAGGGTGGCGAGTTCGGTGAGCATCGCGTCGTCGGCCTCGCGCTGGGTGACGAGCCGGACGCCGTGGGCGAGGCACTCGGCGGGATCGGCGGAGTGTTCCGTCATGCGGGCGGCGAGCCCTTGCGCGGCTTCGATGTGGGCGGGGTCGTTGAGGGTGACGAGCGCTTGCAGCGGCGTGTTGCTGGCGATGCGGCGGGCGGAACAGACATCGCGGGCGGGTGCGTCGAAGGTGATGAATGCGGGGTGGGCGCTGGTGCGTTTGTGATAGGTGTAGATCGCACGGCGCACGCGGTCCTCGCCTTCGGATTCCTTCCATTTCGCGCCACTGTATACGCTCTTCCACACGCCCTCCGGCTGCGGCGGGAAAACCGGCGGGCCGTATTGTTTGGGCGAGAGCATCCCGGCGGCGGCGAGCGACTGGTCGCGGATCATCTCGGCCTTGAGACGGACGCGCGGACCGCGGGCGAGCAGGCGGTTTTCCGGATCGCGCCCGGCGAGGCCGGCGGGAACGCGGTGCGTCTGGCCGTAGGTGGCGGAAAGCGCGATCTCGCGCAGCATCGATTTGATCGACCATTGATGGTGATCGCGCAAACGCAGCGCGAGATGATCCAACAGTTCCTGATTGCTTGGCGCTTCGCCGGAGCTGCCGAAGTCTTCGAGCGAGCGGACGATGCCGGTACCGAAAAGTTCCGCCCACAAACGGTTGGCGAGTACACGGGCGGCGAGCGGATTGTCCGGGCCGACCAGCCAGCGCGCCATGTCGAGGCGGCTGGCGAATTCCTGGTTTTTCCCGCCGAGGAACAATTTCGGCATGCCGGGCGAAACGGCGTCCTCTTTCGACAAGCGATTGCCGCGGGCGAAGATGCGCGTCTCGCGCGGCGCGGCGCCGGGGCGCTCGACCATCACCGGGACGAGCGTGCCGGGAATCGTCTGGTATTGTTTCCGCAACTCGGCGAGTTCCGCATGGCGTGCGGCGCGGCCGGGGTCGGCGGCGAGGGTGGTCCAGCGAGGGTCGTGGGAGAAATCGATGGCATAATTGCGCAGCGGCACGGCTTGCTCGCCGGTGGTCGCGGCGTGTTGTTTGAGATGGATGGCGAGACGTGAACCAGTGGTGGGTTCAACCGTTTCTGTGGGTACGAAGACCGCCCAGCGCGGACCTTCAAGCTTGGGATAACCACCGACGTTTCCACCCGCTGTCGGTTCCTTCGGACCGTCGATGCGATCCACGAAGACTTCCTTCATTTTCATCGGCGTTGCCTTGCCGTCAGGACCTGTTAGACGGACCTCGAAGTGGGTGGCGAACGATCCGCGCTCCGGCCATTGGGTTGGATCGTCGGAATCCGGCATGATGCGCAGGCGGATGGCGCTGAACGGCGCGGCGAAGCCTTCGAGGTCGTGGTGGCTCCTGGTCGGCTGGGTGCCGGTGAAGCGGATGACGCCGCTGTCATCCAGAGAGAGCGCGCCATGGGCGGGCTTGAGTTTGTCGGGCCGGAACGGCTGCCACTCCACATCGGCGAGGTGGCCATCGCGATTGAGCGAATCGCGGAGTTCGCGGATTCGGGTTTCGAGCGACGAGGCGGTTTCGCGCTGCGCGGGGTCGTTGGCGATTTTCATCCGCGGAAAATCGTCGTCCTGGTCGCAATCGAGCGTGTTGTTGAAGAAGGCGGTGAATTCATAAAACTCCTCGTGCGAAACACCTTCATACGGATGCGCGTGGCACTGGATGCAGCCGAAGGTGAAGCCCTGCCAGGCGGTCCAGGTGGTGCTGACGCGGTCGAGCACGGCGGCGACGCGGAACTCCTCGTCGTCGGTGCCGCCCTCGGTGTTGTTCATCGTGTTGCGGTGGAAGGCGGTGGCGAGCCGCTGGTCGGCGGTGGCGTTCGGCAGCAGATCGCCGGCGAGTTGTTCGATGGTGAACTGGTCGTATGGCATGTCCGTGTTGAACGCGCGGATCACCCAGTCGCGCCACGGCCAGATGTTGCGGTTCGGGTCCTTCTCGAAACCGTAGGTGTCCGAGTAGCGCGCGAGGTCGAGCCACACGGCGGCCCAGCGTTCGCCATAGGCCGGCGAAGCGAGCAAGCGCTCCACCGTATCACGACGCGCCGCATCGGGGTCGGCGGCGTGTTGCTTGAGAAACGCGGACAGTTCGGCGGGCGATGGCGGCAGACCTGTGAGATCGAAGCTCGCGCGGCGCAGCCATTCCTCGGGCGGGGCGGCGGGCGAGGGGGCGAGGTCTTCCTTTTGCAAGCGATCAAGCACGAAATGATCCATCGGCACCTTCGACCAATCCTTGTCGGTCGCGGCGGGGAGTTCGGGTTCGACGGGTTTTTCGAAGGCCCAGTGTTCGCGCCACTGCGCGCCTTCGCGGATCCAGCGTTCGATCAGATCGGCCTCGACGGTGGCGAGCGGCGGGCCGTGCTTCGGCTGCGGCATCACTTCGTCCGGGTCGGTGCTGCGGATGCGGCGCAGCATTTCCGAATTCGCCGGATCGCCCGGAACGATCGCCCGCTTGCCGGACTCGCCGGTGCCGAGCGCGAGGTCGCGAGAGAGGAACGATAGCCCGCCCGCCTGTTTCACTCCGCCGTGGCAGGCGGTGCAGTGCTTGGTGAAAATCGGTCGGATGTCGCGGTTGAAATCGACCGGCACCTCAGCCAGTGCGGCGGAGGCGACAATCACTGGCAGCAGGATGATACGGGTGAAAGGCATGAATAGTATCACTCAAACAAAAAGATCCCTCACCACCTTCGCCGGTTCGACGCCGGTGAGTCGCTGGTCGAGGCCTTGGAACTTGTAGTTGAGGCGTTCGTGTTCGAGACCGAGGGCGTGGAGGATGGTGGCGTGGAGGTCGCGGATGTGGACGGGTTTGTCGGTGATGTTGTAGGACATCTCGTCGGTTTCGCCATAGACTTGGCCGCCCTTGATGCCGCCGCCGGCCATCCACATGGTGAAACAGCGAGGGTGGTGGTCGCGACCGTAGTCGGTCTCGGTGAGCTTCCCTTGGCAATAGACGGTGCGGCCGAACTCGCCGCCCCAGATGACGAGCGTGTCTTCGAGCATGCCGCGGCGTTTGAGGTCCTGGATGAGGCCGTAGCAGCCTTGGTCCACGTCCTTGCACTGCGAGGCGAGGTCGCGCGGCAGGCTGCCGTGCTGGTCCCAGCCGCGGTGGAAGATCTGGACGAAGCGCACGCCGCGTTCGAGCAGGCGGCGGGCCATCAGCGCGGAGTTGGCAAAGGTGCCGCGCTTTTTACTATCTTCACCGTAGAGATTGTAAGTGGCCTCGCTTTCGCCGGAGAGGTCAGTGAGTTCCGGCACCGAAGCCTGCATGCGGAAGGCCATTTCGTATTGTTGCATGCGCAACTCGATTTCCGGATCGCCGACATCGGCGAACGAGCGTTGGTTGAGTTTGTTCAGGCCGTCGATCATGGTGCGGCGTGTCTCGCGGTCGATGCCCGGCGTGTCCTTGAGGAAAAGCACCGGATCGCCGAGCGAGCGCAGCGCCACGCCCGAATGGCGGCCGGGCAGGAAACCGGCGCTCCAGAGCCGTGAGGAAATCGCCTGCACGTTCGAGTAGGGCGAACTGTGGGTGGCGTGGAGCACCACGAACGACGGCAATTCCTCGTTCATCGAACCGAGGCCGTAGGACAGCCACGAGCCGATCGACGCCTTGCCGTTTTGCATCGAGCCGGTGTAGATGAGCTGGTTGGCGGGCTCGTGGTTGATGGCATCGGTGTGCATCGATTTGACGATGCAAAGGTCGTCCACCATCTTGGCATGCCATGGCAGCAGCTCGCTGACCCACGCGCCGGACTGGCCGTGCTGCGCGAACTTGAAGATCGAGGGCGCGAGCGGAAACGCGGCCTGGCCGGAAGTCATGCCGGTGAGGCGCTCGCCCTGCTCGGCAAGCCATGTTTTCAGGTCCTCCTTGAAGCGCTTCTGCAGCTCCGGCTTGTAGTCGAACAAATCGATCTGCGAGGGCGCGCCGATCAATGATATATAAATGGCGCGCTTGGCCTTGGGTGCGACGTGCGGCAGCGGATTGCCGAACGCGGCCAGGCTTTCGCCGAGGCTCTGGCGGCCCAGCAGGCTGCCGAGCGCGGCCATGCCGAGACCGATGCCGGATTTGCGGAAAAACTGCCGGCGCGTGTAGGCGGTGTTGTGATGTTCGATGAGCGGGTTCATGGCGCGGAGTTCAGCGTGTGACGGTTTCGTCGAGGTTGAAGATCTTGCTGGCGATGATGGTCCAGGCGGCGAGTTCGGGCGGATCGATGCCTTCGGGCACCGCTGTCTCGCCGGCGGCGATGAGCTTGGCGGCTTCCTCCGGTTTTTCGCGGTAGGTTTTGCCGACCGTCTCCAACGTTTCGCGGACGATGATGCGTTCGTCATTTTCGAGCGTGCGTGCGAGCAGGCGCGATGTGATGAAATCGATGCGTGCCTCCGGATCGGACGAGTCGCGGATGGCGCGAGCGGCGAGTTCGCGCGAGGCTTCGACGAACTGCGGGTCGTTCATCAGGGCCAGCGCTTGCAGCGGAGTGTTGGTGCGCTCGCGGCGGACGCAGAACTTCTCGCGGCTCGGGGCGTTGAGGATTTCCATGGTGGCCGGCGGCGCGGTGCGTTTCCAGAAGGTATAGATCGAGCGGCGATAGAGCGCCTCGCCGCTGTCCTGTTTGTAATGGCGGGTGTTCGACTGAGGCATCGCCACGGCCTCCCAGATGCCTTCCGGCTGATAGGGTTTCACCGGCGGGCCGCCGACTTTGTCGGACAACAATCCCGACGCCGCGAGCGCGAGGTCACGCAGCGGCTCGGCATCCAAGCGCACGCGCGGGGCGCGGGAAAGCAGGCGGTTGTGGATATCGCGTTCGAGTTTCTCCGGCGTGACCTCGGCCGACTGGCGATAGGTCGCGGAGGTGACCATCAGTTTCACCATGTGGCGGTGGTTCCATTTCGAATCGACGAACTCGGCCGCCAGCCAATCGAGCAGGAGCGGATGGCTCGGACGCGCGCCCATGATGCCGAAGTCGTCGTTGGTCTCGACAATGCCGGTGCCGAAAATCTGATACCACACGCGGTTCATGGTGACGCGTGCCGGCAGCGGGTTGGCGGGATCGTTGAGCCACTTGGCGAGGCCGAGCCGGTTCTTCGGCGTGTCCACGGGCATCGGCGGCAGCACGGCGGGCGTGTCGGGCGTGACGCGCTCGCCCTTGTCGGAATAAACACCGCGGTTGAGCACGTGGGCGTAGGGCTCGGTGTTCTTTTCGTCCATCACCAGCGAGACGGAGCCGCGGGCGCGCAGTTGCGATTGCTCGGTCTTCAACGGATCGAGCTTCGCCGCGAACTCGCGTGACGTGCCATCGACGTTGGCGATGAAATACTGATAGAGCGTATCGACCTGCTCCTTGCTGCGCTGTTCCGCGGGCAGCGAGACGATGTGGTTGAGCATCGCGGTTTCGGAGATCGTCTTGATTTCCTCCGGCTTGAGCAGGCGGCGGTAGAAGCGGAAATCCTGCAGCGCGACCTTGCCACCGGTGAGCTTGAACTCTCCGTCCTCGCGCGAGCCGATCCGGAGCGACGCGGAGGTTTCGATGTTGCCGCCGACCGTGTTCGGATCCGGTCCGGCGGGCACGCGTTTGCCGTCGATGTAGATCGCATGCGCCTGGTGTCCGGAAATCGAGCCGTCGAAGGTGACCATCACATGCTGCCACTTGCCGCGTTCGAGGGCTTTGCCGGCGGTGGTCTTGTTGGCCGCCTTGTCCCACGAATCGATCACATGACTGCCGGGGCGGCCGCCTTCGAGGAACAAGTCCCATCCGCGGCGCGCATCGCCGGACGTCATGCGCGCGACCACCGCGCCGCTCGGCCGTCCCTCGATGCGGATGAAGCCGCCGTAGCTCACGCGGTCGCTGCGCGAAAACGATCCGATGTCGCCGAGATCGATGGATGTGTCGTTGATGAGAGGCGCCTTGCCGAGCGGCGCGTCGATGAGCGGGAGTTTCGCCTCCCACTCGCGCGGCTGGCCGTCCACGGTGCCGCGGATCGGTCCTTCGGCATCGGCGAGCGGCAGGTGGATCGAAAGCGTGGAATCGATCTCGCGCGAGGGTGCCACGCTGGCGCTGGCGAGCCATGTCTCGAAATCGCCGCGGGCATTCGTCTTGCGGTCGGCGGCCTGCTTTTCGAGTGCGGCGATCTCTTGTTCCAGCTCGCTCCAGCGCGTGCGATCCCCGGGCAGCGGCACGAACACATTCGGCGGATGTTCGGCGTTGTTGCCGTCCATCGCCCTCATGCTGGTGTTGCGGAAAAACGCGGTGAGCGAGTAAAACTCGTCGATCGAGACCGGATCGAACTTGTGGTCGTGGCACGCCGCGCAACTGGTGGTGAGCCCGAGCCAGATGGCGGAGACCGTTTCCACGCGGTCCTGCGCATAGATCGCCTCGTATTCCTCGGCGATCGCCCCGCCCTCGCCGGTGGTGGCGAGGCAGCGCGAGAACCCGGTGGCCACGAGCTGGTCGAGCGTGCGGTCGGGCAGCATATCGCCGGCGATTTGTTCCAGCGTGAACTGGTCCCACGGCATGTTCTGGTGGAACGCTTTCACCACCCAGTCGCGGTACGGCCAGATCGCGCGGTAGTTGTCGATGTGGATGCCATGGGTGTCGGCATAACGCGCGGCATCCAGCCAGAAGCGTGCGAAATGCTCGGCGCTCGCCATCGACGCGAGCAGTTCATCGGCCGCCTCGGAAACCGCGGCATCGGGATCGGCCGCGTGCTTTTTCACGAAGGCCTCGACGTCCTCCGGCGACGGCGGCAAGCCTGTTAGGTCGAGGTGCAGCCGTCGGAAAAACCGCCGCGGCTCCTCCGGCGGGTTCGGCGCGAGGCCGGCGTCGGTGCGTTTTGCCGCGATGAAACGATCGATCGGATTCGCGGCCCAGCCACCGCCCGCGGCGGGCGGCTCGGGGCGCTTGACCGGCATGAACGACCAGTGCGGCTCGTATTCCGCGCCCTGTTCGATCCATCGTTCGATGACCGCGATTTCCTCCGGCTTCATTGTCTTGTGGCTGGCCGGCGGCGGCATCACCACGTCGGGATCGCCGGACCGCATCAAATGAAGCATCAGCGATTCATCGGGTTTGCCCTTGATGATGACCGGCTTGCCGTTTTCGCGGAGCGCGAAGGCGTCCTCCACCCGGTCGAGCCGCAGCGGCGCGTCCTTCGGCTCGCGCGTGCCGGAGTCCGGGCCGTGGCAATGGTAGCAATACTCCGAGAGGATCGGCTGGACGTGGTCGTTGAACGAAATCGTCTCGGGCAGAGGGTCCTTGACCGCGGAATCCGCTTCCGGACCATTCGACGCGGCGGCCCCGTCAATCACGAGCGCCTGCGGCGAATCGCAGGCCGCCAGGGCGAGACAGGACAGGAGGATTGTGTGAAATCGATGCAACTTCATACCGGACAACAGCGGAAAGTTACGCTATCCGCGAATTTTCCTTTCGCAAGGAGGCAGGACGGGCTGGAAAATCTCCGCCTGTGCGCGATCAATCGCCCGGAAAGAACCCATCCGCCGCCACGTATCATGCCGGATTCCATGACCGACTCACCACCGCCACGCAGCCGCCTCACCGCCTGCCGCATCCTGACCACCCTCGCCGGACTCGCCGTGATTGCCGCGCTCGGCGCGCTTCCCACCCTGATCGGCCCGCCATCGGAAAACGGCCTGCCCGACCTCGCGAAATTCACCGGCCGCTTCCACCCGGCGGTGCTCCATCTGCCGATCGGCATCTTCGTCTGGGTGATGGTCCACGAGTGCATGGCCGCTTTCGGTTTCAGTAAAAACACCTCGCGCACCGCGATGGGCTTCGCCGCGGGTTCGGCGGTGGCCGCCTCGCTGCTCGGCATCCTGCTTTATTACAGTATGCCGGAATACGATGCGGAACTCGCCCAGCGCCACATGGACCGCGGCATCGCCTTCACCTGCCTCGCGCTCGCCACCTGGCTGGTGAAAATCTGGGTGGATGCCGCCGCCGGACGAGGCGCCTTCATTTATCGCGGCCTGCTGCTCGGCAGCGCGGGCGTGATGACCGCGGCCAGCCACGACGGCGCGTCGCTCACCCATGGCAGCACCTACCTCACCGAATATGCCCCGGCTCCGCTGCGCAAACTTCTCGGATGGCCGGAAAAATCCTCATCTTCCCCGGCGGACGGCGACCTCGCGGCGCAGCCGGTCTATCAGGCCGTCATCTCGCCCATCCTTGAGGCGAAATGCTATCAATGCCACAATGCCGACCGCCAGCGTGGCAAGTTCCGCATGGACGAATACGAGCTGTTGCTTGCCGGCGGCAACGACGGTGCCGCCATCGTCCCGGGCGACTCCGGTGCCAGCAATCTGATTGATCGCATCGAACTGCCGGAAGAGGACGAACTCCACATGCCGCCTGAAGGGAAAAAGGATCTCGCCGCGCACGAGGTTACGCTCATCAAATGGTGGATCGACCAAGGAGCTTCTTCCGATGCCCTGTTGGCCTCACTCACCACGAGCGATGAAGTGCGTGCCGCGCTCGCCATGGTTACCGACGCGGCGGCCGTTCCCGTGGTGGAAGACATCGCGGAGCAGACCACTCCCGTCATGAGCGACGAACTCAAGGCCGAGTTCGAGCGCCTGCGCGGCGAGTTCCCCGCAGCCCTCAATCTTGAATCGCAGTCGTCCACCGGACTCACCTTCACCGCGGCCGGACTGCGCGGAACCTTCGGCGACGAGGACCTCGCGAAACTGGAACCCGTGCTGCCGGCCATGGTTTCCATGGATCTCTCCGCCACCTCGCTCACCGATGAGGGAGTCAAGCTTCTCGCCAAGGCCACCGGTCTCAAATCGCTGCGCCTCTCGGAGACCGCCGTCACCGAGGCGTCGCTCGACACTCTCGCCAAACTCACCGAACTCGAATCGCTCAATCTTTACGGCACACCAATCGGCAGTCCCGCGGTTCTCAAACTCGCCGCGTTGGAAAACCTGAGGAAGCTCTATCTGTGGCGCACCCAGGTGGACGCCGCGGGTGTCTTGCAGCTTGAAGAAAAACTTCCCGGCTGCGAGATCGTCATGGGGCTTTGAAGTTCTTCGGAAAAAGAAAATCGGCGGGTGATCCGTGGATCCCCCGCCGATGTTTTTTCGCCTGCCGGAACGGGGGCGGGCGGCCTCATGGCCGCGCCACCCCGGTTTCAGGTTTCAGGTTGCCTGTGGAAGCTTACTTTTTCTTCGCAGCCTTCTTGGCAGCCTTTTTGGCGGTTTTCTTGGCCGCTTTTTTGGCGGTCTTCTTAGCGGCTTTCTTCGCGGCCTTTTTCGCTACCGTTTTCTTGGCGGCTTTCTTGGCCACCTTCTTGGCGCTTTTGGCCACTTTCTTGCCCGCTTTCTTGGCGGTTTTCTTGGCCGCTTTTTTCACCGTCTTCTTCGCGGCTTTTTTCGCGGCTTTCTTCGCTGGCGCCTTTTTGGCGGCTTTCTTCGCTGTTTTTTTCGCAGCCATGGTTTTGTGTCGTTGGAGTTCGCGTTCTAGTTTGGTTTTCTCTTCCGGCGTTAACGTGCCGGCGGAGAGGATCGCGAGGAGCGCCTCACCGAGGCGTCCTCCGAAAGCGTTGGTGAGGAAGTCCTGCGTCGCGCGTTGCACGATGACTTCCTGCGAGTATGCGGCCTCGTAAACGTGAGCCCTTCCGACAAGCGAGCGCCTCACCAGGTTCTTGCGCTCGAGATTCTGCATGACCGTCAGCACCGTGGTGTAGGCGCGGTCCTTGCCATCCGGCAATGTCTCCTGAATCGAGGCCACCGTGGACGGTCCCTGATGCCAGAGGACCGACAGGGCCTGGAGTTCAAGATTGGAGGGGATGGACGGTCTCGCCATGTGCTGCAAGCTCGTTGCTTGTCACGATAAGACTAGTAGTTCGGAAAACCGTCAAGTTAAAACACGAGGAAATTTCAGGAAGGTTGAAGACCTTTCCAGCGCCCCCTCGAACGACGATACTACGTGGATCGTAGGTCCGGGTGCGGCGCTCACCGCGCGTCGTCCGCGGGTGCTTGCGGGCGGCGGATGCGCGCGTCGATTTCCGCCAGTGCCTTCCACAGCGCCTTGTCGTCCGGCGCGCCGTTGAAGAGCACTTCGCCGCGCGGCGATAGCAGAACGAGCGTGGGCAGGTCGCGCACGCGCAGTTGTCTTGCGAACATGCCGCCTGCGGGATCGATGAACCACGCACCCGAACCGGCGAGTTTGGGATCGCGGATGGTTTCGCCGGCTTCGCCGACGAGTTCGGGGAAGTCACCCGAGAGCAGCGAGGCGACCGCGACGCCGTGTTCCGCGACATGCGCGGCGATGGCGGCGAACTCGGGCATGAAGCCATCGCACTCGCCGCTCCATGGTGACCAGAAGTGAAGCAGCAGGGCCTTGTCGTTTTCACCGAGCGATGCCGCCAGCGGCCGCGCCTCTCCGCCAGGCACCGGAGTCATCGCGATGGAGAGATCGAGTTTCAATCCGCGCATCGCCTCGGCGGTGCGCAGGCGCTCGATGTGCGGAGCGAACGCGGTGCCCTGGTGCGGGCTGAGCCAGAAAGCCTCGGTGATATGACGCTTGAATGCCGCGCGGTCACCGGCTTCGAGCGCGGTGAGCGCCTTGAGGTATTCGATCACCGCCAGCCAGTCTTCCTTGGCGGCGAAGATGGCGGAGTCTTCGAGTTTGAAAGCGGCTTCGCGTTCGGTGAACTCCGGCAGCATGCGGGTGAGCGCGGAGTCGTCGCCCTTGTCCACGCGATACAGGAAACGGGCCTCGAGAATCGCCTGCTCGTTCACGCCCGCCTCGCGTGCGCGACGGATGGCTTGTTCGAATTCGCGCTCGGTTCCGCGTTCGGTGAGCAGGCGGTCGAGCGCGTCACGTTTTCCCGCGGCCACCATTTCCGCGGCGGCCGTGGCGGGATCCCATGGCTCGGCGACGGCAATGGCTGCGAGGCAGAGCAGACTGGCAACCGGACGGATGATGGCGCGCATGCGCGATAGGAAACGCGCGGGAACCCCGCAGGTCAACGCGGAGGAATGACCATCTTGCGGCCGAGGATGACCGTGTCGTTGGTCATGTTGTTGGCGCGCTTGATGGATTCCATCGGCACCTTGTATTTGGCGCTGAGGCCGGAAAGCGTGTCGCCCTTGACCACGGTGTGGATGGTGGCGGGCGCGCTGGGCTCGGGCGCGGCCGGTTCGGCGGGCGTGTATGCCGAGGATTCCTCGTAGGCGGCCGGGGTGTCGTAAACAGGATTTTCCGCTCCTTGGGCGGGGGCCTGACCGAGGCTGGCATCCGGATAGCCATAAGGATCTCCGGTGTCATACATGTCGGTTTTTTGGGATGCGCAGGAAACGAGGAATGCGGAAAACACCGCGGCGGCGGAGAGATGGATGTGTTTCATGAATCGACGGGTTGGGATTGGCCCCCACTTGCCGGGGGCACGCATATGGATAACGGCAACACCTCAGGGCTTTATTCAATTTCCCTGCGGACGGAAGCGGAAAAATCCATCGGCCGCGCGCGTCGTGTGGTCGGCGAGTTCTTCGAGCGTCTCGTTCCTGAGCGCGGCGATGGCGAGAGCGGTGTCGCGTGTCCATGCGGGCTCGTTGCGTTTCCCGCGGTGCGGTTCCGGTGCGAGGTAAGGCGCGTCGGTTTCCAGCATGAACGATCCGGCGGGGCAATGACGCGCGGTTTCCCTCACCACCTTGGCGTTCTTGAAAGTGGCCACGCCGCCGAAGGAAAGCAGGCCGCCGAGATCGATGACGCGGCGCGCGTTTTCCCAGGTGCCGGTGAAGCAGTGGAACACGGCGCGCGCGCCGCCGTGGAAGTTTCGATAGATCGCCAGCGCATCGTCGAACGAGCGGTGGCCGTGGCGGTCGCGGGTGTGGATGACGACATTGAGCTTCGCGGCGGCGGCCAGTTCGAAGTGTGGTTCGAGAAACGCGAGCTGCCGGTTGCGATAGGCTTCGTCGCTCCAGCCATCCGGCGCGGTATGGAAATAATCCAGGCCGGTCTCGCCGATGGCGCAGACGCGCGGGTCATCGGTATGCCTGGCAAGCAGGTCCACCGCATCGTCCGGCGCGTGATGCACATCGCAGGGATGGATGCCGACACAGGCATGGACGCGCGGGTTTTCCGCCAGGCGCAGATTCGCCGCCACATCGTCCAGACAGGTGGCGAGCGTGATCATGCGGGTGACTCCGGCCGCGAGCGCCCGCCCGATCAATTCCGGCGTTTCCTCCGGTGCGAAACGATGCGACGCGAGATGACAGTGGGAATCGGTGAGCATGGCTAACAGACGGCCCGCATCAGCTCGGCCACTTTGGTGAAGTCCTTCACGCCGGGAGAAACTTCCGCGCCGGAGGCCACGTCGAGCGCGGCGGGATGCACAGTGGCGATGGCCTCCGTGGCGTTCTGCGGGGTGATGCCGCCGGCGAGCATCACGGAAATTTCCGGATGCGCCTGTTTGAAGGCGATGGCGGCGTTCCAATCGAAGGTCTCGCCGGTGCCGCCATAGACACCCGGCGCATGCGCATCCAACAAAATGGCCCGCGCGCCGAAATCCGCGGCATGCTCCAGTTCGCCGCGACCGGCCACGCCGATCGCCTTGATGAACGGCACGCCCGCATCGCGGAACACCGCGGCATCATCGGGTGTCTCGTCGCCGTGGAGCTGGACGACATCGAGCAAGCCCTCGGCCACCAGTCGCAGCGGCAGCTCCGCGGGTTGGTTCACGAACACGCCGACGCGCAGGATGCCTCCTGTTAGATTACGCAGCCAACCTGCGGAAGCGGGATCGACGTGGCGTTTCGACATCGGCCAGAAATTCACGCCGAGCGCGTGCACGCCGAGCGCGGCGAGTCGCTCGCCGTCATCGCGCGTGGTGACGCCGCAGATCTTCAATGAAGTGCGGGCGGGATCGAAAAAGGATTTCAATGTCGTCATGACGGTGGGCGCGGCGACTCATAAACCGCCGATGACTTTTTCCAACAACCGGATCATGTCGCGCGCGGCTTTTTTTCCGGTGGCGATGACTTCCTCGTGATCGAGCGCAGTCGGCGAGATTCCGGCGGCCCAGTTGGTGAGGCAGGAAAACGCGGCCACCGGCAGGCCGAGCGAGCGGGCGCGGATGGTTTCGAGCACCGTGCTCATGCCCACCGCGTCGGCACCCAGCGCGCGCAGCATGCGCACCTCGGCGGGTGTTTCATACTGGGGCCCGCGCAGGCCGGCATAGACGCCGCGGTGCAGCGCGATGCCCATCGCCGCGGCGGCTTCGGTAAACTCATCGCGCCATGCCGGATCGTAGGCGGCGGACATGTCGATGAACTCCGCGCCTTTCAACGGCGAGGTGCCGGTGAGGTTGAGGTGATCGGAAAAAACCATCCAACTGCCCGGTTCGAAATCCGGATTCAAGGTGCCCGCGGCATTGGTGAGCACGATGCGGGAAACCCCGCGGGCGGCGAGCCAGGCCACGCCCTCGGTCACGGCGCGCGGGTCGTGTCCTTCGTAGAGATGCACGCGGCCGCTCATCAGCACGACCGTTTCGCGGCCGAGCTTGCCGACGATGAATTTCCCGCAATGCCCCGGCACGGTGGACACGGGCAGCCCGGCGCGTTCGAAGGAAACCTCTTCCTCCACCCGCACGGCTTCCGCCAGCGGCCCCAGTCCGGATCCCAGAACGATTCCTGTCATGCGCCGCAGCCTACGGTGTCCGCGCGCGCTTGTTGAGCGGGATTTTTTCCTGTCATTGGAATCCGCCCGTGCCTAGAACGCGCGCGCCTGCCATGCCGGAACACTACCTGCCCGTCTTGCTCCAAATCCTCGTCGCCGCCGGATTCGCGGTCTTCGTTTTGATCGCCAGCGTGATCTTCGGTCGCTCGGCAAGGCGCAACGCCACCAAGGACATTCCCTACGAATGCGGCATGCTGCCGGTGGGCGAGGGCGCGCCCCGCTTCTCGGTGAAATTCTATCTGGTGGCGATGCTGTTCGTGCTCTTCGACATCGAGGTGGTCTTCATGTACCCGTGGGCGGTGCAGTTCCGCGACCTGATCGCAGACGGTCCGACGGTGCTGGCCAGCATGGCCGGCTTCGCGGGCGTCCTGGTGGTCGCCTACGTCTATGCACTCAAGAAGGGCGCGCTCGATTGGAAGAGTTGATCCGGGCCGCTCATTTGCGGCGCGATTGTTCCTCCAGAAAAATTTCCGCCAGCCGGAAACAACGGCGCGAAAGCTCGCGCGCGTCGTGATCCCCGATCAACGCCACGCCTTCCTCGCCGATCTCGGCGAGATAGATTTTCCACGCGAACTTGGCGAGATGCTCGGCGTCCACCTTGGGTCGCGGTGTAGCAGTGGCAACGGGCGCATCGGATGACGCGGGCGCGCTTTCGCCGGGCTCGGACTTCCCGCCCTTGCCTTTCCGGCGGCGGCGTTTGTTTTTCTTCGGACTCTCGGCGGCGATCTCCGCACCCACGGTGGCGGTCTCCGGTGTGGAAGGAGCGGGCCTTTCCGGCGCGGGCGCCGGTTTTTCCTCAGCCACGGGTGCCGACGGTTGTTGGTCCGCCACCGCTTTCGCAGGGGCGTTGCCCGCGGGTTTTTTGCGCGCGGATTTCCGGGCGCGTTTCAGTGGGATCGTTGCCTTGGTGGACTTGGCTGGTTCTTCGCTCATGCGCGCGCAGAGCAATGCCGCGCACGCTTCCCCCGTCGAGCACGGAATCACGCCGCCATGTGAAATTTCATGCCGCCATCCTCGTGGCCAAAGCGGCGACGATGAGTGTCGCGGCCTCGGCGTCACTCATCCGGTCGGTGTTCAGGACGAGGTCGTAGCGCAGCGGATCGTTGATATCTGTCAGATAGTGGGTCTTGAGGTAACGCTTGCGTGCGCGGTCGATGCGCGCCACCTCCGCGGCCGCCTTGGCTAGAGGAATACCGGCATACTCCGCGTAGTGGTTGGTGCGGGTCTGTTTCGATCCAACCAGACGCACGTGGATGGAGTGCGGAATTTCCGCCGTGATCACGTTTCCGCCGCGACCCACGATCACCGCGTTGCCGGCACGCGCGATACGGCGGATCGTCTCGGCGGTGCGGCGGACCGTGTTGTAAACCCCGGGGTGCAAACCCAATAGCTCGGCCACCATCAGGCTGATGTCACCCGTGCCGGTCTCGCCGAGGTAACCCGCCGCGCTCTCCGGCAGCGAGTGCTCCTCGATGACGTGCTGGATCAGATTCTGGTTGAACAAGGTCCACGGATGCCAGTGCGGAATCGAGCGTTCGGACTGGAGACGCTCGACCAGCACCTCCGCGATCGTGTTGCCACGCGCTCCGGCTTCACGCGAGATGGTCACTACCGGACCGTCCGCTTTTTTGGCATTGCCCACCGGCTTGTCGGTGCTGGTGGTGGATTTCAAATACGCCCTGCAGAGATCGAGTTGTTTGATACCGCTCATGATGTCGCCTCCATGGCAACATCCCATCGGCGCATGCCACGTCAAGCGGCGCGCATCAATCCAGCGCGGCGATGGCAGCCATGATGCGCTTGGCGATGCGGTCGTAGTCCTCCTTCGACTTCGCGGAACGCTCCTCCGCCGTGAGATGGATCGGCGGCCCCACGGTGACGGTGATCCGGGCGAGACGGATGCGGGCGGATCCTCGCGGCAACGCCTCGCGGGCACCGGAAATGCGCACCGGCTGGATTGGCACGGCGGATTTCACCGCCACCAGCCCGATTCCCGGCGCGGCCTCGCCAAGCGCGCCATCCAGCGTGCGCGAGCCCTCCGGGAAAAGGAGCACGCGGTGCCCTTCCTTGAGCTTGCGGATGATGGTCTTGAGGCTGGCCATGTCCGGCTTTTCCTGGTCCACCGGAATCGCGTTCCACTGGCCGTAAAGCCAGCGGAAGAAGCCCTTGAAGAGCGATTTGCGCGCCAGATAGACCATCTCGTCCTGATAGAGATTCCCGATCAACGGCGGGTCGAGATAACTCTGGTGATTGGAAGCCACCAGCACGCCGCCCTCGGTGATGAGGTGTTCCGCGCCCTTCACGCGCATGCCGAAGAGCGAACGGAACGCCGCGCCGAACAACAACCAGCCAGACCAGTAAATCCATCTCATGGGAATGCGGGGAATCGCGCCAGCCGTGGACGCGCCGGACTCTCCGGTGACCCGCCACCCTCGCGCAACCGGAATTTTCCCCGCGGCGCCATCGGGTTTGCGCGCGGCGATGCGGCCTGCCTATCATCCGCCCATGCCGGACCCGCGCAGCATCCTGATCGCATGCGACAAGTTCAAGGGCTCGCTCGACGCCCGCAGCGCCTGCGAGGCGATCGCGCGCGGGCTGGGGAAAAAGTTTCCCGATGCGGAAGTCATTATTCACCCGATCGCCGACGGCGGCGAAGGATTCGCCGCGGCCTTGGAAATCCCGCTCGACGGCCGCTGGGTGGAAACCGGCATGCACGACGCGCTCGGTCGCCCGGTGCGCGGACGATACCTGCTGGCCGACGGACCACTCGCCGCACTCGAAATGGCCGAGGCTTCCGGCATGTGGCGGATCCGCGCCGACGAGCGCGACATCCTCCGCTCCAACACCTTCGGCACCGGCGAACTGATGCGCCATGCCATCGAAACCGGCGGCGCGCGCCAGCTCGTCATCGGCCTCGGCGGCAGCGCCACCAACGACGGCGGCGCGGGCATGGCCGCCGCGCTCGGCGTCCGGTTTCTCGATGCCAACGGTAGCGAACTGCCGCCCACTCCGGACGGATTGTTCGGAAAACTGGCTCACATCGATTTCACCCGCCGCATCGATCTGCCGGAAATCACCGTCGCCTGCGATGTGGACAGCCCGCTGCTCGGCCCGCTGGGTGCGACGCGCGTTTTCGGTCCGCAGAAAGGCGCGGATGAAAACACCAATCCGATCCTGGAAAGCGTGCTCGAATCACTCGCCCGGCTCTCCGACGGACTCGAAACCGCCACCCGCCCCGGCGCGGGCGCGGCCGGCGGACTGGGGTTCGGCCTGATGCGATTCGCGAATGCCACACTGGTCCCCGGATTCGATTGGCTGGCCGATCTGACAAAACTCGAGCAGCACGTCGCACGGGCCGATCTGATCGTCACCGGCGAAGGCTCGCTCGACGCGCAAAGCCTCGCCGGCAAGGGACCGGTCGCCATCGCGAAAATGGCCCGCGCCCACGGCAAGCCGGTCGTCGCTTTCTGCGGCAGGGCCGATGCGGAAATCCGCGCCGCCGACATGTTTGATCAGGTCACCGACCTCGCCGCCAGCGGCCTGCCCGTGGAAACGCTCATCGCGCGAGCGGCGGAGTTATTGGAAAACGCCGCAGCGCAATCATGACGACCGCGTGGACGGCTCAGAATTTCCAATCGTGCTTGTCCAGTTCGCACACGCAGGCGACGAGCAGGTCGATCGACGCCTGGAGATCCTTTTTGTTCACCGTCTCGATCGTCTGATGAATGTGCCGCGTGGGCACCGAAACCGCGCCGGCGATCGACCCGCCGGGCACCATCCGCTGGAGTCCCGCGGTGTCGGTGCCGCCACCTGATAGAATCTCTGGCTGCCACGCGATCTTGTTGCGGGTGGCCGTCTTTTTCATGAAGGCGACCATGCGGTAGTCGCAGATCACCGAGCTATCCATGATCTTGATGGCCGCGCCCTTGCCGAGTGAAGTGCAGCGCTCGTGCGGTTTCGAACCGGGCACGTCGTAGGCGATCGTGGTGTCGAGGCCGAAACTGAAGTCCGGCCTGATATCGAGCGCCGAAACATTCGCGCCGCGCAAGCCGACCTCCTCCTGTACGGTGAACACGGCATGAAAATCATAACAAGGCTTGCGGCGCGATTTTTTCAGAGCCCGCAATGCCTCGATGAGCAGGAACACGCACACCCGGTTGTCGAGCGACTTCACGTTCACGCATTCGCCCATTTCCAGCAGCGGACTCCAGCGCGTGACCGGATCGCCGATCTCGATGTGCTTGACCACCTCTTTGCGCGGCAGGCCGGTGTCGATGAAGTAATCGGTGATTTTCGCCGCCTTGTTGCGTTCCTCGGGTTGCATGATGTGGGTCGGCTTCGAACCCATCACGCCGAGCAGGTCCTTTTTGCCGTGAACGATCACCCGCTGCGATGTCAGCGTCTTGGGATCGAATCCGCCGAGCGGGTTGAAGTGGATGAAACCGTTGTCGTCGATGTGGGTGACGATGAACCCGATCTCGTCCATGTGCGCCGCGGCCATCGCGCGCTTCTCGGACGAGCGGCCTTTCTTCAGCGCGATCACATTGCCCATGTTGTCGGTGCGGATCTCGTCGGCGAGGTCCTCGATCTCGGCCAGCACCAGCTCGCGGATGGCTTTCTCATAACCCGGCGCACCGGGTGCTTCACAGATTCGGGAGAGAAGGTCGGTATCGATGGCCATGGCGCGGACGTTAGACGGCATGTCCCGGCGATGGAAACCGGAAACTTGGTTTCGTTGCCCGCACGGCAGGACTCGGCATGTTCGATCAGGTCACGCCCTTGCGCAGGTCGCGCATGCTCCAGATCGTCCCGGCCATCATCGCGGCATAGCCTCTGGGTTTCCGCGCTCCGTCCCGCCGTTTCGGGCCGAAGCGTTCCCGGGATCTCGCGAACGCCTCGTTCACGAACGCCCGGCTGCCGATCACCGCGCCGTCCGAAAAATAACGCACCCGGCAGCGCAACACCGCCGCAAATGGAATTTCCCCCATGGCGGCGTCTTGCGCCCGCCCGGCCAATCCGGCGTTTCCTTTCGCCATACCTTTCCGCAACACCCGCTTCACCACCCGCCCGTTGCGGGTCACTCGCTCCTCGGATTTTTCCACCGCCCCGCCCATCAGCATCTTCCGGTAGCGACTCGCCATTTCCAGCCACAATTTCGCATCCGCCGGCATTCCCTCGTGTGCGCCCCAGGCCCGCACCAAACCTGCCCGTGCCGTCCTGCCGTGGCCCTTCGCCCCGCCGCCGATCGCTTCTCCGTAGCTGCTCCAGCGGTATCCCGCCGGATCCTCCACCATGCCCGCACGCACCGGATTCAGATCGATGTAAGCTGCCATCGCACGCGCCGCCACTCCATCCTCCACGATCACGCTCTTGAAGCGATCCTCCCACAGCCTGCCCGTGCGCTCGTGCCGGCGGTTGTGCCACTGTGTGTAGCGCTGCAGCAGTCCTTTCATGAACTCGCCCAAATCGTGCATCCGGTAAGTGAAGCGCGCATGAATCCCCCGCACCAACTCCTCATCGGCCATACCCGCCGCCACTTTCCGCCTCGCCTCGGCCAATTCCGCCGCCACCCCGGCCACAAACGCCTCGCCATATAGCGCCGAGAGCCGCTTGAGCAATTTCTCATCGGAAATCCCGCGTGTCCCGCACCCGTCTGAACCGCTTGGCATGCAGGGCATTGGCGGCACCTCCAGTAGAAGATGGAAGTGATTGTCCATTAAACAATAAGCTGTCACCCGACAGCCAGAAAACCTCTCGTAAATCCGCATCAGAGACCGGAATTTCTCCTTTTCCACCGCACCCAGCACAAAGCGCCTGTCCACCACCCGCGAGATACAGTGGTAAAACACCGGCTTCCGGTCCGAATACCGCCACGTCGCCAGCCAACGCGCCTGTCTCATAGACACGGAGAATATCGAAGCATCAGCAATCCGCAAGAAGAAAATAGATGAAAGGCCTGTCCCTTTATAACTCTCCCCGGAAGCGGGCGGACACCATTGGGCAATGGTCACCAGTCTTGCTCGATGGCCTTGAGGGTGAGGAAGAGTTCCTGCCAGCGGCGCAGCAGCGGCTCGATGGCCAGCTTCGCCTCGGCGAGGTGCTGGTGGAGGGGATCGAGCGCCTGGTTGTAAACGCGGAAGACATCGCCGAGCGCGTCGGCGTAATCACCGTGCAGGGCCGCGGCAAAGGCGCCGCAGGTGTCGAGCAGGTGGCTGCCGAAATCGCGGGTGATGGCTCGCCGCGTGATCCACGCCACCACCGTGCCACCGGCGCCGAACAGGGCCGCGAGGCCGCACAGGATCCAGGGTGCCCATGGCACTCCCAGCGCGCCGCACACGGCTCCGGCGGTGAGAAACAGGAGACTGGTGACGGTGAACGAGCGCAGCGCGAGGTTGCGGCGGCGCAGGTCCTTGTCGAGGCGCTTGCGCACCTTGAGTTCTCCCACGCCTTGGCCGGCGGCGGCACCGAGGCGGCGGACGAAGCGGTCGCGAGCCTCTGCCAGCGCGTGTTCCACGGGGGCCGCCGCACGGAGGTCGAAGTCCATGGTTTCGCTCACCCGGGCGGCGAGGTCGGTCCAGTGCGCGGTGCAGGCCCTGACCACTTCGTCGCCGTCTTTTGCGGCGACGGCCTCGATGGTTTCGCGCAGCCGGGCGATGAACGCGGCTTCCATTTGCTGGCCGGTGTGGTCGCCGGTGAAAAGCCGCAGGAACGACGGCAGCGCGCGCAAGCGGCGATGGAGCAGGCGGCCCACGCCCTCCGCCTCCTTTTCGAAAACCGCCGCTACGTTGAAGAGATGGCCGGGCAGGCGGGTGAGGAATTCCTCGCGGATTTCCGCGATCTCGCCGTCGATGCCGGAAATGAAACGGGCATGGCCGTTGATGACGCGGTGGTGGTCTTCGATGTGATCGTCGAGCGAGCGCAGCGCGGCGGCGGCATGGCCGCGCCATTCGTCGAGCAGCGCGCGACGGTCGGGAGACTGGCAGATGTTTTCCGAAATGAACGCCTCCAGCCGCGGCAGTCTGCTGTCGCGCAGGGCTGCCACGTCGCGTGGCATCGCGCGTTTGGCATCGAGCGCGGTCCGGGCGGCGACGGCGAAGGCGGGCAGCTCGCGGCCCAGCCGCTTGCGCGAGAGATCGGCCACATGGCCGAGGATCACCTCGAGGTCGCCGGGCTCGCGCAGGTCCGCCTGTTGGATGACGAGCGCGGCGCGGTCGAGCGCCGCGGCGGGCAGCCGGCCGATCAGATCCCAGGTGGCGGCCATCCACGGATTGGAAACGGGAAACACGCAAAGCAACAAGTCGGCATCCGCCGCGAGATGCTCCCAATTCGCGAGGTGCTCAGGTTTGCCGTCGTTCACGCCCGGAGTGTCGATCAGCTCGAAATCGCGCAGGAACCCGGCCGGGCGGAAAATTTCGCTCAATGAATCGGCGATGGCGTTTTCCCGCGGCTCCGGCGCATGGCGGTAATGCTGGATGCGGGTGGTCACCGGCAGCGGGCCGGCCGGGCACAGCGGCTGGCCGAAGAGCGCGTTGAGCAGGGTGGACTTGCCGGCGTTGACCTCGCCGCAAACGATCACGCGGAACGGCTTGCCGAGGCCGCTGTGGAAATCGAGCAACGTTTCGCCGGGCGTGGCACCGCTCTGGCGCGTCAGGTCCAGGATGCCCTGCAACAGCGCGGAGACTCGTCCGCGGGTTGCGAAGTAACGCTCGCCGGGAATGCCGTCGCTCACGGGGCTGGTGGCTGGAGGAATCAGAAACTGTTGGCACCGGCGGCGGACGCCTGGGCGGTGGCCTCGTCCTTTTTCATCGCCAGCAGTTGGGAAACCGTGACGAATTGGAAACCGCGGCGCAGCAGGCCGTCGATGGTGGCGGGCATGGCGTCCACCGTGGGCGCATGGAGGTCGTGCGCGAGGACGATCGCTCCGGGTGTGGTGTTGCTGAGGATGCGCGAGGTGACCACCGACGGGCCGGGGCGTTTCCAATCGAGCGGATCGACCGCCCACAGGATGGTGGGATAGCCGAACTCCGCCATCACCAGCTCGCGTTGGCGCTGGAGCAATCCGCCGTATGGCGGGCGCATCGTGCGCATGCGGACGCCCGCGGCGCGGCTCACGGCATCGCGGCAGCGCTGCATTTCCGAGCGCAATTCGGAATCGCCCAGTTTGGTGAGCAGGCGGTGGGTGTGCGAGTGGTTGCCGACCTCATGACCCTCGGCCACGGTGCGGCGCACCACCTGCGGATAGAGGTCCACGCTGCGTCCGATCACATAGAAGGTGGCCTTCACATTGCGGGCGCGGAGGATGTCGAGCAGCCGTGGGGTGTTTTGCGGGTGCGGGCCGTCATCGAAGGTCATCGCGACGTATTTCCCGGATACCAGCACGCGCGAGAAGCTGATGCCGATGCCGGGCGGGAAGTTCCAGCTGTAGGGCATGTCCGGATTGCGCGGAATCGGGCCGCCGGGGTGCGGGGTACGGTAGTTCGGGTTGTTCGGCGTCTTGAGCGAGGCCAGCGGCGATGCCGCGGAGCAACTGCTCATGGAGGCCGCCATCAGCATGAAGGCGCGCCGCGAAAAGCGGGCGGGATCGATGCCGGCCATGGCGTTCATGCCTGGAAAATCGCGGCCGTGGGATTGCAAGGGATCGGACATGCGGGGAATGATTCGGGGATATTAAGAAATTACCGCGCCGTGTCACGCCTCGTTTTGCGGCGGTTCCGTGCCTTGGTTGAGCGCATGCACCGAGCCGCCGGCCGGCGAGGGGAACGACCACGATTGCCGCAGCGCCGTGCCGAGGAATTTTTTCGCGGTTTCCACCGCCCACGGGAGCGTCTCGCCGCGGGCCAACGCGGCGGCGATGGCGGCGGAAAACGTGCAGCCGGTGCCATGACTGCCGGCCACCGCGATGCGTTCCTCGCTGAACCGGAAGGTCTCGCCATTTTCCACCAGCAGGTCGAGGCAGGTGTCGCCGGGCAGATGGCCGCCCTTGAGAAGCACCGCGGTGCCGAAGTGGTCCGCCAACTCGCGCGCGGCCGTCTCGAGCGAGGATTCGTCGGGGATTTTCCTCCCTAACAGAACTTCGGCTTCCGGCAAATTCGGTGTGATCACGCGGGCCAGCGGCAAGAGTGATTCGCGATAAGCCACCAAGGCGTCCGGCTCCAACAGAGGATCGCCGGTGGACGCGACCATCACCGGATCGACGACCAGCGCGAGATCCGGATGTTTTGTTAGAATTTGCGCCACCGCCCTCACGTGGGTCGCGGAAAACAGCATGCCGGTCTTTACCGCCGCCACGGGAAAGGAATCGAGCATCAGCGAGACCTGGTCCGCCACCACTTCCACCGGCACCGGATGCACCGCGCGCACCACGTTCGCCGTTTCCGAGACCACGCAAGTCACCGCCGTGAGCCCGTGCACGCCGAAGTGCTGGAACGTCTTCAGGTCCGCCTGGATGCCGGCACCCGCCGAACAATCGGAACCGGCAATGCTGAGGGCGACTGGGGGAGGTTGGGACATTTGGAACGGGCGGAAAGTCGCATTTTCGAGTCGCGCATCAAGATGCGAATCGCCTCGCGTGAAGGAACGGCGCGATTCGGGGTTGCCTTGCCATGGCCGCTTTTCAAGCATGCGCGGCAACATCGAACGACCCATGTCCCACAAAACCTTCATCGCCGTCGATCTCGGCGCGGGCAGCGGCCGCGTGATCGCCGCCACCGCCGATTCCCATAAAATCGAACTCGAGGAAATCCACCGCTTCGACAATCCCGGCACCGACCTGCCCGGCGGGTCGTTCTGGAACCTGATCGGCCTCTACCGCGAAATCCTCGAAGGACTGCGCCGCGCGGTCGAGCGGCACGGCGACTCGATCGTCTCGATCGGCATCGACACCTGGGGTTGCGATCACGGGCTGTTAGGGCCGGACGGCAGTCTGTTAGGGATGCCGCACCAATACCGCGACCCGCGCCACGAGGGCATGCCGGAGGCGATGCACGCGCTGATGCCGGAGGCGGAAATCTACGCCCGCACCGGCATCAAGACCAACTTCTACAACAGCTCGCTGCACCTGCTCGCCGAGGCCCGGAAAAACAACCCGGCGCTCATGCACGCCGCCAGCCTGCTGTTCGTGCCGGACCTGCTTTCCTACTGGCTCACCGGCCGCCGCGCGGTCGAGCGCACCATCGCCTCGACCTCGCAATTGCTCGACCCGCGCAGCGGCGAATGGTCCTGGGAGGTGATCGACGCGCTCGGCCTGCCGCGCGGCATCTTCGGTGAAATCGTCGCGCCCGGCACCGTGCTCGGGCTGCTGCGCGACGAAGTGGGCGCGGTCATCGGTAAGTCCGGCATCCCGGTGGTCGCCACCGCCAGCCACGACACCGCCTCGGCCGTGGCCGGCATCCCGATGAAGGGCATGGGCAACCTTTGGCTCTCGTCCGGCACCTGGTCGATCATGGGAATCGAGGCCGCCGAGCCGGTCACCACGCCCGAGGCGCTCGCCGCCGGTTTCTGCAACGAACTCGGCGTGCAGGACAGCGTGCGGTTTCTCAAGAACATCTCCGGCCTGTGGCTCATCCAGGAGTGCAAGCGCCAGTGGGAACTCGACGGCGACAGCCCGGACTACGCCGAAATGGCCGCCATGGCCGACGACGCCGAGCCGTTCACCGCGTTCATCGATCCGGACGATCCGGTGTTTGCCAGCCCCGGCGGCATGCCGGAAAAAATCCGCGCCTGGTGCGAAAAATCCGGCCAGCCAGTGCCTGCCGACAAGGGTGCGATCCTGCGCGTGGCCACCGATTCGCTGGCAATGAAATACCGGACCGTTTTCGAAAACATCAAGTCGCTCACCGGCTTCGATTTCCAACGCCTCCACGCCGGCGGCGGCGGCACCAGGAACGAACCGCTCAGCCGCGCCACCGCCAACGCGCTTGGCATCGAGGTGGTCGCCGGGCCGGTCGAGGCGACGTCCTGCGGCAACGTCATCATCCAGATGCTCGCCACCGGCCATCTCGCCGATCTCGACGCCGGCCGCGAACTGATCCGCCGGTCGTTCGATTTCCGCATCCATCAACCGCAGGACACCGCGGCATGGGATGAGGCTTACGGGCGCTTCCGCAAAGTGATCGGATGATTTCACATGACGAGGGCGTGGCACTGATGCGGGCGGTCGCGGTTCCGGCCGCCATGCGCGTCGCTGCTAATGCGATACGTTTTCTGCATATTCCGAGTATGTCGAACGGGTTGAAATGATATATCTGGTGCCATTTCAACTCGATTGCCTCAGTAGCGTTTTTCAAACGGCGAGGCGGCGAAGCGGTCCTCCACTTCGTTCGGCATCCACTTCCACGGGTCCACGCCCTTTTCATCGAACACGGCGAGGCCGATCACTCCGACGTTGCGGTGCTCCCCGTGGCGGAGATTGGCATAGGAACCGGCGACGTTCGAAAACCGGAAACGCGCCACGCGGTCCGGGCCGGTGCGCCAGCCCTCGATCTCGAGCGTCTCTCCCGGCGCGATGACATAACCGCGCTTGGAGAATGCCGCCGCCTTGCCATCGATGACATCGAGGCCGTCCACGCTGACGACCAGTTCGAGCCGGCTCTTGCAGAGGTTCTTGATCACGATCGAATATTGTCCGCCCTCGCGCCCCACCACGAAGCGCCTGCGGTCCGCCGACCGCCAACTGTATGTCTCATACGCGGGCAGGTATCCCAAACCGCCGCGGATGCCCCATTCGACACGCCCGCCAGCCGCCTTGCGCCGCGCGTCCGCGCTCTCGATGCGGCCGGTCATCGCCTTGATCCCCTCGCGGTCGTTGTAATAGACCACGCTCGTGCCTGCTGGTGACGATGCGGCGCGTACGAAGGATTGCTTCTTCCACTCGGAACGGATGCTCTCGCCGAATCCGGTCGCCAGTCCCGGGCGATCCTCGGCGGCCCGCCTGGGCTTCGCTTCACTTGCGGGCTCGACCGGCATGCTCCGGGCCTGCGGGGATATCGGCGCTTGGTCCGCTGGCGTATATCGCGATCCCCCGGAATATTGCGGCGCGATGTCGCCCGCGCATCCCGCCAGCCAGAGCACCGCCAGACCGGCGAGCAATGGATTGAACAAATTCACCATCCCGCGCCGGGGGCGGCGCGCCGTCGTGGGTTCGGATTGCTTTCGCATAGTGCTGGAAAAACAGCATTTGAATTCCGGTCCGTCAACCATTAAATGCTGTTTTTCCAGCATTCGGGCTTGCGGCGCGGGAATACGGGTGCATGCTTGCCATGCAATGAGCGATGCGGAGGCGGCACTGGCAAGGCGCGAGCGCGAGGTGATGACGATCTTGTTCCGCCGCGGCGAGGCGACGGCGAAGGAGATCCAGCAGGAGCTGGTGGACCCGCCGACGTATTCGGCGGTGCGCGCGCTGTTGGCGACGATGGTGGCGAAGCAACTGGTGACGACGCGCAAGGAATCGAGGAGATATGTCTATCGCGCGGTGGTGCCGGAGCGGAAGGCGAAGCGCTCGGCCTTGCGGCAGTTGTTGGCGACGTTTTTCGAAGGCAGTCCGGAGAAACTGGTGGCGGCCTTGCTCGACCCGAAGGACCAGGCGCTAAAGGAGGATGAGATCCGGCGCATCCGGGAATTGATCCGCGAAGGAAAGGAGAAATGACATGATCACGCTCACGGTCATCGCGTTCTCACTGGTGGGTTCGGTTCTGGTGTGGCTTGCGGGCAGGCGGGACGAGGCGCGCGACCCGCGGCTGACTCTGGCCGTGCTGGTCTTGCTCGCGGGTTTCCCGCTGCTCTCGCTGTTGCCGAAGGTGGAGATCGCGGGGCTGCCCGCGGCGGCTCCGGGGTGGACGCTCTGGCTTGGCTGGGCATGGGCGGCGGGCGCGCTGTTGTTTTCCATGCGGCTGATCGTGGCGCTGGCGCAATTGATGGCATGGCGGCGGCGATCCGTGCCGGTGGATGACGACGGACATTACGGACACAAGGTGGAGATCCGGATGCTGGATGGCCTTGCCTGCCCGGTAGCCGCCAGCGTGTTCAAACCCCTGATATTGGTCCCGCCGGCATGGCGCGGCTGGTCTCCAGCACTTCGTGAAACCGTGATCGCGCACGAGATGTCCCATCACGCTCGGCGCGATCCCTTGTGGCGCGCGCTGGCGGCGGTCACCTGCACGCTGCATTGGTTCAACCCGCTGGTCTGGTGGATGGCCGCGCGGCTCGCCGACCAATGCGAATACGCCTGCGACGAACGGGTGGTGAACCAAGGGCTCGCCGCGAAATCCTATGCCCGCGACCTGTGCGATGTGGCTGCAATCTGCCGCGCGCCAGCTACCACTCTGGCGATGGCCAGCCGCCGCGGCCTCGAAGCGCGGGTGCGGCGGATGCTCGCGCCACGGACAACGCGCTCCACAGCGGGCTTCGCCTGCCTCGTGTCACTCGCGGTGACCAGCGCGCTGGCACTGGCCGTCATCGAACGCGGACCGCTGGAAATCATTCCCGCCGCGGACATCGAGGAAGTCCGCACCCGTCTGAGCGCCGATCCGTTTCCGGGGGAATAATCAATAAAGCATTGACCCTAAGTTATTTGACGAAAAAATGTCTCAGGTGAGACATTTTTTCGGAGGCTTCGATAACTGTTCATGAGAACAAATTGAAATTGACCCGGGGATTTTACCGCTGCATTCATCGCTGCGTGGAACGTCCGCTTACGGCTTTGTTCATCGACTGCGATTCGTATTTCGCCTCGGTCGAGCAGCATCTCGATCCGGCCTTGCGCGGGCGACCGGTGGGGGTGGCTCCGGTGATGGCGGAGAGTTCGTGCTGCATCGCCGCGTCCTACGAGGCGAAGGCCTTCGGCGTGAAAACCGGCACCCGCATCAGCGAGGCGCGCGTGCTTTGCCCCGGCATCGCCATCGTCGAGAGCAAGCCGGCGGAATACATCCGCCACCACCACCGGGTGGTCGAGGCGGTCGAGGACTGCATCCATGTCGAGGCGGTGCTCAGCATCGACGAAATGTGGGCCTGGCTGCCCTACAATCTGCGGGAGCCGGAAACGGTCGAGGCGATCGGCCGCCGGATCAAGCAGACCGTGGCGCGCGAGGTTTCGCCGTTCATCAAGGTGAGCATCGGTGCCGGGCCTAACAGGTATCTCGCCAAGACCGCGAGCAAGATGCGCAAGCCGGACGGATTGTTCATCATCGAGTCGCGTGATCTGCCGAACGTGCTGCACCCGCTGGCGCTGCGCGATTTGAACGGCATCGCGCGCAGCATGGAAACGCGGCTGCACGCCGCCGGCATCCACTCTGTGGCGGAATTGTGCGACGTCCCGAAGCGCGTGCTGCGCGGCGTGTGGGGCGGAGTCATGGGTGAGCGGCTGTGGCACCTGCTGCGCGGCGATGAAATCCCGGAACTGGAAACCGCGCGCAAATCGATCGGCCACAGCCACGTGCTGCCGCCGGAACTGCGCGCCCCGGACAAGGCATGGCCGATTCTCTGCAAGCTGCTGCACAAGGCCTGCGAGCGGCTGCGTTCGCACGGCCTGCTCACCGGCTGCCTCACCATCCAGCTCGCCTTCCTGCGCGACGCGTCGTGGGCGGCGGAAACCCGCGTCGCGGAAACCGACTCCACCCTGCTGCTGATGCGGCTGTTAGACCGGTTGTGGCGCGACCGCCCCGAGCCGCGCGCGCCATTGCTGCAAGTGGCGCTCACGCTCACCCACCTCTGCGAACACGGCAATTACACTCCTTCCCTGTTCCAAACCGTGGCCGACACCATGGCATCCTTCGACGCCGAAAAACACCGCCGGCTCGACACCGCCATCGACCGACTCCGCGCCCGCTACGGCCGCGGCGTCGTCTATTTCGGCGGCGTCCAGGACCACCGCGACCAGGCACCGATGCGCATCAGTTTCACCCACATCCCGGACGTGGAATTGGAGGGGGATTGAGTGATCTGTTTTTGGAACGGTGTTCGATTCTCGCGCGGGTCATGCTTTCGCGCAGTCCGCCTTTCTCGACGAAGTCTTTTTCCAACCGGCGGATTTGTTGGTCGAGCAGGTAGTTCGCCTGGTGGATGAGACAGATGGCGATGTTGGCGAGGGTTTCGGGCGGGCGGGTGTCCATATAGGACCGATAGGTCTCATAGGACTCATTTTCGGATTTACCGAGCTTGCGGACGTAAAGGGCTTCCTTTGAGTTTTTATCCCAAAGCGCAAGATCCCGGACGCGGAGGTAGTCCTGATAGTCGAGAAGCAGCTCCTCAAGGCTGGCGCGGGCCACGTTGGTGAGCTTCATCTCCATTTCCGTTGAGGTAACGGATGCCTTGCTGCCTTCGGCGATGTTCTGTTTGCCAGAGCGCGCGGATTGCACCATTTGGTCGATGGTGCGGTCGCCACGGGTGAGGAACTTTTCGCAAAAGCGGAAAGTGAAGTCGTAGATGATCTCGGCTTTTCTGTAGGAGAGAAGTTCCTGGTAGTTTCCGGTTTTTGGAAGGAAACCGGAGTCTTCGGGGGAATTCATAGGTCCTATAGGACTTATAGGACCTATTTGTTCAAGCTTTCACGTAAATTTCGGTGCCAGCCTCAGCGAACTCCTTGGATTTCTCCTCCATCCCCTTCGCCAGCGCTTCCTCTTCAGAGATCGCCTGTTCCGCCGCATATTTCCGCACGTCTTCCGTGATCTTCATCGAGCAGAAGTGCGGGCCGCACATGGAGCAGAAGTGGGCGGTTTTCGCGCCTTCCTGCGGCAGCGTTTCGTCGTGGAACTCGCGGGCGCGTTCGGGGTCGAGGCCGAGGTTGAACTGGTCTTCCCAGCGGAACTCGAAGCGGGCCTTGCTCAGCGCGTTGTCGCGGTATTGCGCGCCGGGGTGGCCTTTCGCCAAATCGGCGGCGTGGGCGGCGAGTTTGTAGGTGATGACACCTTCCTTGACGTCGTTTTTGTTAGGAAGCCCGAGGTGTTCCTTGGGCGTGACGTAGCACAACATCGCGCAGCCGTACCAGCCGATCATCGCCGCGCCGATACCGCTGGTGATGTGGTCGTAACCGGGGGCGATGTCGGTGGTGAGGGGCCCGAGCGTGTAGAACGGCGCTTCGCCGCACCATTCGAGCTGTTTGGCCATGTTTTCCTCGATCATGTGCATCGGCACGTGGCCGGGGCCTTCGTTCATGACTTGCACGCCCTTGGCCCAGGCGCGGCGGGTGAGGTCGCCCTGCACTTCGAGTTCGCCGAACTGCGCCTTGTCGTTGGCATCCGCGATGGAGCCGGGGCGGAGGCCGTCGCCGATGGAGAAGCTGACGTCATAAGCGGCCATGATGTCGCAGATCTCGTCCCAGTGGGTGTAGAGGAAGTTTTCCTTGTGATGGGCGAGGCACCACTTGGCCATAATGCTTCCACCGCGGGAAACGATGCCGGTCATGCGGCTGGCGGTCATGGGCACGAAGCGCAGCAGCACGCCGGCGTGAATGGTGAA
Organism: Luteolibacter sp.; assembly: GCA_041686775.1. Classification (GTDB taxonomy): domain Bacteria; phylum Verrucomicrobiota; class Verrucomicrobiia; order Verrucomicrobiales; family Akkermansiaceae; genus Luteolibacter. The sequence goes on along the minus strand of JAWLDG010000012.1, from coordinate 33,239 downwards.
GTAATCGACGCCTTGCTCGGCCTGCTCGATGAGGGTGTCGCGGTAAAGTTCCCAAGTGAGGTCCTCGGCCTTGCCGTTCACCTTTTCCAGCGCCTGATAGATCGGCACGGTGCCGATGGGCACGGGCGAGTTGCGGAGGATCCACTCGCGGGTGGCGTGGATGTTCTTGCCGGTGGAGAGATCCATCACCGTGTCCGCACCCCATTTGGTGGCCCAGCGCATTTTCTCGACTTCCTCCTCGATGCTGGAAGCGACGGCGGAGTTGCCGATGTTGGCGTTGATCTTCACGAGGAAATTGCGGCCGATGATCATCGGTTCGCATTCCGGGTGGTTGATGTTGAGCGGAATGATGGCGCGGCCGGCGGCGACTTCGGATCTCACAAACTCCGGCGTGATCTCGGCGGGGATGCGCTGGGGGAAACGGCGGAAGATGGAGGGCGTGTATTCGCTGTCCGGTTGCTGGTGGGAGCCGGCGTGTTGTTTGTCGAGATGGTTGCGGACGATGTCGTCCTTCATGTCCGCGATCTGCGCGCGGCGCAGGTTTTCGCGGATGGCGATGAATTCCATCTCGGGCGTGATCATGCCCTGGCGGGCGTAGTGGAGTTGAGTCACCGGTTTTCCTGTCGCGCGCAGCGGCTGGCGTCGCTCGGCGGTAAGACCGGGGAACTCGCGCAGGCGGTTGGACTTTTCGGATTGCGAGGCGTATTCGGCGTGTTTCTCGGAAAGATAGCCGTTGTCCTGCGGTTGGACGGGGCGGCCGTCGTAGGTCTCGACATCGCCGCGTGCCAGAATCCACTCGCGGCGCAGCGCGGGCAGGCCTTCCTCGACGGTCCCCGTGAACGCCGGATCGCCCCACGGGCCGGAGCAATCATAGACGCGGACGGCTTCGTTTTTCTCGATCCGGCCGTCGAACGACTTGGTGGGCGCCAGCGCGATTTCGCGCATCGGCACGCGCACTTCGGGGTGGAGCGTTCCTTCGACATACACCCGCGTCGATGCCGGGAGCGGTGCGCGCGATTCGTCATGGGCGGCGGCGGATTCTTCGGGTCGGATCATGGGGAAGTTTGCTAGAGTTCAGTTTTCAGTTTTCAGGAAATAAAAAAGCCGCGCGGATCAGGCGCGGCCGGGAAGGAAGCGGGGGGAAAATTTTTCCCGACTCCCTACGGCGGCTCGACCCGCGTCAGGTTCGAAGGGTCTTTTCCGCGCGTCGGAAAATCTCGGCTCTACGGTCATGGAGCACCCCTGTCGTGGGATGGAGCTTCGGGACGCAGGCGGGGCTTGTCAATCGCGCGCCTTGAGCACGCCGACGAGGTCGAGTTTGGCCAGCATGCGCGAGACCACCGCGAACGAACTGACCGCGGCGGTGAGCACGACGACCACGGCGATGGCATAGGTGGAGTCGTTGATGAGGATCGGCAACCGCACGGTTTCGGTGCTGAAGGACGACATGATGAGCAACGCCAAGCCGCGGCCGAAGAGCAGCCCGACGGGCAAGGCGAGCAGGACGAGCACCGCGAGTTCGCCGACGAGCACGCCGCGCACTTCGGGCACGCTGAAGCCGACGACGCGCAGCGTCGCCAGTTCGCGGCTGCGTTCGGAGAGGGCGATGCGCGCGCTGTTGTACACCACGCCGAAGGCGACGATGGTGGCGAGCGCGAAGTAGAGCTTGCGGATAATGCCGATGCTCTTGCCGGTGGTTTCGCGGAAGGCGGCGAGTTGGTCGCGTTTCACCATGACAAACGCGGCGCGCGGCGTGTCCTTCACTTCGCGCATGAAGCGGTCCCATTGGTTGTGGTCCACCGCGAGGTAGGCGCCGTTGACGGTGTCGCCTTCCTTGAGGATGCGGTTCAATGCTGTCAGATCCATCCATGCCGAGACGCCGGCGAAATCAGTGACCAGCCCGCGGATCGGCACGTCCACCGTGGCGCGGCGGCCTTCCAGCATTTCGAGCCGCACCAGGTCGCCGAGCCGCGCGCCGAGGATTTCCGCGAGTTTTTTCGACATCAGCAAACCATCCTCCGGCATCTCGATCGGCCGCTCGTTTTCATCCAGCAGGCGGTTGAGATCGTTGCCCGGCGCGATGCCGGTGACCGAGAGTTTGCGCTGGCGGTGGCCGAACCTCAGCCGCGCGGGCATCATGCGCACGGGCTCGGCGCGGATCACGCCGGGGAGGTTTTCCAGATCGTGGAAACCCTTGCGCGACGACGGCTCTGTTAGAAAAACCGCCACGTCGTGGCGCTGGGCGCTGTTCCACTGGAAGGTGAGCAGGTAATCGATGCTGTCGCTCATCGCGCCGGGCAGCACCATCAGCCCGGTGGCCAGCGCGAGGCCGCAGCCGGTGAATACCGCCTGCCATGGACGCCGCTCGATGTTGCGCAGCGCCATCCGGAACGTCGGACTGAAGAAGCGCGTCAGGCCGATGCGCTCGAACAACGACGGCTTGAAATCCGCCGGTGGCTCCGGCCGCATCGCCTCGGCGGGCGGCAGTTTGACCGCCTGCCGCACCACCGTGAGCACACCGAGCACCGAGACCCCGAGGCAGACGACCAGCGCGAGTCCCAGCGCGCTGTAGTCCATCTGGAAATGCAGCTCGGGAAACAGGAAAAACTGCGTGTAAAGGTCCACCAGCGCGCCCCCTAACAGACGTCCGCCGATCGCGCCGATGAAGGTGCCGAAGACGCCTATCACCAGCACGAACTTGAGATAGTGGAAACCGACCTGCCGCGACGAATAACCGAGCGCCTTGAGCTGCGCGATCTGTTCGCGTTGCAGTCGCACGATGCGCGAGAGCACCGCGTTCACCATGAACGCCGCCACGCTCATGAAAACGAGAGGATATGCCACCGACAATGTATATAATACCCGCAGCTCGTCATCGAGCCGCTGCGCGCTCGGGTGATCGCGACGCGTGTAGGCCCCGCCGCCGCCGTAGGGTGTGAGCAGGCGGTCGATTTCCCCCATCAAAGTGCCCGCCGTGGCACCGGGCGAAAGATCGATGCAGAGATCATTGAACGCGCCATCCATGTTGTAGGCCACGGACAGGGCGCGGTAATTCATCCACATCACGCTGAATCGCTCGTGATCCGGCAATGTCTCGCCGGCGCGCGCCTCGAACACGAACTCAGGCGAAAGCCCGATGCCGCAGATTTCCAGCGTTTCGCGGCGACCGTTGATCACCGCCACCAGCGAGTCACCGGGGCCTAGGCCGTTGGCATTGGCGAAGGCTTCGCCGAGGATCACCTCGCGCCGCGAGTCGGCCTGTGGAAACCGACCGCTGCGCAGGAAAATCCGGTTGAGCTTCGGCTGCCCTCCATCCTCCGGCAGCGAAACGATGTGGCCGGAGGCAGGCTCGGTGAGTCCCGGCAGATCGATCATCACATCCACCACCACGCGCGTTTCCACCGCGGCCACGCCGGGCAGCGTCGTGAAACGGTCGGCCACGGAAAGCGGCGCGCGTTTCAACGAAGCGAAAACATCGGCAAGGGCATATTGCTGATAGTAGGCCGAGCGCGTGGATTCCAGCGTGAGGATCAGACTGCGCATCATGATCATCATCGCCAGCCCGCAGGCCATCACCAGGCTGACCGCCAGCACCTGGCCCTTCATGCGGGAAAGGTCGCGCAGCAGTTTGCGGTCGAGCGGATCGATCACGCGGCCATCCCATCGCACGCGAGGCCCGGCGGCAAGCCCGCCGGATTCCCCCTTGAATCCTCGGCGGTCCCGCCGGAGAGTGCCGCCCGCCCATGGCCACTTCACCCGCTTCCACCGCCACCGTTCCGGATTCCGCCGGCCACTTCGGGCCGTACGGCGGCATGTTCGTGCCGGAAACCCTGATGGCCCCGTTGCAGGAACTCGCGACCGCCTACGAATCGGCTAAAAACGATCCGGCCTTTCATGCCGAACTCGACGCCCTGCTCCATGACTACGTCGGCCGTCCGACCCCGCTGTATTTCGCCGAGCGTTGGACCGAACAACTCGGCGGCGCGAAAATCTATCTCAAGCGTGAGGACCTGCTGCACACCGGCGCGCACAAGATCAACAACGCGCTCGGCCAGATCCTGCTCGCCAAGCGCCTCGGCAAGAAACGCATCATCGCCGAAACCGGAGCCGGCCAGCACGGCGTGGCCACCGCCACCGTCTGCGCGCGTTTCGGAATGGAATGCGTTGTTTACATGGGCAAGGTGGACATGGAGCGCCAGGCGCTCAACGTCGCCCGCATGCGCCTGATGGGAGCTGAAGTCCGCGCCGTCACTGCCGGCCAGGCGACGCTCAAGGAAGCCGTCAACGAGGCGATGCGCGACTGGGTGGCCAGCGTCGATCACACGCACTACATTCTCGGCTCCGCGCTCGGCTCGCATCCGTTCCCGATGATCGTCCGCGATTTCCACCGCGTCATCGGCATCGAGTCGCGGCGGCAGATTCTTGAAAAAGAAGGCCGGCTGCCGGACATGCTGGTCGCCTGCGTCGGCGGCGGCTCGAACGCCATCGGCCTGTTTCATCCGTTTCTAACAGACTTGAACGTCCGCATGGTCGGCGTGGAGGCCGGTGGCGACGGCATCATTCCCGAGCGCCACGCCGCGCGATTCCAAGGCGGCAAGCTCGGCGTGCTGCAGGGCACCAAGACCTGGCTGCTCGCCAACCACGACGGCCAGATCGAACTCACCCACTCGGTTTCGGCCGGACTCGACTATGCCGCCATCGGCCCCGAACACGCGTATCTCCACGACATCGGCCGCGTCGAATACACCTACGCCACCGACGCCGAGGCGCTCGCCGCCTTCAAGGAACTCGCGCATTGCGAGGGCATCATTCCCGCGTTGGAAAGTGCTCATGCCATGGCCTATGTCTCCAAGATCGCGGGCAGCCTGCCGAAGAGCGCTATCCTGATCGCGAATCTATCAGGCCGCGGCGACAAGGATGTGGAACAGGCGTCGAAATACCTGCTGTGATTTGCCGCCCGCTCCGGGCGTGACAGCCGTGCGGGCCATCTTCATGCTGGCGGCATGAGTCCCATCACCATCGCCGCCCTCAAGGAACAAGCCGGGGAAAAACCGCTGCTGGCCGCCATCCACGCCCAGCTCCAGACGCGCGCCACCCGCACCACCAAGAACGGCAAGCCCTATCTCGAACTCGCGCTCGCCGACGCCACCGGCCACTTCGCCCTCAAGATCTGGTCGGACTCGCCCATCTATCAACAGGCCGACGCGCTGGAGGTTGGCAATGTGTTCCGGGTCGAGGCGAAGTGGACGCAGGGCTCGTTCGGCATCGAGTCGCGCGACTTGGAATTCCACACGCCCGACGAGCGTGCGCTCACCGATTTCTTCGCTGGCGATCCGGTGCTGCGGGCCAAGCAGGACGAGGACCATGAAACCATCCGCCGCCTCTGCGACAGCATCGCCGATCCGCGCCTGCACGCGCTTTGCAGCCGGTTTTTCGAGATGCACGGCGACCACTTCCGGCGCACCGCCGCCGCCAAGCGCAACCACCACGCGCGCCGCGGCGGGCTCGTCGAGCACGTCGCCCAGATGATGCTCTCGGCCGACGCGCTGTGCCGCGTCTATCCGGAACTCAACCGCGACCTGCTGCTCGCCGGAGTGCTTTTCCACGACTGCGGCAAGTTATGGGAAAACTCCTACCCCGAGCACGGCTTCACTCAGACCCTCAGCCTCTATGGTGAAATGATGGGCCACATTCCGCTCGGCATCGAGCTGGCCAACCGCCTCTGGCACGAAACCATGGCCACGCCCGAGGCAGCCGCGTGGAGCGAGCTGGCACCATCATCCAACGACGTCCGCCTGCACCTGCTTCACCTGATCGGCAGCCACCACGGCGAACACCAGTTCGGCTCGCCGGTCCTGCCGCGCACACCCGAGGCATTCGCACTGCATTACATCGACAACCTCGACGCCAAACTCGAAATGATCCGCGACGCCTACCAGCAGTCGCAGGAAATCGCCCCGGGGATTCATGAGCGGGTGTTTCCGCTGCCCACCAATTTGGTAAGGCCGCTGGGGCGGTATGTGGAGAGTGAGGAGTTGCGTGAGATGGAGCGGGAAGATAGTTCCGGATCATGAAGTTGCATTGACCCGCCCGCGCCGTGGCGCTACCCCATCCGCCACACACATGGACCCCACCCACACGGCATACGGCACCTGGAGCGGCGGACGCTTCATGCATTTCGGCGAGACGCTTTCCGAGGACCGCTTCATCGGCTGCATCGAGACCGCCTATGAGGCGGGCATCCGCACATTCGTCACCTCGGATGTTTACGGCAACGGCAAGGCCGACGAGTTGCTCGGCCAGGCGCTGAAAGGCGTGGATCGGAAAAACTACAGCCTGGTCGGCATGATCGGGCACGATTTTTACGAAGGCGAGCGCCAGGGCTCGCGCGGCTATCCGCGTTTCACCGATGCCGCGCTGCGCGGACCGGAGGGATTTGCCGGATTCGTGCGCATGGCCGCCGCTAAGGAGTTGGAACGCTGCGGCACCGACCACTTCGATCTGCTGATGCTCCACAATCCCGACGAACTCGGCTACACGAGCGAGGCGGTGTGGAACGCGTTCAAGGGCGCGAAGGACGAGGGGCTCACGCGCATGCTCGGCATCGCGCCGGGTCCTGCCAATGGTTTCTCGCTCGATCTCGTCGGGGCCTTCGAGCGCTTCGGTGAAATGATCGATTGGGCGATGCTCATCCTCAACCCGCTCGAACCTTGGCCGGTGGGACTCACGCTGCCCGCCTGCGAAAAACACGGCGTCAAGGTGATGACCCGCGTGGTCGATTACGGCGGCGTGTTTCACGACGACCTCGACCGACCTGGCCACCAGTTCAAGCCCGGCGACCACCGGACCTACCGCCCCGAAGGATGGGTGGAGCACGGAATGGAAAAAGCCAATCGCATGCGCCCGCTGGCGGAAAAATACGGGCTGACCTTGCTGCAATTCGCCAGCATCTGGAACCTGAGCCACCCGGCGGTGGAGAGCGTGGTGCCGACTTTCATCCAGGAATCCGGCGAAGGCGCGCGGCCAATCGAAGACAAGATCCGCGAGTTCGCCGCGCTGCCGGACGTGCGTTTCACGCCGGAGGAAGTGGAGGAAATCCGCGCCATCGGCGACAACACCGGCTGCATGATGCTCAAAGGAGCCAGCAAGCGCCACGCCGCCAGCGAGCGCCCGGACGAGTGGCCGATGCGCGACGACCTGCTCGAACTCGCCGGCCGCTACGGGCTGGGCACGGAATGGTGACATCCCCGGCTCCGTAAAACGAATCAACCGCGGTCCTTGCGGAGCGCGGTTGACGTGAAATCGGGATCGAGCGGCTGGTTCAGCTGTCGGCACCGGCGGTGCGGGCCTTGCGGATCATGCTCTTGACCGTGTCGGACGGCTTGGCACCGACGGCGAGCCACTTGTCGGCCAGCGCGAGATCGATGGTGAAGTTGGTGCCTTCCTTGAGCGGATCGTAGGTGCCGAGCTGCTCGATGTAGCGGCCGTCGCGGCGCTTGCGGCTGTCCACGGCCACGATTTTGTAATACGGGCGGTCTTTGGTGCCCTTGCGGTTGAGACGGATGGAAACGGACATGATGGATCTCGGTGGCTCGCGCCCGGAATCGGGCGGGCGCGGAAATTGAAAGATCGCGCCCGCCTTGCCAAGCAGAATCTTGGCGAATTTTCCGGCGGAGCGAGCCGGTCCGGGAGGTTCAGAGACTTTCGAGCGCCTCAATCACGTCGTCCGGGGACAGCAGTTCGGGCAGGATGACGGGGACGCGGCCCGGTGCGAGCAGCACATTGACCGGAATGGCGCTGCGACCGTACTCGCGGAGAGCCTTTTCGATTTCGGGATCGGGCTTGGTTTTATCCGCCTTGAGGGCGACCACGCCTTTTTGCTTCATCAGATCGATGACCTCGGGCGTGTAGGCGCGTTTTTTGTTCACCTGGCAGGTGGCGCACCATTTGGCGGTGAAGTCGATGTAAACGGGCGTGCCGTCGTCGAGGAGTTGTTGCTGGGTCTCGGCCGACCACGTCTGCCATTCGAGCGCGGAGGGCTTGGGCGGCTTGGCGAGCAGGAAACCGGCGGCGGCGAAGGCGGCGGTGACGGCAAGTGCGGCGAGGCGGACGTTTTTCCTGCGGTGCGGCAGGCACCAGCGGCCGTAGATCCATGCGGCGATGGCGATGCAGCTCAGGCCAAGCAGCGGATCGAGCAGGTTTTCCAGATCGATGAGGCCGGCGTAAATCCAGAGCAGGTAGCCGGCGGTGGCGAAGAGCAGGAACGACATCCCCTGTTTGAAACTTTCCATCCACGCGCCGGGACGCGGCAGGAAATCGATGAGCTTGGGAAACACCGAGAGCACCAGATAGGGCAGCGAGAGACCGAGCGCCATGGCCGCGAAGGCACCGAAAAACTGCGTCGCCGGCAGGGCGATGGCCGCGCCGATCGCCGCGCCGAGGAAGGGCGCGGAGCACGGCGTGGCGACCACCGTGGCGAGCACGCCGGAGAAAAACGATCCGGCGAAACCGTGTTTCGATTGCAGGGAACCGCCGACGGAAGTGGCCGTGGCACCGATTTCGAACACGCCGAACAGGTTCAGCGCGAGCACGAACATCAGCAGCATGAGCGCGAATACCACCCACGGCTCCTGAAGCTGGTAGCCCCAGCCGACCGTGTTGCCGGCGGCGGCGAGAGCGGCGAACAGGATGCCGCTGAGCACGCCGAAGGAAGCGAGCACGCCGGCGGTGAAAGTGAGGCCGTGGAGCGCGATTTTCTTCCGGTCCGAGCCCGCTTGCTGGACGAAGCCCATGATTTTCAGGCCGATCACCGGGAACACGCAGGGCATCAGGTTGAGGATGAGCCCGCCGATCAACATGCCGCCGAGGATGGGCAGGAATTTGGAAAGCGGAGCGGGCTCCGGCGGCGGCGCGGCGATGGTCGTCGCAGGCACCTTGAGCGGACGACTTCCTAACAGAATCCCGGATAGCGAATCGCCCTGTTCGATCTCGTTGTCGAAAGCGTCCACGGTGGCGCGCTGGAGCCGGACGACCCAGGCGTCGCCCTCGCGGGTGATCGAGCCGCCGTCGCCCGCGGATTTCACGAACGGCTGGTCGGGCACGAAATCGGTGAACTCCACGTCCTGCGCACCGCCTTCGACGCGAAGGACGATTTCCGCATCGCGGCCGGTGGCTTGGAATTTCCAGCCGTCGGCTGTGGCGGGCAGGTTGGCGCGGGCGCGGGCGAACAAGTCCGCCGCGGCAGGATCGGTTTCCGGTTTTTCCGCGACGGGCAGGCTGAGGGTGAGGGATTTCTCCTCGTTGATGCAGGCCTCCTTGCAGATCTGCCATTCGGCGTTGGCGGTGAGGGTCACCGTTTCGCCGGAGACGAGAGCGTCGGACGGGGTGATTTCGACGAGGAAAACCGGCGATCCCTCGTAGATGAAACTTTTGCCGATGAAGCCGTCCTTGATCGCGGGGACCGGCCACTGGATTTCGCCGGCGGTGAAGCCATCGGGCAGGGTCCATTCGATGGCCGGCGGCAGTTCGACACCGCCGGAATTCAGATAGTAGCTGTGCCACTCGTCCGGGTGGCTCAGTTCGAGCGCCACGGCGAACGGTTCGCCCGGTGCGATGGATTTCACCTCCGCGACCAATCGCGCCTCGCTGAAAGCGGCACCGGTGGCATTGAAGGAAAACTGCCCGGCGGCCCATGGACTGAGGGAAAACGGAATAGCCAGCCAGGTAAGCGGGCGAAAAAGCTGGGAAACGCGCATGGTGGTCCTTGGGAGGGTGAAACGCCGGGAATCATTCCGAAAAAAGGCATCCGCAAAGCACGGATGCCTTTTGGCAGAAAGGCCGGGGATCCGCGGGGATCAGTAGCCTTGCTGTTGGTCGCGTGAATGTCCGTAGAGGCCGCCTGCGGTCGCACCGGCCGCGCCGCCGATCAGCGCGCCCTCGGCGGTTCTGCCGGATTGGTGGCCGATGATGGCTCCGGCTCCGGCTCCCAGCAAGCCGCCGGTGGCCGCTCCGCGCTGGGTATTGGGGCCGGCTCCGCAGCTTGCGAGTCCGAGGGCCAATGCTGCTGTGATTATGAGTGTTGGGGATTTCATGGTGGGTAATGTGGGTTACGGGAGACACCTAGGCCAGATTTTCGGACTTTCAAGTATCCCGGCGAATGGAGAGAGGCATGTCACTCGGTGGTGTCGTCATCCGTGTAGATCGTGTAGATCAGCTTGTCTTCCCGGTTCCGGTCGCGAACTTCGAGATGGACGTTTTCCTCGTAGGGCGGCAACTCGGAGATTTCCCCGTCGAGAATTCCCTCGGACCAGACGATGCGCAGCGGGAAGGAGCCAAGCGCGCCGTTTCCGGGAGCACCCTGCCCGCCCCATTCGATGACGCCGTATTCGGTGCCGGTATCGGCCTCCGGATTTTCCTCTTCCTCATGCGTCCACACATAGCGCGGCGCGGCAAAACCGTAGTTGCCGGGCTTCATGATTTGCAGGGTGCCCTCGAATACCAGGGTGCCGTCCTGGATTTTCTTTTCGCCGGATGTGAGTTGGAAGGCCGAACGGTAGCGGAAGGCGTCGCTGGCGAACGCGGGCACGGCCACGAAGCCGAGAATGATCAGGCCACCGATCAATGACGGGATGACCGCGCGCATGAACGCACCGCCGTCCGCCCGCTTGCCGAGCACGGCCAGCCACAGGCAGCCGAATCCATAGAACACGAGCACCACCGGCAGATAGGTCATGAAGTCGCCGCGCAGGCTCACGTCCGGATAAACCGCGAGGCAGGCGAGCGCGAGCAACACCAGCACCGCCATCGGCAGCACGTAGGCCAGTAGCGGCTTGGCGAGTGCCGCGCGCGACGTCACGCCGCGTGCGACCATGAGGACAAGCCCCAGCAGAAACGCGATCCAACTGTGCGATATCATCCAGAGCAGGGCGATGGGCAGCGTTTCCGGTTTCGAGAAGATCCATGCGGCACCGAAAAGCGCGGCCATGCCAAGCAGCCAGCCAACCACGCCCGTGACGAAAAGTTTCAGGAAGCCACCGCCCGGCGCGGCATCAGGGTTGGCTGATGACAATTTCTGATCGGAGGGTTTTTCAGTCATGTCCGGATCATGGGTGGGATCTGGCAGGCAGGAAAAGTGTAAAATCGCCCGCTGCAGTCCCCCAATCGGGTTAGAACCGGGCACGGAAATCACGCGCGCTGGAGCCAGACGCTTTGATAGGGCTCGAGTTCGATGGTGTCGCCGGTGGCGAATTCGCGGCCGGTGAGCAGGTCGTTGAACACGCGGCCGAGGCCGACCATTCGGATGCGGTTGCCGGCAAGGGTGACATGGGTGTCGCAGAAGTTGGCGAGCACGATGAGGCGGTGCCCCTCGTGCTTGCGCAGGTATCCGAGCACGTGCGGGTTGGGCACCTGGATGAGTTCCATGTCCATGCCGTAAAGCGCGGGCGACTCCTTGCGCAGCGAGATCATCTGCTTGATCGAGCGGAACAGGCGGCGGCGGATTTCCGGGTGGTCGCCAAGATCGTCGAGAAACTCCCAGCGCATTTTCGGCCGGTGGATCCAGCGCGAGTCACCGGCCTTGGCCGGATCCTTGACGAAATCGTAGTCGTTGAGCAGCCCCCACTCCTCGCCGAGGTAGAGCAGCGGAATGCCGCCCACTGTCATGATGATCGAGTTGAGCAGGTTCATGCGGCGCAGCGCCATTTCGATGAGGTGCGGGTCCTGGCGTTCGAGCGCCTGTTCGAGGCCGGCGAGCGAGGCAAGGGTGCCGGCGATGCGCATGTCGCCGGTCTGCTCGTTGTGCTGGAACGGCACGCCGCGCGCGAACGAGCCCTCGAACTGGCCGGTGTAGAAGGCGTTGAGGAACTGGCGGTGGTCGTAGGCGCTGATGCCCACCGCGCCGGCGTCGGCGTCGTCGAAGGTCCAGCCGATGTCGTCGTGGCAGCGGAGGTAGTTGATCCACGTGCAGTATTCCGGCAGCCGGTGGCGGTGGCTCAGCGACTGGCGGAGCAGTTTGACCTCGCGGGTGGCGAGCGATTCCCAGCACAGCGCCATGAGCGTGGGGTTGTAGGAGAGTTGGCACTCGTCCGGACCGATGTATTTCACCACGTCGTCGGGGTGGACGATGGCCTCGGACTTGAAGAGCAGGCTCGGCGCGGTGATTCGCACGGCGGCGTTGAACGCGCGGATCAGCGTGTGGGCTTCGGGCAGGTTCTCGCAGGAGGTGCCCATGCGCTTCCAGATGAAGGCCACCGCGTCGAGCCGCAGGATGTCCACGCCGGTGTTGGCGATGAAGAGCATTTCCTCGAGCATCGCGTCGAACACCGCCGGATTGGCGTATTTCAAGTCCCACTGGAAGGTGTTGAAAGTGGTCCACACCCAGCTTTGCATGCCCTCGTGCCAGGTGAAGTTGCCGCGCTTCACCGTCGGGAAGATCTCGCGCAAGTGATGTTCGTATTGGTCCGGCATGTGGCGGTCCGGGAAGATATAATAATAGTCGCGGAATTCCGGATCGCCTTCCTGCGCCTTGCGCGCCCAGTCGTGGTCGTCCGCGGTGTGGTTGAAGACGAAGTCGAGCACCAGCGAGATGCCGGCCTCGCGCAGCTCGCGGGCCAGCGTGCGCAGGTCCTCGACGGTGCCGAGCCGCGGATCGACCGAGCGGTAGTTGCTGATGGCGTAGCCGCCGTCGTTGTCGCCCGGGCGCACCGCGAACAGCGGCATCAGGTGCACATAGCTGAGGCCGAGGTCCTTGAAGTAACCGACCTGTTCGCGCATCCGGCAGAGGTTTTCGCTGAACAGGTCCACATAGAGCGCGCCGCCTGCCATGCGCTGGGACAGGTGCCACGCGGGGTCGTGCTCGTGGACGAGGTCGTGCTCGCGCAGCGCCGGCTCGCGGTCGAGTGCGGCGCGCGCCATGGTGAACAGGATGCGCTCGAGAAAGTAATACAAGTCGTAGCGGCCACCATATAACTCGAAGAGCAGGCCGAAGAACTCCGGCCAACGCTTGTGCAGGCGGCGCTGGAAGATTTCCCATGCCGCGGCGTGATCGCCATCGAGCGCGTATCCTTCGCGGCCGAGACCGGCGGCGAGGCGGTCTTCGAGACGACGCAGGGTTTTATCGGCTTCAATCCTCGGATCCATCGTTTGCGTCGTCGTCGGTTTCAGCCGGCTCGGGGCGGATCTGGTCGTTGGGAATCCGGATGGAGCCGAAGAAATCGTAGTAGCGGATTCCTTCGATCACGCCCCATGCGTGGCAGCCTTTGGTGAAGTGGATGCGCGGGCGGTTGCGCAGGTGCTTGAGTTCGTCGGAATAATTTCCCACGACGATGCCCAGCGTGCCGCCGCGCAGCATTTCCTCGTCGTTTCCGGAATCGCCGGCGACGAGCAGGCGCTCGGGCGGGAAACCCCACTTGATGCCGAGGTGGCGGATGCACAATCCCGGACCCGCGCGGGCGGGGATCACATCGAGGAAGATGCCGTGCGAGAGGATCACCTTGGTGCGCAGGCCGGCCGAGCGCAGGATGCGCCGCACCTCGGGCAGGCCCGGCGACACCTTGGGATCGATCTGCCAACTGATCTTGGTGAACGACTGGTCCTTGGATGATTGGAGGAAGAACCCGGGGAGTTTGGCCAGCACCTCGCGCACCTTGTCCGGCTGCCACTGGTAGCGGATATGCTTTTCCCACGTCTTGTCCGGCACCAGCTCGCGGCGGTAGTGAATCTCGGTGCCGGCCGAGGAAATGACCACGTCCGGCGGAGGCAGTTTGAGGTCCGCGAGCAAATCCTTGAGGTCTTTCAAGCTGCGGCCGGTGGCGATGCCGAAGCCGACCCGGTCGGAGTGCTGGTGGAGTTCCTCGATGAGCGCGGCGAGCCCGGCATCGTCGCCAGTCAGGGTGTTGTCGATGTCGGTGATGAGCAGGCGGTCGAAGTGCGGCATGGCGCGTTTCCCGCGTTTGCGGCCGAAGGGCTGCTCGTGGCTGTCAGCCTTGCGGTGAAGCTCCAGCAGCTCACGCATGTAGCGGTCCACATGGGTGGCCCACGAGTAATGCTCGCGCGTTCCGCTGACGCCTGACCGCACCCATTCGGCGTAGCGATCGCGGTCGTCGAGCGTGCAGAGCAGCGCTTTCTCGATGGCCTCGCGGTCGAGCGGATCGACCAGCAGTCCGTGCCGGCAGTTGGCGAGGATGTCGCGCGGGCCGCCGTCGTTGGTGGCCACCACCGGCAGGCCGCTGGCACCTGCTTCGAGCAGCGTGAGGCCGAACGGCTCGGTGAGCGCGATGTTGACGAAAATGCCGCCCGTTTCCGCGGCGAGGCGGTAATAGGAGGGCACTTCCTCGGGGTTTTGCGCCTTGGGATAGGAGATTTGGCCGTAGAGGTCGTAGGTGTCGATAAGCACCAGCAGCCGTTGCATGATGCGGCGCTGTGCCGGGGCCATTTCGCGGATGTCATCGCGGTGGCCGAGGATGAGGGCCAGGTTGGCGCGCTCGCGCAGCTCGGGGCTCTGGCCGTATACGTGGATGAGTTGTTCGAGGTTCTTGCGCTCGTCCGGACGGGCCATCGCGAGAATCATCGGCTTGGAAGGATCGTCGAGAAACCGCGAGATCCGCTCGCGCACCGCAGGATGTTCGTCTGCCGACAGATCGGTCGAAAACGACGACAGGTCCACGCCGGGCGGAATCACCTCCATGCGCTCGGGCATGTAGTGGTCGTAGTGCTGGTATTGGTCTTCGACTTCCTGAAACGTGCTGGCGACCACCATCGAGGCGGTTTCCAGCGCGTATTCCTCCGCCTCCACGCGGGTGCGCAGCGCATAGCGTTCCTCGATTTCCTCCGCGCTTTTCCCTTGGGCGAGGAGTCGCTCGCGTTTCACCCGGCCGAGCGAATGGCCGGTGAAAACGAAGGGAATGCCGAGGATGCGCGCCAATTGCCCGGCAGCCTGGCCGGCGTCCGCGTAGTGCGCGTGAAGGATGTCCGGCACGCGGCCCTGGCGGCGGAAAAACGCGATCATCTGATCGACGAAAAAATCGAGGTAAGGCCAGAGTTTTTCCTTGTACAGATATCTCCGCGGCCCGAACGGGATGCGGTGCAGCGCGACTTTGTCGGAAATGGTTTCGCGGGCGTGGGCGTAGGCTTCATCCACCCGCGGATCGATGATCTGGCGGGTGATCAGGTCCACACGATCCACCTTGGGATGCTCGCCGAGCGCGCGCGCCATTTCCACGACGTAGCGGATCTGGCCACCGGTGTCGGCATCGCGGCCGAGTTCCCAGCGGTCGGCGCGCACCAGGCCGTGAAGCGAGAAAAGCGCGATGTAGAGGCCCTCGGAGGATGCGGTGTCGGATTCAGCTTCGGAGTGTTTCATGATAGGGCTTGTGGTCGTCGGGAATCGCTCCCGGGATTTCGCAAATGGCGGCGGCGAAACGCATCGCGCGTTCGAGAATGAGAGGCACGGGCCAGTTTTCGGTCAGGCCCAATACGGCCACTGCGGCGCTCGCGTCGCCGGCACCCACGGAGTCCACAAAATCGCGCACGGATGCCGCCGCGGCGTGATGAACCCCGCCGTCCGCGGTGATCCACACCGCACCGTCCGCACCGAGCGTGATGAAGGCGTGATGGATCGATGCCGCCTCTAACAGACGGCGGGCGGTTTCCTCGCGGCCGCCATCCGTTTCGATGCTGAACCAGCCGGCCAGCATGCCGAGTTCCTCGTCGCTCGCTTTCAGACAATGCACTCCGGTCACCAGTTGTTTCACATGTCCGGGGTTGAACCACGGCGCGCGCAGGTTCACATCCACGAAGCGCGGGCAGGCCGCCGATTTCGCCAGAGCGAGCGACGTTTCACGCGAAACTTCGTGCCGCATGAACAAAGTGCCCTGATAGAGAATCGACGGCGAGGTATCGGACGGGATGGCATCGGGCGAAAACTCGTCCCACGCGGATCGCTCGGGAAAATGATACTCTGGCGAGAACTCCGCGTTTTTCACGTCCACCCGGCCGGTGCCGAGCGATGGATGAATCCGCACGCCATCGGTCCGCATGCCGTGCGTTTTCATGCGGGCGAGGATTTCCCCGCCCGGCTCGTCATCGCCCACCGCGCTGAGAAACAACGGGTCGCGGCCGAAGCCCGCCAGATGCCAGGCCACGTTGAACGGCGCTCCGCCGAGCACCCTGCGTCCATCGGGGAAACAATCAAAGAGCACCTCGCCGAGAATATGGGGAGACGGCCGACTCATGCCGTGAAACTGGGGATGATTCCGGTCATGCGGCTACCGTCGGCCGAAGTCGCACCCGGGGCAAGCCCGGAGTAGGCAAGCGGCCCGGGCCCCGCATATCCGGCTGGCATCGCGCCGCGGGAAACGCGATGTTCTCCCCGTGTCCGACCTCTTCACCACCCCCGCCGCGCTGGCGGACAAGCCGCGGGCCGACGAGCCGCTTGCCGCGCGGATGCGGCCGCGCTCGCTCGACGAGGTGGCCGGACAATCCCACATCCTCGCGCCGGGAAAATTGCTGCGCCGCGCGATCGAAGGCGACCGCTTCACCTCGCTCATCTTCTACGGCCCGCCCGGCACCGGCAAAACCACGCTCGCCAGCGTGATCGCGCGCACCACCGGCTCGCGCTTCGAGTCGCTCAACGGCGTGGAATCCAACGTCGCCGAAATCCGCGCCAAAATCGACCAGGCCCGCACCTGGCGCGAGCTGCGCGGTGAAACGACCATCCTCTTCATCGACGAAATCCACCGTTTCAACAAGGCCCAGCAGGACGTCCTGCTGCCGCACATCGAGCGCGGCGTCGTCCGCTTCATCGGCGCGACCACCCACAATCCCTACTTCCACGTCAACTCGCCGCTCGTTTCCCGCTCGCAGATTTTCCAACTCGAACCCGTGCCGGTGGACGACGTCGTTGCCGTGCTCCAGCGCGCCCTGACAGACAACGAACGCGGTCTCGGCAACACCAAGGTCGCCGCCGAAGAGCAAGCCCTGCGCCACCTCGCGGAGAAATCCGACGGCGATGTCCGCAAGGCGCTCACCGCCCTCGAACTCGCCGTTCTAACCACCCCGCCCGACGAAGACGGCGCCGTCCACCTCACGCTCGCCGTCGCCGAGGAGTCGATCCAGCGCAAGGCGGTCGTCTATGACGCCGACGGCGACGCGCACTACGACACGATCTCCGCCTTCATCAAATCGATCCGCGGCTCCGATCCCGACGCCGCGCTTTACTGGCTGGCGAAAATGCTCCACGCCGGCGAGGACCCGCGCTTCATCTCGCGGAGGCTCGTCATCGCCGCCTCCGAAGACATCGGCCTCGCCGATTCCGGCGCGCTGCGCGTCGCCATCGACGCCCACCACGCACTGGAATTCATCGGCATGCCCGAAGGGCGCATTCCGCTCGCCCACGCCACCGTCTATCTGGCCACCGCGCCGAAATCCAACACCGCCTACGCCGCGCTCGGCCGTGCCATGCAGGACGTCGAATCCGGCCGCACGCTCGCCGTGCCGCCGCACTTGCGCACCCCCACCCGCAAGAAACTCGCCGCCGCCTCCGGTGAAAACGAAGCCGCCATGCGATATCTCTACTCGCACGACTTCGAAGACGCCTACGTCCCCCAGGCGTATCTCCCCGAAGGCCGCGTCTATTACCAACCCGGCGAGCAAGGCCTCGAAAAACGCATCCGCGAACGCCTCGACCACTGGCGCTCGCAACTCGAGGCGCGGGGAAAGGAGAAGTAGCTTGGATCGATAGCGAGTGGAAATCCTGAAAGGATTCCGCAACAAAGCCCGGGGTTGCCACAACCCCGGGTAAATGGCCATGGATCAATCAACCCTGAATGGGTTGCGCAGGTGCGGCTTGGTTGCCCGCCCATGGCCTTCGGAACGCCTTTGGCGTTCTGTTCCGGCGGTGGCGTTTTCCCAGGGTTGTTCCAACCCTGGGCTGTGGTGCCGAATCCCGTTGGGATTCCCATGGAGACAAATGAATTCGAAGCGTTGAGCGTGCAATGCATCATCACATCTTCGCAAACACCTGCGCACTCCGCGCCGGGCTGTAGATTTTCATGATGCCATCTTTGTCCACCGGGTAGTGGACGTTGGGGTCGATGCGGCCGTGGCCGCCGAAGTCGATGTCGTCGGTGTCGAGGACGAGTTCGTAGGTTCCGGCTTCGGGCGCGCGGACGGGGTAGCCGAAGATCGAGTCGGACACCGAGAAGTTGAAGACGAAGAGGAAGCCGCCGCGTTCGGCGACGAGGATCTTGGGGCCGTGGTCGTGATAGATCGAGCGCGCGGCGGGCGCGGCGAGCAGGTCGGCTTCGCGGGCGAGACCGATCATCGCGCGGTCGAAGTTCGCCAGCCAGTGGTATTTGAGGTCGGGATTGTCCACCAGCGACCACTGGCGGCGGCAGTAGTGATACGACCAGCCGTTGCCCTCGCGCGGGAAATCGAGCCATTCGGGGTGGCCGAACTCGTTGCCCATGAAGTTGAGCCAGCCTTCGCCGCCGAGCGCGAGGGTGACGAGCCGGATCATCTTGTGCAGGGCGATGCCGCGCTCGACGACCGGATGCGGATCGTCCTTGGCCATGTGCCAGTACATCGCCTGGTCCATCAGCCAGAAGGCGAGCGTCTTGTCGCCGACGAGCGCCTGGTCGTGGCTCTCGGCATAGGCGATGGTAGCCTCGCCGTAACGACGGTTGGTCAGGGTGCCCCACAATTCGTCGAGGTTCCAGTCCTCGTCGCGGCTGTGCTTGAGCAGCTTGATCCAGTAGTCGGGGATGCCCATGGCGAGGCGGTGGGTGAAACCGACGCCGCCGTCCTCGTGCGGCCGGCACAGGCCCGGCATGCCGGACATGTCCTCCGCCACGAGAATGACGCCGGGTTTCAAATCCATCGCCAGTTTGGTGGCGAGTTGAAGATACAGCACCGCGTCCTCGTCGGCGTCCGGACCGAAGTAATCGTCATAACTCCCGAACGCCTTGTTGCCGCGGGAATGATACAACATCGAGGTGACACCATCGAAGCGGAAGCCGTCGAAGCGGAACTCCTCCAGCCAGTAACGGACGTTGGAAAGCAGGAACTGGCGCACTTCCACACGGCCGTAGTCGAAGCATTTCGAGTCCCACGCAGGATGCTCGCCGCGGTCGCCGGAGTGGAAATACTGGTGGCCGGAACCGTCGAAGTCGTTGAGCCCCTCGGCCATGTTTTTCACGGCGTGCGAATGGACGATGTCGAGCAGCACGGCGATGCCCATGCCGTGCGCGGTATCGATGAGGTATTTCAAGTCCTCCGGCGTGCCGAAGCGCGAGCAGGCGGCGAAGAACGACGAGACATGATATCCGAACGACCCGTAATACGGATGTTCCTGCACGGCCATGAGCTGCACCGTGTTGTAGCCGGCCTTGTGGACGCGCGGCAGCACGATTTCCGCGAACTCGCGGTAGGTGTGGACGCGCGGTTCCTCGCCGCCCATACCGACGTGCGCCTCGTAAATCAACGGCGCTCCGATCGAAGCGGGATCGAACTCGTGTTTCCAAACATGCGGCTGCGGCGGATTCCAGACTTGGCCGCTGTAGTCGTGGGTCACCGGATCCTGCACCGCGCGGCGGATGCAGGCGGGAATGCGGTCGCGCCGCGAGCCGTCCGCGCCGACGACGTGGAGTTTCACCAATTGCCCGTGTTCAAGCGCGTTGGCCGGGAGTTTCAATTGCCAGACTCCATTGGGAAACAATTCGAGCGGATGCGACTCCCGGTTCCAGCCGTTGAAATCGCCGGTCAGGAAAACGCCCTGCGCGAGCGGCGCCCACTCGCGGATGGTCCATTCGTTCGCCGCCGCATGGAAATGAATGCCTACGAATTTGTGGCCGGTGGCGTGCGCGGCCAAGGTGCGGGCGTGTTTGCCGATCGCCTCCAGCTCATCCGCGAAGCGCGCCATGCGCCGTTCGATCGCCGCTTGATACGGTTCGAGCCAGGGATCGTCGGCCACCAGTTTCGGTCTGTCCGTCATTGCCGCGGAGGATGGCGGAGACGTCCGCGGGCGTGAAGCGAAATCCCGGCACTTAAAATCGGCCGCGCCGGGCGGTTTCGGAAAGCCGATGTGGTTTTACGGCAGTGAAGAGCATGGGGGCGGGGAAAAGGCCCGTGCAATGAGGTTCCGCAGTGATGGCTGATCTGAATTGACCGGCCCTTGCGCGACAAGTTGATCCTCCGAAAGCGAATTGCGCCGGTGAATGAAAAACACGTGGAAGCGCTCTTCCGCCAACCCACGCAGCCGCCTCGCCAGATTTTGATCGAGTGCCCTTGAAAAATCAGCCTTGTGGGGAGCGGGTTTCAAACCCGCCAAAAAAGAACCGGAAAATCCGACCCGTTCCACACGCATTCCACACAAGGTGACGTATCAAGATGGCACAACATGCGAAACATCGAAAAACCATCGTCCATAATAGCCCATGAATACGCACAATTCATTGGCAATCAACACGCTGGCGGAACGGGAGGGATTCGAACCCTCGGTAGCCTTTTGAGCTACGTTCCCTTAGCAAGGGAGTGCTTTCGACCACTCAGCCACCGTTCCTGATGTGCGGGTCGGGGGGAGGTTGAATCACAGGGCGGGCGTCTCGTCAACAACGGCCTCGTCGGCAGGAGAGGATTCGTCGGTCGAGGAGAAGTCGGTTTCCACCACCGGAGCCTGGACCACGGGGGCATCTATGACCGGAGTCTCGACCACGGGTCCCTGAACGACCGGGGCGGCGATGACCGGCCCGATGATGGCGGTTGAGGTGTCGGCGGGCGGAGTTTGTGTTTCGGGAGATCCGGAGGCGGGTTTCTCTGTGTCGCCGGTGGTGGCCTTGGCTCCTTTGCGCTTTTTCTTTTTGGCGGGTTTGTTGGCTCCGGATTCGCCGGCATCGGCATGGGCGCGGGTTTCCTGGACGACGAGCGTGTCGTCGGTAAAGAGCAGGATGTGTCCCTGGTGGAGGAGCCAGAAGAGGTCGGCGGCGAATTCGGCGGGCGGGGCGGTGGCGCCTTCGGGGAGTACGGCTTTCCAGAGGCCTTCGAGTTTGGCGGGCGGGTTGGCGCGGATCCACTCGACCATGATGCCGGGGCGCTCGGCGAGCACGGCGTCCTGCGGCAGCGGGTGCGGGCGGGCGGGGCCGGTGTAGAGTTTCCCCTGGCGTTTGAAGACCGGCAGATGCTCGGCTTCGACGGCCTTGCAGACGGCCGGGATGAGAATGGCAGGGTGATTGCGGGCGTGGTTGCCGGCGATCTTGAGCGATGTCATCAGCGAGGGCGAGAGGTTGGCCGGCGCAACGGAGGCGAGCAACTCGGCGCGGCGGGTTTCCTCGAAGGCTTCATCGAAACAGGCGGCCGCGAGGGTGCGGCCGGCCTCGACGGGATCGGAAGTCCATGCGTCGTCACCGGCGTCCTTGAGCCGCCAGCGGATTTTCTTTTTCTGGGTTTCCAGCCAGGCGTTGATGGCTTCCTCGCCGCGTTCGGTGCGGACCTTGGCGGCGTAAGCCTCGAAGGGCATATGGGAAAAACGCTCGCGGTGCAGGCGGCGCAGTGTGGTCTGATAGGAGTGGAAATTCGGCGGGCCCAGCCATTCGCCGGAAATTCCACAGCGGGCGACGAGCTGGAAATTTCCGGATGGTGGATCGACCTCGACGGTTTCCTCCTCGATGAAACGGGCGCGCAGTTCCGAGTGCCACAGGTGGCGGACGGCTTCCTCGCGGGTGAGGAAAAGCGAGTCGTCGAGCTTGCCGCGGAAAAGCGGCGGGTGAGGCTCGGGTGCCTCGAAAACCGCACGGCAGCGACCGCGCTCGGCGAGTAGGATGCGGGCGACGTCGAAGAGCGGATAAACGCGCGCCACCTGATGGACTTCCTTGCCGATCAGGTGGATGGCCTCGGCGTCCGGCACGAGGGTAACGCGCACGCCTTCGGCGGGTGGTGACTGTTGCGGGCGTGGTGGTCCCTCGCGGCGGTCGTCGCGGCGGCCGGGTCCGCGGCCGCGGAAAGGCTTGCGGGAATCGTCGTCGTGACCGCGGTCCTGCGAGCGCCGACCTCGGCCGTCGCGTTCGCGCGGTTCGCCTTGCGAGCGAGCGTCGCCTCGCTTTTCCGGCTTGCCGGTGCGGGGAGTGGCGGTGGCTTTGGCCCATGAGGGGCCCAGCTCGAAACCTGCGAGAAGCTCGTTCAGGGAGTCCTTTTTTGAATCGGTCACGGCGCGCAGCTTAGGGTGCGTTTGCGGGAATGACAAACTCCGCGTTGTGGATTTGCGGTCACATGGAAAATCACCCGATCGGGCCGATGCCGGCGAGATCGCCGTCGTCGCGGGCGGCTTCCAATAGCGAATCGTCCATGACGATGGCGCGGCGCAAGTGGCTGCGCGCGCGGCTGGCATGACCCAGTTTCCAGAGATAGCAGGCGATGTTGTAGTGGAAGACGGCCATGCCGAAGAGCGATTTCGGGCCGCGCAGGAGCCAGTTGCAGGCGGCGTGGGTGTCGCCCGTTTCATGGAGGCAGAAGGCGGCTGAAAGGAAGAAGTGCGGCTCGTCCGCGGCCTTGAGGCAGAGCAGGCGGGCGGTATCGGCGGCGGGGTTCCATGCCTCACTGGCCATCTGTGCGGCGAGAGTGAGTTCAAGCGCGTGGCGCTGCGTGCGGGCCTCCGCCGGCAGGGTATCGAGTTCGGCCAAGGCTTCGTCTGCCACGCCGAGTTCCAGCCATCCGGCGGCCGCTTCCAAGGTTCGCTTCATGCCCATTGCGCGGCACCCTAAGCGCAAGGCCGGGCGGATGCAATCTCCCAGCCCACGAATCCGGGATTCGGGATTGCGGGATTCCGAACATTGCGGAAAATGCCCACCGCGGATGAAAAACGACGCCAATCTGCCGCCGGTCGAGTGGGTCAAGCGTGTGAACCACGCGTGGCTGGTGCGCGGCGGGCTGGACGCGGCGGCGGAAAAGTGGCTTTCGCACCTGGAGGCGGCCGATCCGCGCCGACTTGGGGTGGCCTGTGCGGTCGCCCGCTCGATGTGCGGCCTGCGCGATCCGCTGGCCGATCCGAAGCCGTGGTTTTACGCCGGGCTTTTCAGCGTGGCGACGGCGGATGAGATCCGGCGCTTCATTCCCGGCCACCGGATCACCATGGCCGCGGTGCCCACAATGCGTCGCGACCCCGGGGTGCTGCGCTGGCTCGAGCGCGTGGGTCGCGAAACGAAGGAGCTGGTCCGGGAGCTGCGCGTCGGACTGGAGCGCGCGGGCGAGGGGGATCCGCTCAATCCGGACGGCTGAGGGCCTTGTGCGAGCCGTCGCACAACGGCGGATTTCCGGTGTGCTTGCACTGGCAGAACCAGAGCGTCTTTTTCTCGGAGACCTCGATTTTCACCGGTTGCAGGCCGGTGCCCTTGTGCGAGCCGTCGCAGAACGGCTGATGGGTGGAGCGCCCACACGAGCACCACCAGTGGACGCCGGGTTCGACTTCGAGAGCCAGCGCCTTGGTATCACAAACAATCGGTTCTTCCGCCATGCGGCGCAACTTGCACGGCCCAGCAGTTTAGTGCGAGACGGAAAATAGCCCTGCGTCGGATTGCCCGTCGGCCGCGACCAGCGGAAGCTCCGGCTCCAGCGCCTGCCGCCCGTCTTCCATGACCTGCTTTTCCAGCTTCGGATAGCGCTTTACCGGAACTTCGGTCACGAAGGTCACCGTCAGCCATCCGCAGAGAATGAAGGCCGAGAGGCTGACAAAGTGGCGAAGTCGCATTGGATACTTAGGAAATGTTGATGATTTCCGGCGCGCGTTTTGGCGGCCTGCCCCCCGCAATGCAACCCAAATATGCCCGCTTGTTCCGAGGTTTGCCATTGCCGGGCACCGGACGAGACGGCAGATTCGGACATGCCCGGAAAGACATTGCGAGACGAGGTGCTCGCGTTCATGAAATCCAATCCCGCACAGCCGGTGACCAAGTCGATGCTGGCGCGCCGCCTGCAAGTGTCGGCCGACCGCCGCTCGGAGTTGAGGCGGGCGATCGAGGCGCTTGTTTCCGAAGGAATCGTCCAAGAGGGGAAAAAGGCCTGCTACACGCTGCGCGCCAGCGCCGGCAACCGGCTCACCGGCACCCTCAAGTTCCACCCCAGGGGCCACGCGTTCTTTTTCCCCGATCTGACCGACCCGGACAATCTCGCCACCGGAATCGATCTCGTCGCGCTCGACCGCGTTCATGTCCCGCGCCGCGATTCCGGCACCGCGCTCGATGGCGACCGCGTGCTCGTCGCCATCCAGAAGCCCGGGGCGCGCCGTCGCAGCGGGTCGCGCGCGGAAATCGTTCCCGATGCCCCCGAGGAATCGCGCGGGCGGGTCGAGAAAGTGCTCTCCCGCCGGTCCGGCCGCCTGGTCGGCATTTTCCGCCAAAACAAGGGCTTCGGCTGGATCGAGTGCGAAGACAAGGCGGTGGACGGCCACGTCGATCTGGTGGGCGACACGACCGCGCAGCCGGGGCAGATGGTGGTGGTGGATTTGGAAAACTGGCGCGACCCGGGCGTCGCGCCGCGCGGACGCATCATCGAGGTGCTCGGCTGGCCGGGCGATCCGGGCGTGGACATCATCGGCGTGATCCACCGCTATGGATTGCGCACCTCGTTTCCCGATGACGTGCTCGCCGCCGCCCGCGCGGTGCCCGACGAGGTGGAGCCCGCCGAGTTGGCCCGCCGCGAGGATTGGCGCGACAAGCTCGTGATCACCATCGACCCCGCCGACGCCAAGGACCACGACGACGCGATCTGGCTGGAGAAAACGCGCAACGGCTGGCGGCTCGCCGTGCACATCGCCGATGTGTCGCATTACATCAAGCCCGGCGGCGTGATGGACAAGGAGGCCGTCGAGCGCGGCAACTCGACCTATCTCGTGGACCGCGTGCTGCCGATGCTGCCGGTGGAGCTTTCCAATGGCATCTGCTCGCTCAAGCCGGATGTGGACCGGCTCACGAAGTGCGCGCTGTTAGAGATATCATCCGAGGGCAAGGTCACCAAGGCGAGTTTCCTCGACGCCGTGATCCACAGCCGCGCCAAGCTTTCCTACGAACAGGCGCAGGCGATCCTCGATGGCAAACCCGCGCCGAAAGGCTCCGACCCGCAGCTTGTGCCGATGGTGCGGGAGGCATGGAAAATGGCGTCCATCCTGCGCCGCCGCCGCTTCGCCAGTGGCGCGCTCGACCTGGAAATGCCGGAAATCAAGATCCGCCTCGATTCCAAAGGCCGCGCCGTCGCCGCCGAGCCGGTGATCCATACCGAAAGCCACCAGCTCGTCGAGGAATGCATGCTCGCCGCCAACGACGCCGTGGCCAAGGTGCTGCGCGAGCGGATGAAACCCGCCGTCTATCGGATTCACGAAGACCCCGATCCGTCGCGGCTGATGGATTACACCGAGACCGCCATGCTCCACGGCTACCGCCCCGGCGACCTCACCAACCGCGCGCACATCCAGAAGTTGTTGGATGAATCGAAGGGCACGCCCGAGGAGCACATCATCAAGCTGGGTTTGCTGAAAAGTCTCAAGCGCGCCGCATATTCCGCCGAGCCGGTCGGCCACTATGGATTGGCGAAGGGCGACTACTGTCATTTCACCAGCCCGATCCGCCGCTACGCCGACCTCATCGTGCACCGCGCCTTGCAGCCGTTGTTGCAGAACGCGCCGAAAAAGCCAGACCGCACGCCCTCGCAATCCGAGCTGCGCGAGATCTCACGTCATATCTCCGACACCGAGCGCAACTCCGCCGAGGCCGAAAGCGAAACCAAGCAGATCAAGCTCTTCGAATACCTCCAGCGCGTCGCCGAGAAGCACGATCCGCATGTGTTCGACGGCCTCGTCACCGACGTCCGGCCGATGGGCCTGATGGTCGAGATTCCGGACATGGCCATCCGCGGCGTGGTCAAGCGCGAGGATCTGCCGCCCGGCCGCTGGCGGCTCGAAGGCCACCGCGGCGCGTGGGTCTCCGCCGATGGCATGGTCATCGCCATGGGCATGCGCCTGCCGCTCCATGTCACCGGCCTCGATCTGGAAAAACGCTTCGTCGACTTCTCCGTCGCCGGCCCGCCCACCAGCACCGGCACGAAATCCATCCACCCGCGCCAGGCCCCGCCCGCCCGCCGGCGCGAAAAGCCGGCCCCAAAACCCGCCGCCAAGGCCGGCCCGCCACGGCGCGGAAAAAAACAAGCCAAGCGGAAACCCAAGCGCCGCTGACCCGGGAGCGCCGAGCCCCAGCTCGGCGCGAAATCTTCCAATTCACCATGAACTCACCCGATCAGCCATCTCAAGAAACCCGCGCCAAGCTGGGGCTTGGCGCTCCCGGGGCGCTGAGCGTCACGCAGTTGCTGCGGCGGATGAAAAACCTGCTGGAGATCCAGATCGGCGAGGTCTGGGTGGAGGGCGAGGTTTCCAATCTCCGCAAGCAGGCGAGTGGGCACTGGTATTTCTCGCTCAAGGACGAGGGCGCGCAGATTTCCTGTGCGATGTTCGGCGCGCGTCGGCGCGAGGGTTCCGACGCGCTCGAAGACGGCGCGAAGGTGAAGGTCTTCGCCGAGGCGAGCGTCTATGAGGCGCGCGGGCAGCTTCAGATCATCGTGCAGAAAGCGGAACGTGCCGGTGCGGGCGACTTGCAGGCGCGCTTCGAGGCCTTGAAACGCAAACTCCAGGCCGAGGGTTTGTTCGACGCCGACCGCAAGCGGCCGATTCCCGGGTTTCCGAGAACCATCGGCCTCGTCACTTCCGGCAGCGGCGCGGCCCTGCAGGACATGCTCAATGTTTTAACAAGACGTGCGCCGTGGGTTCAACCGGTGCTTTTCCCAGTTAGAGTCCAAGGCAAGGGTGCGGAACTCGAAATCGCCCGCGCCATCCGCCAGCTCGGCGAGCCGGGAAAATTCGGCCATCCGCGCTGCGATGTGATCATCGTCGGCCGCGGCGGCGGATCGATCGAGGATCTGTGGAACTTCAACGAGGAAATCGTCGCCCGGGCTATCGCCGCCTGTCCGATACCGATCATCTCGGCGGTGGGCCATGAGATCGATTTCACCATCGCCGACTTCGTGGCCGACCTGCGCGCGCCCACCCCCAGCGCCGCGGCCGAACTGGCGGTGGCGGACGGCGCGGAGTTGTTGGAGAAACTCTCGCATCTGCGGCGCAGGCTGGAACGGCACGTCATCGAGCGGCTGCAACGCGCCCGCATGGCGCTCGATTCGTTGAAACGGGGTGCCCTGCAACGCGGTGGCGAGCGTTTGCTGCGCGAACCGACACTGCGGCTCGACCACCTGCGCGGACGCCTGCTCACGACCACCGAGTCGAACCTTCAAGCGTTCGCCGCACGGCTCAGCCACGTCCGCACCGCGCACCGCGCCCACCATCCGGCACGGGTGCTGCAACGGCGCATCGATCACGTCGCGCAGCTACGCAGCCGCTTCCAACGTGCCGGTGACCGGATCGTTTCCGACCGCGGCGAGCAGCTCAAACACCTCGCCGGCCTGCTGCGCGCGCTCGGCCCGGATTCCGCCTTCCAGCGCGGTTTTTCCATCACCATGGACGAGCACGGAAAAATCCTGCGCTCGGTGGCCGGCATCGTGCCCGGCGCGTTGATTCACACCCGCCTCTCTGACGGCAGCCTCGCCAGCCGTGTGGTGGATGAGGTCGACACATGACAAGTGGCATCACGCGCGTCATTCCAAGCGGATCACACTGGCAACGGGGTCAGGCAGCGTCGGGGGAAGTAGAATGACAGTCCGGTCGCCATCGTGCGTCACCTTCAGGACCAGTCCGCCATCCAGCAGTGTGGCCTTGGACCCGGGAACAGTCACCGTCAGTCGTCCGTCCTCGGGCCGGGAAAACAAATGCAGGTAGTAAACCCCTTCTTTCACGGTGATGCGGCCATCGAATTCCGGCAGCCCGAGCGGTGATTTGGCCGTGCCGCGGATGGCCTCGGCATTGGTGTCCATCCATTTGCCGACCGCGGTCATGATGTCGATGCTCGATTGCGGGATGGAGCCGTCGCCCATGGGACCGATGTTGAGCAGGTAATTGCCGCCCTTGCTGGTGATGTCGATCAGGCTGCGGATGATGGTTTCCGGGCTCTTCCAGTTGCGATCGTGTTCGCTGTAGCCCCAGGTGTCGTTCATCGTCATGCAGGTCTCCCAGTCCATTCTGGCATCGAAGGCTGCCGGCACATGTTGCTCGGGTGTGCCGAAGTCGCCGAATTTCACATCGAGCGGCCGGCTGAGATCGAAGCCGCCATCCATGCTGAAACCTGCCTCCGGTCTGCGGAAAAGACGGTTGTTCATGATGATGTGGGGCTGCTTCCCGCGACATAATTCCATCAATTCTCCGGCTTTCCATGCCTCCTCTCCATCGAAGCCGAACGAGCTGTAATCCCACCAGACGATGTCCACCTTGCCGTAGTTAGACATCAACTCACCGACCTGGCCGTGGAGAAACCGGACATAGCGGTCATGGTCGCGTGGGCCATGGGTCATCCGTTTGCCATTCTCCGGGTAGGGTGGGTATTTCGCCCGCGTGTAATCGTATTGCGGATGGTGCCAGTCGATAACCGAGTGATAGAATCCGACGCGCAATCCCTCCTTGCGCAGTGCTTCGGTGATTTCACGTACGAGATCGCGGTTGAGGATGTCGCCGGCATCGAACTGGGTGAGTTTCGAATCGTGCAACGCGAAACCCTCGTGGTGTTTGGTGGTGAAAACCACATAGCCGCAACCGGCTCGCCGTGCGAGCTGCGCCCATGCGGTGGCGAAGTCCCCCTTCGGTCGGAAGCCCGGTATCGCCGCGGCGGCATAGGTGTAAGTATCCGCACCGACGATCCGCTGGGTGTGTTCCAGATTGCGGTCCCGCGGCACCGGTTTTCCATCCCACGTTCCGGCGAGCGAGGAATAGAGCCCCCAGTGGACGAACATGCCGAAGCGTGCCTCGCGCCACCATGCCATGCGCGTGTCGCGGTCGATTTCGCCACGGGCCCCTGTGGCAAATGTGATGAGAAGTATGGAGATTCGCAGGAGATGGGATTTCATGGACAGGATGGCGGCCGGTTTTTTCTTGGTCAAATCGTGCAGATCCGAACCGCCTCGCGCAGCGCGGCCAGTTTGTCGGGCCATGTCGGGATGAATTCCTGGCCGACGAAGCCCGTGTAGCCCGTCTTCGCGATCGCCCGCATGATCGCCGGGTAGTTCAACTCCTGGGTGGCGTCGATCTCATGCCGGCCCGGCACGCCGCCGGTGTGGTAATGGACGAAGCAGTCGTGATGTTTGCGGATGGTTGCGATCACATCCCCCTCCATCACCTGCATGTGATAGATATCATAGAGCAAGCCGAAGTTCGGGCTGGCGATGCGATGGCAAAGCTCGATGCCCCATGCGCTGCGGTCGCACATGTAATCCGGGTGGTCCACCTTGCTGTTGAGAAGCTCCATCACCAGTGTGACGCCGAGTTTCTCCGCCAGCGGCAGCAGTCGCTTCAGGCCGGCGATACAATGTTCCATGCCTTGTTCATCGTCCATGCCGCGGCGGTTGCCGGGAAAACAGATCAGCTTGTCGCCGCCGACGGCCGCCATCTCGCGCAGGCGGTTCTGATAGATCTCGACCAGCGTGTTGTGGTTTTCGATGCGGTTGAAGGCGTTCTCGATGGGGCCCACCACCGAGCCGTCCGGCAGTTTGGCGGTGGGAAAGCTGTAGATCGCGCATTGCAGGCCGTGTTTTTCCAGCAGCGGTTGGTCCTCGGGATGAAGCAGCTCGATCGACTCCAGCCCCATTTCCTTTCCCGCCGCGCACATTTCCTCCAGCGGGATGTCCTCGTAACACCAGCGGCAGGCGGAGTGGCGGATGCGGGCGGCGGGCGGTGCGGAACTCATGCGCCGAGCAAACAGGCCTGTGTGGCGGCATGCAAGCCGCTCCGTTCACCCGCGTTCGGCCATGCGCGATTCGATACGGGCGAGCAGTTTTTCCAAGTGCGGCATTTTCACGCCCGCCGCGGTGCCGCGCTGCAGCGGTTCGCGCCAGATCGGCCCCACCTCGACTTCACGGCCTTCGGTGAAATCGATCATGCTGGAGGTGCGGTAAGCGCCCATCGGGCGGGTGCGGTCGATGTTGAAATCGATGAGCGAATCTTCGAGCGGATGGCCGAGCGCGCGGGCGGCGGCGATCGTTTCCTCCATCAGCGAGCGGATTTCAGATTCGGTTTCCTGAGACGCGAGCAGGGTGTCGGTGGTGACGCCGCCCTCGGCGACGGAGAGGCCGTTGAAGGGGATGTTCCAGACGAGTTTCTCCCATTGCGCGCGCTCGAGATCGTCCACGGCGGTGGCGGAAACGTTCGCTTCCTTGAAGCGGCGGGCGATTTCCGCGGCGCGGCCGGGAACGCCGGGTTTCCACTCGCCGAGTGTGATTTTCCCGCCGGCGAGATGTTTCACGAATCCCGGCTCGATCCGGTTGAGGCACACGAAGCATTGCCCGCCGAGCACGCGTTCCTGGCCGGCGATGGCGGCGATGGCCTCGCAGTTGCCGAGGCCGTTCTGCAAGGTGAGCACTTCGGTACGCTCGTGCAGCAACGGCGGCAGAACTTCTGTTAGATAATCGTTGGCGGTGGCTTTCCACGTCACAATGACCAGATCGACCGGGCCGATTTCCCGGCTGGATTGGAAAACCTGCGGTGCGGGCAGGTGGAAATCGCCATGTACGCTTTCCACACGCAAGCCTTCGCATTTCAACGCATCGAAATCCGAGCGCACGAGAAACCGCACATCGCCACCCGCTTCGGCGAGCCGTCCGCCGTAGTAAAGTCCCACCGCTCCGGCACCGACCACGGCCACGCTTTCGAAGTTCCAGCTCACGCCGCCAATGCACCATCGCAGGCCCATGGTGGCAAGCCGCGCAATTTCCTGTTCCGCTGCGGCGCGATGCTTGATAAAAAACCCGTATGACCTTGACCCTGGCCAGCAAGATCACCATCGGCCGGATGTTGTTGGTGCCGGTGTTCACGGTGCTGGCGGTGGCATACGGCAGGTCCACCGCGGCGGGCGCGCCGGACGAAAGCCTGCGCTGGTGGGCGCTTGGCATCTTCGTGCTGGCGGCGGCGAGCGACGGTGTGGACGGCTGGGTGGCGCGGCACTACAGCCAGATCTCGAAGTTCGGCGCGTTCATCGATCCGCTTGCCGACAAGCTGCTGCTCCTGGCCGGCGTGATCACCCTCTCGCTGGTGGACTGGGGCGTGCCGGGCTGGCGGCTGCCGCTGTGGTTCGCGATCGTCGTGGTGCTGCGCGATTGCATCATCCTCAGTGGCATCCGTCTGCTGCACTCGCGTGGCAAGCGGGTGCGCATCCAGCCGCATTGGAGCGGGAAATGGACCACCGCCGCGCAGATGTTCGCGCTCGGCTGGGTGATGCTGCGCGTCACCGAAATGCCGCCGGTATGGCCCTGTGTCATTGCGACGATGTTCACCGTATGGTCCGCGTTCAAATACGTGCAGCGCGGATGGAGGATCCTGCGCGAGCCGGAGACGGATTATCTGGCAGGCGGCAGCCGGTAGTTTGTTAGAAAGCGGGCCGTTTCCGCTGCCAACCAGTCGCGCGCCTCCCATGGCACGCGATGACCCGCGCCGGGTGCGATGGCGAGCGCGGCCCGCGGCATCCGCTCCACCGCGCGGCGGGCGAGAGAGAGAAACTTCGCGTCGTTTTCCCCGGCCACCCACATTACCGGAATGGCGATTTCATGCAGGCGCTCCCACAGCGGCTGCTGCGCGCCGAGCGACCAATCGACGAAACTGCGGGCGATTTCGCGGCGGCGCATCGCCAGCGAGCCCGCCGCGCCCGGCGGCCGCGGAAACGCCGTGCCGAGCACCGGTTGCGCGTCCCATGCTGTTAGAAACTCCAGCCACGGCAGGGTCAGCGCGCGCGTCGCCCATTCCGCGTCGGCCGCGCGGCGTGCCTCGCGCTCGGTCTCGTTCTCCAGACCGGGATGGGCGGAAACGATCACCGCCGCCTGCCAGGGAGGATTGTTTTCCAACAGCGCGTGCAAGGCGAGCCGGCCGCCCATCGAGTATCCTGACAGAACCTTCGGAGTGCTGCGGGCGTTGTCGCCGGCATCCGCATTGAAGGCCGCGCCGAAGTCCGCGATGGGCATCGGCTCACATTCGAGAAACCGCCACAAGTCCACCGCGCGGCTGCCGGTTTTTTTCTCCGCGAGACATTTCGCGAAATCCCGCCAGTCCGCCGCCATGCCCACCGCGCCGTGCAGCAGCCAGCACTCGATGGCGCCCGCTTCGCGGCGTTCGTCGGCCAGCTTGGAGGATCGGATCACTGGCCGGATGATGAATTGGCCCGGTTGATCTGCTCGATCATTTCCCGGAACTCGGAATTTCCCGCAAGACCCACGCCCAGAAGCAGAACACCCACCACCAGCAGCACGATCAGCGCGATGAACAGCCAGTAGAGGATCGCGAGCGCGATGCCCGGACCGTCGAGTTTCTTATGATAGGCGTATCCCGCGGGGCAGGCGAACATCCGGTAGCCGATCCACAGGTTGAGGATGGGCACCAGGTTGCCGAGATACCACCAGCGGCTCATGCCCAGGTTCGCGAGGCGCTGAACGCCGAAGAAAATCGCCAGCACCATGACCACAAGCCACGTCGCCGCCACCGCCAGTCCCATGGCCTCCGCATTCGTTCCTTCGCCCATCAACTGCACCACCAAGGCAAAGCCGATCTGCCAGATCATCGGCACCACCATCGCCATCATGATATAGGAACGCCGGCGCGCACCCGGCCAGGTAGCGTGCTGCAAGGCCTCCGAATCCACCCCGATCTCGGCGGGTGGGGCGTAGGGATCGGGATTCAGAACGGCGGCCGGGGCGGGTGCCGCGGAAACAGGTGCCGCGGGCGCGGAAGTTTCCGACGCCACCCGTTTTTCGAAAACCCCATCGACCTCCCCGGCGGGCTGCCAGTCCTTCATGCCCTGCGACCAGACCATGTCGTGGCGCGGGTTGAGGGTGCCTGCGGTCGCGAGGCCCTTCAGCTCCGCAAGCGTCACGGGTCCGTTCTGCTTGCCCTCGCGGGTGTAATACCAGGTTGCGACCGAGTCATTCACGAGGCTTGATTATTCAAGCACGTGAAATTTGTCAAACCCGCGGCCCCAGCCAGGGTGATCAAGCTAGGGATGTTCCGTAAATAGTGACAATCAAGGCTTGTACACCATATTTAGTGGCACCAAACTGGCCGGATGCCACGCAATCCT